>CAMYLC010000213.1 GCA_947259195.1 Thermoanaerobaculia bacterium | reverse complement strand
AATCCACTGCAATCGAGATCGCCCGTCGCAACAAACGGGCTCGTTCACTGTCACCGCCGACCACCGGATCCAGCATATTGAACCCCATATAAAAGCTAGAAGTCTGAACTGCGGTCTCCAGTTGACTATTCTTCTCCTGCATTAACGGCGTCAGCACCGCCTCACCCTGGCTGCCAAACTGAATAGCCTGGTCAAAACTGTCGGAACTCACGCCCGACACATCGTAATAACCCTGCAGAAACTTGTTCCAATAGGGGATGTTTTCCTTCTCCAGGCTATAGACCACTTTATCGATGAACGGCAGGGTTTCACCGGCATCGCGCAACAATCCTTTTTGCGCATCGCCAGGGTCGCCCTCAGCCGGATATTGCTGCGCATGAAAATTGGGATTGCGCTCCAGAATCATTTGCCGGTTGGGATTGTTCATACTCAACATGTAAGCACCCGTGCCCACCGGGTACCAGTCGAGGCTGATATTGCGTTCCTGCATGCCTGGCTGGGCATAAAATTGCTCCGCCTCCCACGGCATGGGGGCAAAAAACGGCATGGCCAACCAGTAGCGCAGCTGCGGATACTTGCCGCGAATCTTGATGCGGTAGGTGTATTTATCGACCAGCTCCACCCCTTCCAGATCGAACTGGCGTAAGTCCAGCCACCTGGCGGACGGGTCCCGCTGAATTTGTATTGCATCAGCCTCGGCCAATGAAGCGGCATACTCCTTGAGTCCGACAATATAGTCGCTCATCAGGCCCTGGATCGGTGAATGCAAGCGCGGATGCGCCAGACGTTTGATCTGATACACATAGTCGGCGGCAACCAGTTCCCGGGTCCCACTATGGGTAAAATCAGCGAGATCATATACTCCCGCCAGCTCCGCCTCGCTCAAATGCTGGTAATGCAATGCGCCTTGTTCATTGCGGGCGAAGGCGGGATGCGGCTGATAGCGAATCCCGGGGCGGATTTGAATTTCATACACACTGTAGGCAACCTTCTCGCCCGGGGCGTCCGGCGATAACAAGCGGCCTGCCGCATCAAGATAACTGACCTGGGGCATTTGCGTCGCTGTCAGAGGGATTAATTCATAGGGACGTTTCAGATAATGGTATTGCAGCGGTGGTTCATAGATCTGACCGATAAATGCATACTCATTGGAACTGTAGGAGCGCACCGGGTCCAGGTGCTTGGGTCGACTACTGAAAGAGGAATAAAGGATGTTCTCACCCTGCTGGGAAACGGGATAAGGATTATTCCACTCCGAGCTTTTGCAGCCACTCAGCAGCAAACCGCACAAAAGGACCAGGCCTGACAGCCATGTCAAATGTCTTGTTTCCCGCCTAACCAATCGCAATTGTAATAGCAACCCCGCCAACCCCTTTTCGCAAACAGGTTTTTACGCTATGGTACGCAAAGTTTTCATGGCTGCAGCATAAACGATGACAGCATCACTCTACAACGGCAGCCATCACCATACTCAAAATTGCACTAACAAAGGATAGTCACATGGGTTTCCTGCAAGGCAAACGCGCATTGATAGTCGGACTCGCGAGTAACCGTTCCATCGCATGGGGCATTGCCCAGGCAATGCATCGGGAGGGCGCCGAACTCGCCTTTACCTACCAGAACGAAAAACTGGAAGGCCGTGTCGCTAAAATGGCGGCCGAACTGGATTCCGAAATTATCGTTCCCTGTGACGTCAGCAGTGACGAGGAGATTGCGACCGTCTTCGACAAGCTCGACAATTTCTGGGACGGCCTCGACATCATCGTCCACTCCGTGGCGTTTGCACCGCGCAATGAGCTGGAAGGTGATTATCTGGATAGCGTCACGCGGGACGGGTTCCGGTTGGCCCACGAAATATCCTCCTACAGCTTCGCCGCCCTGGCCAAGGCCGGCCGTAACATGATGGAGGGTCGTAATGCCGCCCTGCTGACCCTCAGTTACCTGGGAGCGGAACGGGCCATGCCCAACTACAATGTCATGGGACTGGCCAAGGCGAGCCTCGAGGCCAACGTCCGCTATATGGCACAGAGCCTGGGGCCTGATGGCATCCGGGTTAATGCCATCTCCGCCGGACCAATCAAACCCCTGGCCGCAGCGGGCATCAGTAATTTCCGCAAAATGCTGGATGAAGTGCAAAAAGCGGCCCCGTTGC
>CAMYLC010000212.1 GCA_947259195.1 Thermoanaerobaculia bacterium | reverse complement strand
CCTGGCCCGAGAAAAAGCGCGCCTCCAAAAGCTAGGATCGCGAGGACCATTGCGCAAAGCAGAACTGGCTTGGGACCGAACCGCTCCGCTAGGATTCCCCAGAATGGCGCGGCTGCTGCCGCAGAAAGGAAGAAGAGCAGCAAGAGTGGGCCTTCCCAGCCCGGGGCAACCAGAACGCTTTCAACGAAAAACAGAAACAGCGTCGAACTGACCGCGACCGGTGCCGCGTTCAACAGCGCAATCAGCAACAGGCGGCGCGCCAGCAGATCACGCATGATCGTCGAAAAACCGGTAGATGCTGGCAGACCTGCATTGCCCCATTGCCGCCGCATCGCAAATACGGAGGCCAAGGCAAGCACTGCAAAACCAATGGCAAACCCGGTAAACGGCGCACCCATCATCGCGCCCAGCGCTACCGGAGCGACTGAGGCGACGCAAACACCCAGCAAGGCACCGGTTTCCCGCCAGCGCGCAAGCGCCAGATGCCCGCGCCCGGGAAGAGCATCTGCCTTGGCCACCCCTTGGGCATAAAAACAAATCGTCAGAAAACTGAAGGCGGAAAAGACGCCGGTCAACGTGATAGCAAACCAGATAAGTGGCGGCACCAATGGCTCAATCGCAAAGAGACCAAACATAGATATCGCCATGACGGCGCAGCCCACAGCGACAGCCGTGGCCCTCCGGTCGCGCAATCGTTCTGACAAGCGACCAAGCAGCGGGTCCTGCACCACGTCCAGCAAGCGCAGGCCAAAAAGTACCGCGCCCAACGCCGCCAACGAAACCTGATACTGATCCACAAAAAACTTTGGGGCGTGAATATAGATTGGCAGACCTGCTGCGGACAAAAGTGCCGCAAACAAAGCGTATGATGGTAGACCTGACGCCGCTGCCGTCATCCGCGCGAAACTTCTTTCGTGGGAGGCTCAGGTCTCGGACGATAACCAGCACCCTTCCACCAAAGTTTGAGCGCCTGCCAGTGGATCAGCGCCAAGACACGGCGCGCACCAAATGGGCGTAAAAAGAGGCTGCGGAGTATCGACCGGTTGGTCAGTGGCGCGCGTTTGCCGGTCAGCGTAGCGATAAGCCCGCCTTCGCTCTGCGCATAGTCAATCCAGACCCCAACCCGGTCGTCGCGAATGTCAAAGCGGAAAGTGTATTCCCCCAAAACCGGCTGGAACGGCGAAACGTGGAAGATTTTCGCGGCTTTCAGATGATGGTCAGCCGCAATTGGCCGCAGGTCAGAGTGGTGGCACAGATAGCTGTGCCGGTCGCCAAAAGTATTGGAAACCTCCGCGATCACAGTGATCAATTCACCGTCCAAGCGCCTGCACAGCCAAAAGCTGACCGGGTTAAAGACATGGCCGAACACGCGCGGCTGCGCCATTAGTTCGATTTGCGAGACGCCGGTGATCTGGTGTGCGGCAAGTACGTCGCGGACCCATGCGGCGCCGCGACCCGAACCGGGCTCGCCGCCATGATCTACGTCATAAAGCGCCGTCGCACCGCGCTTGTTACGCGAAAAAAGACCGGGCGTCGCAATGTCTGCTTCTGCATCCAACAGCACATAGTCGACGGAGTACCGAAAGGCGTTTTTCACCGCCCCTTTTCGACCGTGATAGGTCTGACCGGCAATATGATCAACGCGAGTGGTCATTCTGCCGCCAGCGCAAATGCGCTCTGACCCTGAATACCCCGGACTACGTCCACCGCGCTGGCCAGCCCATCCTCATGAAAGCCATGCCGCATCCACGCGCCACAAAACCAAGTGTTCCGTTGACCATTGAAAGCACGCACGTCCTCCTGCGCCGCGAGCGCCGCAAGGTCATATACCGGATGGCGCAGCGTAACCTGATCATAAATCAGATCTTCGCGGATGGTGCGTTTGGTATTGAGGGTGACGAAATGCGGATCGTCGTGCGGGATCGGCTGAAGTGAATTCATCCAATACGTTAGGTCGATGCGGTCTGACTTGCTATTGCGATCCTCGGTATAGACCCAAGACGCCCACGTGGCACGCCGCTTTGGCATAATGCTTTCATCCGCATGCAGCACGATATCATTAGGCTGATATTTGATTGCCCCCAGCGCCGCCACCTCTTGTGGGCTTGGGTCAGCAAGCATCGCAAGTGTGTCGTCCGAATGGGTCGCAAAAATCACTTCATCGAAGGTTTCCCACTCCCCGCCCTTAGTTTTTACGTCAACGCCCAGTGGCGTGCGGCGGACAGCCTGCGTTGGCGCGCTCAGGCGGATGTCCACGCCTTTATTGCGCATGGCGGCCTCAAGGCGCGATACATAGGCTTGCGACCCGCCGTCGACAGTGAACCACTGGTGCTGGCCCGAATATCCAAGCAACGCGTGATTTTCAAAGAAGTTGATCATTGCATGCGCGGGAAAGTCC
>CAMYLC010000211.1 GCA_947259195.1 Thermoanaerobaculia bacterium | reverse complement strand
TAGACCCGAGGGTGCCGCGGGTGAAGGCGCCGGCGACGTCCGGCGCGCGGTGAGATGAGCATGCGCGGCTGCCCGGCACGGCGCGCTCAGCCGTCGCGCTGGCGCCAGTAGTCCGGGAAGCGCTTCATCCAGGCGGCGAAATCGGCCGCCGTCTCGGCGATGTCCCCCGGCACGGTATGCCCGATGTCCTCGGCAAGGCGCCGTGGTGACATGCAAAGACGGTCGTCGTCACCGTGCAGCTCCACGCTGGGCGTTTCGCCGGGTGCGGCGAGGCGAGCGTGGAATCCGGGAAAGTGCGGCGTCAGGGCATCGCACCAGTCGAGCACCGAGCAGGGGCGCCCGGCGCTGACGTGGTAGAGGTCGTGGCGATGCCCGGGAGCCGTCATGAGCGCCAGCAGGGCGCGGGCAACGTCCCGGCTGTAGGTCCAGTCCCGTGCGTCGCGCCGGGCCACGCTGGCCGTCTCGCCGCGCAGGGCCAGGATCCCCGCCTGCATGGGCGCGCTCAGGGTGTCGCGAAAACCCGAGTCCAGCTCCCAAGGGCCGAAAATGATGGCGAGGCGCACGCTCACCGTGTCCAGGCCCGTGAGGTCGCCAAGGCGCCGGCACATGCCCTCGCTGGCGAGCTTGGTCACGCCGTAGAGGGTCGCCGGTTTCGCGCGCGAAGCCTCCTCGTCGAGGGGGCCGGTGGCGCCGTAGCGGGCGAGTCCGCCTTCGCCGTATGCAGAGCCGGAGCTCAAGTTGATCAGGCGCCGCACGCCGCTGGCGGCGGCCGCCTTGATGACGTGGGCGAGCCCCAGCAGATTCACGGCCACTACCTGCTCGGGATGCTCGCGTTCGCGCTGCGCCCCCGATGTGACGGCCGCGCCGTAGAACACCCCGTCCACCGGATGACGATGGAACACATCCGCCACCACCGCCTCGCTGGTGACGTCCACGGCTTCGTGGGTCCAGGCACCGCGCAGCGCGTCGAAGGTATCCCGGGCCGCCGCGGGCGGGGCGTTGCGATCCAGCAGCACGACGTTCTGTCCGCGCTCCAGGCAGGCTTCCGCGACGTTGAGTCCGATGAAGCCGCAGCCGCCGGCGATGAGGGTGGTCATGGGCGTTACCAGGTCGGCCGAATCTGTAGGAGCAAGCTGAAGCTCGCGAAAGGGCTTCCCTATCGCCGTCTTTGCGAGCAGAGCTCGCTCCTACAGATGCAGGGAACGTCCAATGGTGCGATGAGCGTCAGGCGGCGTAGCCCGGCAGCTCCCGGTCCAGCACGCGCTTCATGGCGTCGAAGAACAGGCGCTCGCGCTCCGTGCGCGGGTGCGTGTCGTGCTTGGGTGGCGCCTGCACCTGGGCGATGATCGGCTCTGCGAGGGGCGCCAGGGGGCGGCCCGTGCTCATCGCCAGCACCTGGGCCTTGCAGATGCGTTCGATGAGATAGAGCCGGCGATAGGCCTGCGCGACCGTGTCGCCAGTTACCAGCACGCCGTGGTTCTTCATGAACATGGTGTGCTGGCCGTCGCCCAGCAGCCCGGCAAGGCGCTCGCCTTCCTCGGCAAAGTCTGCGGTGCCCGTGTAGACGTCGTCATAGGCCACGCGGCCGTGGAAATAGGCGGCAGTCTGACTCGACGGCACGAGACGATTGTCGTCGAGCATGTTCAGCGCAAGGGTCCAGGTCTGATGTGTATGCATCACCACCCTGGCACCGGCGATGCGATGGATGGGGCCGTGGATGCACACCGCGGAGAGCTCGGCGATGCCGTTGCCGTCCAGCGTCTTGCCGGCGTCGTCGAACACGATCATGTCGCTGGCCCGCGCCTCGGACCAGTGCAGGCCAAAGGGCAGGATCAGGTAGCGGTCGTCGTGCCCCGGGGCCGTCACGGTAAAGTGATTGTCGATGCCCTCGTCCAGGTCGTGCAGCACCGCCAGGCGGTGGGCGGCGGCGAGATCGATCTTCGCCTGTGTGACCGGGTCGTTGACCTGCGAGGGGGAGATGGCGTGAACGGACATGGAATGAGCTCCGGCTGGATTGCCGCTGGAGTATAGCGCCGTCAGGCGCAGCGCCACTGATGGCGAGGATGTGCGAACGAGGCCAGCCTGTGTACGCTCGGCAGGTCCGCCACGTGGAGAAGGTCCATGGCCAAGGAGTAGATGCATGCACACAGGCTTTAGTGGCGCCGGGTTCATGGGACCCGGCATGGCAAGGTGCCTGCTCGCGCCCGGCCATGACGTCACGGTAATCGCCCATCGCAACCGCGTGCCCGTGGATGACCTGCTGGGCAAGGGTGCCCGGGAAACCGCTTCGCCCGCGGCACTGGCATCCTCGGGCGCCCGGGTGATCTTCATGTGCTTGCCGAACTCTGACGTTGTGGAGTCGGTGGTGGCGCAGATGGAGCCTTCATAGGAGTTCTTACGGTATTGGTA
>CAMYLC010000210.1 GCA_947259195.1 Thermoanaerobaculia bacterium | reverse complement strand
TTAAATCTTCGGAGCGCACATTTTTTAAGATATCGACTTGGTCCTCGGCTTTTTGAATATGGGCGCCAAATCCAATGCCCTGCCGGGAGAGTCGTTTCTTGATAATCGGCGCCAGCTCTCCAAACGCCCCGCTCATGATAAACAGGATGTTGCCGGTGTTGACGGAACGCTTTTCCCGTTTGCCGGTTTTACGAAATTGCTCGATCTCCTGGATCATTGAAATGGGGTCATGGGGAACCTTCAGATCGACTTCAGTCTCCTCCATCGGCTTGAGCAGTGCCCGTTGCACGCCGGTGCGGGACACATCGGCGCCGATCAGGTTGCGGCTGGACGCAATCTTGTCGACCTCATCGATATAGATGATGCCGTGTTGGGCCAATTCGATATCGTCGTCGGCTTCACGCACCAAATCCCTCACCAGATCTTCAACATCGCCGCCGACATATCCGGTCTCGCTGAATTTGGTGGCATCCCCTTTGACAAACGGCACACCAATCTTATCTGCAATTAATTTAATTATATAGGTTTTTCCGACGCCGGTGGGTCCGATCATCAGCACGTTGTTCTTGATGCTGCCGACCATACTGCCGATGGGATCATCTGATTCCATGGAGCGCTTTATGCGGTTAAAGTGAGTGCAAATTTTGGTCGCTAAAATGGCCTTGGCATTCCTCCGGTTTTAAATCAAAGTTGATTTTTTTGCCGCTTTTACCGGATTCTTTGGTTTTGTCCAGAACAGCTTCCTGGGTCAGGACCATCGGTGATACAATTTTTACATTATCACCAAACTTTTTGGCCAGAAATTCACTGATTTCTTTTTCTAATTCTTTGGGATTGGGTATTTTTTCGCTATGCTCTTTCATGACCATAAATAATAAACATGTCCGATCGGAAATGCAAGTGGGGAGGTCAATGCGGCAGGTTGAACGCATTTAGAAACAATATTTAAGGCTTGGCTACGGCCTTTTCATTGATTTGGTATTTTGTCAGTCACAATTGGTAGGAAAAACAATCAGTGATTACCTATGATGATGCCGGGGAAATACTGGGTAAACAAAAAAAGATTGTTGTCGCCAATTGTATCTGTCAGGTCCAACAGGATTTGATCGGACAAGGTTGTGAAAAGCCGATAGGTGTGCGATTGGCGATCGTCTTTGTAAGTGCGAGATCCCAAAAGCGCCGAATTCCTGTGCGGTATTTCTGGAAGAGTTGGCCGATGCCATGGTGGAAGTGGATAAAGCAGAAGAAAATTTCATTATTGAAATTTTGCACATCTTGCGAGAAACTTAGAATGGTACGCGAAGCTGTTTTCTCCCATCCGATCGATAAAGGAGGCTCCATGGTTGAAATTCATATTCAAGAAGACATTTTTAGAGAACATTCCAGCTTCCGGCGCGGGATTGTGGTGGCCAAAAATATTAATAACAGCGGTCCCTCCGAGACTTTAGAGGTAAAGCTTGAGGAAGCCATTGCAGATGCTGCCAAGCATCCGATCGATATAAAATCGAATCCACGTACGACGGTTTGGAATGAAGCGCATCGTCAATTCAAATCTAACCCGAATAAATATCCACCGGCTCACTGCGCCCTCCTCAAGCGGGTACAGAAGCCGGGAATCCGCATTCCGTTTATCAACAAAATTGTCGCCATAATGAACTACAACTCAATCAAAGATGTAACACCTGTGGGCGGCGACGACCTCACGCATGCAGGCCGATGTCTGGAGTTGCGGTATGCGACCGGCAGCGAGAATTTTACCCCGCTGGGATGTCCTGAAATCACCGAGCATCCGAATCCGGGCGAGATCATATACGTGGTTGCAGAGTCCAACGAGGTCATGTGTCGCCGTTGGAATTGGCGCAATGGTCATAAAACCCGTATCACAGAAGAAACACAAGCGATCGTTATGAACATCGACACACTCGGTGAGCACAGCGAGGCCAGAGCGGTTGAAACGCGGGACCGGGTGGCCGAAATGTTGGCGGAATTCTGCCAGGCAAAAATCGAGACAACGTTAATGACGCCTGCGAGTTTTCTGTATAAGCTTGCTGTTTAATAAACAGGTTGAGCGGTTTAACGGTCGCTGTTTCCCGGTTAAAGCGCCCGAATTGGTCTCAAACAATCGTATTGCGCGTCAATCAGATTGAATACCAAGTTATTTCTTTTCCAGATTGAAAACCTAGCTAGTTTATTTTTTTGGAAAAACTAATATTGTGGATTGGTAAGTGTAATCGAGTACTTAACCCAGCGGCAATGAATTGTAGATTCATTAGCCGTAATCCACACTACGAGCAGAAGCGTGAAATTATAGATTAGCCAGGCGAATTTACATTTTTCGTGCCACCGCAATAGTTTAGATTGACAGAAGCATTATAAAATATGAGGTTTTGTGGATGTCGCTTTCTAATCTGCACTTTTCCCTGATTTTTATTGATCAGGCAGCAATGGATATAGAGGATTGTGGCTGATAGCCGTTAACCTCCAATTTTGCTTCAGTGTGAATAGCGTTTGCTAATGCAAAAGGGTGGAAAACGCTAAAATTCAGGAAAAAAGACCAATTAACCTAATTTTATCCGTCTAGCTCGAGCACTAATTTTTGAATGCCATCGAAATCAAAATCATCAGCTAATCGGATTAATTCGTCACAAAAAGGTGCCAAAGCATCTGATTCGGCCAGCAGCTTGGCGGCAATTGATTTAATTTGTGTCACATCCCCCATTTCAGTAGCCT
>CAMYLC010000209.1 GCA_947259195.1 Thermoanaerobaculia bacterium | reverse complement strand
GCCATGTACTTTGGTGTCGATCCTGCCGTGGTCCTGCAAGGAACGGGCCTGGGCGGGACGCCGGCTCCGATGGAACAGCGGGGGGACTACCAGCCAAGCGCTGCAGAGCAGGAGATGACCGAGTTCGTGTCGGTGGTCCTGGCCGACACAGAGGACAGCTGGCGCGTGCTGTTCCAGAGTATGGGCCAGCAGTACCGCGACCCGACATTGGTCCTGTTCGCCGGCGCGGTTCAGTCCGCCTGCGGGCTGGGCCAGGCCGCCATGGGGCCCTTCTACTGCCCGGGCGACAGCAAGGTCTACATCGACCTCAGCTTCTTCCGCGACCTTCGCGAGCGGCACGGCGCACCGGGTGATTTCGCCCAGGCCTACGTCATCGCCCACGAGGTGGGCCATCACGTTCAGAATCTGCTGGGCATTTCCCGCAAGGTGCATGACGCGCGCTCGCGCGCGAGCAAAGAGGAGGGCAACCAGCTCTCGGTCCGCCAGGAGCTGCAGGCGGACTGCCTCGCGGGCGTGTGGGCACACCATGCGGACCGCGCCCGCAGCGTGTTGGAGAGCGGCGACATCGAGGAGGCGCTGCGTGCAGCATCGATGATTGGTGACGACCGACTGCAGAAGAAAGCCCAGGGTTACGTGGTGCCGGAATCATTCACCCACGGCACATCGGAGCAGCGCATGCGCTGGTTCCGTCGCGGCATCGATTCCGGGCGGCCAGCCGACTGCGATACCTTCCAGGCGTCACGCCTGTGATACGGGTGGCAGCGCCCCGGGAAGGTGCGTAGCGTGCTAGCGGACCGTGATGGTGATGCGCTGGGAAATCACCGGCGGGTCGTGCGGCGTATGGGTGTGGTCGGCCAGCACCAGCTGCAGCGTGTGACGCCCGGGCGAAAGCTCTAGCGACGTCTCGGTCTGCCCACCTCCGAAGTGGCGGTGACTCGCGTCCGAGGGCAGCGGCTGGTCCAGGGGCGGCAGCTGCTCCAGGTCCACCAGCAGATGATGGTGACCCGTGCCGGGCCGGTCGATGCCCGCCGGTGCAACGCCCATGCCTCGCAGTCCGAACACGACGGTCACGGGACTGCTCACCGTTGCGCCGTCGGCCGGCGCGGCGATGTACAGGAAGGCACCTTGCTTCGACGGTGTGGCGGGCTCGGCACCGTTGGCGGGGTTGAGCACCAGGGCGGCGATCAGCAGGACGAGGACTCGCATGGACATACTCCCCCATTGGGCGCGCTCGCGGCGCTACGGTCAAAGACTAACGCTGATAGTGCACGTCTGCGACGCCAGCGACCATCGAGGCTCCCCAGGGTAGCCGGGCTGATGGGCGCCTCAGCGCAGATGTTGGACGATAGCTTTGCCGTCGACCCGGTGCGACCTCCCCATACCCCCGGGGCATGTCGGGGCCCGTGTGCCAGACCCCCGGCTCAGAAGACGCCCAGCGCACGATGGGTGAGCGCGCTCAGCACGATGAGCGTGTAGAGAACCAGCGCCACGGCCAGGGCGAACGCTCGGATCCGACGATTCCGCCCCCGGCGCAGCGCCAGCGTGCCAGCACCGATGTATAGCACCAGCAGTACCAGCTTCGCCGCCAGCCAGGGTTGCGACAGCGGCGAGAGGCCGAACCCGAACGCCAGGATGATCCCACTCGCGAGCAGCAGCGTATCCACCACGTGCGGCGCCGTGCGCACCCAGCGTGCCTCGAGCAGCCGCGAATCGCGGAGCATCCACGCGCCGCGCAGGGCGAAACCGGCCCCGGAGACCAGGGCGAGGGCCACATGCAGCGACTTGAGCAGGATCAGCAGTTCCACGAGCCCACGCGCCCTGTACGTTGCTCCGTGCGTCGCACCTTGACCGCGGCGCCACGTCCTGAGCGGGCAAACGGCCTTGAAAGCCGGGTCGCATGCCCGCATTCTCCGGCGCTCGACTTTTTTCGGATTTCCCCCATGCCCATCTATGAGTATGAATGCAACGGGTGCAGCGAGCGCCACGAGTTCATCCAGAAGTTCAGCGACGCCCCGAAGCGCAAGTGCCCAGCCTGCGGCAAGTCGCGTCTGCGCAAGCTGGTCTCCGCGGCTGCCTTCCACCTGAAGGGGAGTGGCTGGTACGTCACGGATTTTCGTGACAACGACAAGAAGAAGGCCAAAGACGACGACAAATCGGATGCGAAGAGCGCATCCGCCCCGGATTCCAAGACGGAGTCGAAGACCGAATCCAAGTCGGAATCCAAGTCCGAAAAGACGCCAGCGAAGAAAGAGGGCAAGAAAAAGGGCGGCACCGCCTCGACCAACCCCTGACCACGCCTCCACGACGCGCCTTTGCGCTGCGCCGGCGCGGATGAACGCTCCGCAACCTCACGCTCTGCGCAGCATCACCTGGCCAGCATTTTCGCCAGAGCGGTGAAATTCTCGACGACGACATCCGGTTGGTGTGGTGTGTCGCCATAGGGCCGCCTGCGGCGGTCGATGAAGGCGCTTCGCATACCGTAGGCCTTACCGCCGATGCAATCGAAGGCGTGGTTGGCCACCATCATGATGCTGGACCGGTCTTCACCGAGGATCTGCGCGGCGGTGGCGTAGGTCTTCCAGTGGGGCTTGAAGTAGCCGGCCTCCTGCACCGAGATGACGGCGTCGAAGTCGAAGCCGATATGGGGCTTCGCAGCCTCCAGCATGTCCCGGTCACCGTTGGACAGGATGGCCAGGCGGTAGCCTGAGTCACGCAGCCTGTCGAGCGCGTCGAGGACGTCCGGAAACGGTTTCAGCCGCTCGATGGCGGCCACCAGCCCGACAACCTCTGCCTGCGTGTAACGAATGCCGCACCGTTCCATCACGTGAGCCACGGCCCGATGGCCGATCTGGCGATAGGGGGTGTGCCCACGATCACACAATGCATCGATCATCGAGTTCTCGTAGTGGGTGCGCCGCCACCAGGTGACGAAACGGTGCG
>CAMYLC010000208.1 GCA_947259195.1 Thermoanaerobaculia bacterium | reverse complement strand
CAACTCTACGATGCGCTTCGGCAGCCTGTTCAGGTGAATAGATTTTATCGACGATCGATTTTATTTTACCTGCGTCGATCATATTCTTAAGTGCGAGTAATTCTTCCTCCTTTTCGCCGGCAAAGACAAAAATCGCAGTCTTATCCATAAACATAGAAGTAAAAACGGATCTTAGCATGTCGGATATGAGAGGATTTCCTATCAGATATCGCCCTTTGGTATTGAGTGAGTTAACACATTTAGAATAGGAGCTTCGGGCAACCATGTTGAAAATCACGTCGTAAGTTTGCCCGCTTTTTGTGAAGTCCTCTTTGGTATAATCGATGAAATGATCGGCCCCAATCCGGCGCAGCATTTCCTCCTTGATGGTGCTGTCCACCGCTGTCACCTCAGCCCCCATTACTTTGGCAATCTGTACCCCAAAGGTGCCAATGCTACCGCCTGCACCGTTAATCAAAACCTTTTCCCCATTTCGGATATTCGCTTATCGCAGGAAGTGAAGTGCATTCAGCCCGCCCAGCGGTGCCGCTGCCGCCTCTTCAAAACTCATATTATGCGGCTTCGGGACAATCGTGTAATTGGCCGGTAAGCACACATATTCGCCATATGCGCCAAACAGCAGCCGGGTAGTCCCGAAAACTTTATCCCCTTGCTTGAACTTCGATACGTCTCTGCCAACAGTTTCCACTACCCCGGCAAAATACCCTCCCAATACTTGCTTCTTTGGCTTTGTAACCCCCATCGCAACTCGCAAGGGTAGCCAAAACCATTTCACCGCGAAATTAAAACTCCGTAATTCACAGTCAGCCTTGGTTGCTTCAACTGCATGGATTTTTATGAGGACCTCATCATCCTTAGGTATTGGTTTTTCTATCTCTTTAATTCGAAATACGTCGGGTGCCCCATATTTTTTGTATACAATGGCTTTCATGAGAATCAGCAGATTTCTTTTCACATAGCCTAATGGGATTTACAAACGGAGCTTAGAAAAGACTGAATGACAGGAAATTGTCTTTCCAGCCCTCGCCAAGAATATCGGTAACGGCAATTTATGGGAAGCATTCCGGTCGTTCGCCAGGCGCTGGGTGATCTCGGGCGGCCCTAACCAGGATGGCAGGAACCGGCCAGTTATCTGCCGTTCGACGCCCTCGTGAGCCGCCGTGGTTATTGCAGTCGGCAACGGGGATAACCGGCCATTTCATGCCGATCACAGGCCATCGCATTGTACAATGGGTCAGTTCGTGATCGTATGAGCTTTTTAACGAACCAAATGAGGAGAAACCCATGCGTTCCCTGAAAATGATTGCTGTGGCAGCCTGTATTTCCGTCGCTGGCTCCTTTCCCGCCAACGCGGGCGAAGTGGCAGATTCAAGACAACTGATCAAGCTGCCCAATGAAATCGAGAAGAAGATGATGATCAACATGCGGGATCACATTGTGGCCCTGGACGAAATCGTCGGTGCGGTCTTGGCCGGTGAATATCAAAAGGCAGAAGACATTGCGGAATCCCGCCTGGGCTGGAGTTCCCTGGTGCGCCACGGTGATCAGGAGGTTGCGGACCACTGGGCCGTTCCGATGCAAAAGATGGCGGACGAAATGTACCGGTCTGCCAGTAACTTTGTGATTGTGGCTCAGAACGCCTCGGTGGAAGAGGATAAGGATAGCTATAAGAAGGTCATGTCGGCGCTACACAAAGTGACCTCTGCCTGCAGCGGCTGCCACCAGACGTTCCGAGTGCGCTGATGGGTTGTCGCCTGCACCTGCAATGAGACAGGTGCAGACGGCGGCCCTAATAGTGTCCCGATACCAGTCAAACCACGCCTTTTCTAGCCGTTTTTCGATCAATTCTGAAAGCGTGACCCCGTCACGTTCAGCAAGCCCATGCAGAATGAGCCATGCTCTATGTGACAAACCCGCGCAATCGATAAAACAGATTAATACCCCTATGCCAAAGCATAAAAGTTTTCCACAAATGCTGTGGATAAGGTTGTGAATGAAGCCGTATTAAAGAACGTGCTACCTTTAATTATGGAGATTTTATTAAATCGGCTATTTTTTAGACGATAGTATTATCCATCTTATTTGCAATAAGTTGCAGACTCTTTGTAGGCTAGATGTCAAGTCAACGTTGTATCATGCAGACATTGCTTTTAACATTGCATGACCGCTGTGAATAACACTTGTTGAGCAGGAGACCATTCGACAAAAAGTCAATACGTGACAACCCTGCAAATGACGCTGTTGAGGGATTATTACAAGAAGTGTTTCTGAACAACATTAGCGTGGAAAACCAGGCAGCCACGCCTCCTGGCGAAGAGCGGGGCAGGGCGTGAACCGGTCATTCCCAGAATCAGAAAACCCCGCTGATGCGGGGTTCCTGAATGAGTACAACCGGCCAGGAGCGGACCTTCAAGACGCCAGCAGGCAATGTCCGCTTGATACGGAAAGCGGACACTTGAAAAATCGGGCGTTTGGCAATAGTGCGACTCTGAGGAGTCAGTCGGCGCAGGTTTCTGAAAGGCACTCCAACTCGGTGCAGCCATTCTGTTGCGGTTTGGGTAGTGGTGCATCAATCGGTGCGCGTCGATGGCCTCGACCTGGACCGAGGCATCAACCGAGAAGCCGCCGCCGTTGCTCCACTGGGCTATGTCCTTCGCGTCATCCTTGTCGAGATAGCCCTAACGGACAAACCAGCAAAGCTTCCCGTTGCCGAACCCGCGCCTGGACCCACTAGACGCCGGCTACGCCCGCAGGATGCGAGGAATGATGTCGTTGCGGTCGATGACCCCGACGAACACCTTGTCCTCCTGAACAAAGGCGATTCGTTCCTTCTTTTGGATCATCCGGAAGACTACCTGGATTAAGGGATCGCTGGCCTCGACGAAGAGGGCTTCCGTGTTCATGAACTCGGCGACTACGATTTTGCTCTCCTTCTTGAAGAACTCCTCGAACGATTCGTATTCTTTCAAGAACCCCACGTTCTCCATCAACGACATGTAGTTGGGGAAGCCTGCCCCGATGATCTCGCGCGAGGTGACGGTCCCCAGGATGTGGTACTCGGAGTCGACTACGACGGCGTCACCGACCCCTTTCTCGAACATCAGGTCAAGGAGCTGGTGCAGGGTCATGTCGGCGCTGGCGTGGACGCAGGCGCTCTTCATCAGATCGCGGGCCTCGAGCTTCTTGCGGACCTCGACATTGCTGCCGTCGATCTCGTACCAAACTGCCTCGGCAGTGCCGGCCGCGCGCAGCCGGTCTACGAACTGGTCCTGCTGCATCAGTCGGCTGAGAGCCGCCAGGGCCTGCAGCAGCATCGTGTTGCGGCGATCGTTGGTCAGCAACAGGAACACTACCCCGACCGGTCGTCCGTCGATGCCCTTGTCCGTGAGGTCGTTCTCGGGAATCCCGACCAGGACGGCGAAATCCTCGAGATCGGGGATACGGGCGTGGGGGAGCGCCACGCCGACTCCCAGGGCGGTGCTGGAGAGCGCCTCGCGCTTCATCACTGCCTCGTGGACCTCGTCCACCGGCAGACCGGGCGAGAAGGCCTCAGCTTTATCGAGGATCTCGCGAGTGGCTTCTTGCAGATTGCTCGCCTTCAGCCCCAGTACGATATTCTTGCTGTCCACCAGGTTGGAAAACCTCATCTCGATCCTCCGTTGGCCAGATCGTGTTGCTCGTCCCTTATTCGAAAATGGATAAGAAATTCAACCGATGCTGGCCGATCATACCACCTCGGTCTTTACCATCAAGTACCGGAAAATCGGACAGCACTTGCCCGGGTCATCGGAGCAGAGAGAGCCGAATGGAACACTTTGAGGACATGCGAACCCAATATTGTTCAGGGCGCGCGTGGGGCAGGATCGACCCTTCGCCCTGGTTATGGATGGCGGCTCCTCGATATATGGGTCACTGGTGTTGGATCTCCAGCTCAGCCTTTGGTTGAATTGGAAGTTGGGCTCGGGTTGGGCGAGCGGATCGAGCAGCAGAAGATGCTCTGTTTCGCCTTCTAGTAATGGAGTCAGTCGGCTGCTGCGGTGCTTATCAGTGCTTTTGCGGTGAATGACGGCTTTGAGTCAATGGACTAAACCGCTCTTCGCGCGGTAGGGGGTGGCGGGATTTGAGTGTGGCAGTGCAGACACAGTAACGGTCTGTTTCCTATGTTGAGGGGTGAGGCATGTCGCCTCGATTCAACACAGGAGCAGACTCATGACAC
>CAMYLC010000207.1 GCA_947259195.1 Thermoanaerobaculia bacterium | reverse complement strand
TAGCCCTGCTCGATAACGTGTATCTACTCTCGCCGTAATACACGCGCAGTTCATGCGTACCAACATTGGAACGTCGACATCTGCTTCCGATTAGCTCGATCGGCTCCTCGAAGTAGAACCGCTCGCGGTGGGCGATCGATTTCCGGGGACGGTATACCTACGATTTCCGGGTACGGTATACCTATTCCGACGTTAGACGCCATTTCAGGAATACATACACCGTCCCCGCAAATCCGGTGCAGACCACGCGCACGAATCCATGCTCGAGACGGCGACATCGAATATAGTACTCGAACTCGGACTGCACGAAGCCGTCCCGTACGGGCGGCGGGTGCGTGTCGCGCTCCCGCCTACCGACGTTGGCGCGCTCTGCAGGTGTCATATCTAATGACGAACGCCGCAAGGTTTACCCGCATGAAAGACGCGCACACTCTCTCCGTTTCCATTCTGCTCATCGCGCTCGTGTCGACCGCACACGCTGCCATCGAGGTGACCTTCGTCGAGGATGCGCCGAAGGATCGCTTCGTCATCGCGAACACGGGGGACTGCACGGTCGAGGACCTGACCGTCGTGATCGACCTCGCGCCGAGCGCGGGCGGGCTGTACTTCGACACCACGGATTCGGGAGCCGGAGTGCAGGTGTTCCAGCCGTTCGCGGTGGCCGAGGGCGCCCTGCGCTTGCTGTCAGGCGATGTTGCCGGCGGCAGCGTGCAGGACGGCCAGAAGTCCCTCACGGTGCAGATCGCGCACCTTGCCGCGGGCGCCAGGGCCGGATTCACCATCGACGTCGACGACACCGTGGTCGGTGGGGCGCTGGGCCAGAGCCGCGTCACGACCGCGGAGATATCGGGCTCGCGCGTCCGACTCGAGCGCGACGCGCATGCACCGCTGGAGGCACGCTTCGACGCTGCCGGAAAGGCAGTTACGCCACCGCTGCCGTGTCCGGCGCGGGGAAGCTAGCCCGGACCGTCGCGTTGCCGATGGCGGCGCCTCTGCGAGGAACCGCCGCATCCATTCGTCAGGCTCGAAGGGCCAATCCTTCTTGATGCCCATCGCGGTGGCGGCTTCGGAGGCCTGGACACGCAGGAATACTGCGCGCTCCACCCGAACGGACACATCCCCACCATCCACGACGACGGCAAGGTACGCTGGGAGTCTAAGGGGCGTTGTTGCATAAATCGGCCGCGACCACCTGCGTAGGAGGTAAATTCCTCAGATGCGCAGATCCGATTTCATCTTCAAGTACCGAGTCCAAAACTGGCCCGAGTACAACAAGGCGCTGATCGCTCGAGGGAGCCTCACTTTTTGGGTCGACGAGCAGGCGGTGTCTGCCTGGCGTCGGCGAAGCAGCCTGCAGGGCCGTGGTCGTCCTCGGATCTACTCCGGCACTGCGATCGAGTGCACCCTGGTCGTCAGAATGGTCTTCCACCTCAGCCTGCGTGCGACACAAGGCTTCCTCGAGTCCGTTGTCCGGCTGATGGAAGTGGACCTCCCGGTGCCAGCATATTCGACGGTGTGTCGTCGTCAGGCCAGCCTCGAACCGCGACTCCAGGCGGCAACAGCACGACAGCCACGACATGTGGTGATCGACACCACTGGGCTCAAGGTGTTCGGCGCCGGCGAGTGGTACGTGCGCAAGCATGGTATGGAAAAATCACGGCGTCGGACCTGGAGAAAGCTGCACCTGTGCGTCGATGAGGCTTCCAAGGACATCGTCGCCATGGATCTCACAACCAGCGATGTCCACGACAGCCCGCATCTTCCGGCCATGCTCGAACGAGTCGAAGGCGAGGTCGGCCAGGTGTCCGCGGACAAGGCGTACGACAGCGGCACCTGCTACGAGGCGATCCTGGCCCGAGGCGCAGTCCCGACGATTCCGCCGCGACGTAACGCGAGGTTCAGTAGCGCCAAGGATCCGCCTGCATTCCGGGCCGAACGCGACGCTGTTGTGCGCCGCATCAAGGACGAGGGCCGGTATTCCTGGCGAACGTCGAGTGGGGCGACGCGACAGAGTCTTGTCGAGAACGCCGTGTCGAGGTTCAAGGCTCTGGTGGGCGAGAGGCTCGCGTCGCGAGAGTTCGGGCGCCAGCAGGTTGAGGCATTGGTGAAGAGCCAGGTGCTCAACCGAATGACGGCGCTTGGGATGCCGAGGTCCGAACGTATCTCAGTGGGTTGATCCGCCTGCTGGACGCAGGTGCCGGACTCCCTTGCGTGCAACTCGAAATATGGAACACCGCGCCTACCGGCGGGGCCGGCCGACGCGTCCCTCGCGGACGTGACGGTGCTCCCATTGGCGGCTGCGCTGGCAGTTCGTGTGCGGCGGACGCCGGTGACGGCGACCGCGCACACTCAGCGCGTCGAGGCCGGCCCGCTCTCAGCCGAGCGCGGCGATGGCGGCGTCGTAGTCGGGCTCGTCCGCGATCTCGCCCACGAGCTGCGTGTGCACGACCTTGTCGTTCTCGTCGAGCACCACCACGGCGCGGGACGTGACTCCCTCCAGTGGCCCGTCGGTGATCAGCACGCCGTAGCTCTTGGCGAAGTCGCGCCCACGCATCATCGCCGCCGTCACCACGTCGGACAGGCCTTCGCCGGCGCAGAATCGGCCCTGGGCGAAGGGCAGATCCGCGGAGACCACGAGCACGACGGTGTTGTCCAGGGCACTGGCCCGCTCGTTGAATGCGCGCGTCGACGCCTGACACGTCGGTGTATCAAGACTCGGGACGATGTTCAGGATCTTGCGCTTGCCCGCGTAGGTGGCGAGCGTCAGGTCGCCGAGGTCCGCGCCAACGAGACGGAAGTCCGGGGCCTGGCTGCCGATCGCCGGCAGATCACCGCTGGTGGTGACGGGGTTGCCCTTGAGAGTTACTTGTGCCATCGGGAGGTCTCCTCGTGAATGCGGTCGTGGTGTGTCCGGACCGGGAAGCGAAGAATCCTACCAGGGATGGCGGGAGAGCCGACGCGACGAGATCGTCTTCGATGCGGCGCCGGCATCCGGTGTCATGTCCCCCGGCGCCCGGCGACTGCGATGGTGTGGCCCCTGGAATCTCATCCGCGAGGCGAATCAGAGGGTTGCCAGAGGTCCTGCGCTCCGCAGAAATTCGCTCCCGATGGGAGATGCAACGTGGCCCTTCGACGCGAGGTGGCCTCGGGGATGGCCGGCTGGCATGCGGACGGTCGCCATGCACGGCGCCAGAATCACACTTCGCCTGCTCGCCGACCTTACGCTGTTCGCCTGGGCCGGCGTTGTTGCACAACCTCCCGGCGCGCCCCGTAGACTCCGGGCATGCGTAAATCCGACTTCATTTTCAAGTACAGGGTTCGCAACTGGCCTGCGTACAACAGGGCGCTGGTCCGGCGCGGCAGTATCACGTTCTGGGTCGACGAGGAGGCAGTCCAGGCCTGGCGTGACAGCGCTGCCCCGGGGCCTCTCGGAGGACGCCGGCGGACCTATTCCGATACGGCCATTGAATGCGTTCTGGTGGTCCGGGCGGTGTTTCACCTCAGCCTGCGAGCAAGCCAGGGTTTCCTCGAGTCCGTGGTCAACCTGATGGGAGTCGACCTGCCGATCCCCGACTACACGACAGTCAGCCGGC
>CAMYLC010000206.1 GCA_947259195.1 Thermoanaerobaculia bacterium | reverse complement strand
TGGATTTCGCTAGATCACGCACTTCAGGTGCTACTTGAGGTCTTCCCCCGGGATTGCCGCTCACACCTTTCTGAAACTGCCCCGCGCTCATTGCTCTCGTCCTGTTACAGCCTGTTCTGAGGCAGTATAACAACTCTTGAACAAACGATGAACACAAAAGTCTTTCCGGGACCGCTGGTAAGGAGCCTCATGCCTAATCGCAGTCATAGACCCCGCCCAACAGGACGGCGTTTTCTGCAAGTATGGGCATAATATTCACTATGATTAGGCTCAGCACTGAAATAGCCCATGCCGTTGAAAACTACATGGCTACACGTGATGTATTGAGCAGGAAGCAACCTCTCTGGTACCCACCTACCCGGGGGCCGACACCGTTCAGAAACTGCGCGTATACCTGACCACCTATGAAGCGCGTTCCGTCCGAAACCATGCGTGTAGACGTGAGGTTTTCGGCTTGGCGACAGCAGTGGGCGCAGATGGTTGGCAGAGTCGTGTGGGGCTTGTGAAGTGAACGGTTCGATGACGCCAGATTAATCGGGTCACCGCCGACTACGAAATAGATTCGCTTCCCGCCTGCATGGCATAGGCAAGGAATGCGCGCCCCGGGTGGAAGATGAAGTCAATGCGAACCTCTGGCTTGTTGGAACCTTCCACAAACTCACCGGCATTAGCCTTGAACTTCATGATGGCGCTCAGGTTCTGGCGAACATGGCGCATGACGGTTTTCCGTGCAGGAGTGTCAGGTTCGATACCTGCTTTGTCTAGTAGCCGGTCGAACGCCAATAAGCCCTCTGCACGACAGGCTATCGGTGTGCTGAGGCCCAGCTTTCGATAACTGATGTCGTCTAACATCCGTGATGCAATGCGCTGTGCGTAGCTAGCTATCGACGGGTCCGAGGAAACTGCGTGCAGCTCGTCCAATGCATAAAGCATCCAGTGGCTGAACGTACGCACGCCATAATTGGCAGTGTCGAGAAACTTGACTGCCTTTTGGGCCGTATCCAGCAGACGGTCATCACTCGTGCGTTCATATAAGTACATCAATCCCAATATGGCCTGACCTGCCGAGAAGGCATCCCGGGCCGGGTGAACGACACCAATCGGATAGGCTCTCACTTGGGTGAAATCGCCGGTATCCTGTTGCTGGGCAACAATGAAGGCTGCAGCACGCTTCGCCAATGATAGGTAGCGTTCATCTGATGTCACGTCCCACAACCGGCACAGTGTGGTGAGTGCCAGACCCGTTGCACCCAAGCGCGCGAAACCCTCATCCAACACAGTCAGCATTTCATCGCCCGCATATGGCACGAGAAAATGCTCTATCATGTGGTCTGCAGTTGCTAAAGCTGCCGACTGGACACCATCTATGGGACCGAGTTTCAGGTCTGCTTCAAGTAGATACCACACCGCCCCGATGTGCCGGGTAGAACTGTAATACCCCTCATTGGTTTTGGGCTGGCCAAGAATATAGCGATAGATGAAACGTCCGTCGGGCTGCAGAGACTGGCTTAAAGCGTTGGCGCACTCAGCAGCAAGACGTCTGGCAGCCTCGGGAGTTACAAATCTCATATCGGGTTATGCCTCAAAAAACCGCCCGGAACAGCCGAAATGGTCAAATGACTTTATGGATATTTACCGCTACAAAACCATACCGCAGCAAACAAAAAAAGAGGGCCGCAGATGCGACCCTCTCATTGATACTCGCTGTCTCTGACAGTGTCAGTACGCGAAATGGTAGGTGACTGTTCCTCGAACCGTGACCGCATCCAGATCGACCTTGTATGTCTCAGGTTCAATCTCGCCCCATTCATAGGTCTTGCTACCATAATCATCGTACAGCACTTCGAGACCGGCAATGAAATTGTTGCTAAAGGCATGATTCACGCCGCCACCGATAGACCAACCAGTAAAAGTACCTCCGTCGGTCCACCCTTGGACACCCTGTTCACCAACTTTGAAATCTGCAATTGCGAGACCGCCAGCCACAAATAAAAGGGTGCGGCCATCTTCACCCAGCGTGATACCAGCGCGGCCCCGTACATGGGCATTCCAGTCCATGTCGTAGGTGTAGATTTCTTGTAAATCATCTTCCGTAGTCATGCCAACGCCATCGGCCCCAGTCCAGCCGAAGTCACCTTCAATGCCAAAGACCCAGTTGCCGCTCTGGAAATTCCAGCCACCAACGATACCGCCGACGACACCGTCAAAGTCACCGCCACCAGCGCCGAGGCCATCCTCGGTAATGCTTGCATCACCCCAGAGGTAGCCGACATGGCCACCAAGGTAGGCACCGTTCCAGTCATACATAGCTGGTGCAGGGGTATACAGATCAGCAGCCATTGCGGGACCAGTAAACGCAGCCAATGCAAAGGCGGAAACGAGCAATTTCTTCATGATAAACCCCAAATTATAAACTCAATGTCCACTTCGTACCGCAATCTCGGTTCGCGAACAAGCTAACCAAACACCAACAAGTCAGAAAAATCTAAAGTGTTGTATTTTTGCCACACTGGCTCATGGGCCAGCATAACGTGCGATTCCCGCTCAAAACCATGCGTGTAGACGTGAGGTTTTGAGGGCGCGCCGCCACCGGCGATTAAACCTGTAATTATACCACATCCTCTCAAGCGAGCCGGTGAGGCAAATCAATGCAAAGCTGCGCAAATTCTGATCTATTTGCAACATTAACAAGGTCCCTCTTGTGAGTTTCCCTTGCAAACGATCTTGAAGAAGGCCGCCGGGTTACCCCTCCTTGGCGGCCTTCGCCATTAATACCTACCCAGAGACCTCCCACAGCGCAATTTCGGACCGAACCTGCCTGTCTGGTACCTGACCACCTGAGAAGCGAGTTCCGTCCGCAACCATGCGTGTAGACGTTAGGTTTTGAGGCTGGCGATACTGTCTGGAGCAGATAGCAGGCAGATTGGCTTGGCTACATTAAGCTGTGTCGGCTACAAATTCATAGCTACTAGATCAGTCAGTATTTCTGGCAAGCAAAGGGGCTGACCAAAGGAGTGTCTCGCCGCTTTGGGTTGTTGTCCATCAATCCGAATATCCTGCTCACGCCACCCTGACCTGTAGTCGGGCTGAACACCAGTGAGCCGCCGTTCGGGTCTCGGCAGAATATCTGGTGACCGAAAGTGCCATCCTTTCGATTACAACTGACTAGTTTGTAGAATGTTTCAA
The DNA here is from genome assembly GCA_947259195.1 of Thermoanaerobaculia bacterium. GTDB lineage: Bacteria > Acidobacteriota > Thermoanaerobaculia > Multivoradales > JAHEKO01 > JAUVRX01. The sequence continues at coordinate 3,863 of CAMYLC010000206.1, read as the reverse complement.
CCGGCATCCCCAAGGTCGCTTACCAAATAGTACATCCATGCTAAAATGTTGGCATGGGTTATGAATTAGGGTCGGGCTCACATCCGTCCAAACCGGTGCAAACCAGTGCGAACGGCTTTGGTGAATGGCTCAGTGTTTCTGAAGCGGTGGTTTTCTGCGAGCAGGTCAATCTCAATAGAGAAAATCAAAATAACCGGCCCAGTTATAGGGGGGAAGGACAACTTATCACTGACTGCAGGAATCATGGTGGCCCTGATCTCAATATCCGTGTCACCCTTTCCGACCTACGCCTTCAACAGCTTTGGAGCTAGAAACGCAAGGTTAGCCCTGCAAATGGACCGTGGAGGGTCAAATCCAGGTCAGTTGACCCAGCCTCATAATTCACGCCCATGCCACGATAGCCAACACTTCCTGAGAAGTTGGGGGTGAAATTGTAGCCGAGGCCACCATACACATCCCACATAAAGTCCGAGCCACCAAAGCCGACAAGCGCTGTTCCCTCAATATAAAGAGCATCAGACAGATATTGTTGGCCCCGGAAGCCGCCAACAAAATCAACCCAATCGGGATTTCTATCCCTCTCAATTGGACCAATGTAGAAACCGGCATCAACTTCCCAATAACGCGCACCAACCCCAACTTGAACAAAACCTGACGATGATCTCATTACGTCATAGGTCAGCAAACCGGTCACCATCAGCGCGTCAAGTTCCCAACCACTATTGGTATTGTCGTCACTCAGACCTGCGTACACTACATCGCCGTATACTCCGAAATCCCCATAGCGTAGTTCCCCGTTAGCCATGAAGAAACCGTCAAGAATGTCGAAAATGCTGCCATCACCACCGCCGATATCAATTGTCTGGTCGCCGATGGTAATGTCCCCTCCGGGAAACACATACCAACCATACAACGTCAATGATCCATGAACACCGGTGTCCGGAGTATAATGTTCAAGGTCGGTGGCCATAACAACGGGTGCGAAAAGCATACTGGCGACGAGCGCCAGCAACATTGATCTAATTGAGCTCTTCATTCTCATCCCTTTCGCTGGACCACGGCCAATCTCCAGCACTACATTAAAATTGAACACCCCAAGCGGCCTCAAAGGAGGTCCGCATTGTGCTCAAAGCAGCCATCTGGCGCTTTTCGTGGATTTATAGGTCGACCCCTAGCTCTTTACCTTCATCATGGTATCCACTGCCTTTGCAGCAGGGTTATCAAGGCAAAGGTCAATGAAAGCATCTGTCTGTTTAGTGAGAGTTTCCAAGTTAAACTCTTCAGTTCCTGACTTACCAAGCAAAAAGCCATGCAAAAAGGCAACCGCTGTATCACGGGCGGAGCCATTTTCACGCATCACATCTTTGCAGCTATACTGTTCAACTTTTCGAACACCCGTGTCTTGCGCCATTACTGGCAGTGTGGACGTGACCCCTGAAACCAGAGTTATAATAGCTACAACAATTGACCTATCCTGGTAAGCTGCATTGTACATTCTATTTGCCGTCTTTTTGCGCTGTGAACCGCCGCCTATCAGACCAAGTCCACCACCGATAGCAGCCCCTATTGCGGGTCCACCGAAAGCAGCTCCAATTCCAGCGCCTACCAGCGAGCCGATTGCTCCTATACCCAGAACCTGCCCCTGCCTGCTGGCATTCTGTGAATAGTTTCGGGCATAGGAATCGCAAACTGTCGCAGATTGAGCCTTTGCCACAGTGCTGTTCAATGTCCCGGTTACCAACATCACCGCGCACACCATACCGACAACAAATCTATTGCTAACTCTTGTACCCCTATCATCAAACAATCGTTCCATGCTTTTCCTCAGAATCCCGTAATGCGCGCCTTGTGTTTATAGACAACACACACAGCCGTCTGGTCATGACGCGCCAACAATAAGTGCAAGGGATATTGTTTGATGGGAGATGTTGATTACCCTCTTCATATTGCTCCCATCGACGAAGATGTTAGTGCTGAGGACCAGACAATCGCCAAGTTTGGCGAACACGCACAAGGATCAAAATGCGTGGAGCGTGCGAAAGACAGTTTTCGCCAAACGACAGTGTCCCAATCGTAGATTCGGATACGACACTCAACATCAATCATGATAGAATTGGTTAAGGGGATTTTGACCGCTTGCAACCTGAATGGAACGCAGACATGTTTTCTTATGAAATACCGAATGAGGATGGTATCATTGTGGTGACCGCGACAGGCAAGACAACGGTGGACGATTACCAGACCACGGCACCGGCGTTCTTTGAGGAAGTTCAATCACAAAAGATACGCCTGGCCCTGTTTGACGCCAGTAATTCTCAAGGAATGGCCTCAAAAAATGCAGGGGCCCTTGCTTTCATGGCGAGGCAGATGAGCGGTTCGTTGTTCGACAAGGTCGCCTTGGTTTTTCATGACGGCATCCGCAAAGATATGTTGGAATTCGCAGAACTAATCCGCAATTCAAACACCGGTGTTCGTTTATTTTCACCACAGCAATATGAAACAGCAATGGAGTGGCTCAAGGCCGACCAGGCGTAAGCCGACAATACAGGCTCATTGATGCCAGACGAAACAAGCTCAATTCGTCTGAATTCTGGCACTTCCAACACGTAAGCCTGCTCGAGTTCGCCGACCACACTAGTTAATCACTGAGCGGCAGAACATGGCTGTCTGCCACGCTCGCCTCTTCCGGGCATTTCACGCCACACTTTTGGCTGGCTGCCGTGCCCATCGCCCCCCTTGTAACCGGCTTTTTCGGGGTCAACCTAGGGTCAATTGTGGCTTCGGCCTGCCCAATCAGGGTCGGTTCCTGCTCAGAAACGCCCATGGAAGAAGCCCCTGAGAGAAATCTGCAATGGGCTGGACCGACCGTTTTTGCCAGCGGATTGGTTTGCAAAGATCTCTGAACCCACCAGACATAGAAGCAACATCCCGCGGCAGATTTTTCTGAGCATGGGAAATTTGGGCGCAGATCATACGTATGACCTATGCCACGGCGTCAGTGAGTTACCTGATTTTTGACTTGCCGCCATCGTGCGGGGGATTGACCCGTCCACCTCTGAAACGCGCGACAGAAGTTACTGGGATCATTGTATCCAAGCATCTGCGCGATTTCTGATACACTAAAGTTGTCCTGCTCAAGTAACTTGAGCGCGGAGTCGCGACGAATACGCTGAAGGATATGCGAGAAAGAAGTCCCTTGTTGGCTTAGATAACGCTGAAGTGACCGTGGACTGATGCCAAGCGCCTGTGCGACCTCTTCCAGGCAAAGTTGTCTCCGCGGACATTCGCCTTGAATGGCCAATTCAATCATTCTGATTTCGATGTTCCGCTTGCACTGGATCAACTGATCCTCGATTCAGTTAGCACATAGATCATTGATTGAAAATTAAAGTAGACAGCGGGAATTTGTTGGTGCCATTGCGCCAATGTGAACTTTCGGGCATCTGGCGTGGAATGACAAAATTTGTTTAAGTTTGTACTATTTTGTGGGTAGATGCATCGACGCAGATCAATAAGGCATGGCATCAAAAACCTGAAATGGATTTGCAATGGAGCAGATATCAACCGTCCGGGCGGCCTACATAATCCCGTTTATCGAGGCGCTGCAAGAATTGGGCGCGCCGGTTGAACGGGAGTTGGAAAGGGCGAAACTGCCAATCCTGCTAGAAGAAATCCGGGATGAACGTCTCAGCAACGTTCTGGTCAGCCGGTTTTGTGAACGCATTGAGCTAAAGGAAGGCCTCGAAGATCTGGGCTGGTTGGGGTCCAGCCATTATAGCTTCTCGTCCCTTAGCCAGAGTATGCAGGCTGCCTTGCGCTCAAGACCGACGGTCAAGAGTCGGTTGCAGCGCCTTGCATATCTG
>CAMYLC010000205.1 GCA_947259195.1 Thermoanaerobaculia bacterium | reverse complement strand
ATAGTCTTGTCCGGCGTCCTTGCAGTGCTGGCCGTCAGTGCTCCCGGCCTGCCGGTCCTGGCAGGTCTCGCCTGTGTCGGGTTTTGCTATGGTGCCATCATCTCCATCTACCCGGCGATCATTGCCAAACGCTACGGCATGGCCAACAGCGCGCGTATTTACGGCCGGATATTTACAGCCTGGGGCACTGCAGGACTGGCAGGCCCCTGGCTGGCAGGCGCGCTGTTTGATGCAACAGGTGGTTATATGATCGCCCTTGCCGTCGCTGCCGGGCTCAGCCTTGTCTCTGCACTGGCGGTGCATGTGCTGTTTCGGCAAAATCCATAAAGTTGCTCTAACGCTTTGAAAGCGATATTCGATAGGACCAAGTGCAAAAACCAAGGGCATTTATCATGAGACTGACTTTCGCTGCTGCTATCATATTTCTAGCCTCCACCCAACCCGGCCTTGCGGAATCTTGCGAGGAGAAATTCGCTCAACTGCTGATCCATGGCAACGGTCCGCTTCCGGCGACTTCCCGCATCACGTCACAGCCCAAGGGCGGCAAGGTTTCAAAGAACGACTTCTTTTTCAAAACGACAGGGCACTGGATGACGGTGATGACCGATCCGGCAAACCAGCCCATTACACTGGCCTACAACAACAATATGTACACGTCTGCCGACAAGGGAAAATCCTGGAAGAAAGTCAGGGAGATGGACAGCCAACAGAACCGGCTCGACAACATCAAGAACCAGGAAGCAAATGCAAAAACAATAAAAAATGCCGCATGTGGTGAGGAGATGTTAGACGGTGTCCTGCATGACACAGTTGAAGCCGATTTTGATACCGTCCAGCAGTACAAATCCTCAAACCCCTACAAGTACTGGGTGGAGCGGGAAACCGGGTGGATAACGAAAGCAACATACGATTCCAAGAGCAGCGGATATGAGAGCTTCACCACCCAGGTGATGGAATAGAGAAAACGCCGGATCTGCAGCTGCCCACGCCCGAATAGGCCAAACCGCCGACGCCAGATCCCATGTGTCCGGAACGGACCTGAAACAACTGGTGACGCTTGCAGTCTGGAGCGAACCAGTCTCGGGTGTCAAATTCCCTGATATACGGGAAAATACAGGGAATTTCTGTGTTTCCAATGCATTACGTTCAATTTCCCGTTCAATTCACCCCTATTTATCAGGGGCTTACAGGACAAATTCCCTAAAAATCTTAACAGGGAAATTTTTTCAACGAACAGGGCATTCCCACTAGTTATCAGGGAAACTTTGTAAGCGTACAGGGAATGCACAGTTGTTTCCGGACATGGTTTTGCTGATCTCTAATGCGCGGTGTAATTTGCGCAGGAGAACAGCATCATGGCCAGGTTGAGTAGCGAGAAGCGGGCGGAACTGGAGGGTTTCTGGCGTGCCCATCATGAGGGGTGGGAACGCAGCAAGTTCAAGACTGAGGCCGCGGCTGTTCAGGGCAAGCTGCTTTACCGACGCGGTGGGAGCCTTAGTCATATGGCTAGCCATATGTCTAGTAGGGAAATTTCCCCGGCATCAACGGGGTATGTTCCGTCGGTAAGATCGATGCCGGACGGGCGTCGGAACTTCAGGGTGGCGGACAAGAAGCGGATCGTCGCAGAGGCTATGGCTCCCGGTGCTTCGGTATCGGGTATTGCCCGTCGTTACGGGATTGACCCACGGCTGCTGTTCCGGTGGAAGCGGGAGTTCGCCCCACCGCCATCCGAGCCGGTATTCCTGCCGGTGACCGTGAGTGACGGTCCTGATCCTGACCAGGCTGGTGCCCACTCTGCGCCTGCGTGCGCGCAGATCGACGGACCAATCATCGTCGAACGATCGCCTCAAGAGATTGAGATAGAGCTGGTTGGAGGGCGGCGTGTGCGCTTTGCCCGCGACGTGGAAGCCGAGATAGTACGCGCGATGATCGCGCTTCTGGAAGGACCGGCATCATGATGATGCTTCCAGCCGGGGTCAAAGTGCATATTGCTGCAGGCGTCACCGACATGCGCAAGGGGATGGACGGCCTGGCCATGTTGGTCGAGGCAGTGCTGCGGGCCGATCCGTTCTCGGGTCACCTGTTTGCCTTTCGCGGCCGTAAGGCAAACCTGATCAAGATTGTGTTC
>CAMYLC010000204.1 GCA_947259195.1 Thermoanaerobaculia bacterium | reverse complement strand
ATCGTGCGTTCAGGCATCCTGGCCGTGAGCCATGGCCAGACCGAGGCCGCCCTCGCCCTGGGTCTGCGCCGGACGCAGACGCTTCGCCTGGTCGTCGTGCCCCAGGCCATGCGCGTGATCATCCCGCCGCTCACCAGTCAGTACCTCAACCTGACCAAGAACTCCTCCCTGGCGGCGGCCATCGCCTACCCCGACATCGTGCTGGTGTTCGCCGGCACGGCGTTGATGCAGACCGGCCAGGCGGTGGAGATCATCGCCATGACCATGACCGTGTATCTCACCCTGAGTCTGCTCATCTCGGGATTCATGAACTGGTACAACCAGCGCATGGCGCTGGTGGAGCGCTAGGTCGTGAACGCGACAGACAGCGTAGTCCATGCACCCGGCACGTACCCGGACATGCCCGCACCGGCCACCGAGATCGGTCTGCGTGGATGGCTTTACCACAATCTGTTTTCGGGGTGGATCAACAGCCTGGTCACCGTTGCGTTCGGGCTGCTGGCGCTCTGGATACTCGCCCAGATCCTGCCGTGGCTGTTCTTCGACGCCTACTGGAGCGGTAACGAACGCTCCGACTGCCCCGCCCCCGGGGAGCGCGAGGGAGCGTGCTGGGTCTACATCAAGGTCTGGTTCAAGCAGCTGATGTACGGGCGCTATCCCGAGGAGATGCTGTGGCGCATCAACTCGGCCTACGTGCTGCTGGCAGGCGGCCTGATCCCGCTCATCATCCCAGCGGAGCCCGCGACCCTGTTCTCGGCTCCGGCCGGGTGGCGCAAGACGGCCGGTGGCATCGTGGCTGCGCTGCTGGTGGTGTCGTTGCTCATGGGGGCACCGGTGTGGTTTCCGGCCATCTTCTTCTGGGTGGCCGTGGGGCTGTTCGTGGGCTACGGGTTCGTGCTGGCCGTCGGTTACCCGGTCATGGCCGTGCTGCTGTTCCTGGTGGCGCTGCCGCTGCATCCGCACATTGCGCCCGCTCACGGCGGCTGGGCGGCCTTCCTGGCGGTGCTGCTGGCGCTGCAGGGGCTGATGGCCTTTGCCTACCGGATCTGGCCTCGCTTCAGCTACAAGGCGGCCCTGGCGGCGATGATGCTGGCGGTGTTTCCCATCATCTGCCTTTACCTGTTCGCAGGCGATGCGCTGGGACTGGAGGAGGTGGAGACCCCGCTGTGGGGCGGCATGTTCCTGACGCTGGTCATCGCGCTCACGGGCATCGTCGCGTCGTTGCCGCTGGGGATCATCCTTGCGCTCGGCCGACGCTCGAACATGCCGGTGGTGAAGTCGGTGTGCGTGGTATTCATCGAGCTGTGGCGTGGCGTGCCGCTCATCACCGTGCTGTTCATGGCGTCGGTGATGTTTCCGCTGTTCATGCCCGAAGGCGTCAACTTCGACAAGCTGCTGCGGGCGCTGCTGGGCGTGATGTTCTTCGCCTCCGCGTACATGGCGGAGGTGGTGCGCGGCGGGCTGCAGGCAATCCCGAAGGGCCAGTACGAGGCGGCCGACGCCATGGGGCTCAGCTACTGGAAATCCATGGGGCTGGTGATCCTTCCCCAGGCGCTGAAGGTCGTCATCCCGGGCATCGTGAACACCTTCATCGGCCTGTTCAAGGACACCACGCTGGTGCTCATCATCGGCCTGTTCGACTTTCTCGGCATGGCCCAGGCCGTGTCCACCAACCCGGACTGGCTCGGTTTCTACGTCGAGGGCTACATCTTCGTGGCCTTTGGATTCTGGGTGTTCTGTTTCGGCATGTCGCGCTACAGCATCTACATCGCGGACAAGCTGCAGACGGGCCATCGCAATTAGGGTCAAGACTGCGCGCCGGTGCGCCAACGCGCCGGCGCGTCACACGAGTTGGGGGTTTCAATGTCCGATAATTCGACTGCCGAAGGATTGACTCAGCCGACCGGCAAGATGACGGTCGGAGACGAGGTGATGATCCAGCTCGTCGACATGCACAAGTGGTACGGCCAGTTTCACGTTCTGAAGCACATCAGCCTGACCGTGAACAAGGGCGAGCGCATCGTCATCTGCGGTCCCTCCGGTTCCGGCAAGTCCACCATGATCCGCTGCATCAACCGACTCGAAGAGCATCAGCAGGGGCAGATCATCGTCGAAGGAACCGAGCTGACCGGGGACCTGAAACACGTCGAGGCCATCCGCCGCGAGGTGGGCATGGTGTTCCAGCACTTCAACCTGTTTCCGCACCTCACGGTGCTGGACAACCTGACCCTGGCGCCCGTGTGGGTGAAGAAGACGCCCCGGGACGAGGCCGAGGACCTGGCGATGAAGCTGCTCGAGCGCGTCAAGATCCAGTAGGAGGCGAAGAAGTTTCCTGGCCAGCTATCCGGGTGGCAGCATGATCGCGTGGCCATCGGT
>CAMYLC010000203.1 GCA_947259195.1 Thermoanaerobaculia bacterium | reverse complement strand
GGCGTGTCATACAAGGCTCTGGCCACGTCCCTGGCATCTTCATTGACATCACGGGTAACCTTGCGTTGCGGCGTCTTGGGACAGCATCGCTGCTTGAGCGGACATGGGCCGCAGTCATATGTGCTGGCAAGATACCGGTAGGCGTTGTCATGATGGATGTTCCCCGATGTCTTGAGCGTCTTGTTCGCCGGGCAGATATAGACATTACGTTCATGATCAAAGGTGAAGTCAGCTCGTGAAAAGGTGCCATCATCACGCTTTGATTTGTCCCCTCTCAGCGATGCTTTGCATCGCCTGCCGGGCAGCGGAAAACCGGAATGTGCGGCGCGATGCCTCTTTGCTTGACCAACCAGGCGAGCATGGGAGCTGCGCCATAGGCTGTATCGCCAGCCAGTCGTTTGGGCCTGAGACCAAAACGCTCGGTCACCCGGTCGATCATGGTGCGGGCCGAGCCCACTTCTGCCTGACGAATGGCACGGGTCGCCTCGACATCCATGATCACTGCATTGTCTGTATCGATCAGATAGTTGTCGGCATAAGCAAAAAAGGCTGGCCCCTTATGTGCACCGGTCCACTGTGCTGCCGGATCGGACGGTGAAACGAACTTCGGCCTCTTGTCACTGGCTGCCCCAAAGGCCTCGTCATCCAGCCTGGCCAGATAATCCTTGACGGCCTGAACAGCGTTGGCGGGAATATCATCCACGTTCCACTCGTCGCCGGGGATAGAGCGTTGCTTGTTGGCATCAGCCTGAATGAGGCTGGCATCGACCGCAAAACCTTCTCCGCCCACAAGGCCCTCGTCCATGCACCGGCGCACCACCGTCTCAAACACATGCCGCAACAGGTTGCTCTCACGAAACCGGCCGTTGCGGTTCAATGAGAAGGTCGAATGGTCAGGCACCTTGCCATCGAGCCCAAGACGGCAGAACCAGCGATAGGCGAGATTGAGGTGAACCTCCTCGCACAGGCGCCGCTCGGACCGGATGGCAAAGCAATAACCGACAATCAACATTCGGATCATCAGTTCGGGAGCGATTGAGGGCCGTCCGATATGGCTGTAATATCCCGCCAGTTCCCCGCGTACACTGCTGAGGTCGAGAAAGCCATCTATCTGGCGCAGCAAGTGATCATCAGGAACCTGATCATCCAGGCAAAAATCATAAAACAGCCGTTCCGGCGCTGCTTGTGTACCCATCATCGAACCATTCTCCTCGCAAATCACTCAGAGAACGGAATCACTACATCCAGGCGGCTTCATGGCCGACTAAATCAACAAAATCGGCACAAAGCCGACCTTGGGCCTCACTCCCGACGCGGGGGTGCGGCCAATCATTTCGGACATTCGCTGCAGGAGCAAAGTTCAGGGCATTGTGTATGACCGGAATGCGGATATGAGTGACTGAGAGCGGAGGCTAGCACTGAATAGCGGCGGTTCAAGCCTGCGGAAGCACACTGATACCAATGCGCCCCATCATTGCATCAAAATACTCCGCAACTCGCCGCGGCATCGTCAACCCTTCAACGACGGCCATAGATCGTAGCAATGGCAGGACTCTGAGGTCGTCGCGCGACAGTGTGCCGTTGATGGCCGTAGGTTCAGCAATCTCATCGGCAAGTTCCTCCAAGACCGGACTAAGTTTCGCCAGAAACTCCTTGGTTTGGGCGCGCAACAGTGTGAGGTCTGGATACGCTTTGCGTTTGCGCACAATGAAGTGATCGCGAGCCGCGATTGTTCGAAATTCTGGCAGAGGAAGGAGCGGATAGCGCGGCATTGTGAGGAAAGGTGTTATCTCGAGCATCTTGTCGGCAAGCGCCGCAATCTCAGAACGCTCGGCACCAGTCAGCATTGGCACCCCAATCGCATCGATATAGTCGACCATCTTCCAACTCTCGAGCATTGGGGTCCCATCATCCATAACCAGGATCGGGATGACCCGCCGTCCAACCAGCGTCGTCATCGCGGCGGTATCGTCATCCTCGACAATTTGCTCCTCGAGGGGAAATCCCTTGAGGGCTGCGATCATCCGGACCCGAAAACACAGTGAGCAATGCTCGAACATCAGCAGTCTCATTGGAACCTTTTTTCTTAACACAAAAGCATGATCACAACGCTTTCTGGTTTACCCGCTGGATAAGGTCTTCGCCGGTTTCAACCCGCTCGCTGTACCGATCCACGAGGTAGGCACTGGCGTCGCGGGTGAGGATCGTGAATTTGACCAATTCCTCCATCACATCGACCATACGGTTGTAGTAAGGCGATGGCAGCATCCGGTCATGTTCGTCAAATTGCTGAAAGGCTTTCGGTACTGAGGACTGGTTCGGTATTGTCAGACAGCGCATCCAACGGCCCAAAATGCGCAACTGGTTGATCGCGTTGAAGCTTTGTGAACCGCCGTTGACTTGCATCACCGCCAGCGTCTTCCCTTGTGTCGGACGCACGGCACCAAGCGACAGTGGGATCCAGTCGATCTGGGACTTCATGATGCCGGTCATTGCGCCATGCCGCTCGGGCGAGCACCAAACCATTCCCTCGCTCCACGTCACTAGATCGCGCAATTCCTGCACCTTCGGGTGGCTTGCGTCGGCGTCATCCGGAAGTGGCAGGCCCGAGGGGTCGAAGCTGCGTGTTTCAGCCCCAAAGCGGATAAGAACGCGCGCGGCCTCTTCGTTCATCAATCGGCTGAAAGAGCGTGCGCGCAACGAGCCGTGGAGCAGCAGGATGCGCGGAGAGTGGGTCGCGCGCATTTGCGGGAACAGGTTGGTCTCGTCGATCTGGCGAAAATGCGCCTCGTCGATATTCGGCGTGTCAGTCAACGTGCCCTCCTCTTTCATTCAGAATCATGGTCCCATCTTCCTTGTAGAGCGACCAGGGCGGAAGCCTGTCCAGGAGATCGAGCGCGACTTCGGACGGGCGGCACAGGCGCACACCATCGGGCGTGCAGACGATTGGGCGGTTGACCAGTACGGGATGCGCGAGCAGCGCGCTGTCGCTGACATCCGGGTTCAGCAGACCCAGTTCCTCGGCCGGAGACTTGGACGCGCGCAGTGCCATGCGCCGAGTCAGACCGGCCGCCGCAGGCCCTGAAGCTGCGGGCGGGTCCAGCCGGTCAGGAGGTATTCGAACCACCGGCTCCGCTCCTGCTGCGTGCAGGATTTCCAGCACATTGCGCGACGTGCCGCAGTCGGGATTGTGGTGTATGAAAGTTCTCATGTGGCTCTTTCCATGCGGTGAATTACGATGGTGTCCGCTAGCCGATCCAACGCTGCGACCAAGCGATGTCGGGGGCAGGCTATGTTGAGCCGTCCGAACCCCGCGCCTTGGGGACCAAAGGCGATGCCGCGTGTGATAGCCCAACCCGCCCGCTCCCGTAAAAACGCGGTCAGGTCATCTGTTGCGAGGCCCAGTTTACGAAAGTCGAGCCAAAGAAGGAAGGTGCCCTCCGGTTCGATCAGGTCCACCTCTGGGATCGCGGCCAACCGCTCGCGCACCAGCGCCAGGTTGGCAAAAATATAGTCCACTGCGGCGTCAAGCCAGGGACCGCCCGCACGCCAAGCGGCCTCCATCGCGACACTGGCATAGGCGTTGTTCTTATTCACGGTCAGGCGGCTGTTCTCGGCCTGAAACCTCGCGCGCATCGCATCGTCGGGAATCACGGTAAACGCTGCGCAGCAGGACGCGATGTTAAAGCTCTTGGCCGGAGACAGACAGGTCACGCTGTTGGCTGCATCTGCGTCAGACAGTGATGCAAAGGGCGTGTAGGGATGGCCCGGAAAGGTAATGTCGGCGTGGATCTCGTCGGAGACCACCAGAACTCCATGCACCCGGCAGATCATGGCTAGGCGTTCAAGCTCTATTCGGGTCCAGACCCGTCCCACTGGGTTGTGCGGGTTGCACAAGAACAGTATCCGGGTTCGCGGGTCGGCGGCCAGCGTCGCCAGCCCGTCAAAATCCATCTCGTAGTGACCGGCATGCAGGAGAAGCGGGCTTTCGAACATATTGCGACCGTTCTCGGTGATGATATCAGCGAAATCGAAAAAGACCGGAGGCTGCACGATGATCCCGTCGCCGGGATCAGAAAACAGATTTGCTGCGATGGCGAGGCTGTTCAACACATTGGGCGCGCGCAGGATGAAGGTCCGGTTGATCTTCCAGCCGTGTCGTATTTCGAGCCACGCGACAAGCGCGGACAGAAGTCCTTCGGGCACGGCCTCATAGCCAAATACGCCATGGGCACATCGCTGGGCCATCGCGTCCGAAATGGCTGGAGCAACCCGGAAATCCATGTCAGCGACACCCGCTGGAAACAGGTCCTTGCCATCGCCCCCCAACACCGTAGGGTGCATTTTCAACGCAGGCACTGCGCGTCGGTCGATCTCTTCGTCGAAATTGAAGTCAGACATTCTCTGGGTCCGCCAGCATCCAGTGGAAGAACCCGGTGGCAAGAACAGCCGCGACCAGCTGGACCGTGATGAATGCTGCTACATCAGCCGGGGCGATTCCTGCGAAAGTATTGGAAAATGCACGCGCAATTGTTACGGCCGGATTGGCAAAGGAGGTGGACGAGGTGAACCAATAGGCTGCAGTAATATATAGTCCGACAACCATCGGCACCGCCTGCGGGCGCGCTTTGATACAGGCCAGGATGGTCCCGATCAGGCCAAAGGTCGCCACGAATTCCCCGACCCACTGGCCGATACCGGTGCGCACCGTGGTCGAGGGGTCAAACAACGTGTGCTCGAACATGATATGTGCTGCTAAAACACCTATGATGCCGCCCAAAATCTGTACCAGCACATAGAGCCCGGCCACGCCCGGCGTGATCTCCCTGCGGAGCGCAAAGCAAAGCGTCACCGCCGGATTGAAATGGGCGCTTGAGATCGGCCCAAAGATGGTGATGAGCACCACGAGGATCGCACCTGTCGGAATGGTATTACCCAGAAGGGCGACGGCCACATTCCCATCGGCCAATCGCTCGGCCATGATACCAGAGCCGACCACCGTGGCCAAAAGCGAAAACGTGCCGAGCCATTCAGCCACCAAACGCCGGTCAAGCGTCATGGCGTGTCCTCCAACAGGCTTGCAAAACGCGCCGCATCGATGTTGCCGCCCGTGATGACGATGGCGACACTGCGCCCCTTGATCGGGATCCGAACATTCAAGATGGCCGCGAGTTCAACGACCGCACCCGGTTCGGCAACGATGTTGAATGGGTGGATCACGGTGAGAGGGACCGGAAACTAGCCATAGGCGGAACGATGTACGGAATGCAGGACCCGCAAATACCCATCCTGTTTACCCGATCGGGCGAAATGAATCTCAGAACTGATGAGTGACCCGGTCATGAGCATCCTATCATTTCGGCCAACGCCGAATTGATGTTATCGCTAAGTTGGTTCCCGACCCTTGTCAAGATGTGTTATTTCGGGCAATGACGAATTATGAACCAAGACAGCGCCATCGACGTCTTTGCGGCCCTCGCGCAACCTACGCGCCTGTCGGTCTTTCGTTTCCTAGTCCAGCGCAGCCCGGCAGGCATTCCCGCTCTTGAAATTGCGCGGCAGTTGGGAGTCGTGCCCTCAACGCTCTCCGGCCATCTGGCAATCCTAAAACGCTCCGGGGTCCTGAAGGCGACACGGCATCAAAAAGAGATCCACTATGCTGCAGACCTGTCCGCCGTAAACGATCTGATTGCATTTCTGCTGACCGATTGCTGCGGCGGACAGATCAGCAACTGTCGTGATATCCTTTCATTGCTGGACGTGGGCAGCATAGCGGCCCGTTAGCGCCTGTCCTTTCGCCTCGAATAAAATGACATACAAGGTGGAGCACGAGCGAAGCAGGATCCCCTCTCAACCATCTCGGATAGCTCGCCTTTGAGTCCGTGGCATCTTTCAGCAATCCACAATAACTTTTGTGCGCCGGCATGTGGGGAAATGTTGCCACATGAAGGTCCGATTCTCGTCTTTGCGCAATGGACTTGGTAGCTGTAGTTTACGACCGCTTCCCGCCCAAACCAGTCCAAAGCGCAATATCAGAAAATGTCTCAAAAGTCCGCATTGCTGCCGTCCGCGCCACCAGCAGGCGCATGATCCACACTGCATTGCAGCGAAGTTCCGCTCTGAGCCCGTTCCCGACGCTTGTTCCCGCCAGCAGCTTCTGCCACATCAAGGGTCTGCTAAGAGAATAACTAAGTGAATATCTAAGATAATATATAAGTAACGGGTACGGGGGGTAACGTTTGGCGCTGTGGGGGTTCACGTTTGGCGCACTGAGGGTCAACGTTTGGCGCAGTGGAATTTCGTTGGAAAACTCATTTACAGAGCTTCCGCTTGGCGGCTGCCGTCAGGCTGACCGTGGCTGATTTGTTGGCTGCCCGCTCAACTTTGAACCAGGCCGGCAGCTGCTCCATGGCCCCCAGGGCCCGCCGGCAATCGTGACGGCTCAGCTTGTGCCGTTCCCGCCAGCCTGGGGTGGCCTGGAACGGGTTGGGAAACTTGGCATGCATCATCGCATAGAGGGTAATCAGCCCAAATGCAGACTTGCATTGAGCCTCGGCCATGACCT
>CAMYLC010000202.1 GCA_947259195.1 Thermoanaerobaculia bacterium | reverse complement strand
TCCGACATCGTGCCGTTGGCCAACAAAATCTCGTGACGGTCAAAGAGCAGGTGGAGATACTCGACAGTTCGGGTCCCTTGTTTTACGCGAACTCCGGCCAGCTTCAGGAGCCCCTTGGCGGGAACGAGGATTTCTTCGTTGCCATAACTCTTTCTAAATTCTGAACAATTGAGCAGCATGCGATGTTGAGGTGAAACCGTTAGATCACGCTTTGGAGAATTAGGGCCGAGGCTCCCGGCCTTGAATTGGATCGGCAAATTCTGCCTCTCGGCTCCGGGGAACTTGTGAGCGCTTCTCCAGATAAATCTGATCGGTTGTGGTCCGTGATCCAAAGTCGTGACGCGCTGGCCCACTTGAAGTGTCTCGATCGCGCGTTCACCTGATGGAGTGAGGATGCGCGTGCCGCTGCAGTAACACGCGACAGTTGTGTTTTCGTCAGCCGAAATTGCCTTGTACGGAAGTGTGCCCCTTCCAGCTTCAGCAACAACATGGAGGTCGGTGATCCCTTCAAATGAAGTGCCGTCGGGATAGATCAGGTAGGTGTTGCCGTCACTGGTCGAGGCAAACATACCGCTGCTACGGGCGCTGGAGCTACCGTAATCGTATGTAATCTGCCCTCCAAATTTTCCGATTTGGACGATATTGCTACCGTTGAACGTATCGCCAATACTTAAGGAATTGTCGCCGTCATTATCCACAGCTGCAACCGGATCGATAATCGAAATGTCGCTCTGAGTGATGTCATTATACGTTGACCCGTCCGAGATCCACGACGTGCCGGGATTGAGTTGAATTACATCGTAGACCAATGGCATGAGCTTTCCTCCATGCCGAGCGAAGCTATAGGTAAGTTGTTAAATACCCATTTATTACAACGCTATATGATATCAGATACTCACTTCATTTGCTTTGCCTGCCTTGCCCATCCAGATTGGGTATTCTTGCTGAGGGTGGCGGGATGAGGAAATATGATATGTCATCCAAGAATTACAGAAATCGACTGATTTTCGCGTCTCCAAAGCATCCTTACGCGGGATCAAAAGCCGGTTTTGGCACTCCTCGCCAATATGAATGCTGTGCAGCAAACGTTTCTTTGGGTTTCACGCAGCTATCTGATCAAAACATTTGGATGACTGTATGGTTGCAAAGTTCAGACCTTAGTCGACCGTATCTTCATCGGTCCAGACCTTAGCGTTCCAACCCCGCGACAAATGCCTGCGCAGCGGCGGACGAGTCCGTTTCGCCGGCGGCAACCTTGTCGCTCAACTCCGCCAATGCAGCGCGGGCAGTCGGGCGGTCCAACTGCTCGAGCAGCGCTTGTTTTACCGCCTGCTCAAACCAGTACCGCGCCTGTGCTGCACGTGTTTGATCCCAGAAACCTTTCTCGCGCCGCCATTCGGTGAGCGACAATAGAGCCTCCCAGACTTCCCCCAACCCATGTTCCTCTACCGCTGAAACCATCATCGCACGCGGGAACCCTTCCGGATCTTGCGGACGTTTGCGTAAGAGCCGAAGCGCGCCGGCATAGTCCGCACAGGTGCGGCCGGCTGTTGCCTTCAGATCGCCATCGGCCTTGTTCACCACAATCAAGTCGGCCATCTCCATGATCCCGCGTTTGACCCCCTGCAACTCATCCCCGCCAGCTGGCGCCAGCAACAGCACAAAAACATCCGACATCTCCGCCACAACGGTCTCGGACTGGCCCACGCCAACCGTCTCGATCAGGACCACGTCAAACCCAGCCGCCTCGCACAGGGTTACAGCCTCCCTCGTCCGCAGCGCGACACCTCCCAAATGGGTCTGGCTGGGGGACGGGCGGATAAAGGCGTTCGGTTCCCGCGCAAGTTGATCCATGCGGGTCTTGTCGCCAAGAATAGAACCGCCCGACCGGGACGATGATGGGTCAACAGCAAGGACCGCAACGCGCAGATCCTGACGTGTCAGCATCATCCCGAAGCTTTCGATAAAGGTAGATTTGCCAACACCCGGCGTACCTGACAGGCCAATGCGCAATGCCTCCCTGCCCTTTGGAAGCGCCGCAAGCAATCCTGTCGCATCCGCGCGGTGATCGCCGCGCGCGGACTCAACCAGCGTGATCCCACGTGCCAGTGCCCGGCGTTCCCCTGTAGCAATGCCTTTTACCAATGTGTCGATATCCATCCCGCACCTCTTTGCCCTTATCGCTATCTTTCAGGCGCGGCTCCGCAATTGTCCAGACTGCCTCTTGGCGCGGCCGGCGGTTTGGCTGATAACCTCTCCATGTCGTTTCCCTTGCCCATCGACGAAGTA
>CAMYLC010000201.1 GCA_947259195.1 Thermoanaerobaculia bacterium | reverse complement strand
GTGCGAGTATGGTCACACCTGACGCCCCTGAAAACGAGGTAAAGAAGGCGCAGGTTGCGATTGCAACGACAGCGAGACCGCCGGGTAACCAGCCGAGTAAGGCATTAAACAGCCGTATCAGTCGCTGCGGTGCACCGCCGGCGGCGAGAACGACACCGGCAAAGGTAAACATCGGAATAGCGGTCAGATTGGGGGAGGTGGCAAGCCGATTGAGTTCAACGATAAGTAAGGCTGAGTCCAGATCAGCATTTTGTGCGAAAAACAGGCTGCTGGCACCCAGTACCGCAAACAGCGGCAAACCAAACAGCGCCAGCAGGACCAGGACGATTACAAGGTACAGCATGTTTCTTCGCGACCCAGTATCGCGGCCAGAGAAAACTGCATGGTGAGTAACACAAAGCCGACCGGTATCACCAGACCGACAAGTGCCAGCCAGCGTTCGTGGTCCGGTGCATAGAGCCATTCATCACGCCAGTAACGAATGGCGGCATCGGCAAGAAACGCGCATACCAGGGCAGCCAGCGCCTGCATGGGGCGATACAGCCTTTTTATCATGGCGGGAGGCAGCAGGGCGCAAGCGACATCGATCTTTATATGGCGATCACGTTGCACCGCCACCGCTGCGCCAAAGAAAGTGACGTATAAAACCAGGTAACGGGTCAGGGTGTCGGCTTCAGCGATGCCGGCGTCAAAAAGATTGCGTGCCAGGATTTGCAGCAGTGCCAGGATGAGCAACAGAAACAGGCTGCCGGCGGCCAGCCAGGTCTCAATTTGTATCAGCCGGTTATGAAGATGCTTTATAACCAGCATAAGCACCTGGACAGCCGATCAGATCCGGCATTGCTGGTAATCATTGCTGTGGAGACGTGTTTCCAGTGGATTGTCCGGAACGGTATTGCTCGAGCAATGTGCGGGTTTTTTCGAATACGGCTGAAGGCAGGTAATCGCTTTCAACAAGCTGTGTCGCTGCACGATCACGTATTTTCATCAAATCGGCTTCACTCATGCCTTCACCGGGCTCGACAAATATCATACCGCGTTGCTTGATTTCGACGAGCGCCTTCTCATTATCTATCCGTGTTGCAGTCACCAGTTTCTCGCCGGTTTCTTCTCCGCTTTCACGCAGTATGTCCTGCAGGTCGTCTGGCAGACGATCAAAGAAACGCCGGGATACGATGAGTCCACCCATGCCGTTGGTCAGCGAGATACTGCTGACGTATTTCGTCTTGGTGAACCACTGAAGAGCGATGGCGCCCAGTGGCGGCGCGTAGACGGTGTCGATCAGGCCCGTCGACAGGCTGGTGTAGACGTCGACGATGGACAGCGGGATCGGCGAAATACCGCTGGCTTTGAAGAATGCCTGGCCTATGGGATCACCCTGCCACAACCAGACACGCCGTGATCTCATATCCTCAAGCGAGTGAATAGGCTGTTTGGAAAACATGTGTACGAAACCGACTTCCATCCAGCCCACTAACTCGTAACCATTATCGCGGAAGCCTTTTCTGAACTCGGGCATGAAATGAGCGCGTATATGGTCAATTTCCTCAACATTGCGGAACAGGAAGGGCAGTTCCATGACGCGGGCCGGTGAATACATGCGACCAATGCCATAGCCGGTGAATGCGCCCCCCTGTAGCTGGTTGAAGCGCATTTTTTTCAGCACCTCCGGTTCGTCACCCTGCACACCACCGGGATAGAATTTGAATGCAAGACGGCCGTTGCTTCTGGTCTTGACGATTTCACCCCATTCCTCGAGCAGGTTCATCCAGGCCGTGCCGGGCGGGGCGAGTGTCGCGAACTTGAGAAGATAGTCCGGTTTGGCAAGGGCACTCAAAGGCGCCGTCATCAACAACGAGAAGATGATTGTCCAGTGCTGAATTGCTCTGATCATTTCGATTTCCCCGTCAAAACCAGTCGGCTTCCTTGTCCAGCAGGTATTTTGCCCGCACTCGTGCAACCTGGTTGGCCAGCGCCATTTCCGGGAAGCTGCCTGGCGGATCATCCACAACTTGGGTCAGCAGGCGGTGAAATTGCTGTTGGTCAAGGCGCTGACGTTCAAGGTACTCCGCCTGCAAGACGTCGACCATCAGCAGCTTGCCGTCGGTGACCGCATTGGCTCTGGCAAAATACTGCTCGGATTCAGCAAAATCCCCCCCCAGCATGGGAGCGCGGCTGCCATAATAAACGCCATAGTAGACATAGGCTCCACCGTAATAAAAGTCAGGCTGAAGTTCCAGAACGCGATCTGGCACGTGTTTGTTCTCATCGCCTCAATCTGTTTTTTTGCAGCGATTGCGATCAGCATCTAACCTGAGTCTACCAATTTAAGAAGCAGACGCTTTGATCTCCGCTTGTTTAAGGCGTTGATTTAAAGAGGCTTCACACCCATCGCAAAACTCAAACTGCCCTAAGGTAAGGAATTCCACCATACCCAGAAACCTGCGCTCTTCTTAGATTCGATCCATTACAGACGACTTCCTTGTGGACGTTTTTTGATCGACATTATTGAAGCGGAAAGATCATGGACATTTTCAATCTCGCGCCGAGGACTGCCGATATTATCGGCGTCATCGGCTTTTTCCTCTACGTCACCAATTACACGATGCTCACCCTGCGGGTCGTGTCAGGCGATGCCATCAAATACTTCGCCGTGAACCTGATTGCCGCATCCTGCGTGCTGATCGGGCTAAGCGTGCACTTCAACCTCGCATCAGCGCTGATACAATGCTTTTTCGTCAGCATGTCATTTGTCGGCCTTGTGCTCAGGCTCCGGAAACCCGCCGCCCAACTCGAAAAACCTTTCGAAACTGCGGCTACAGGTTTGCTGCCGTCCGCCGCACAACTTCAAGACGTGATGCATTCGGCGGATGTGTCCCCAGGAACTTATCGCCCGGGTCCGGAATACGTGAGAAGAACTGCGCACCGCGCACTGGCTGATAGCCCGACCGCGCTGTAATAATTGTGCCCAACGCATCAGCT
>CAMYLC010000200.1 GCA_947259195.1 Thermoanaerobaculia bacterium | reverse complement strand
CGGCATCGAATACGGCAATCACGACGGCTACAATGGCGTGATGATCACCCAGAACTTCGCCAAGACCTCGGCACCTGTCATTCTGGATGGTGGCGGCGATACGGCGCCCCCTCCACCGCCTCCGCCCCTGCCACCGGAAGATCCCGATCCGGAGAACATCCAGGGCACGTCGGGGAACGATGTAATAACCGGCACTTCCGGCGAT
Source organism: Thermoanaerobaculia bacterium (assembly GCA_947259195.1). GTDB lineage: Bacteria > Acidobacteriota > Thermoanaerobaculia > Multivoradales > JAHEKO01 > JAUVRX01. The sequence continues at coordinate 6,827 of CAMYLC010000200.1, read as the reverse complement.
GACGACATCCGTAGCCAAGGCGGCAATGACGTGGTGTACGGTGGCGGCGGAGACGACACGATCCGCGGTGGCAACGGCAAGGACTGGCTGAGCGGTGGCGATGGCGCGGATGTGCTGCGCGGCGGCAAGGGTGTGGACGTGGCCGATTATCATGGAGGCTCACGCGGCGTGACGGCCGATCTGGCAGACGAAAACCTGAATGCCGGGGGCGCCAGCGGAGATGTATATTATTCCATTGCGTGGTTGCGCGGGACGTCACATGACGACTGGCTGCGCGGCAATGATTGGGCAAACCAATTGCGCGGCGGATCCGGCGATGACATCCTGAACGGACGTGAAGGTAACGATACCCTTTATGGCGGCAACGGCGATGACGTGCTGCGCGGTGCCGAAGATAACGACATCCTGCATGGCATGAATGGTTCTGACCGTTTTGTCTTTGAAGACGGCATGGGCCGAGACGTGGTCAAGGATTTCGAGAATGACGTCGACATACTCGATTTCAGAGCAATGGATCTTGGATCGCTGAACGGCGTCATGGCGCGGGCGGAAGCACGCAACGGCGATGTCGTCTTTGATTTCGCGGGCAGTGATGAGGTGATCATCGAAAACACCAGCTTGTCGCAAATCCAGGATGACATCCTGTTCTAAGCGGCCCGGACGGTCTCATCTGATCAAGAGACACGACGGTCAAAAGACGGTGCTGGCATTGTTGCCGGATTGAAAATCCAACAGTCTGAAAACCGAAACACCGCCCCTGTACAAGGGGCGGTGCCGGGGGACGAACCTGCTGCAAAACTAAGACCAGGCCCGATCCTGCTTCATCGCATGGCGTTTAGGCCAGTGCGTCAAAGTAGATAGAGCCGACGCCGACATCAACATTGCTGTCTTCGTCAACAAAGCGGTCTGCCATGATCTGCTCAGTCGTGTTGATCGTGGTATCGCCAATCTTCTTGTTGTCGAGTGGCTTGAAGGTGCCACGGTCTTCACCGAAGAAGTTGTTCCACGCGGTGTCAGGATCATCCGGGTCACAATCCGGCAGGGTCACGCACTTGTCTTCAAAGAAGACGAAGCCTTTGCCTTCACCATTGTTTGGATTGTAGTCGGTGATGAACGCTTTCAGAGCATCCGATGAACCGTTGAAGTCCGGATCGTTCGGCTTGAGCCCCGAGATGTTGAGCACCGCATCCTTGACCGTGATCACACCCCCGGAGGTGGTGATCAGCATGTCATTGCCGTTCAGCGCGACATTCGTGATGTCGAGATCGCTGTGCAACTGGATCACATCCTGGTTGCTTGTGCTGAAGTCGGTGATGAGGTCGTTGCCATGTGCAAGGATGGTTCTGTCAACATCGTCATCGCAATCGCCATCGCTGTTGGCATCAAAGTCGTAACCGAAGGTGAAGGTATCGGAATCGGCACCACCGGTCAGGGTCTCATCGCCAGTACCGCTGACCAGGCAATCGTTGCCTTTGCCGCCGTCCAGCGTGTCGTTACCCTCGCCACCGATCAAGGTGTCGTTCCCGCCACCTGACTGACCCGCATCTCCCCGGATCAGGTCACCGGCACTGCCATCGTCACCACCGTAAAGCAGGTCGTTGCCGCGACCGCCATCGATGACATCGCGGCCTCTGCCGCCGTCGATGGTGTCATTGCCGTTATTGCCGTTGAGCACGTCGTTCCCGGAGTCGGGGCCCTCTTCGTCGAGGTCACGCAAGTCTTCTTTGCGCTCCCGCATCGGGCTGTCGCCCAGAATGTAGTCATGGCCATTGTTGCCGTTGATGGTGTCATCGCCATCATTACCGGCAATCAGGTCATTGCCCGAGCCGCCGTCGATGGAATCGTTACCATCGTTACCGGAGATGTGGTCATGCCCTGACCCACCGTCGATGGTATCGTTACCGTCATCGCCAGCGATAGTGTCGGCACCGGTATCACCAAAGATCAGATCCCGGCCCTCGTCGCCATTGATCTGGTCATCATCTTCGCCACCGTGAATGGTGTCGTTGCCGGAACCGCCACTGATGAGGTCGGACGCCTCGCCTTCGGCCGGATCGGCCGGGTTGGCGTTGTCACCATAGATCAGATCGTCGCCGGCACCGCCTTTGATGCAGTCGGCGTTGTCGTTGCCTTCGATGATGTCGGCATGTTTGCCGCCGTCGATCAGGTCGTCGCCGGCACCTCCGGTGATGTAGTCTTGACCTTTATCACCCAGCAGCAGGTCGTTGCCACCATCGCCCGCGATTGCGTCGTCGCCGCAGTCGCCACGTATGGAATCGTGGCCGTTCCAGCCACGCAGGACATCATCGCCGGAGTTGCCGTACATCACATCGTGGCCGTTGCCACCGTTGAGATAGTCATGGCCCGCGTTGCCGGACATTGTATCGTTCTGCGACCCGCCATACATGGTGTCCTGGCCATCGCCGCCGGACATCAGGTCATCGCCTGAGCCGCCGCGCATGGAATCGTTGCCGAGCTGACCGGCAAGACAATCGTCGTTCCAGCCACCAAGAAGGGTGTCGTTGCCATTGTCGCCGATGACAAAGTCGGCCCCCATGCCACCATTGATATAGTCATTGCCACGGCCGCCCAAGAGCAGGTCACGCCCGTTGCCGCCGTCAATATTATCATTGCCATTCTGGCCTGCGATCACATCATCGCCCCAGCCGCCCCAGAGCAGGTCGTCGCCCGCCTCTGCGCCGCCAGTATAGTCCTGAGCAGTGATGCTGTCGCCGATAAGCGCGTCATTGTCGCCACCGCCATGCAGTGAATCGTCGCCGCCATCGCCACGCAGATAGTCACAGCCGCCGTTGCCGAAGATGACGTTGGCCAGATCGTTACCGTCAGCGAAATCATCGCCGCCCAGCATCTTGGCCTTGTTTACGCCAGGAAAGTCGTCGAAATCGACGTTATCCGTGCCAGGTGTCACTTGACCCGCTGGGATCGGTGCACTGAACAGATCGTTGTAGATTGAGTTCCAGTTAATAGCCATTTTCGTTCCCCCGAAAATAAGGATTACTAAGGATTTCCGCGCGCAATACAGAAAACAAACGCACGAATTCGATCAGAGTGCGCAAAACGCCCTGACCCATTTCCATCAATACATTGCAGGGGGGACAAAAATACCCCCACTTGGGGGTAAAGAGCCTATAGCTCAGCTGAAAACACACTGTTTCCGAACCGTAAACAAAATCAGAGGAAAGTCTTCAGAAAAAAGACCGTTCTCCGGGTTTGTGTTCCCTTGTCATGTCCAACCCCGGGCGGGGGAAACCCGGGGTCAGCCATATTAATTATCAGCCCAAGACCGATATCAGAGGAGTACCGCTGCATTGGCGCCTTCTTGAGGCAACAATAGGGCAAAATTCTGGCACTATCCCAAGTTGAGACTACTCTTAAAGGGTTAATCGAAACCTAGCAATACTACTTTTGCGAGAATTGCGGATTTTTGCCGATCCTTCCCTTGGGATCTTGAGGGGCTTCTCAACCGTCCCGGAACGCCTTGTCGAAATATCGCGCCAGGGGTGTGAGCAAATAGGCCAGAGGCGTGCGGTCCTGAGTGCGGATGAAGGCATCCACAGGCATGCCCGGGATCAGGATCTGCCCTTCCGGCAGTTTGGTCAGTTCCTCTTCAGGAAGCTGTATTTCGACCTGATAGAACGCCGCCCCGGTTTGCTCATCCGTAAAGGAGTCAGGTGAGATCCGGGTGACCGAGCCAAACATGTCCGGCATGTTGCGCATGTCGAAGGCCGCAAAACGCAGAACGACGTCCTGATTGGCATAGACCTCATCAATATTGATCGGATTGACCCGTGCCTCGATGATCAGCGGGCGGTCCTGGGGCACCAGGAACAGGACCGGATCGGCCGGGCGGATCACCGAGCGGCGCCCGAAGACCCGCATGTCATAGACGATGCCGGAAACCGGCGCGCGAATTTCCATTCGGTCCAACCGTTCGCGCAGCGAGTTGGACCGTTCGATCAGTTCCAGCTCGTTATACTGCAGGTCGCGCAACCGGGTAATCGCCTCTTCGCGGCGCCCGGCATAAAGCTGTAGCTCTTCGATTTGCAGCTCTGCCATCTGCTCGAGCGCCTCGCCGCGTCGGGCAGTCAACTCACCGATCGTGCCGGCCAGCCGGGCTTCTTCGCGCTGCAGGCCCAGCACGCGTGATGCCGGCGACAGGCCACGATCAAACAGGGATTGCTGATCTTCCAGTTCGCGGACGATCAGCTCTTGCTGGCGTTCCAGTGCCCGTGCCTGGGCGTCGATCCCTTCAACCTGATTTTCCAGCTGAACCTGCTGATTGTTCAGCTGTGTCACCGCCTGGGCCAGGGAATCGCTACGGGCCTCAAACAGGCGCTGCTGGCCCTTGACCTTGGCCATAACATCCATGTCGGTCCCGGCGCGTTCCAGCAATCTGGGATCGAACCGGATTTCGGTGGCATCGTCCTGTTCAGCCTCAAGCCGGCCACGCCGCGCCATCAGTTCATACAACTGTCCTTCGACAATCACCAATTCGGAGTCTGCCAAGGTCGGGTCCAGCCTGATCAGCATGTCACCTTCTTTGACGCTGTCGCCCTCTTCGACCAGCACCTCCTCGACAACACCGCCATCCGGGTGCTGAACAACCTGTCGGTTCTTGTCCACGACGATCTGCCCGGAGGACACAACCGCGCCGGCGATTTCCGCCCGCACCGCCCAGGTTCCCAGGCCACCCACCAGTGCGAGCACCGTGAAAAATCCGATGAACAGGGGCCACCCGGCACCAAAGGTGCTCTTTTCAGGAGTCTTACCGGTCATACTACGCCCCCCGAAGTGTTCGCTGCCTTCTTGATTTCCTGAAAGTTGGCCAGCATTTCGGACATCACCTTTTCGCGCGGGCCAAAGGCGCGACGGGCGCCGTCCTCCAGCACCAGCAGATTGTCGCATTCCTTGATTGCGGCTGGTCGGTGCGCCATGATCAGCACCGCGCCGCCATCTTCCTTGACCTTGCGGATCGCCGCATTTAGCGCGTTGGAGCCTTCGTTATCGAGGTTGGCGTTGGGTTCATCCAGCACCAGCAAGACCGGTCTGTCATAAAGCGCACGCGCCAGGCCGATGCGCTGGATTTGCCCGCCCGACAGCTGTGTCCCGGCCGTCTGGACCGGTGTGTCATAGCCCAGCGGCAATTGCAGGATCATCTTATGCGCTGCAGCCTGTTTCGCCGCAGCAACCACCTTGGCGTCGTCAGGCTTGGTCGCAAGCCGGGCGATATTCTCAGCGATGGTGCCCTCGAACAGGGTGACGCGCTGCGGCAGATACCCGATATATTCCGCCAGCTTTTCGGGTTGGTATTGGTCCAGCGTGGCACCATCAAGACGGATTTTACCGCCCGCCGGCCACCAGACTCCGGTCAGGGCCCGGGCCAGGGTAGACTTGCCCGATCCCGAGGCACCAATCACGCCAAGCGCCTCACCCGGGCCCACCGTGAAACTGACCAGTCGCAGCGTGGCCTGCCGCCCCCCCGGCGGGATGAGTGTCAACTGGCTCACATCGAGTTTCGCTGCAGGGCGCGGCAATTCGACCAGAGTCTGGTCCTCAGGCACCTCGGAAAGCAATTCCACCAGGCTGTCCCAGCCACGGCGCGCGCGCTGAACCGTGGACCATTGATTGACCACCTGTTCAATCGGCGCCAGCGCCCGGCCCAGCAGGATCGAGCCGGCAATCATCACGCCCGGCGTCACTTCGCCCAGAAGCACCAGATAGGCACCAAGTCCCAGCATCGCGGATTGCAAAAACAGCCGGAAGGTTTTGGAGGCGGTGGAAAAGCTGCCGCCCATGTCCGCTGTATGGACACCCTGTACCAGCGCCCGCTGCCGGGCAGCGCTCCATTTTTCGAACGCGTTGTTTTGCATACCCAGACTGCGGATCGTCTCAGCTTCATTCTGCAAATGTTCTGAATACCGATCAGAGGTATAACTGGCCGCCGCAGATTTCACCGCAGATGTCCGGGTTGTTAATTGGTTGAGCACGGTGATCACGATCAGCACCAGACCGCCGGCGATCCCCATCATGCCCAACCACGGGTGGAAGATCGTGATCCCGATAAGAAAGATCGGCGCCCAGGGCAAATCGAACAGGGCGGCAAAAAGCGGCGATGCGTAGAACCGTTGTACGGCCTCCAGGTCTTTCAGTTGCTGCCCGGAAAGACTCTCTTTATCCGTGCTTCGGTCGGTCGCCGCCTTCTTGAGCATCGCCTCGAAGACCCGCCGGTCCAGCCGCGCCTGAAACCGTGCGCCCATCCGGGTCAGCAGCCGGCCACGCGCCCAGTCAATCACACCCATGATCAGAAACAGGAACGCCACCAGAATGAACAGCGCCACCAGCGTTTCCTCGGACCGGCTGCCCAGGACCCGGTCATAGGTCTGCAACATGAACAAAGGACCGGTCAGCATGAGCATATTCACAAAAATACTAAAAAATGCCGCTGTCCAGAACAGGCCACGGGTTTCCCGCCGCGCCTCGCGCAGCTCGTTCTCACCACTTATTCTCTCAGATTTCTTCATACCAAAACCGCGCCTGCATCTGTCTTATTGCCGATGAGGCAAAAGACGTGCCGGCCTCCCTAAAATAATACGTTCACCCTCAATTGGGGTTATCATACTGCCCTGCTCCGACAGCGTCACTTGGTATTTTTGGGGCCTCACGCACCACGGCGTCGCGATTCTTACATAGTGTGTACAATTATTGCGACGCCACGACATATTGATGGAAGTCTGCGGGTTTCTTTGACGGCCATGCCGAAGATGCGCGTCAACTGTGGAGTAGAACTGAACAATGCGGCGAACTCT
>CAMYLC010000199.1 GCA_947259195.1 Thermoanaerobaculia bacterium | reverse complement strand
CTGACACCATCCATGACAGGCATGATCAGGCTACATTATGGAACAGGCAACTTGATTAAGAGTCAAATAAGCGGCGGCCTTTCGGTCGCCGTTTTCTTTGGGGCTGTATGTCCGTAGTTGTACCGAACTCAGACGAAGGGACTGATTCGGTCCTGACGGTGACATCGGCAATTGCACGTGACATCATGGCCCAAGTTTAATTACTATAATCTGCATTACAAATCAATTCCGTATTTCTCGAGGAGTCGCCCCGTGAGTCCCACGAAATTCAGTGCCGTCACTAGCATCCTGCTGGGTGTAGCAGCGATCATCCTGCCTTACCTTTTCGGAACCTTCGCGGTGATGATGCTCGGCGGCGTGATGTTGGCCAGCGGCATCGTGGCGCTGCTCTACGTCAATGCCGCACGTAAGGAGGGAATCCCTGTCAGCGTATTCGCCCCTTGGGTACAAGTGATCGCCGGCGTGGTTATTCTGATCTGGCCGGGACTGGCCTTATGGATAGTGGCCGTCATTCTTGGAGGTGGTCTTATCCTCAGCGGCATCACCGGCCTGACGGCCCTGCGCGACTCAGGGGTAGTCAACCCGCCCGTGCTTCGCAAGATCGGACTATGGACGAGCATCGTACTTGGCGCGCTGCTAATCGTTTTGGGAGGCGCAGGCTCCGCCATTCTGCTCGGGGTGGTCCTCGGAGTCGCCTTGATCAGTACCGGCCTTCAACAGTGGCGTTTGGCTGCTTAGGCGCTTGACCATCTTCCACAGAGGTATTCGCCCATGCTCTCGTCCGCTCTGGCCACACCTTTCCATGCGGCCCGTCCCGCGGTTGCCGAGATCGCGATCAGCCTAGCCGGTTACAAGTTCTCCGGACTTGATGCCTGCTGGAGATCTCATGCAGGCGAATGATGTTTGAGAGTGTCGCGGTACCGTACTGCTTCTATTTCACTGCGGGTGCCTCATCGGCAAAGACTCGCAGCCAGTCGTTCTTCATGCTAACGACCACCCAGCTGTTCTCCTGCGCGGCATTCAGGGATGCATTGTCCTTCTCCGCGTAGGCAAACTCGCGCTCTGCGTCGTCGTGATTGACCAGGATCTGCAGCGAGGGCCGGCTGTTCGTCTGGCTGTATCGGAGCTGCTCCACGTCGCCGCCGCTGCGCACGTTCCCCGCCGCCAGGATCGGAATGCGGCCGATGTGGGTGCTGATTGCGACCGGCTTGTTCGCCTTGTCGTTGAGGAACATGTTGGACGTGCCCTTGACGATGACCCACTCGCCATCGACCTTCTCGAAGGTGTTCACGGCGAAGGTGCCGATGACATTCTCCGGCACGACGCCGTAGGTCTCCTCGGAGAACGCGCGCATGAAGTCGACCCCGCCGCCCGAGCAGAGGTACGTCTTGAAGTCCGCGGCGCGGAGGAATTCGAGCAGCTCCAGCATGGGCAGGTAGGCCAGCTCGTTGAAGGGGACGTCGTATCGTGGGTGATCGACGGTCTCGAGGAACTCCTCCACGAGCGGAGTGAAATCATCGAGAGGCATCCCGGAATGCGTGAGCGCCACGATCTTCCCCAGCTCGTGGCCTCCCTTCATGAGGTCGTCCACGAGGTACTTCTCATCTCCCTCGAGAACCGCCTTGAAGGGTTGGACGTCCTTCCACTCGGGATGGTCCGGGGCCATGGCCTTGATCCGGTGGATGGCGAAGCTCATCTGCGCCACCGGTTGCTCGCACCACAGGGTGCCGTCGTTGTCGAAGGTGGCGATGCGCTCTTCGGGGGGGACGTACTTCGGGCCGCCGGGCTCGGTGACGTCCGCGACGAACTGGAGGATGGCGGACCGGGTCGCTCCTTCTGCCCAGGAGGGCAGCGGATCGATCGGGGCGGGGTCGGGCGCCGAACATGCCACCGCGAGGAGGGCTCCAAGCAGGCCAAGCGTGCCGAGCAGGCAGAGTGTCTTGGTCATGGGTCTCTCCAACGCCCGCAGTGGGCGAGGAGCACCGTAGAGGCGGGACGGCGTGTCGACATCCCCGATGATGGGGGATGTTCGGGGGGTACGGAGCCCGGGTACGGGGGTACGGGGGTACGGAGCCCCGGCAACAGTCATGTATGTACGTCCAAGAAATCCACAAGAAGGGCCCCGACTCCTTACTCGGGAGGTG
>CAMYLC010000198.1 GCA_947259195.1 Thermoanaerobaculia bacterium | reverse complement strand
CAAGCAAGAAAATCGGGAAAACGCCCCGCAACAACGCCAATGTCCGATCCCCGCATCAAAGTCAGTTATCTCGATGCGTTTCCACACAACCAAGACCCTTTCCGGACCTTCGACAGGATTCTTGAAAGGTCCGTTAAGCGCTATTTCCGGACACCTGGCAGTGGCGCACCAGGCTTCCGATGTTGAGTGCATTCCAGACGTCTATCAGGCGATCCAGACCTCGCATTGGTGCCAGGGAGGCACCTTGACTCAATTGCCTGGATCTTACACCGTGTAAGGCTTGTTGGTCCGTTTCGGTGTGAAATGCGCTGGATTTTTTGCCACCGTTTACAGCACTTGTACTTGTAGCAGTTACGAAATTTTGGGGTGGACGTTTTGTTGAGATTTTCCAGTACACTATTGGTTTTGACAGCGTTAATCTCTCCTCAGACTGCGTACAGTGCTGACCAGGCATTAGGGGAAACCAGATACAAGGAAACTTGTATTAATTGCCACGGACCAGCCGGAAAAGGCGTAGCCAGCTATCCAAAAGTTTCCGGCAAAGAGATTTCATATACGACTGCCAAATTAGAGGCCTACAGAAAAGGTATAGAACAAGGCTCAAACTCATTCCTCATGATTCCGATGGCCAAGCCATTGACTGATGAGGAAATTGCAAATTTGGCGGCGTATTTGAAAGATGCGAAGTATGTTGTTGAATAGGGAGCGAAAAATGAAAAAAAAAATATCTAGTAGTTTGTATTCGGGAGTCATGGCCTCTGCCTTGATTCTCGGCGTGCCTTTGGTTGCTCAGGCAGACAATCACGAAGGGATGGATGTACCCAAGATCAAAGCAACGGTTTTGTTGAAAGGACTAGAGAATCCCTGGGACATGGCTTTCTTGCCAGACGGCACGATGTTCTTCACCGAAAAATGCAAAGGCCTCTCTGTCAGAACCAAAGATGGAACCGTTAATGCACTGTATGGCGTGAAAGGGTCCTCAGGCTATGCCGCCACTGGCGATGACCTTTTTTGTGAAGCGCAAGCTGGTGTGCTTGGCGTGGTTCCAGATAGGCATTTCGCCAAGAACCGCATCCTCTACCTCTACTCGTCTTCGATGAAGTATCGCGGCGATGGCTGCAAAACCAATTTTGAAAGATGTAACGGCAACATCGTCATGCGGTTCAAGGTCAGCGATGACCTCAAGAGCGTCTCTGATCGGACTGATATCGTAACTGATATTCAGTATAAACCGTTCAAGTCCAATCAGCCTTTTGGTGACCCGGGTGCTCACAATGGCGGGAGACTCCGCGTTGGGCCTGGAGGCTATCTTTGGGTCGCTGGTGGCGACCGTCACAGAGGAGTTTGTCCTCAGGATCCGAAGCTACTGTGTGGCAAGGTTCTGCGGATCGATATGGACGGTAATGCTCACCCGGACAACAATCCTCCCGAAGGCTTTGACAAGCGCATCTACACGTATGGGCACAGAAACGTGCAAGGCATTGATTTCCGCCCAAGCGACGGCAAAGCGTTCACCGCTGAACATGGCCCCTGGCATAACGATGAAATCACCGCACTTGTTAACGGCGGTAATGCCGGTTGGGACCCCGCCGAGAAGAGAGGCGGCAGAGGTGAGTGCCCGGATAAATACTGTGGCTACGAGCCAAATCAGAAGGAGGGAATGGACCCGGCGATACGTGCTGCGTACACCCCGATGAGCGACACGCGCTTCAAAGATCTGATGCCGGCTACGTGGAACAATAATGGGTTCTCTCAAGGCACCGGCTCTGCCGCCTTCCTCAAAGGCAGCAACTGGGGCATCTACGAAGGCCGCCTGGCAGTCGGCATCATGGGTATCGGTTTTGGTGGTACGCCAGCGGGCTCAAGAATCGACATGATCAGCGTCACGCCTGACGGCTTGGGCATCAATGGAATCACGCGGATGCCTCTCGGCATGACCAAGAGATTCCGTGGTTTGGTCATGGGACCAGACAACGCCCTTTATGTTTCTGTAGATGCAGGCGAAATCTACAAAGTGACAGCGGAAAGCATGAAGTAATTCTCCAAAAGAATTAGTTCTCCACGATAAGTACCCGCGCTACAGAAGTGGCGCGGGTATTTTTTCGCTTAACTTTTGGTGTGAAATCTGAGCAGACAGAGCCTCAGCTGCCAAACAATTTATTGGCCGCACAAGATTGCAGAAAGACGCTCCGTCGATGAGCCCTTCTGTATTGGACGCTTTGGTTTTTCCGCCATGTCAGTGTTCATCGCTGGCTCTTTCCAGTGCTTGTCTGAGAAAAAAGTGTTCTGCAAAATTTTCTCCGTCTGCGCAGAGCAGTCGATTTCCAACAGGCTTTGATAACTTGACGCCCCCATGACCGACGTTTTGTACCGGATCCTGTTCCAAACTCTATGCAAGTTGCTGATGCTTTTCACACGTGAAGCATCATAGAAATGGACGTCGCCATTCGGTTCTTCGGAGAAGTTGCGCCATTCGCCGTCGCCAGTCGCCGAGGCGTCACTCTGCGCAATGGCTGATGCCACAGAACAGATCAAAATTGCTGCCAGCTTATTTTTGGTCATCAAGAAGATACTTCGAAAATCTTGTTTGAGTGCGCGCCAAAAAGCCCCTCGAACCCTTGCCCCACCGTCTCTGATCAAGTCATCCTTCACCAGGCAAGACCTTCAGTACACCTGGACTGTGTCTGAAGACCTGATCCAGTTCTTTGAACATAATCTGGTTCAAGGGAATGCCATTGTAAAGCTCCCATCCTATGCACCACCCAGCGGTACGGTCTAAGGGATGAGCGGTTTCATGTTGAGCGTCTAATGTGGCGGACACAAGTAACGAAGTCCGCAATGAGTCTTTAATGCCCGTCAGACTGATGG
>CAMYLC010000197.1 GCA_947259195.1 Thermoanaerobaculia bacterium | reverse complement strand
AGAGTCCGTCCCACGACTGCAGCTTCGACGATGCGGGCGATTTCATCGTCGCCCTTGGCAAGGCGGCACACGGCTATGGGGTGTCGTCTGTCAGGCTTGAGACCTACCTGTCACAAGTCGCAGAGGTCCTGTCGGTCAATGGCGCATTCATTGTCACCCCCGATTTCATGAACATCATCCTGTGGACCGATGATGACCCGACCCAGCACAGCCGGGCTATGAAGATGCCTCCGGCCAACTATGACATGAGCAAACTGGCTGCCGTCGGAAATCTGGTCCGTGACCTCGAAGCCGGCAAACTGGGACTGAAGGAGTGCCGCGCGCGCCTAGGTGATATCGAGCGGCAAGATCCACTATATGGTGTGGGGCCGATTGGCCTGGGATATGCGCTGTCGGGGTGGGGATTTGCGGTTCTGCTGGGGTTGTCGCCTGCCTTTATCGGTCTTTCGGGACTTCTGAGCCTGCTCGTCTACGGGATTGTCCTGCTCTCAGGACACTCGAAATGGCTGGCAAAGTCTCTTGAAATCACGGCCGCCGCCATTGCGGGCGCCTTGGCCAGCGTGATCGCAATCCTGTTGCCCGGCGGCGACCCCTTTCTGCTGACACTCTGCGGCATCGTGGTTCTGATCCCGGGGCTTGGACTGACCATGGGGCTTGGCGAAATTTCAGTCGAACACACCCTGTCGGGAACCCAAAGGCTTGTCGGTGCGGTCCTGAGCCTGATACGGCTTTTCATCGGGACGGCAATCGGCTTGGCCGCCGTCGCCGCGCTTTGGTCCATCCCACCCACCGTCTCTCCCCCTGCCATCCCGGCGATCCTGGTCTGGCTTTCCGTGATTGGGCTGGTTGTCGGTCTGGCGTTCATTTTTCAGGTGTCGCAACGCAACATCCTTTGGGCGGCTCTAGGCGGCGTAGTCACTTTTGCCGGTGTCCAGATCGGTAGTCAGTTTGGGTACTGGCAAGGGTCTTTCCTGGGCGCCGCCGCGCTGGGTGCCTATGCCAACCTGTTTGCCATCAGGTTGCACCAACCAGCATCGACCATCCTGGTGACTGGGATCATGATTCTGGTGCCTGGTGCGGCGGCCTATCGTGGGTTGGCATCCGCGGTGAAAGACGGCGCGGCTGCAGGTTTGTCGGCCGAGTGGCAGGTTCTGGTGATCATTTTTGCCATCATTTCAGGTTTGGTGGTGGCAAACACGTTGGTGCCGCCGAAGAGTACTTTGTGATTGGGCATTTGAAACATCGCTACGAACGCGAGGACATGAAATGAACCTATTGAACCGCCGCTTCCGGGACGCTCTTATCCCGATCGTGGCCGTGGGTCGATCGGTTGTTCCGCGCCACCCCGCGCGATCATAGGTGTTCCGGTAGCTGAGGATGCGACACGAACCGCGACCGGCCTGAAACAGCACGACACCTTGGTCATGACCTGCTTGATGGAATGGCGACGAACTGTCTGTTTCTGGCAGATCGTGCCTATGACAGCGACGCCATTCGGACGTTTGTCAGATTGCGCGGCGCGTGGGCCAACATTCCGCCGAAACGGAACCGCAAGAACCCGATCTGTTTCAGCCCCTACCTTTACCGCGACCGCAATCAGGTTGAACGCTTCTTCAACCGCATCAAGCATTGCCGCCGCATCGCCACGCGCTATGAAAAGCTGGCCGCCAACTATCTCGCCTTCGTCAAACTCGCTTCAATCCGTCTCTGGCTGCGCGTTAATGAGTCCACGTCCTAACCAGCCTGATTTAATTGGCCATACCGCTTATGAGAGTGTTTGGCGGGGTTTATATGTTCCGCCTTCAGCCGATGCTGGTGTCTGTCTGCGCTGGAGTCTGGTCAGGCTTATTCTGCAACCGAGGCATTGGCGCGAAATGGCCAGACGCGCTGAACGGGCAGGGTATGGTCGGCAATCCGTGGAGCATGCGCATTGATCTTCAAGACGGACACTTCATCTTGACGAGCGCAAAACCGGACGATGCGAGCTCCAAAGCGACGATCCCTGCCTGATCGCAGGCGTGTCGGTTGTCACGGCTTTTCCGGTCGTCGGGGTGCCCATTTTCCGGAGCGGGTCTCGACGGACGTCCCAGCAAATACAAGGAGAACTCATATGACAGACACCACAAGAGACGCGATTGGACCCTTTAGCTTGCGACTGGGGTTGCGCCTGATAACCACGGTTTGCGGTATCGCGGTCGCCTCGGCGGCCTTCGCACAGCAGGAAAAACCCAACATCGTTCTGATCAATATGGATAACTTCGGCTACGGCGAGCTTGGCGTCTACGGCGGGGGTATTGTCCGGGGCGGCGCCACGCCGCGCATTGACGAGCTGGCCAGTGAAGGGATGCGGCTTCTGAATTTCAATGTCGAGGCGCAATGCACGCCCAGCCGTGCAGCGCTACTGACAGGCCGTTATGCCGTACGCACGGGGAACGGTACGGTACCGCTCCAAACCGTGGATTATGGCTTGACCCAGTGGGAATACACCATGGCTGAGATGC
>CAMYLC010000196.1 GCA_947259195.1 Thermoanaerobaculia bacterium | reverse complement strand
AAATTCATGGCGCGCCGGAAGTGTTGAGTTTTACGGCTACCAAACGGCTGGCGCTCCGGGCCGAGGCGGTGGGTGTGCCGCTTTGGCTGATCCGGTCGGGGGAGCATGGTACGCTGTCTGCGGCACGCGAGCGCTGGCGTATCGGATCGGTGCCAAGCGACAGGCATCCGCACAATGCACAGGCACCCGGCGCGCCCATGTGGGAAGCGGAGTTGTTCCGGGCACGGGGGCGTGCGCCCGGCATCTGGATTGCCAGCCATGACAGCGCCGCGCGACACGCCGAGGATCGCCTGCGTTTGCTTCCCCGATCTGGCGATGGATCGCTGGCGGCGGATCACCGCGCAGCATCGCACGCTACCCAAGGATGATGTGCCTGTTGTGCTGGCGCGAGAGGGCACCCACGGCCCGGTGATCCACGCGCTGAATGCGGAGGCCGCGCGGCGTGGCATCGCGCATGGGGCGAGGGTGGTCGATGTTCAGGCCATTTATCCTGATCTGCATGTGGAGCCCGGCGATGCGGCGGGCGATGCCAAGCTTTTGGAGCGGGTGGTGATGTGGGCGCGGCGTTGGTGCCCTTGGACCGTACGGGACGGCAGCGACGGAATCGTGTTGGACGTAACAGGGGCGGCGCATCTGTTTGGCGGTGAGGCCGCGATGCTGCGTGACATGGTCATGCGGTTTAAAATGCAGGGGCTTACCGCGCAGGCCGCACTGGCCCCCACACGGGGGGCGGCACAGATGTTGGCGCGCTATGGCGGTGGAGTGGTGATTTGTGGATCAGACGACATGGTAGGGGTACTGGCCCCCTTGCCTGTGGCGGTACTGCGCATCAACGACGACACCGTACGTCTGCTGACACGGCTGGGGTTAAAGACCATTGGCGCACTGGCAGATGTGCCGCGCGTGGCGATGATGCGCCGCTTTGCGGGCATGGCGGCGGAGCGGAATCCCGTGATCTTGTTGGATCGCGCCATGGGACGCACACCCGACCCGCTGAATGCACCTGCAGATGAGCGGCGCTGGCTGGCGCGGGTGCGACTGGCGGAGCCAGTGATTGATCCGGTGCCGCATCTGTCGGCACTGGCGGATGATCTGTGCGCCGGGCTGGCAAAGGCCGAACAGGGCGCGCGTTTACTGCGCCTGACGATTTACCGTGTTGATGGCGAATGGCGCAGCCGGGATGTGGCGACGGCAACAGCCTCTCGTGACCCGGCGCATATGCTCCGGCTGCTGACGGGTAAGCTTGACGGGATCGACCCCGGCTTCGGATTTGATCTGCTGACGCTTGAGGCGCTTAGGGCGGAACCCCTGTCGCTGCATCAGGACCGGCTTGATGGTGGTCGTGATGCCGGGCGCGACGTGGCTGCCCTGCTGGACCGGCTGACGGCCAGGCTGGGGCCGGACAAGATCACCTGGTCTGCCTGGGTTGAAAGTCACCTGCCTGAGCGTGTCGAGCGGGAGGTGCCAGCGATTTCTCATGCGCCCGAAGCCGCACCTGTTCTGACCCGCGAGCGCCCTTTGCGCCTGCTTGAACCGGCCGAGGAAGTTGCGGTGCTGTATGCTGTACCTGAAGGCCCGCCCGCCCGGTTTCGCTGGCGCCGCGTGGCCTATCACACGGCACGGCACGAGGGGCCGGAGCGGATTGCGCCAGAATGGTGGAGTGATCGCCCCGGCACGCGGTTGCGCGATTATTACAAGGTGGAGGTTCAGGATGGTCGTCGGTTCTGGTTGTACCGGGAGGGGATATTGGGCGATGGGCGCGGTGGAGATCCGCGCTGGTTTCTGCACGGGGTATTTGCGTGAGGCGGTGACGTGCGCCTTTGGCGGCACCCCACCCGCCATCCCGCACCTCAGCGCACAGGACAGGTTTGTCTGAATGCCAGAACAGGAAGGACATAAACGCCGCACCCATGAGGTCGAGGACCCGTTCCAGTGGCATCCGCCGGGGGCGTATGTGGAACTGGGGTTGGCCAGTTCCTTTTCCTTCCTGCGCGCAGCCTCTGATGCGGTGGATTTGACAGCAACGGCCAACCTGTTGGGCTATGATGCAATGGGCATTGCGGATCACAACACGCTGGCCGGTGTGGTGCGCATTCATACCGAGGCGAAAAAGGCTAAACTGCGCCCTCTCATCGGTGCGCGGCTGGTGTTGATGTGTGGGGCTGACCTGCTGGCCTACCCGAAAGACCGCGACGCCTACGCGCGGCTTTCGACGCTTTTGTCGAAGGGCAAGATGGCGGATGTGGACGGTGGCTGGCAGGAAAAGGGTGAGACCCACCTGACGCTGGACATGTTGCGCGACCATGCCGAAGGGGTACATCTAATCGTCATGCCGGGGGAGAAGCTGGAGCTTTTCGAGGCCGGTTTGCTGCGCCTGTGTAACGCCCTGCCGGGGCTCCGGCATATCGGGGCGGCGTATCTCTATCGCGGTGATGATGTGGCGCGGATCAACCGGCTGGACAGGACCGCGCGGCGGCATGGGTTGGGCATTCTTGCAACAAATGATGTGCTGTATCACGCGCCACAGCGGCGCCCTTTGCAGGATGTGATGACCTGCATCCGCGAGGGCACGACGATTG
>CAMYLC010000195.1 GCA_947259195.1 Thermoanaerobaculia bacterium | reverse complement strand
CGATCTGCGTCTGAACGTCGAGGCGTTTGTGGCGGGCATTGACCTCGATGGCCAGACCAACACCAACGATACCGAGCAGTCGTCGGAATATGACGAACTGAGAGCCATGGAACCGGACCAACTTGAACCGCTGGTACGGGCCTTCGCGGACCGTTGGGTGGACCAGCTGGAAGTCGAGGCAGCGGGCAGGGTGCCGCTGAGCGTTGCGGGCATCGCGATCCCGGAGGTCGGCGACCCGGAGTTGCCGCGCGCAACTCGCTTGATTTTGACTGGATCCGTACCGTCAGGCGCCGGCAGTCTGATCCTGCGATGGCCCGATGGTGGGGGTGATCTGGTGCTGCGCCAGCAAGGCGTCGCAGACCCCTTTACCGGTTATGTCGAGGGCGGGGGCGTCACACCACCGATCCCGCTCGCCGGGGGATCGACACAGACCGGGTGGCAGGTCTTTGCCAGCTATGTTCCGGTCGGCTTCGATCATATCCTGCCAAAGGGGCTGGACCATATCCTGTTTGTGCTGGGGCTCTATTTTCTCAGTACCAGTCTGGGCTCTCTGCTATGGCTGATCAGCGCCTTTACACTGGCCCACACGGTCACGCTGGCGCTTGGTGCACTCGGCTGGGTTTATGTGCCGCCCGAGATCGTCGAGCCGATGATTGCTGCGTCCATCGTCTACGTCGCGGTCGAGAACATTTTTCAACGTGGTTTCAGCCGCTGGCGACCCGTGGTCGTCTTCTGTTTTGGTCTTTTGCATGGGCTGGGATTTGCCAGCGTTCTGGGTGAGTTCGGCTTGCCGTCTGGCCAGTTCATTCCGGCGCTGCTGGGCTTTAACGTCGGCGTGGAACTGGGCCAGCTGACGGTGATCGCCATAGCCTTCCTAACCGTCGGCCTTTGGTTCCGTAACAAGTCCTGGTACCGGGCACGCATCGCGGTTCCGGCTTCGGTCGTCATTGCCATGGTCGGAGCCTATTGGTTTACGGAGCGGATTTTTAGCTGAACGCAAGGTCCGCTGGCCTCGACGGTTGCAATCAAAAGTTTGGGGCTTTAGCGTCCGCGGCGTCATACAGGTACTGAGGGAGTAGAAGTCAATGAAAGTGAAGGTTTTGGTCGCAGCATTTCTGCTGGCGCTGACGGCCGCCTGCGAACCGCAGGATGTTCTCTTTGCAGAGCGCAGCGAAACCCTTAACACAGTTGGCACGATCCGCGAGCTGGATCCTGAATCGCGCCGCTTTGTCCTGCGCATTGAGGGCAGAACGCTCACGCTGCGTGCCACCGAGTCGATGACAAATTTTGATCAGCTCGCGGTTGGGGACAGGGTGCGCGTTCAGTATGAAGAATCGATTGCCGCTGAGATGGCACTGGCAGACGATACTGGTGAAACGCTTGCCACAGGTATCAGTGGGACGGCACCCGAGGGGGAAAGGCCAGGTGCCGCCGCAGTAGAAGTTATCTCTACTGTTGTGGAATTCCTCGCCTATGATCCCCAAGGGAAAAGAGCAACCCTGCGCCTGAACGACGGATCGATAACTACCGTCAAGGTTGCACGCGAGATGCGCGACTTTGCCAAGTCGAGAACCGTCGGGGATCGCATCCTGGTGACCTATTCCCTGGCGGCGGCCATCACGGTTGAACCGGCCAGCTGATGGTTATCCCTTTGGGCGATGCAGCGCGCGGACTTAGACCATCGCGCGCTGCAGCGTCTGAAGGGAAGCCACCGGGTCATCGGTCCGCCAGATCTCGTCGCCAATGCCGAAGAAATCTGTGAACGGGGACAACTCGGCGATCCGTTCGGGCTCGAGGTTGCCCTCGGCTACGACCGGCAATTCAATCATCTCGGACCACCACTGAAACAACGCGGTATCGGCAACGTCGCCGTCCATAAGTGCCGAAGCCGCCAAGGGTCCAAAACTGACGTAATCGGCCCCGGCCTCTCCGGCGGTCAGGCCGTCATGCCGGGAACTGCCGCAATAACTTCCGACGATTGCATCCGGTCCCAGTGTCTTGCGGGCTTTGCGGACCGACCGGGCAGCATCACCCAAATGCACGCCGTCCAAGCCCAAGCGCTGAGCCAGCAGCACGTGATCGGAAATCACCAAGGCCACGTCGCGGGCGTGCGTGATCTCGCGCACCGCGTCGGCAGCGCGCGAAACGGTGTCTTCGTCCCGGCTGATCAAATCGAGACGCACACAAGCAACCTGGATTGAATCAAGCACCCGCGCCAGAACCCCGGGAAACTGGCTGAGTTCGAATGCTGCTGGCGAGATGATATAGATCTGCGGCTGATCGGGGTTGTCCATTATTCGGGTCCTGTCCAGTTTGAGGTGGTGTAGCGTGGCCGGTGGGGGAAGGAAACAACATTGCCAATCCCCCAATTTCTGAGTGACCAGATTTCCATTGTCTTGCCGCCATCGCCGCTGGGCGGTAGAGCGGTGCGGATTTTCCGGGGAAAGAAATGCCGACCGACAGTAAGCAACCCAGCTTCGTTCTTGCCCGTCCGCAAATGGGCGAGAACATCGGCGCCGCGGCGCGGGCCATGTGGAACTTCGGGCTCGACCGAATGCGGATCGTCGATCCGCGCGACGGCTGGCCGAACCCGAGCGCGGTTGCCATGGCCAGCGGGGCGGGCCGGCTGCTGGACGAGGCCGGGTTGTTCGAAACCAC
>CAMYLC010000194.1 GCA_947259195.1 Thermoanaerobaculia bacterium | reverse complement strand
ACTTCAACCGGCATGATGAGTGTCGCATATTGTGCTGACATATCAACGATATGCGGCCGTAGGGAGTTAACCTGCTGGGCATTGGCGCGCATCGAAAAGCGGCGCAGGGTCAGATCGGGCCCAACGTGTTCAACATAGCCATCCGGTACCGGTTGCGGGGAAAAAATAGAATCGACGCTGGCAAGGACAAACCGCTCCGGAAGGAAGGCGGAAATCATCGGGATCGCCAATGCGCTGCCAAGTGCGGAGCCGGTGACTTTATATTGCCAGCCAAGGTCACCTGGCCATGGTTTTGAGACAGCCGCTACTAGCACCAGCGCGCTGGTTTCTTCGGGGCGTGACAACCCCCAGGCCAGTGCCACCGCGCCGCCATAGGAATGGCCCAGAACGATCGGATCGCGAACCCCCAGCTGATCCGCCGCCTGCTGAAGCATGTGTGCTTGATGCGCCGGCGGGGCGGCAGAGGCGTTGAAAGGGCCATCATTGCCGGGCAGAACTTCTGTCCAGCCCAAACCGGGGCGGTCAAATAGAATAACCCGGTAGCGGTCGCTTATCCGGGCAGCAAACTCAAAGGTGAAATCGCGCAGGTTACCGCTGGCCCCGTGGATCATCACAAGATCCGGTCCGTTGCCCATCACCTGTGCATGCACTTTGACTCCGTCCACATCCACAACCTGCCCGACCGGCGGGAATGCCGCCGCCGCTGCCGCTTCCCTGCTGGTCGCACGCCATTGAACGAGGCCGGTGATGAACAACACCGCAAGAACAGCACCAATCAGAATTTTCATCCCGCAGTCCTATTTGCGCAAGTCGGTAACGGACTGGCCGATTTGCTCCATATCATATGGGGTAGTCAAATAGAGTTCTGACAGCCAATTTCCATACAGCAGATGCGCATGGCTGCGCCACCGATTGAGCGGAACCGCATCAGGATTGTCATCCGGGTAGTAGTTACAAGGCACGTTTATGGGCACTCCGGCTTCAACGTCGCGGTCATATTCCTGCTTGAGCGTGTCGCGGTCATATTCGAAGTGGTTAAAGATATAGAGCGCGCGGTGCGCAGGGTCTTCGATCAGGCAGGGGCCGACCTCGTCGCTGCCGAGTAGCGTGTTCAGGCCCGGGGCGGCGTCCACCTCGGCCTGTTTCATTTCCGTCCAACGGCTCACCGGAATCACACATTCGTCCGAAAAGCCGCGCAGGTAGGGCGAGGCGGGCGCGAGGTTGCGGTGACGGAAACAGCCAAAGGCTTTTGCGCTCAGCAAGTGTTTTCGCACACCGTGGAAGTGGTTGATCATTGCCATGCCGCCCCAGCACACGCCGAAGCTCGAATGCACATTGGTCTGGGTCCAGTCCATCACCTGCGTCAGCTCTTCCCAATAGGTGACCTCGTCGAACGGCATATGTTCGATTGGCGCGCCAGTGATGATCAGCCCGTCGAATTTTTCGTCCACGACGTCTTCGAAGGGGCGGTAGAAGCTTTCCATATGCTCTGCGGCGGTGTTGCGGGACAGGTGGTCCGACATCCGGATCAAGCTCAGCTCAATCTGCAGCGGCGTCGCGCCGATGAGTCGCGCAAACTGGTTCTCGGTCTGGATTTTCTTTGGCATCAGGTTCAGCAGCGCGATGCGCAGCGGGCGGATGTCCTGATGCGCGGCCAGTTCTTCGTCCAGCACCATCACACCCTCGCGGCTGAGCACGTCGAAGGCAGGCAGAGAGGCGGGAAGTTTGATGGGCATTGTAGGTTTTCCGGAACTGAAGGACAGTTTAGATAATCGCCCAGACGCGTAATGCCAAGAGGGGCATGGTCGCGGCGACGAGCGTTGATCGGAATCAGATGTCGGGCAACACCTGCTCGATGAGGTCGATGAAATCCGCCTCGGATTGCAGCGCCGCAACCTGATCAGCGGTAACCGTCACGCCCCAGCGGGCCATGGCCGCGTAGCGTGGCTGACGGTGGGCGAGGGCCTTTGCATAGGTCCAGCGGATAAACCCATCCGGATCAACATCGCCTTCCGTGCAATCATGCTCCCGCAGATAGTCAGCCCAGGCCTGGGTCAGAAATTCCGGCTGATAGGCCATTGGCTTGGGCGCCTTGTCAAAACGGCGGATCAGCTCTTGCGTATGGGCGTCGCTTCCTTTGATCCATACCAGCAGGCATTCGTCTGACAGGGCGTTCAGCAGCGCGTCGGCGTCATCTTCCGGGTCGACCCACTCGCAGATGGACCCGCCGGTATCGCAGATGAAATGCGGATAGCCATACAGCGCCTCGGAGCGGCTGGCAAAATGGCCAGTATCAAGCAGCGCCGCGATTTCGGCTTGCTTGAACGCCTCTTGCCGGGCGGCATAATCGGCCATGGTCAACCCGCCGCGCAGTGGATCGCCGGGTTTGCCCAGCCAGGTCGCCACCGGTTTGAGGTTCTCAAACGTGATGTTTGAGCCGATGTAAATGCTGTCGCTCAGCAGAAGGTCGCGCAGGAACGGCACTTTCATTGCCTCAGCCTTGGCATTGTCGGCAATTGTCTCGCCGAGATAACGGGTGCCGATGCGGTAATCGATTGAGTAGTGGAACCAGCTTCCGGCGCCGCGCAGCAGACCTGAAAGATGGGTCTTACCCAGCCCGGACATGCCATAGACCAGAACTTTCTTGCGCGGGGCCGCGCGCCAAACTGCGGCGGATGAATAGAGCATGGTCACTGGTCCCTGTCAGAGCGTTTTTTTCTGACTACCCCACCGTCGCGCAATGCGCCAGATCCGACCATCCAGCACGATCAGCCCGATAGCCAAAAGTGCGAACCCGGCATAGGCCGATGGCTGCAGGGATTCGCCCAGAACCACAGTGCCCAGCACAATGGCAACGGGAGCGATCAATAAGGTGACCAGCATCAGATTGCCGCTGCCTACCTGCGTCAACAGTCGGTAGTACAGCAAGTAAGCCAGCGCGGTCGAACAGAGCGAGAAATACGCAATAGCGCCGATGGTGCGCGGTTGCAGGTCCAGCGTCAGCGGCCCCTCG
>CAMYLC010000193.1 GCA_947259195.1 Thermoanaerobaculia bacterium | reverse complement strand
TGCTTTATCTTGCTGAGAAGTTTGGCTCGTTTCTGCCAAGTGACCCCGCCGACAAGGCCGAATGCCTATCGTGGCTGTTCTGGCAGATGGGCAGCGCGCCCTATCTCGGCGGCGGCTTCGGCCACTTCTACGCCTACGCGCCCGAAAAGTGGGAGTATCCGATCAACCGGTTTGCGATGGAGACCAAACGTCAACTCGACGTTCTTGACCGCCATCTGGCAACGAGCCATTTCATGTGCGACGATGAATACACAATCGCCGATATGGCGATCTGGGCCTGGTATGGCCAGCTGGCGTTGGGCCGCCTTTACAGCGCTGGCACGTTTCTCGATGTGGACTCGTACAAAAATGTTCAGAGATGGGCCAAGGAAATCGATGCCCGGCCTGCCGTCCGGCGCGGTCGCATGGTGAACCGGGTCTTTGGGGACCTCGACATGCAACTGCATGAGCGGCACGATTCCAGCGATTTTGAGCTGCGCACCCAGGACAAACTGGAAACCTCAGACTAGACAGCGGGGCGGCTGGTACTGCGGAGCCGTGTGTTAACTTCGTTCAGGCCGGACGCGGCCCATGTCTGACGGAATGACGCCGGAAAACGCGCATCAGGCGTGCTTCCATCCGGCTTCGCCCAGCGCCTGCCAGTAAGAGGACGCGGTCTTCATCCGCGGGCCAAGACCCTTTTCCATCAGCAACTTGTGCATCGCCGGCAACCGCCAACAGGGCACATGCATGACCATGTGATGTTCGAGATGATAGTTCACCCAGTACGGTGCCACCAGAAGCCTCGCCAGAGGTCCGGCCAGCGTGGTGCGGACGTTCTGCAGAGGGTCTTCAGACTGTTCGGTTGCGCCATGCTCGGCAATATTTCGGACCCGTAGAACCAACAGGAACCAAGTCAGGAACGGCAGCAACCAGAACGCAAGACCCCACCACCACTCACCGATCAACCCGAGTGCGACAATGATCCCGAAAAAAACCGGCAGCGATTTCCATAAATCCCGCGCCTTGAACGCTTGTGCGAAGTCCGAGGCAGCCGCTTCTATGGCGTCGTCATCGCCCGCCAGCCGCAAGGACATGGCAATCTGGCCCGCCAGTTGCTTGACACCCGTCTGACCCGTCAGATCCCGGAAGAACTTCCGCCGCAGGCTGGCGCGGCTGGTCGGAAATTTCGACGAAAGTACAAGGTCCGGGTCCTTGTCGGTTTGAGTGAACCGGTGATGGGTCAGATGATAGTGCCGGTAGGCGCCCAGTTCCGCCAGGATCGGACGTCCGCAGAACCACTCTCCCACGAAATCATTGATGCGGCGGTTCCTGAAAAGGGCGTTGTGCGCCGCTTCGTGCATAAGGATCGCCAGTCCCAACTGACGAGAGCCAATGACGATCACGGCCAGCAAAAAGGTCAGCGGATTCGGCCAGATCCCGAACAACGAAATTGCGACTGCGATGGTGCCCCAGCAATGTGCGACCAGAAACAGCCCCATCCGGTCCGACCGTTCTGCGAGCGGTCGGATCTCGTCCGTACTAAGGTAGGTTTTGCCAGGTGTCATCGCTTGAACCTCCGATCAGAGCCTCGCAAGGACAGCGCCTTTCTGTCAACAAAAGCGCTGCGTCATTTCACGTCTCCGGTCAGGATCGCCAGTCGAAAAATCCTTCTCCTGCCTGTTTTAGAAGGGATTGGGCCATTTGGTGGCCAAGTTCCGGCCCATCGACGATGGCACAGCTTGCGGCGTCAGAAATTGCCTCCGACCCATCCGGACGGAGAACTTCACCGCGAAGTTTCAGGATACCGCCTTCGAGCACCGCAAGCCCGGCGATCGGCGTCTCGCAAGAGCCGTCAAGTGCAGTGAGAAAAGCGCGTTCTGCGGCCAGACGTTGGCCGGTCGGACCATCGTGAATGGCGGCCAGCATATCCGCGACACGCAGGTCAGACGCGCGCCTTTCGATGCCGATTGCGCCCTGGGCAACAGCCGGCAACATCTCGCTATCCGAGATCGGCGTCGCAGGAACATCCGTCATTGACAGCCTGTTCAGACCTGCCATCGCAAGAAATGTGCATTCTGCGACGCCGTCAGCCAGTTTCTTTAGCCGTGTCTGCACATTCCCCCTGAACTCGACAACTTTCAGATCCGGGCGCCGGTTGAGCAGTTGCGATTTCCGTCGCAGGCTGGAGGTTCCGACCACCGCGCCTTCTGGCAAATCAGCAAGCGCAGACATTGCGGGAGAAACAAAGGCATCCCGTACATCTTCACGCGGCAGATAGGTGTCCAGCAGCAAACCGACCGGTTGTTCCACCGGCATGTCTTTCATCGAATGGACGGCAATGTCTATCTTGCCTGACAGCAGGTCATCTTCGATTTCCCGGGTGAACAGACCCTTCCCACCGATCTCTTTAAGCGGCCGGTCCAGGACTGCGTCACCCGTTGTCTTGATCACGACGATTTCGCAGGATTCTTCCGGCAAATCAAATGCATCCCGCAGCCTACGGCGTGTTTCATGAGCTTGGGCAAGGGCCAGAGGTGAGCCGCGCGTTCCGATCCTGAGAGGATT
>CAMYLC010000192.1 GCA_947259195.1 Thermoanaerobaculia bacterium | reverse complement strand
CTTCGAGCCGGACTGGCCGACCACGCTTTCGTCGCGCCCCTGCTTCGGGGCTGGATTCGGCTGCGAGGGATTCGTGGATCAGGATGCCTGTTGCTGTGCGGTGCTGCCGGCAGCACGGGTGCGACTGAAGCCTGTCTGGATCGGGCAGCCGCAATTGTCCGTCGCCATGGAGCCGTCGCTCTCGGGCGAAGACCGGGACGCCGGTGGCTCGAAGATCGGTTTCGCCACCCCTACCTGCGCGATTCCCTGCTCGACCAGGGCATCGCGACGGACACCCTCGAGACCGCCGCCCCCTGGTCTTACCTACCGAGCCTGGCCCAGAGAGTCCGTAAAGCCCTCGAGTCGGCTTTGCAGGAAGATGAGGAGACAACCAGCGTCTTGTGCCACCTGTCGCATCCATACCAGGACGGCGCCTCGCTCTACTTCACCTTCTTCTTCCGCTGCCCCACCGATGTCGACGAAGCTCTCAGCCGTTGGGCCCGCCTCAAGCGTCGCGCCACCGAAGCCCTACTGGAGGCCGGCGGTACCCTTACCCACCATCATGGAGTCGGCCGCTGGCATGCCCCATGGCTGGAGCGAGAGATTGGTAGCACCGGCTGCAGGCTGCTCGCAGCCGCCGCGCAAGCTGTCGACCCAGAAGACATTCTCAACCCGCAGGTGTTGCTGGATCCGGAGGATCGACTGGAGGCCTGATCATGTTCCCCGATGGCTGGCGCCGACGCACCCTCGAAGCGTTGAACGAGCCCTTCGACCTGATCATCATCGGTGGCGGGATAACCGGCTGCGGAATTCTGCTCGATGCCGCCCAACGAGGGTTGCGACCCCTGCTACTGGAGAAGGGCGACTTCGCCTCGGGCACCTCGTCGCGATCGTCCAAGCTCATTCATGGGGGCCTACGCTACTTGAAGGAAATGCAGTTCCGGGTCACCAAGATGGCCTGTAGTGAAAGGGACCGGATGCTGGCATTGAATCCGCTACTGGTCCGGCCCGTGCGGTTCATCTATCCAGCCAGCCACGGCGATCGCGTTCCCGGATGGACCGTCGACCTGGGTCTTTGGATGTACGACCGCCTCACCCACCGCTCGGACAAACACGCTCACCTCGAGCGGGAGGCAGTCCAGGAGCTGGCTCCAGGCCTCGACACCGCCCGTCTGGAGCGGGCGATGATCTACACCGACGCGCTTACCGATGATGCCCAGCTGACCCTAGCAGTGGCCGCGACCGGTTGTGCCTACGGCGGTCGAGCCCTGACCCGGACCCAGGTCGTAGATGCCGTGCGGGACACCACCGGTCGAGTGCGAGGGGTCGTGGTGCGGGACCTCGAGAGCGGCGAGACCTATCGTATTGAAGCGCATCTGGTCGTCAACGCAGCCGGAGTCTGGGTCGACGAGATACGCCAGGTACTCGGGTTGAACGGCGCTCGACTGCGTCCGTCACGAGGCTCCCACCTCATCCTCGCGTCGAGCCGTCTACCCTTGAGGGCGGCCCTCACGGTACCGTCACCCGAAGACGGGAGGCCGGTCTTCCTCATCCCCCATCCTGAGGGCGTTCTCGTTGGGACCACCGACATCTACCACGAGGGGGGTCTCGACGACCCTCGCGTCACCAGTAGCGAGCTCCTTTACCTACTTCATACCCTGCAAACGCACTTTCCCGAGAAGGAGCTCGTCGAAGACGACATCGTCGCCTCTTTCGCCGGCTTACGACCGATCCTCGGAACGCACACCGACAAGCCGTCGGAGGCGAGTCGAGAGGAGGAGATATGGGAGGAGGAGGGTGTCCTGTCGATCGCCGGCGGCAAGCTCACCACTTGGCGGTCCATGGCCGAGGAGGCGGTGGACGAGGCCCTGTTGCTGCTGCCTGAAGAGATCGCAACGGCCGCAGAGCCCTGCTACACCTCAGGGACTCCTCTCCTCGGCCTGGCACCTACCGATCTCGCCCTCCGGCTGCAGCAGCTGGGCCATGCCATCGACACGCAAGTCGCCGATGGCATGGCGAGACGGCTGCGCAGCACCGCCTGGTGGGCGGTGCGAGGAATTCGTAATGCCAGCGATCTGACCCCATTGATGGATGGCACCGATCTGACGGCCGCCGAAGTCCGAGCTCATCTCGCCTTCGGAGGTGTTCTCCATCTCGAGGATCTGCTGTTGCGCAGAGTCCGCGTCGGGCTTTGGTCACCCGAGCTCGCGCTGCAGTTGGCGACACACCTTCAACCCCTCTTCGAGGAGGCCAAAGGTTGGGATCACGATCGGTGGCGGCAAGAGGAAGAGCGCTTGGCTAGCGCGCTCGACTCCTGGTCACCTCGGGGTGTCGTGGAGACCTGAGTCACTGGTGGTCGGCGCGTCGTCCAGGTGGCCTGCAATGTAAGCTTTCAAGGCCGAGCGACTCTCCGAATCGAGGCCGCAGAACTCCACCCCGACCTGGGTCAGCTCGCCGATCGAGCGTCGTCCGAGGTTGGGAACGCTCACAATCCTGGCCAAGGCCTCCCAGGGGCTGTCCGGCAACGACACCTCCAGGGGAAGGCGAGCCTCCAGCTCGGGTACGAAGTCCGTCTCGATGAGCATGCCCGAAAGACTCAGCTTGCGAACCGAGAACTTGTAGTCACTGTCCAACTCGACCACTCTTGGCCGCTCCGGGACAAAACGTCCGAAAACGCTGTCGTCCACCTCGA
The DNA here is from genome assembly GCA_947259195.1 of Thermoanaerobaculia bacterium. Lineage (GTDB taxonomy): Bacteria > Acidobacteriota > Thermoanaerobaculia > Multivoradales > JAHEKO01 > JAUVRX01. The sequence continues at coordinate 71,939 of CAMYLC010000192.1, read as the reverse complement.
CGACGGCATGGTCCCTGATGATCTCCCACAGCTCGTGCAGTCGCTCGCCCGCCAGCACCTGAAAACGCAGGCCAGCCCGATACACGGGTACGACTTCTCCCGTAGGGTTCTTCTTGGTTCCCCTCAGCTTGCACCAGGCGACCGTGGCAATCAGCGTTGCCCGCCGGCCGCCGTTGTCGAGATTGACGCTGTAGCGACGGCCGAACTGGAGGTAGCCGTTGGTCTCGAGAGCCATCCCACCGAGACTCAGGTCGACCACCTGCACCTCCATGGGCACCACCAGGCGTCCACCGAGGCCGGCCACTTCGAAGCGCTGGTGACGGCGTCTGCCCAAAGATTCGTCATTCATCTTCCTACCTCCGAGTCAGACTGTCCAGGACACGAGTCCAGAGGGAAGCTGCCGAGGGCTTGGAGACCTTCGCTGGTCGGATCGAAAGGCTGAGGGCAAGCCTCGACGTCCCTATCGCAGGGCTCACCGGCGATCCACTCGCCCCGTGCCTCTACCTGGGGATGCAACTGCGGATACCGCCACATGAAGCGACCCCTCGCCTGCATCTGGTCGATGGCCTCCTGGCTCACCGGTTGCTTCTCACCCTGGGCGAAGTCGTAACGCACGCGAAGGCCGGGACACCGCCTCCAGGAGGGTTGGCCAGTCTCTGTCGATTCTCGGGGCATGGTCGTGCAGCCGGCGAGCGCGAAATCCAGCGATCGTCGGCGTTCTCTCCTCACCCTGGACCTCGCTTCAGTCCGTGCCGTCGAGAACCTGCCGGTCCTCTTCGGGCGCACCTGCGCTACCGGAGGCCGCCTGGCTCTCGAAGAACTCGAGGAACCGGGGTGAAAAGGGGCCCGCGGGTGGCCGCCTGTCAGGGTTGATCTCCAGACACGAGATCACTTCCGCTCGTGCCGATTCCAGCAGCTCGGCGTCTCCGGTGCCGCCGAGTTGATAGAGGGTGAAGGTCGCGGCGGCGCGCAGGAGGTGTGCCTCGAGAGCGGCCCGACTGGACATCGCCTCGAGACCATCGAGAAGCTCCAGGGCTTCCTCGTAGTCTCCATCGAAGAACGCTCCAGCCGCTTCGATGAGGCTGGTGGGTGGCGGCGCAGCGGTTTCCCGCAGCCCGGCCAGGGCTTCTTCGAGTACTCCGCGATACTCACGGAGACTGTCCAAATCCTGGCCGAAGCCAGATTGCCGACTCTCGTCGATCAGTACCGTAACCCTCGCCGCCGCTCGGCCCAATTGTCGCGGGTAGGGTCTCAAAGGGGCTGTTGCTGCCAGTTGCGTCTCGGCCTGCTGCAGCAGGCTCCCCACCTCCGACATGAGGGCACCCTGCTGCAGCCTGAGCTGTGCCTGATGCTGAATGACATCCCTCTCGACCGTCTCGAACAGATCCCTGGAGCCCCGAGCCAGGGCCGCCGCCTGTCGCATTCCGTCGAGATCTACGGCAGCCACCGCAACTGCCAGCTGACTTTGCGCCGCGCTCAATCGCTGCTCGGCCTCGGTATGCCGCGGGCTCGAGCTCGAGTCCATGCCGGTCCACTCCGGGCCCAGCTCCGTCAGCAACCGGGCGACCCGATTGGCCGCAGCTTCGGCGTTCGCAATCTCGACCTCGGCCGCCCGTGCCGAGTCCGCGCGACTCGCCGCCTGCTCCCGACAGCTGTCTCTACCCTCGACCAGCGATTGATACTCGGACAGGCGAGAGACGACCCCCTGCCGTTCGGATTCGGCCCAGGCAGCGAGAGCGGCCTCGCAGTCACCCATGCCGAGCAAAGCTTGGCCGAGGTAGAAGTGAGGCAAGTAGCGCCTCGAGAAGGGAGATCGGATGAGACGGGCCTTCTCCTCTGGCCGCTCGGCGGCGGCCTGGCGGAAGAGGGCTGCGGCCTGGCCAAACTCCCCGCTCTCCAAAGCCTCGATCCCCAACTTGTAGTCGTCGCGGAAGTCGGCTACTGCCGGTAACGAAAGCAAGGCCAAACCCATGAGCACCCAACTCGCGAGGCGCACGCCAGACCACCGCATCATTGCCACCATCCGGACAAGCGAAAATAGTCCTCTGTTTCGATGCTCGCAAACCGCAGCCGACATTCGGTCGTCCGAGAGGACGATACCTGCACCCGACATTCCTGGACCTCATCCTCGCTCGGGTGGGCCAGCACCACTCTGTAGTGACCCGCAGGCAGCTGTAGGGTCATCGGGGTGACACCCGGTGCCGTCACGGCTATTTCCTTGCCGCTCTCGTCGAGGATCTGAGTCACCTCGGCCCAGGGCTGGGCATCCAAAGAAAGGAGCCCTGTTTCTTCAGGAGCTTCCGGCGTCAGAGGGGCAACGACGGGGCTCGCCACCACTGGCATTGGCTCCGCTTTCCCCCTGTTCGACAGGCCCCATCCCGCCACTGCGAACAACAGTAGAAGGACGACTGCTGCAGGCCACCAACGCCAGTTGAGCGCATCCAGCTGGCTCTTCACCCGGATCTTCACTTCCGCGACCGAAGGCAGTGCCGCCATGGCGCGACCCGCCGCCTTCTGAGCGGCGCTCCATCGGGCGGCCAGGGGCCCAGGCGCTACCGGCCCGGTGGCGAGATTCTGACTGGAAGGCTCGCTTGCCGCCTCTGGCTCCGGTCCGCTCAGGGACTCGGGATCGACGATGTAGACCGTCTGCGAGTCCTCTTCCCGCGGCTCTCGCTCATGGGAGACGTGCTCCACTGGCTCAGAAGGAATCGGCAGGACTGCTGAGAGATCATTTAGAGCCTCGTCCAGACCCGCATATCGACGACGAGGTTCCAGACTCAAGCACTTGTGGATCACGGCCTGCAGCTCTTCTGGGCACTCCGGCCAAAGGCTCGAGAGCGGTGCAGGGTCCTCGTTGAGCACCTTGTAAACCAGCTCAGGAAGAGTCTCTGCCGGAAATGGGGGCCGCAAAGCCAGCATTTCGTAGGCAGTAGCTCCGAAGCCGAACACCTCACTTCGCTGATCCGCAGCCAGACCGGCGAGAACCTCCGGCAGAATATAGCCACAGGAGGGAGAGGCGGCTCCGCCACTCCGCAACTGGAGCCATGAGCTGGCAAGTCGGGCGACGCCGAAATCACCGAGCTTGAGCCGCTCGCCTTCACCGACTCGAACCACGTCTGGACTGATCTGTTTGTGAAGCACGCCCTGGGCATTGGCGTACTCCAGACCCTGGCCGATCTGCAGGAGATAGAAGAGCTTGACGACATCTTCGACCGGCTCCTGCGAGTAGATCCTCTCCCTCAACGAACAACCGGGGAAGACCTCCTGCACCAAATAGGGCTTGGGCTCCCCGGAGCCGAATTCCAGAACCCTGGCAATGTTGCGATGGCGGAGGAAGAATGAATCCTCGGCTGCCTTCAAGAAACGCCATCGAAACTCGTCATCCGAGGCGACGCAGACTCGGATCTCGACCGGGCGATCTTCGAACGGATCATTGCCGGAATAGAGTATGGAGAAGGCGTCGCCACCGATCCGATCCAGTACCTCAAATCGGCCGATGCGCTCGAACTGTGTCATGGTGCCACCTGTTACCGCCCCGAGATGCAATCCCGGGTCCGCCTGGCTCGTTCTCTTGACAATTCGCCCCCCGGCACAGACCGCATTGGGCACGTGCTCGGACCCTGTCTTCACCCATCTTACGGTCGAGGCAGTGGGCCCACAGTGCAGCGCTCCACAGCGCAGCCCGAGGACTCTCGCGGCACGAGTCGTTTGAGCCAGACGGCTCTGAGCCTAGCCGGCTCAGCCAGTGCCGAGGCCGGCGGCGGCGGCGAGCCCTTCTGCCTTGTCCGTGTCCTCCCAAGAGAACTCCGGCCGACCAAAGTGGCCATAGGCCGAGGTCGCCCTGTAGACAGGCTTCTTGAGATCGAGCTGGGCGATGATGCCCTTGGGGGTCAAGTCGAAGTGCTGGCCCACCAGCTCCACGATGCGTTCCTCGGGAACCGCATGTGTACCGAATGTATCCACATTGACGCTGACCGGCTCCGCGACCCCGATGGCATAGGACAGCTGCACCTCACAGCGCTCTGCCAGCCCGGCTGCCACGATGTTCTTGGCAACATACCGTGCAGCGTAGGTGGCCGAGCGATCGACCTTGCTGGGGTCCTTGCCGGAGAAGGCACCTCCACCGTGGCGTCCGACTCCGCCGTAGGTATCGACGATGATCTTCCTGCCGGTCAAGCCGGTGTCGCCTTCTGGACCACCAACCACAAACCTGCCCGTCGGATTGACATGGATCTTCGTCGCGTCGTCCATGTAGTCCTGACATATAGGCTGAATGACCTTGGCGGCCACATCCCGACGCAGCTCCTCGGTGGTTTTCGATTCGAGGTGTTGTGTGCTGATGACCACCGCGGCTACGCGCTCTGGCTTGCCATCGTGGTACTCGACGGTCACCTGGCTCTTGCCGTCCGGGCCGATGCCCTCGATCTCGCCCGAGCGCCTGACTTCCGCCAGCTTACGGGTCAGGCGGTGCGCCAGCATGATCGGAAGAGGCATCAGTTCCGGGGTCTCGTCGCATGCGAAGCCGTACATCATGCCCTGATCCCCGGCGCCCTGTTCCTTGTCACCCTCCTCGTCGACTCCGCGGGCGATATCCGGGCTCTGCTCATGAATGCTGACCAGGACCCCGGCGTCTTCGTTATCGATACCGAACTCCGGATTGGTGTAGCCGATCTCTTTGAGCGTCTGCCTGGCAATGCGCTGAACGTCGGCGTAGCCCTCGGTGCTCACCTCACCAGAGACGATTACCGTTCCGGTCGTGACAAGGCACTCGACGGCGACTCGGCTATCGGGATCCTGCTCCAGAAGCGTGTCCAGAACTGCGTCGGAGATGCAGTCACAGATTTTGTCGGGATGGCCCTCAGTGACCGATTCGCTGGTGATGTAGGTAAGACGTGCCATGTGCGATATTCCTCTCCGTAGTTGAACCCCTAGAGCGGTTGGTGACGCACTGATTATTCATATTCTGGCGCCGGTTGCCAGTCAGGAATAGCGAATCGTCTATCTTTGCGGGGCTGCTAGCATGAGTCGACTGCAGCTCAAAGCCTCCTCTAGACCGAGGACGAAACAGGAGCGATTACGCCATGCTGACCGACTCCCCAGAGACTCGAGACCAGGCCCTAGAGGAACTTACGGCGCGCTCAATAGCTATTCTCGGGATCCCCTGGGACGAGAAGTCCTCGTATCTCAGGGGTCCCGCGGCCGCGCCTGGAAGCATTCGCCAGGCTCTCTTCTCGAGCTCCACCAACACCTCCACCGAGTCCGGCAGCGACCTCGCGGACGAGCCGCGGATTCGCTTTCTGGGCGATCTGGACCTGGAGCCCGGAGAGGCGGCCTTCGCAACGATCGAGGCCAGCGTCGCACGAGTCCTGGGCCTGGGATCGAGAGTCCTCTGCCTGGGCGGTGACCACTCTGTGACGCTGCCGATTGTCCGCGCCCACTCCCGTCACTTTCCCGGCCTCGGCATCCTACACATCGATGCCCACGCCGATCTATACGACGAGCTCGGGGGAGATCGTCTGTCCCACGCCTGTCCCTTCAGCCGCATCATGGAAGAGGGCCTGGTCTCCCAACTGGTGCAATTGGGTGTCCGAACTCTCAATGCCCACCAACGAGAACAGGCCGATCGGTTCGGTGTGCAGATCCTGGAGATGAGGAACTGGCGCCCCGATGATGGACTGCCCGAGGATCTCGACGGGCCCCTCTATCTGTCGTTGGATCTGGATGCACTGGACCCCGCCTTCGCACCCGGGGTCTCACACCCCGAGCCGGGAGGCCTTTCGACCCGCGAGCTGCTGGACATCCTCGAGGCTCTGCCCACTCCCCTGGTAGGCGCCGACATCGTGGAATTGAACCCTCTGCGTGACCCTCGAGGCCTGACCGCTCGGGTGGCAGCCAAGTTGCTCAAGGAGATCGCCGCCAGGATGCTGGTGGACTACACCGCCTGAGCGCGACATCGAGAGAGAGATGATCGGCACCTTGGGCTATGCTTGTTCGGCACCAAGACGGCCGCTCCAGTCAACACCCGAGGGAGGCGAAGAGATATGACCGACGACCTCTATTTCCGACAGCTGCTTGCCGGGCGTCAGGTGGCGGTTGCACATCCTGTGGCTGGCCAGATGGCCAACTTCATGTACCTCATCGGAGATCCGGGCAGCCGCAAGGCCCTGGTGGTGGATCCGGCGTGGGACGTACCGTCCCTCCTGGAGGTGGCGCAGCAAGACGACTACGAGGTCGTCGGGGCGCTCATCACCCACTACCATCCCGACCACGTCGGCGGCGATCTCTGGGGAGTCCAGGTGGAGGGCGTCAACAGACTGCTGGAGGAGCACCAGGTGCCACTGTACGTCAACAAGCACGAGGCGGAGGGCCTCAAGGTCGTCACGGGTGTGTCCGACAGCGACATGCGCAAGACCGACGATGGCGAGACCCTCACTCTGGGCCAGGTAGAGATCCGATTCCTGCATACCCCAGGGCACACACCTGGCAGCCAGTGTTTTCTTCTCGGCGACCGTCTGGTGGCCGGCGACACGCTCTTCGTACAGGGGTGCGGGCGAGTGGATCTGCCGGGCGGAGACGCGGAACAGATGTACTACAGCTTGACTCAGAAGCTGGCCAAACTACCGTCGCAGACAGTGCTGTATCCCGGACACCACTACGGCCCTTCCGAGACCTCGACCATCGGGAACGAGCTGCAGGACAACCTCTACTTGCGAGTTCGGTCGCTCGACGACTGGTGGCAACTCATGGGCGGTGCCGTCTGACGACCGCCCGTCAATAGTCGAAGTAGCCGCCGCGTGTACGGACATCGAGACCTGACTTTTCGACTCTGACCCGCACGTCTCTCCAACCACCGTCGTGCTTGGCTTCGCTGGGGTAGTAGCCCAGAACGTACTGCTCGCGCAGCTCGGCGAGAATCCCGGCAAAGGCCTCTTCGAGCTCCTCGAGGCTCTCCACTACCTCGATCCGCCCGCCGCTGTCCTGAATGGCCAGCCGCAGTTCCTTGAACTCTCTGCGGTTGGCTTCGACGTTGCGCCAGGAGGAAGTGTACTCGGGTACCTCGGAGTTCTCTCTCGGATCCCGCAACTGAATCCAGTAGATCAAAGCCCTACTACTGCGAGCTTTCTGCAGGACTCCCTCCATGGGCAACACGCTGTGTACATCGGAGCCGTCAGAGAACAGCACGACAACGCGCCGTCCTTGAACGGCTTCCAGTCGACTGAGCGCCAGGAAGAGATGATCGTTGATCGAGGTGCCGCCAGCGGCCTCCACTCGGGTAAGGGCCTGGCTCAACATCTGCCGATCCTCGGAAAACTCGGTCACGCGCAGCAGCCGATCGGAGAACAGCATTATCATCGCTTGATCCAGGGGCTTCATGCCCTCTACGAATTCGTTGGCTCCTTGCAGCGCCGCCGCGAGTCGGTCCCCCTTCATGCTCAAACTGCAGTCGAGCAGGAGCGTGGCGGTCAAGGGTATGTCACCCCGTTCGAAGGTGACGATCTTCTGGCGCTTGCCTTCATCCAGAATGCGGAAGTCAGCCTCGGCAAGATTGAGCACGCGCTTGCCAAACCCGCTTACCGTGACGTAGAGCTGTTGCAGCCCGAGGTCGACGACCTCGTCGATCTGCAACGCTGGTGTCACCACTGCCGCGGACTTGAGCTCCCCGTCCACGCTGCGCACCAGCACCTCGAACTCATGTTCCGTGTTCTCCTGACCGACATCCACCGCGATCCTGAACGGTGGTCGGTCGAACAACGCGACCTGACGACCGTCGACCGTCAATCGGACCGATGCGACCTCTTTCTCAGGTGCCGCTCGGATGAGCACCTCGACTTGCCCAAAGACGAACTCGGAGGGTCGGGGCCGCTCGATCCACACCTCCAGCGCGACAGCCTGAGAAGCCAGCAGCACCAGGGCCAGGGTGGCGAGGACCGACAGTCTCTTCACTGCTCCCCCCCTGCCGGGGCCTCTACCCCCAGCTTGTCAGCCAGGGCGGGCAGCCCAATGGCCGCGTCGCGCCTCAGCCGATCCCGGATATCCTGCATCTCCGACGGTTCCCAAACATCATAGATCAGGCGGGGCGATGGCACCTGAGCGTCCCCTGGAACGATGCCTCCAAGAACCCCGAGCGCCTCCTTCGGCCGCCGCGCACCGTCCAGAACCCAGGCCAGTTGCAGCGCCAGCTGCTGGTCGCCTGGGAGCGCTGCCAAACCTCGGCGGATCGTCGCTTTCGCAGATTCCACGTCGTCATCCAAGAGTTGAGCCCGCGCCAACTCCTGGTGGGCGATCGAGCGCACCCAGCTCGGTTCCTCAGGCCGCTGGAGGTCTTTCAGCGCCTCGAGACCCTGGTCTCGCGAAGTCTCGTCGCTGCGCATTTGGCACAAGGCCCTGTGCAGCGCGGCCACTGAGTTCTCGGGATCCAACTCCAGAAGACGAGTCAGATAGTCGATGGCCATTTCATAGTTGGCGTTTCTCTCGTAGGCTGCACCCAGACCCATGAGCGCTATCGGATTGCCGGGATCCACCATCTGGGCCCGATAGAAGAGATCGGCGCTGGAGACCACCGACGTTGGATACCAAAGCATGGCTCCCAGGCTGGTCATCACCCAACCAGAGAACTCTCGCGCGCCGCTGCTGTTGGCCCGGTCGGCGTAGATCTCCGCCAACTCGACGCTCATGATTCGAGAATGGCCAGCCAGAAAGGGCCGGTCTCGCTCGAGGTACATCTGATTGGCGTCGTGGTGAAGCATCATCACCGGCATCAAGAGAGCTAGCGAATCGGCGTCGAGCATCTCCCTCAAGGTCCGCAGCTTGAGACGCCAGAAGTCCTCGACTCGCTTCCACGGTTGCTCGTCCCCGACTACCAGGGTCTCCAATTCGTAGAGAGCCTCCAGCGCTCGATCCTCGTCGCCTGCGGCGAGAATCGACAGGACATCTCGATACCTGGACTGGATTTCGCTCGGCCCCAACTTCGGCGGCTTCCCGTAGCCGTAGCTAGGAACTACAAGCTGACTGCAGAGCCACAAGGCAGCCGCTATCCACGGACCAATCCGGCGGCGGCGCCAACTTGGTCGCTGCCTCATTTCGATCCTCGGAGCCAACACCTGTCCGCTTTGCATGATCGACTCGAATCTGGATGTCGGCTCTCGAGAAGGGCTCTCGAGACATCGAAACAGAACGCCGGGATCCTATCCCAAAGTGGCCCATACTACACGCGCTCGGCACCAGGCGAAGGTTCGTCGAGCCGGTGCTAGCATAGGGGCGCAGTGAGATCTGAGACCTCTCCAGCGTCGCCAGATGGCTGAGATTCAACATCTGGACCGCCTGGGTGAGAGGCTTCCAGGGGACGCCAAATGTTCGAGACGATGCCAGCCGCCAGCCCGGATCCGATCTTCGGCCTCAGCGAGGCCTTCCGAGCCGATCCGCGACCCGACAAGATCAATCTCGGAATCGGTGTCTATCGGGACGAGCAGGGTCGCACGCCGGTCCTGGCCGCCGTCAAGGAGGCCGAGGCTCGTTTTCTCGACGAGCAGACCAGCATGTCCTACCTCGCGATCGAAGGCACCGAGTCCTATGGCCGAGCAGTTCAAGCACTGCTGCTCGGTGACTCGAGCGAGATCATCGCCAGCGGTCGCGTCCTGACAGCTCATACACCGGGCGGCACAGGTGCTTTGCGAGTGGCGGGAGATCTGCTCAGAAACCAATGTCCCGAGACCAGGGTCTGGATGTCGGAGCCGACCTGGGCGAATCACCACCAGGTCTTCGCAGCGGCGGGGCTCACCAGTCGAAAATACGCCTACTTCGACCGCCAGCGAAACCGCGTCGACTTCGAGGCCATGCTGGAGGCTGTGGAGGGCATCCCACAAGGCGATGTGGTCCTGCTGCACGGTTGCTGCCACAATCCTACTGGCGCCGATCTGACACCGGATCAGTGGCGCATCCTGGCGAGGCTGCTGAAGGAGCAGGGCCTACTGCCACTGGTGGATCTCGCATACCAAGGGTTCGCAATCGGCCTGGAGGCCGACGTCGACGGCCTACAAGCTCTGTGCAAGGAAGTGCCGGAAGTCATCGTCTGCAGCAGCTTTTCGAAGAACTTCGCCCTTTATAACGAGCGCGTCGGCGCCCTGACGATCGTCGCCGGCACTGCCGATGCCGTCGATGCCATAACCAGCCAGGTGAAGCTCCGCATTCGATCGACCTACTCCAACCCGCCGGCCCACGGCGGTGCCATTGTCACCACGATCCTGGAGGACGAGGCTCTGCGACGAGGTTGGCAGGAAGAGCTGAGCCGAATGAGGCAGCGCATCCAGGCAATGCGTCGACTCCTCGTCACCAGCCTCGACGAGCGAGGGGTGCGCTTGAGCTCTGAGGGTAACGACTTCCTGCTGCGTCAGTACGGCATGTTCTCCTTCTCGGGTTTGACGGAGCAGCAGGTAGCGCGGCTTCGCGAGGATCATGCCATCTACGTGGTGGGGTCCGGGCGCGTCAACTTCGCCGCCATGACGCAAGAAAACATGCCTCGGGTCTGCGATGCAATCGCCGCCGTCGTCTGACCGACGAGCAAGTCTGCCTTTCCCATGACGCTACCCTGCCAACGGCATCTCTTCGATCTGCCGGACGAGGTGGCGTATCTCAACTGTGCCTACATGGGGCCACTCTCCAAGGCCGTGCTGCGTGCCGGAGTCGATGGCCTTAGCCGCAAGGCCCGGCCCTGGAAGATCGAGCCGAGCGACTTCTTCACTCCCCTGGAAACGGCAAGAGAGCTTTTCAGCCAGCTGATCGGCGGGGATCCTCAGGGCGTGGCCATGGTGTCCTCGGTGAGCTATGGAATGGCCATCGCAGCGGCCAACCTGCCGTTGCCCCGAGCGGGCAATATCGTTGTTCTCGCCGAACAGTTTCCCTCCAACATCTATGCGTGGAGACAGCTGGCCCTGCACAACAGAGCAGAGGTTCGAACCGTGGCACGACCCGAAGACGACGACTGGACTCGAGCCGCACTCGAAGCGATGGACGACAGGACGGCTATTGTTGCCGTCCCGCATTGCCACTGGACGGACGGCACGCTGGTGGATCTGCAGCAGATCGGAGACCGAGCTCGCGAGACGGAGGCCGCCCTGGTTGTCGATGGCTGCCAGTCCATCGGTGCCCTACCCCTGGACGTGGGAGTGGTGCAACCCGACTTCCTCGTCGGCGCCTCTTACAAATGGCTCCTGGGGCCCTACAGTCACGGTTTCCTCTGGGTGGCACCGCGCTGGCGCCAGGGACGATCCATCGAGCACAACTGGATCGCGCGATCGAACGCCGAGGACTTTGCGGCCCTGACCAGCTACACCGACTCCTACGCCGAAGGTGCCCGACGATTCGATGTCGGTGAGGTGAGCAACTTCGCTCTTCTACCAGCCGCCATCGCGGCGCTCGAACAGACGCTCGAGTGGGGCGTCGAGGAGGTGCAGGCGACGATCGCGATCCTCACCCAGAGGATCGCAGACCGGGCTCGGGAGCTCGGACTGCAGGTCGCCGCAGAGGATCGCCGAGCAGGGCATCTGATGGGCCTGCGACTCGGCAGTAGGAGTCCGGCGCCCCTGGCGGCAGCCCTGCAGGCTGAGAAGATCCATGTGAGCGCGCGGGGCAGCTCGATTCGGGTGTCTCCACACGTCTACAACAACGACCGGGATGTGGATCGTTTTCTCCGCGTCCTCGATACAGCCTTGCGGTCCATACCAACAGCCTGAGCTTTCCACGAGCCACCTGTGCAGAACCGACGCGGCGACGAGTGAGGACGACGATGACGCACAATCGAACCACGATCCTCTGCAGCACGATTCTGCTCGTCGGATTGGTCTCGATCCTACCGATCCGATCTGCCGAAGCCACGGAGCCGAGCACTGCGGCTGAAGAAACCCTGGCGAAGGTCCGCGCCTGGCGCCACTCCAATGGCTGGAGCGTGCTGCAAGACTTCGTCGAGCTGCTTGCCCTTCCAAACGTGGCCGCGGACACCGTCAACATCCGACGCAACGCCGAGGCCATCCGACAGCAGCTCGAGGAGCGCGGTGTCACTGCCGAGTTGTGGACTCTCTCTGACGAGGTCCCACCGGTGGTGTACGGCTCCCTTCCGGTCGCAGGTGCCAGCCGGACACTCGGGGTCTACGTACACTACGACGGCCAGCCGGTGGACGAGAGTCAGTGGGCTCACCCGGCTTGGAGCCCGGTTCTCTTGACAGGGGCTCGAGAGGAGGGAGGAACCCAACGGCCGCTGCCGGTCGCCGGCGAAGAGATCGACCCCGAGTGGCGTCTCTACGGCCGCTCCACCGGTGACGACAAGGCACCCCTGGCCGCGATCTTCGGCGCTCTCGATGCCCTGCGGGCCAGCAACATCTCGCTGACATCCAACCTGGTCTTTCTCTTCGAGGGAGAAGAGGAGGTCGGCTCCGACCACCTCGGCGCCTACATGGAGGAACATCGCGAGGCCCTGGGTGTCGACGCCTGGCTGATCTGCGACGGCCCGGTCCACCAGAGTAGGCGACCTCAACTGGTGTTCGGAGTCCGCGGCTACACCGGGATCGATCTGACCGTCTACGGAGCGACCCGCTATCTGCACAGCGGTCACTACGGCAACTGGGCTCCCAATCCGGCGCTGCGCCTGGCTCGGCTGCTCGCCAGCATGAAGGACGAAGAAGGGCACGTTCTCGTGGAGGGCTTCTACGACAGCACAGAGCCCATCTCGGCGTCCGAGGTCGAGGCAATGGCCTCATTGCCCGATTTCGACGGCCAGCTGCGCCGCGAATTGGGCCTGGCTCGAACCGAGGCGGAGAACGCTTCCCTCGCCAATCGTCTGCTGCTGCCTTCGCTCAATATTCGGGGCCTCCAGAGCGCGACTGTTGGCGACGCCGCCCGCAACATCATCCCCACCGAGGCGACGGCTAGCATCGACATGCGGCTGGCCAAAGGGAACGACCCCGAGGCCCTGCTCGACCTTGTCGAGGCTCACATCGATAAGCAGGGCTACCACCGGGTCACGGCAGAGCCGGACCTGGCCACCCGGCTCGAGTTCCCGAAGATCATCAAAGTCGAGCGCCGCTCCGGCTACAAGGCGGCTCGCACTTCGATGAACCTCGCTGTAGCTCAGGAGATCATCGCGGCTGCCACTCGGGTTGCAGATGGTGATCTCGTGCTGCTGCCGACTCTGGGTGGATCTCTGCCTCTCCATCTGTTCACCGAGACTCTTGCAGCGCCAGTCGTGATTACTCCGATCGCCAACCACGACGACAACCAACACGCTCCCAACGAGAATCTCCGCCTGGCCAACCTGTGGTACGGCATCGACCTCATGGCCTCGCTCTTCACGATGCCGGCGGGCGTTGGCGACGAAGAGATTGGACGGCTCGCCTCCTGGATGGCCGGTTCTTTCTCCAGCGCCAGACAGTCCGAGTCCAACCCCGAGAGCTACTACGACATCCGCCTGTTCATGAGCCGGATCTGGCCAAGCCGTACCGACGCGGTCTGGCTCTACGTCGAGCAGGCCTCGGCGGACAGCCTGGCGCAACCGTACCGACAGCGAATCTACCGCCTCTCACGTGTCGAAGAAGGGGGGGCACTGCGCAGCGATGTTTTCGCCCTGCCTGGAGACCCGCTGGATCTTGCTGGTGCCTGGCGCAACGTCGAGCTTCTGAGGAACCTTTCCGCCGATGACCTGGTTCTGCGCCAAGGCTGCTCCATCGATCTCCGCCGCACGGGTACTGAGACCTTTGCAGGATCTACGAAGGGCAAGGGGTGTGTCAGCAGCCTGCGCGGCGCCGCCTACGCGACATCCGAGGTGTTGATCACACCCGAACGAGTGATCTCCTGGGACCGCGGCTTCGACTCTCGGGGCCGGCAGGTCTGGGGCGCGGAGAACGCAGGCTATGTCTTCGACAGGCTGCCCTAGCCCTGACACCCATACCACCCGAGCGGTGGTATACATCACAGAATAGTGGCGGCTCTGGCTGTAATATCCATCGTGAGCGCAGAGCAATGGAACGACCTATCGTCCTAACCGTGGGAGCCCATGGGGGGCTCCTCTCCAAAATCCAGCCCGTCCTGGAGCGATCCAATCTGACGGTGCATCACGTACCGCTTGGCCAGACAGCGCTCAATCTAGTCCAGTCGAAGCGGCCTAGACTTCTCATCGTGGCCCTGCCTCTCCTCGACATGCGACTCGACCAATTTCTGCAGAACCTGGCCAACAAGAGCCCCGCTTCGAGCGGACCCGCTCTCGCACTCCTGGCCGATGAGCATCTCCTGCCGAAGCTCGAGCCCAATCTCGATGATCGACACCGATTCCTGTCTGCTCACCTGAAGGCCGAGGAGCTGCAGAGAGGCATTCTCGAGTTGATCGGCGACACGCCGCGCATTGCCCCTCGACTCATGCTCCGACTGGAGGTACAGCTTGGCGCCGGCAAGCTACTCAAAATGTGCCAGACCGACAACATCTCAGAGTCCGGCATGCTGGTCAGATGTCAGGATTCCATTGCCGTCGGATCCGAGGTCCGGTTGGCAATCTCTCTGCCCAGGTCGGCCGATCCCGTGCACGCGAAAGCGGAAATCGTCCGCCAAACCAATCCCGGTGTCGAATCAATCCAGGGGCTGGGGCTGCGATTCATCGAGTTCGAAGGTCATGGCAGAAAGGCCTTGACCGAGTACCTGAAGCATCAAGCTACCGAGAGCCAAGAGTAGGGCGGTCTCCACGACCGCCTGCTCCCGAATCACAGTCCCTTCCATTTTCCCTGTTGCCCGGCCAGAATCACAGGCGATGAGTAGCTCGCTACATGATGTGGCAGTCGTCGGTGGAGGCATCGTAGGTCTGGCGACCGCCCGGTCGCTCTCGACATCGGGAGTCGGTTCGGTGGTCGTGCTCGAAGCTGAAAAGGAGCTGGCACTCCACCAGACGGGCCGCAACAGCGGCGTGATCCATTCGGGACTCTACTACCGACCCGGCTCCGACAAGGCACGGTTCTGCGCTTGGGGTCGAGACGCTCTCTACAGCTTCTGTGAGCAGCATGGCATCGCTCATCGGCGGTGCGGCAAGCTCGTGGTAGCCGTCGACGACAGCGAGGTTCCCGCGCTGGAGCGCCTGGCCGAAAGAGCCCGCGCCAACGGTCTCGAAGGTGTCGAGCGTCTCGACGCCGCGGCAATCAAGGACAGGGAACCCACGGCGGTCGGCGTCGGTGCCCTGTGGGTGCCGCAAACCGGCATCGTCGACTTCAACCGAGTCGCCGTTCGACTCGCCGAGATGATCAGCTCGAAGGGGGGTCAGATCTCGACGTCGGCCCGAGTCCGAAAGGTGGCAACCGACGCGGGTGCCATCACCATCGAGACCGATTCGAAGACCGTGCGCTGTCGCCTCCTGATCAATTGCGCCGGCCTGCAGGCCGACCGGGTAGCCAGGCTCTGCGGCCTGAAGCCAGAGATCCGCCTTGTGCCGTTCCGCGGCGAGTATCTGGAGTTGACAGCCGCCGCCGCTGAGAAGGTCAATGGACTGATCTATCCCGTACCGGATCCCCGGCTGCCATTCCTCGGGATTCATCTGACTCGTACCATCGACGATCGCGTCCTTGCCGGTCCCAACGCTGTGCTGGCCTGGAAGCGGGAAGGCTACCGAGCGAGCGATTTCTCGGTGCGAGACACCGCCGACACTCTGCTGTTCCCCGGGTTCTGGAGATTGGCAGCCGGTTTCTGGCGCACCGGGGCTGGAGAAATGTACCGTTCCTGGAATCGTGCAGCCTTCGTCGAGGGCCTGCAGCGACTGATGCCCACTGTCACCGCAGAGCAGCTCGCGCCTTCCAGAAGCGGCGTACGGGCCCAGGCGATCGATGCTCGTGGTCGGCTGCTCGACGACTTTCAGATCCTGCAAGCCGACCGAATGCTGCACGTGCTCAACGCACCCTCACCCGCAGCTACTGCCGCTTTGGCTATTGGAGACCACCTGGCTGAGGTGGCCTCGAAAGTCCTGCGTTGAGTCTCGCCTGCGGACGCCACTCGAGCCCCTGACGTCCTCTTCAGCTGTAGTTCTTGAGCCGCTCCCAGACCTCGGCGATCGGCAGCTTCAGGTCGCGGCACACGAAGATGGGCAGATCGCTTTCATAAGGCATACAGAATCGGCACGGTACTCGACCTGCCAACTCGACGCTGCCGAAACTGTTTTCCAGGCCCTCTCTCTCGCCACCCAACACGATGACTACTTCTCCGCTGTAATTGCGAGGTCCCCATAGCCAATAGCTATTGTGAGAGCTGATGGCGAAGGGCAGTCCCAACTCCGGGCCGAAGTAATCGATGGCTCCAGCCCGTCCATAGTTCTCGCCGAACACGGCAGCATTGGCTCTGTCCCCGGGAGGCAGGGAGTGGTAGACGTCGGCGACTGCCGCCGCCTTCTCCTCCCAACCAAACATGTCGGCATAGAACTGCGGCAGCTCCGAGAGTTGCTTGCTCTCGCTCGTCGAGGGTTGTACTCCCAGAGTCTCGGCGAAGGCAATGTACGTCTCGACCGGCAAGACGGGCACCACCATCGGCGCCAGAATCAGCCCCGCCACCAACTGGACCGCGATCGCCACTCTCAACCAGGCAAGGCCAGACCGACTCAGCCAGCGCTCTAGCGCCACGCCTCCGGCCGCAAAGAGAATCGTGTAGGCAGGTGACAGGTACTCTGCCTTGCTGTGGCCATTGGCTACCAGGATGAGCAATGAGGCCAGGTAGATCCAACCGAGCATGCGGAATCGACGACCCGAGGGACTGAAGAGAAGGAAGATCAACCCTGACCCCCAAACCGGCACGGTGACGGGGTTCTGAACGAGGAACTGGTCGAAAACGAAGGTCCGGGCCGACAGTCCCGAGTACTTGCCAGCAGTGGCATTGCGGATGAACTCCAGATGAGCCATATCGTGGGTCAGATTCCACCACACGTACGGCAGGAAGAGAGACAGCGCCAGAAGACCAGCCAGCCACGGCCATCGCGTCGCCAACCAGCGTCGCTCACGAGTTGCGAGCAGTCCGACAGCTATTCCTGCCCCCAACCAAAGCACGCCGACCTTGTTGAGGAGCCCAAGACCCACCACAAAGCCGATGAGCGGCCAGTAGGCGGGCTGCCCGGTCCTCAGTAATCGAGCCACCAGAAGAGCGACGGCAGCCCAGACCAGATGATCGAAGGCGTTCATGGAATACACCGAGTCCATGGCCAAGAAGATGAGGGAGACAAGGGCGGCCAGGCCGGCTAGCAGCTGCGCCCATCGCCCGCCACCCAGCTCTCGCGTCAACAAGCAGATCAGCAAGACCGTCAGCGACCCGAAGAGTGATGGCAAGAACCGCAGCGCGAAGATGGACTCGCCGAAGAGCCACGAGTTCACGGCCAACAGGTAGATCGACAGCGGTGGCTGATCGACGTACCCCAGGCCCAGATGCCGAGTGCAAGCCAGATAGTAGAGCTCGTCCCGGAAGATCCCGTACCCACCCAGGGTGTTGGGGATCAGATGAATGGCCAGCTTGACCAGGGCGAGTCCGGCGATCAGTCCCAGGCAGGCCTTCAAAGCCATTGGCCGATCCGGCCCACCGGTCGGCTCGACGAATCTGTCTGTGTCGGCCATCTTCGGGTCACCTACCTCGATCCAGCAGGCTGTAAACCGCCGGAATGATGAGCAAGGTCAAGGCTGTGGAGGCTACCAGGCCCCCAATGACGGTCAATGCCATGGGGCTGCGAAGCTCGCTTCCCTCACCAAGCCCCAGGGCCATGGGAAGAAGGCCCAGCACCGTGGTCGCCGTCGTCATGAGAATGGGTCGTAACCGCACCTCGCCAGCTTGCCGCAGCGCCTCCAGCTTGGCGGCACCTTCGCGGCGCAGTTGGTTCGTGTAGTCGACCAGGATGATGGCGTTGTTGACGACGATTCCGGCCAGCAGAATCGCCCCAATGAGCACCACGATGGAGACCGTCGTGTTGGTCACATAGAGCGTCGCCAGCAGACCGATGAGGGCGAACGGAACGCTGAAGAGGATGACGAAAGGATGCAACAGTGACTCGAATTGTGACGCCATCACCAGATAGACCATGAAGATGGCCAGCAGGATCGCCAACCGCATGCTGGCAAACGAGGTTTCCATCTCCTGTCGCTGGCCACCGATCCGCCACTCGTAGCCGCTCGGCAGACGCATCTCTTCCAAGGCGGCTGCAATCTGCTCCGACACCGTTCCCAGGTCACCGCCATCGAGGTTCGCGGTTACCAGGGCCACCCGTTCACCCTCGGAGCGCCGAATCTCGGCCGGCCCCTCGACTTCTTCGACTGTCGCCACGGCCCCCAGGGGAATGGCGGTCTTACCCGCCTGATGGACGGTCAACTGCAGCAGATCCTGCACGCTGTTGCGAAACTGCTCTTGCGAACGCATGCGGATGTCGATCTTGCGGTCTTCGCGCTGGATGTCGGTGGCGATGGCCCCCTGCACCTTGGAGCGCACGACCGGCGCTACTTCCCCCAGGGTCAAGCCCAGCGTCGCCAGTCGCTCCCGATCGAAGGTGATCTGCAACTCCGGATTGCCACCCTCCGTCGACGCCTTGATGTCCGTCAACCCATCGATCCGGTACATCTGTTCGACCAACTGATCCGCGAGCCGCTCGAGAAGCCGGAGATTGTAGCCCCGGATCTCGACTTCGATCGGCGTTCGAAAGCTGAAATAGGATGGCCGGCCGAACCGATAGGTCATCCCCTCTTGCCGATCCAGTGCCCCCCGCATCTCGGTCATGACCGCTTCTTCGCGCTGCCTCGACACGGGAGGACTGATGGTCAGTGTCAGCTGCCCGATGTTCTCCCGACGCTCGCCCGCTGCACCGCCCTGCTCGTTCGACGCTCCGGAGATGGAATAGACCGAGGTGACGTCTTCCATGCTCATGGCGACGGCTTCCAAGCTCGCCATCCGGCGCTGAGTGACATCCAAGTGGGTTCCCGGCGGCAACTCGGTATTGGCGAAGAACTCGCCTTGAATCAACTCCGGAATCAACTCCCTGCCGAGCTGCGGAATCACGAATAGGCTGCCGATTAGCAGGGCGAAGGCGATAGCAACCGTCACCACGGGGTGCCGCAGCACCCTCTCGAGTAGGCGCGCATAGAGTCCGGCGATCCACTCGAAAGCGCCTTGGAACAGCGTCAACGGAATCGCTGTCAGCCAGCCGATCAGGCGGCCCAGGAATCGACTGACGGCCCTGACTCCCGAGGCCACTAGAACGGTCAAAGAGAATGCAACGTTGCCGACCTTCCTCGAGAGGCCCGATCGCCGCTCGGTGCCCTCTTGGTTCTCGCTTGCCGCCGCCGGAGGGGTGAAATCCCTCGACGCGAGCATCGGAATGACCGTCAGCGCCACGAGGAGCGAGACGACCAAAGAAAAGGCGACTGTCATGGCCTGATCGCCAAAGAGCTGGCCCGCCACGCCCTCCACGAAGACGATCGGGACAAAGACGCAGATCGTGGTCAGCGTGCTGGCGATAACCGCTCTCGCCACCTCCGAGCTGCCGGCCTGGGCGGCCTCGATCTCGTCCATGCCCGCATCGCGGCGGCGCTGGATCGACTCCAACACGACGATGGCGTTGTCCACCAGAAGACCGATCCCCAGGGTCAGACCCCCGAGCGACATGATGTTCAGAGAAATCCCCGCAACGTACATCAGGAAGAAGGTGGCGACAACCGATATCGGGATGGCGAGGCTGATGATGAGTGTCGTCTTCCAGCTTCGCAGGAATAGAAAGAGGACCAGAATGGCCAATAGGCCGCCATAAAGCGCCGTGCGCAGCACCTCGGAGACCGATTGACGAATGTAGCGGGCCTGATCGGTCACGATCGTGAGCTGCAGACTGGGGTCGAGTTTCTGCAACCGCTCCCGCAGGTCGTCGAGACTCTCTGTCACCGCGTCCGAAACAGTGACCGTGTTCGTGCCACCCTCCTTGTAGATCGCGACCTCGACGCTCTCCTGGCCATTGATCCGAGTGATGATCTCGCGTTCCTTGTGACCCTTGAAGACCCGTGCCACATCCTCCAGCGTCACTGTGGCGCCTTGCGAGCTGTCGATCACCACCGCGTTCAAATCCTCGGGCCGCACGAACTCGTTGACCGTCCGCACCAGAAACTCGGTCTGACCTTCGCGCAGTCGCCCGCCCGTCAGATTGATGTTCTCCTGCGCCAGGCGACTGAGCACCCGATCGGCCGAGAGACCGAGATTGGCCAGTCGGCGCTCGTCGAGCGCCACCTGAATTTCCTCCTCCAGCCCGCCACTGACCACTACCGCCGCAACACCCTCGATGCGCTCCAACGCCCGCTTGACCTGCTCCTCGGCGATCAGACGCAGCCGCACCAAGTCGCTTCCCCCCGACAATCCCAGCCGCAGAATCGGGTCTAGCGACGGGTCGAACCGCAGCAGGAGTGGGCGATCGGCATCGGCTGGCAGTTGCAGGACGTCGAGACGCTCCCGCACATCGAGGGCCGCCAGGTCCATATTCGTGCCCCAGCTGAACTCGAGGGTAACTTCGCTGACATCCGTTCGCGAGCTGGAGACTACTCGCACGACGTTGTTCACTACACCGACGGCGTTCTCGACCGGGCGGGTGATGAGGCTCTCCACCTCGATCGGTGCAGTCCCTTCGTAGGTTGTCTGAACGGTGAGGGACGGGTAGTTGATGTCCGGCAATAGATCGGTCGCCAGCTGGCTGAAAGCCACCAGGCCGAAGACCACGGCTGCGGCCGCGAAGATGATGATGCTGACCGGACGCCGGGTCGAGAACTCGATGAGCTTCAAGTCAGGGCTCCGGATTGGAGTCTCGGGTCGCATCGGAGCCGGTCGGCCGCCGACCGAATACGCTGGAACAGACCCGTCACTTCGGCTTCTGTGCGGCCTGGCCGCCAGCTCCCCCGATGCGCTCCTCGATCTGCTCTTCGCTCAAGCCGCGCGTTCGCATGATCTCCTTGGCCCGCTCCAGCTGCTCGGGCGTCATCTGAGAAAAGTCGGGTCGGCCTTCGGGTCCACGTGGAATATTGTCGGAGGCGGACTGCAGCCCGGCACCTGATGCGGCGTCTTGCGGCTTAGAGGCGTTGTCTTCGCCGAGGCCTGACAGGATCTGGATGGGCGTGCCGTCGCTCAGCCCGTCTTGTCCGACGACGACGATCTCCTCTCCCTCGGAGACACCACTCAGCACCTCGACGAAGTCACCTTCCTTGAATCCCAGCTGAACCTCTCTGCGAGAGGCGGTATCCCCTTCCGCCACGTATACGGTGTCGCCGATGCTCTCCAAGGAGAGGGCCGACCGGGGAACGACCATCGCCCCCGATCGGGTCTCTGTCTGGACAAAAGCCCGAGCGAACATTCCTGGCCTCAGCCGACCCCTCGTCTCCACTTCAAGAGTGACCCGCACGGTGCCCGTCGCCGAATCCACGACCGGTCGAACACGAAGCACCTTGGCTGGGAACCTCTCTCCGGGCCAGGCCTCCAAGGTCAGATAGGCAGGCTGGCCAACTTCGACCTTCGGAATATCCCGCTCGGGAATCTGGATCGGACAGAGAAGGGGGTTGAAGTCCGAGATGCGAAACAGCGGCATCCCCGCATTGACCTGCTCGGCATAGTGGATGTGGCGGGTCACGACGAGGCCCGCAAATGGCGCCCGGATTTCGGTGTAGCCGAGTTGGATCCGGTCCGACTCGGACTGGGCCCGAGCCGTATCGAGCCGAGTGACGACCTGATCGTACTCCTCCGGACTGATGAGCTGGTTCTCCTTCAGCGATTCGGCCCTTCCGAAGACCTGCTCCGCCTCTTGCAGAGTGGCACGAGAGATCTCGACCTGCGCCCGGAGCTCGGAATCGTCCAGTCGCGCCAGGATCTGGCCCTTGTCGACCTGCATCCCTTCCTCGACCTTCAGGTCGACGACCGGAGCCGTGATCCGGGCCACCAGATCGACCTCGTTCTCAGCTTCCAGGATGCCGTTGGTCTCGATGTATGACGAGATGCTCCGTCGCTCCACCTTGGCAACTTCCACTGGCACGGCCGCGGCAGGCCGCCCCCCTCCAGGGCCGCCGCTGTGACTGGAAGAGGCGCCTGGCTGGCCAGAGGGACGACCGGCGTCGCCCTGCTGTCCCTCCGAGTCCCCTCTAGAGCAGGCCAGCCAACTCGTCGAGACGAGGGCCGTGGCCCAGAAGATCATTGGAATCTGCCTTTTCTCGAACATGTTATCTCCAGCGGCGCCTTGCCCGGAAGCCCACCGACACGAGGTCCGGGATCATACCGCCTTGACCACTCGCTCGAGGAAACGGGTGAAATCGTCGACGAGGGAGTAGATCGTTGGAATGATGATCAGGGTCAGAAAGGTCGATGTCGTCAGCCCGCCGACGATGATCAGGCCGATCGGTGCCCAGGTAGCCGCCCTACCCTCCACCGGTCCGAACCACTGAGGAAAGAGGAACGGTGCGACCATCGGCATCAGACCCAGAATGGTCGTCACGGCGGTGATCAGAATCGGACGCAACCGGTGCTGGCCGCCCTTGACGATCGCCTCGGTGCGGCTCAGACCACCCTGCCGCAGGAAATTGATGTGGTCGATAAGGACGATGGCATTGTTGACGACGACCCCCAACAAGACGATCAGACCCAACATGGTCATGGTTTCCCAGGGCTGATTGGCAAATTTCATCACCAAGCCGACACCCAGCAGGGCGAAGGGCACCGAGAACATGATCGTCAGAGGCTGGGTGAAGCTCTCGAACAGAGCGGCCATCAGCATGTAGACCAGCGGCAGTGCGAAGAGCAGCGCGAAGAGACCACTGTTCTGATCCTCCTGCATGTGCCGGTTCCAGCGCCCGAAGCTCCACTCGTAGCCCGGTGGCAGGGCGATCTCGTTCATCATTCTGCTGATCATGCCCATGGCGGCAAAAGAGGCCGTCGGATCGGTGGTGTTGGCCGATACAGAAACCTGCGCCAGGTGGTTCTCGCGTTCGATGCTCCGCGGTCCGGCAACGAACTCGAACTCTGCCACCGCGCCTAGAGGCAGCGGCGCTGAGGCAGCGAAGACCGGGACATTCTTGAGCTGATCCAGGGTTTCACGATCTTCTTCTCGATACTGCATGACCATCTCGACCTCGCGCTCGCCCGTCTTGAAGTGGCTGACAGCCCGGCTCGACAAGGCGTTGTTGACTGTCGCCGCAACAGCGCGACTCGACAACCCAACCTGCATGGCACGATCACCGGATACCCGCACCTGGATCTCTTCGTCACCACTTTCGAGGGAAGTGTCGACGTCCCGGATCATGGGCAGCGCGGCGAGGCGATCCGCCACTTGCTGGCTCAGCAACTCGAGGACGACCGGGTCGTCGCCCATGAGCTCGATCTGGATGCCCGACGATCCGTGGCGTCCCCGGCCGGCGGCGATCCGCAAATCGACGCCAGCCTTGACTGGCAACAACTCTCGCAGCCGCTCCCGGACCTCACCGGTGGTCAGATCGCTGTCGTCTTCATCCAGAAGATAGATATCGAACTGCCGACTGCGCCGCCACCCCGCTCTCGAGCGTCCAGTGCCACGATCGAAGGCGTAGCTGATATCGGCGATATCGAGCTCTTCCCGTCGCGAATCCAGAAGCTCATAGAGAGTCTCGTAGAGGGCTGCCGTCTGCTGCGGAGAGTATTGCCTCGGAGTATCCACCTTGAGAATGACCTGTCTCTCCAGAGAGCGACTCGAGAAGGAGCGCTCGATGGTCGTAAAGAGGTGGACAACACCGGCGAACATCGCCACGATCGAGAGGACGAACAGGAACCGGTGGCGAAGAGTGAAGTGGAGAACCCAACCATAAGAGCCCGTCAAGCGGTCGATGAACCGTGAGGGTCTCGACTCCTGTCCCCGGAGCAGCGGAACCGCCGCCATCGGCACCACGGTCAGCGCTACCAACAGAGAGGCGACCATTACGATGCAGACGGTGATGCCGATGTTCTCCATGTAGAGCTTGAACCGCCCGCCGGTGTTGAGGAAGATCAGGGGCAAGAAGACGCAGATCGTGGTGACGGTCGAGGCCAGAATCGGCAGGGCCACCTCGGACGCACCGTAAAGCGCCGCCGTGCGCGAGTCTTCACCGAGCTCATTGCGGTGGCGAAAGATCGACTCGATCACGACGACCGAATTGTCGACCAACATTCCCAGAGCCAACATCAGGCCGGCCAGGCTCACGACGTTGAGCGTGATGTCCGAAACTCCAGCCTGGCGCATCAAATACATGAGGACGAACGTGGCGATCACCGAGATCGGGATAGCCAGGGCTACCAAGGCGGTGGTGCGAAAGCGGCGGAGAAAGAGGTACATGGAGCCGATGGCCAGAAGGCCGCCGATGAGCCCGGCGTTGCCCAGCTGGCCCAGGCCCTTGCGCACGTCGACGGAGGCGTCGTTGAAGATGTGGTACTCGAGACCCGCCGCGTCGGGCAGCTGGATGATGGCTTCGAGCTCCTCCTTGGCACGATCGACCACCGCCAGAACGTTGGCGCTGGAAGTCTTGTTGATGAAGACCGTGACCGCCTCCCGACCGTTGAGGTAGTTGAACTGCTCCTGTTGAGGTAGTCCATAGACCACCTCGGCGACATCCCCCAGACGCAAGCCTTCCCCGTTCAAGGGCAGGCCTCGAATTTCTTCCGGAGTGTCGAACTCGCCAACGCTCCGCACCAACAGCTTCCGACTCCCCTCTTTGATGTCGCCCGCCGAGACATTGAGGTTGCTGTCCCGCAAGAAGGGCACCAACTCCCGCACATCCACTTTGTGTGCTTGCAGTCGATTCGGGTCGAGAAGGACCTGCAACTCGGGTGTCCGGGTGCCACTGACCGAGACTTGGGCCACGCCTTCGAGGCGCTCGAGACGCCTTTGAAGCACGTTCTCGGTGAAGTCGTAGAACTGCTCCACCGGCCAATCGGCGCTCAAATCGAACCGCAAGACCGGAATATCACTGGTCTGAAAGCGCCAGATGTTGACCCGCTCCAGGTCATCGGGCAACAGATGCCGGACCCGATCGACCCGGTCCCGCACGTCCACCGCTGCCATATCCATGTCGGTGCCGTCGATGAAAGACAGCGTAATGCGGGCGCTGTCCGCCTGAGCATTGGCTGACATGGTGTCGATTCCGTTGATGGTGCCGAGCGCTTCCTCGAGTGGCCGAACCACCAGGCGCTCCACCTCCTGCGGTGACGAGGACCGATAGGGAGCCATGACGGTGATGTTGGAGGACGAAAAGCTGGGCAGAAACTCGAGAGGCAAGCGCAGCAGCGACAGCCATCCCAGAACGAGCACACCCAGGATGATCATGCCCATGGTGACCCTGCGCTCGACTGCGAAACGTACGATGGGATTGAGTCTCATTTCCATTGCCTACGTCAGGAACGGACTATCCTCCTCTGCCGCCGATGTCGAGTCAACTCTCAAGCGGCCTCGCTACACATATCCCGCACAAATGCAACACCCGCGACGAGACGTTCCTGCGCCCGAATCGAGGTGAAATCGACACAACGCGCAGAACGCTGCTCTTCAGCGGCTACCGCTAGGCTCAAGGGGCCTCGACAGCTACTTCCCGGGTAATCGCCGGCAGGCAGCGCCGCTCGTCGCAAGCCTGGTAGGTCAGAGAAACCCCTGTTTCGCCACGTGCGATCTCGCCCTCGATCCTCTGGGTCCCGGAGTAGACGCTCAAGGGGCGTTCAGCGAAAGCCAGATCCAGCATTCGACCTACCGGATAGCGGATCGCTCTGACGGCGCCTTGCCAAAGCCTCCCCAAACAGAGTCGTATTGACCTTCGAGCTGCTGCACCGCCCTGGCCCACACCTCTGCCAGGTCCAGGGTCGAAGACCGCTCCCCTTCCCTCAGCACCCCTCGGAGGGCTTCGAAGAGCCTCTCTGCCCTGGCCTCGACTACCTCGGGTTGCAGCTGCCAAGCCGCATGGACTCTCTCCAGGACCCTTGGGAAGCCGGGCAGCTGTCCACGATCTACCGGTGGGAAGTTGGTACCAGCGAAGAACGGTTTCAGATCGGGCGTCAGAAAGACCGAATTGGGCCAACCCCCTCGACCAGTCAACAGCTGCGTCGCGGCCATGTAGATCTCATCGATGTCCGGTCGCTCTTCCTTGTCCACCTTGATACTGACGAACCACTCGTTCATCTGTCGAGCGATAACCGCATCGGAGAAGACCTCCCGCTCCATGACGTGACACCAGAAGCAGGTCGAGTACCCCACCGACAGGAATATCGGTTTATTCTCGCGGCGGGCCTTGGCCAACGCTTCCTCTCCCCAGGGAGACCAGTCCACCGGATTGTGGGCATGGAGCTGAAGATATGGACTGCTCTCGGTGAGCAGCCGATTCACCTGCTGGCCCTGCCGGCTCTCACCCACACCAGGATGCACAGGCACAGCTACCAACACCAGTATGGCGGACAGGACCGCCGATCTGAGCAGCAGGCCCATTCGCGGGTTGTGGCTTGGAGAGACGTTGCCTCTGCTGTAAGGGTTTTGGGTCGGCACTGGCTTGAACCTCGGCCGCGGCAAGCGACCGCCAACCTCGGCGGTGCCCTGCAGCTGTCGGGATAAGATCCGATCGCCGAGTCTCACTCGGATTGCTTCCGTTTCGCAAGACCCGAGAGACTTACCCGATGGATCAGACAAGAAGACTCCTATCGCACTAAACCCAGAGAGCATGGTCGTGCATCTAAGCAGGTATGAGAGAGCTGGTGACATCGGCGGGGCTTCTTGTCGACTTTTCCGACTTCCTGGGAGCTGTCGAACGCCAACCCATGTCTGAAGCCGATCTCGTCCGCGACGCCCAACGGGGTGATACGGCCGCCTTTGAAGAGCTCTATCGGCAGCATGTCGCCAGGATCTACGGGCTCTGCCTCAGAATGTGCGCCAACCCGGCCAAGGCAGAGGACCTGACCCAGGAGGCCTTCATCAGGGCCTGGCGGAAACTGGGCTCCTTCCGGCGTCAGAGCAGCTTCCGGACCTGGCTGCATCGACTGACCGTCAATCTGGTTCTGGGAGATCTGCGCTCGACGGGGCGGTGGGAAAGCCGCCTGACGGCGATCGATTCGCTGCCCGAGAGAGGCGACGGCGGCGCCGGCGCGCAGCCAGAGACCACCTTCGATCTGGAGAGGGCCATCTCGCAGCTGCCTCCTCAGGCAAGGATGGTGTTCGTCCTGCACGATATCGAGGGCTACAAACACCGCGAGATCGCCAGCCTGTGCAACCTGGCAGTGGGAACCTCCAAGGCTCACCTTCACCGTGCTCGCAAGCAACTTCGTGAGGTCTTGAAACGATGAACTGCGAACAGGTTCGGGAGCAGTTAGACGATTATCTGGGCTGCTACCTCGACGAGGCAGACCGGCAGGCCGTGGAGCATCACGCGGAGACCTGCGTCTCCTGCCGGGCCGATATGAAGGACCTGAAGAACCTCCTGGCGCAGGCCCGGCAGCTCTCACCCGGAGTGCCCCCCGCACAGAATCTTTGGCCGGCGATCCTCGAGCAGATCGAAGATTCTCCAGCCAAGAGCTGGAGCTATGCGAATCGCTCTTGGCTGGCACTGGCGGCAGTCCTGGCGTTGGCCGTTCTGCTGATTCCACTACTGCTCAGGCAGCAGGCTCGCCAACCCGGTGAGCAGGTCACAGTTGCCATCACCGACTCGATGGCGATCGATGCTGCGACTCAGGCCAAGGTCGATCTGGCGCGCTCCGAGGATCGAGTGCTCCTCGTGCGACGCGATCTCGTCGAAGCGATAGAGATCCGGCGCGATCTACTCGGACCCGAAGCCTCACAGTCCGTCGAAGAGAGTTTGCTAGTACTGGACCAGGCTGTGGCGGATATCCAGCAGGCTCTGGAAGAGAACCCCGACGACCGTCGCCTGCGCCTGCTCCTGGCAGCGAAGTATCAGCATGAAGTGCGGCTCCTGCAGCGTGTGAGCCGTGTTTGATACCCGAGGAACCAAGGAGGATTCAACCATGAAAAAGAAACTACTACTCCTGATGGCAATCGCACTGGCAGCCGGGGGTGTCTGGGCAGGCGAGAGCGTCGACGTCACCAAGTCAGCCTCTGCCACTCCCACGGTGGAGATCGAGAATCTCGCCGGCTCGGTGAGGATCAACGGCTGGGACCGTGAAGAGATCAGGGTGACCGGTGTCCTTGGCGACGATACCGACGGACTTGACTTCTCCGGCAGCAACGACAATTTCGATATCGAAGTGGAGATCCCTGACAGCTACGGCAGGCGTCATCGCGATCTCGATTCGGACCTGGAAATCTGGCTCCCTGCGGGTAGCTCCGTATCGGTGGAAACCGTCAGCGCCGGCATCCGCGTCTCGAAGGTCGACGGTCGGTTGGAGTTGGAGTCCGTCAGTGGTGAGGTCAGCGTCGATGGCGCACCCACCAGTGCCGACGTGGAAACCGTGAGCGGCAGCATCGAGCTCTCCGGCTCAGAGACCCTGGCCATCGCCGAATCGGTCAGCGGCAAGATCGAGCTTTCCGGTGTTGCCGGACGAGTCGAGGCGGCTACAGTCAGTGGCTCGATCAGGGTCGAGGCCGGCAACATCGAGCAAGGGGAGTTCGAGGCCGTCTCCGGCTCCGTCCGCTTCACCGGAGCCCTCTCACCTGGCGCTCGCCTGAGTGCGGAGAGTCACAGTGGCAGCGTGGTGCTCAACCTGCCTGCGGACACCTCGGCGCGATTCCAGGTCGAGACTTTCAGTGGCGGCATCAATAACGGTTTCGGTGGCGGCGAGGCTGAGAGAACGAGCCGCTATGCGCCAGGCAAGCGACTCGACTTCACCATCGGTTCGGGCGATGCCCAGGTGAGAGTCGAGAGCTTCAGCGGCAGCGTCACCCTGAATCCTCGGTAAGCTGCCCGTAGAGCCTTCCTTGGTCAAGCGCGTAGGAGCGACCGGGCTCCTACGCGCTTTCTTTCATCTTGAGCACCACGAAAGTCAGGTCGTCGACCGGTGGCTGTCCCCTCGTCCATTCCTGGGCCGACTCGGCGAGATGGCTGGTAATCTCCTCCGGAGTACCATCCGCCACGCGGCGGAAGAGCGAGATGGCCTTCTCATAGCCCAGAGGCTCCTGATCGGGATTCATGAGCTCGGGGAAGCCATCGGTCATGAGCAGCACGGTATCGCCCTGATCCAGGTGGGAATCCCAATGGCCATAGCTGGCCTCGGCCATGCTACCGAGCGGTAGGCCCGTGAGGGCGACCTCCTCGACGAAACTCGTCGATCGACGATGGACGAGCACCGGGGGCATTCCAGCGGCCGAGATGCTGATGGCACGGTCTTCGATCCGCACCAGGGTGGCGGCCATGTTCATGCGGCCGAGATTCATCTGCTTGATGGCCGTCGCGGCGCCGCCCAACAGCATGGCCAGGTCGGCCTCGGCAGCACTGGCGGTCAGCAGACCCTTGACCACTGTCACCATGGTTCCGGCTCGGACACCGTGCCCGGCCGCATCGCCGATGACCGTAGTCAGGGCACCACTTTCGGAAGTGAAGAAATCGTAGTAGTCGCCGCCTACCTCGGTGGCGGTGCGCATAAG
This sequence comes from Thermoanaerobaculia bacterium, assembly GCA_947259195.1. GTDB lineage: Bacteria > Acidobacteriota > Thermoanaerobaculia > Multivoradales > JAHEKO01 > JAUVRX01. The sequence goes on along the minus strand of CAMYLC010000192.1, from coordinate 42,373 downwards.
AACCGCCACTTCGATTTCCGGGTGGCGGGGCAGGGCCTTGGGCAACAGCGAGAGTTGAAACTGCCGGGCCTCATCCAGCTCGCGCCCCTTGCGTTCGTTCTCCGCTTCGAGCAGACGCTGCTGGACCTCCTGCTCAAGGATCTGGTCCTGGTGCTGACGAAGCTCTTGCGCCATGCGATTGAAGGTGCGGGCCAGCTGCCCGAACTCGTCGCGAGAAGAAAGCGGCACTCGCGCTTCGAGGTTTCCATCGGCGAGCCGCTCCGCACCCGCAGTCAGCAGAGTCAGCTTGCTCGTCATGCGCTTCGACAACGCAACGACCCCGACCAGGGCCAGGAGCACGAGTCCCATTCCGTAGGTGAAGTTCTGCACCGCCGTTCGACGGATGCCCCTGAGCGACTCCTGGACCGGCCTTGCCACACCGAAAATCAGGCCCGATTCAGAGTCCGGCGTCTCGACCACGATCCAGTCCGGAGAGAGCGCTGGCAAACTGAGCGCCAGGCCAGTCTTCTCCTCGACGACCCCGATCTCGGTGAGCAGGTCTCGGTCTTCCCGCTGGTCCAGATACAGGTGGCCATCCGCATCTCGGGCATAGGGAATCTCCCCTTGCTCTCTCGATGTTCGAGACAGCACCTGCCTGAGGATCTGCGAAGGGGGCACCAGGGCTTTCAGCTGGCCGACGATCTCGTCGCCTCGGAGAACCGGCGCCGTGAACTCGGCGCCCAGGAGTGCCTCCATTTCCTGACCCCGCGCCTGCAGCGCCTCCAGCTCCGCAAGCTCCAATCCCTTTCGGGTGCGGATGGCTTCCTGGGTAATACCCTCGAGATACTCCCTCGAGATGCCAGACTCTTCCAGACTCAAGCCCCGCCGTTCCAGTTTCTCGAGCGCCCCTGCCAGGAGCTTCGACGGATAGATGACGAAGGAATCGAGGTCTCGATCGCCCTCCACAACAACCGTCCCTTCGAGTTGGACTTGGGAGCTCTCCAAAGGGGTGAACTCGAAGGACTCCACCAGCTGCGACATATCGCCCATCTGGGTCATCAGCGCGGTGTAGACCTGACTGGAATCGGCCTCAGTCTCCTTAGAGGAAACGAGATTTCGCACTGGAAGCCTGGAAAGGCTGGCGAGACGTTGACTGAGATCCTGGCGCACAGAGGCCAGTCGGTCACTCATCTCCTCTGCCAAGACCTGCGATTCCGCCGCCACGGCATCCCGGAACGCCCGCTGGGAAGTGGTGTAGCTGAAGAGGACCAACACCGCCAGGGGAGCCACTGACAACAACAGGAAAGCAACGACGAGCTGGGTTCGAACCCTCATTGTAGAAGCCTACGAAGCGAAGGGTAGCAAGGTTGCCCCATCCTCTGAGCCACGGGACAGCCAGGTCCTCGATGCTACCAGTCAGCCTCCGAACAAGGAGGTGTAACGAATTCCGATGCCAAGCTCGGGGAAAAGACCGATGATTCGCGTGTCGTAGCGGTACATCCAAAGCTGGAGCCAATCCACCAACTGACGCGGAACCAGGGAGGAGAAGTACCGCTGGCAGAACCCGCGGATCCGCTCTCTGCTGGGTTGTATCAAGCTCCTGGAGGAGGTGCTGGAGAGCAACTATGCTCTGCTCCACTGCTCGCCTGCCCGTCTGCACCTGATCTGGCGCCAGGTCCGCCGAGTTTCCCAGCTCATCAGCACCCGACTGGTCTCGCTCCTCGAATACCCGTCGATCATCCCACCTCTGGAAGAGGCTCGACAGAGTGTTGTCGGCTCCCTGGACATGATCGAAGGTACTGTCCTCGAGGAGCTGGAACAGTTTCCTCGAGATTTGCCTGCCGAAAGCATCCTCGAGGCACGCAAGCTCCTCTGTGTGTCGATCGGCAAGCTGCATGCCTTTCTGCAAGACACCTTCAGTGAGCTGCTGGCGGCCGATCCACGTAGCGATCGGGATGCCGACTACTTTCTTTCTCGACGCTTCCCTCGCGACATCGAAGAGGCTGAATGGCTGTTCGCTTCGGTCAAGGGACTGCAGAAGTACCTTCGGGGCCTCGAGAGCTCACGTTACTCTCGCCTGACTTCGGTTGCGGAGAGAATCCGTCGCGAGCTGCATCTGCCCTTTGGCGAGTTCTGGGTCGAGCTCAAGGAGTATCTAGTCTTTCTCATCAACGATCTGTCACCGCGTCTGAACGAAATCCTGGCACTGCGAGGCATCCGCTTCGACGAAATGGAGATCCTCGACGACTACGCGATGGAGATCCCCTCGAAGGCGAAGATGGTGATCGAGATCGTCGACCTCGGGCGCCGTACGGTCGATCAAATGAAGCGAGATGCGGGCGATGATCGGTCTCTCAGAGAGCAGAATCTCCACGACCTCATCACGGTTCACGCCGTCCTGAGTCGCCGACTGGTCTCACTGCTGAACGACCTGGATCGCAGACTGAGCGACCTGTGGGTCTTTGTGCCCATCTGGCTGGAGAACATCGAGAGACGTCGCGCCCTGATGTTGCGTCGAGGCGTCGACGAGCAGACTCCCTTCAGCATCAGTGCCAGGGCCCGGTCTTTGCCTCATTGACCCTCCTGCGTCTCGCCAAGTGGCCGGGTGCGAAACCGCCGGTAGCTCCAGGTGTACTGCTCGGGACAACGACGCACGCACTGTTCCACCCCGCGATTGAGCTGCGTTGTCGCAAACTCGAGATCTTCGCTGTTCAACCCGTCAGGGGCGGGTTGAAAATGGAATCGGAAGCGACCTTTTGCGGTCCGCTCACAATACCCAAACAGGGGAGCGGCTCCGTACCTACGCGCCAGTCTAGACACCAGGGTCATGGTAAGGGCGGGAGTACCGAAGAACGGCGCGAAGACCCCGTGCTGCTTCAGGGGCTCCTGATCAGGCAGAATACCGACCCCTTCGCCAGCAGTCAGGGCCTCGACGATGCGACGCATCCCCGAGCGATCGGCCGGCACGAGCTCGGCTCCGTGACGCTCTCTCGCTTGGCGAATGAAGGCGTCCATCTCGGCGATCCGCGGCGGACGGTAGAGCGCCATCACCTGAATCTTGACCTGTAGATACCGGCTCAGGATCTCCCAGTTTCCGAGATGAGGAACGAGAACCAGCGCTCCCCGCTTCGCTTCGAGTGACCGCAGCAGGTGGTCCTCGCCCTCGACCCCCTCGATGCAATCCAGCAGCTTCTCCGTGCGCCAGAACCAGACCGCCCCAACCTCGGCAACGGTCTTACCGCTTGCGATGAGGCTCGTCTTTGCCAATCGTCGACGCTCATCGTCCGTCAGCTCCGGCAGACAAAGATCGAGGTTGCTTTGCGTCGTCCGGCGCAGGCGATTCGGAATCTGCCAAAGCAGCCAGCCGACGAGGGCCCCGAGAGACTGCGCCCAACTCAACGGCAAAATGGCGAGACCCCGAATCAGGGCCTTGAGGACGGCGGCCTGGACAGGAGCGGATTTCGTGGCTTTCTTGGCGGACATGCGCTTGAATCGAACCACGGGCTCCGCAGGCAGACACTCGCGGCCTGCACCGGAACTCGATCGGTCACCTGCATCATAGAAGAAATCGACGTTTGTACTCCTTCACTCGATGTCGCAGAAGCAGTAGGCGTAGAGGCCACCGGGATCGTTGAAGTCGCTCAATCCTCTTACTTCGCCGAGTAGAGTGTCGACGCCGAGCCAGCGATTCGAGAGTGCGAGACGCAACCACCTCCAACCCCCTGGCTGGCCTGAAACCCCTTCGAGGAACGCAGCCAAGAACCTGGAGGTCCTCCCGGCTTCCTGCTCGATGAAAGCCACCCGATAATCGTCGAGCACGCCGGCTGTCTCGGCGGCGGCCGCCAGTGCCTCGTCCAAGCCACCCAGCGCATCCACCAGACCTAGGCGGTAAGCTTCGGCACCAGTCCAGACCTGGCCCCGAGCCATCTGATCGACCTGCTCTACCGTCATGCCGCGCTCTTCCGCGACGCGATCGATGAACTCATGATAGCCAGCCTCGACGCCCGACTGCATGGCTTCCACCACCTCGCCGGGCAGCTCACGTTCTGGTCGCAGGGTGCCGGCGAAGGGGCCGGTGCCGAGCCCATCGTTCTGGATGCCGAGCCTGGCGAGAGTCCTCTGGAAGGTCGGTGCCATGGCAAAGATGCCGATCGAGCCGGTGATCGTTGTCGGTTGAGCCCAGATCTGATCGGCCGACATGGAAATCCAGTACCCCCCGGAGGCGGCCACCGATGCCATGGAAACCACCACCGGTTTGCCCGAGGTGCGCGTCAACTCGACCTCACGGCGGATGATCTCGGAGGCGAAGGAACTGCCTCCCGGGCTGTCGACGCGCAGGACGAGCGCTTTGACTTCGTCGTCGTTCCTCGCTCTTCGAATCAGCTCGGCCGTGGAGTCGCCGCCGATGCTGCCCGGCGGCCGGCTGCCATTGTAGATCGCTCCCTTGGCTACCACCACGGCCACCACGTTCTCGCTCTTTTCGCCAGGCTCTTCGATCGTCTGCAGGTAGGTGAGGTAGTCGATCCGATGGTAGGAGTGGTCCTTTTCGTCCTCGCCCACGATCTCGATCAGCCGATCCTGCACCTCGTCCCGATGGACGACGCGATCGACCAGGCCTTCGGCTTCGGCCACGACTGCGGCTTTCCCAGCATGATCGGCCAGCTTGTGGTGGAAGTCGCTGGAGTAGGTCGCGATAGCCTCGGGCGCAAGTCCTCTTGCCGTGGCAAGCTCTGTCCGGTACACCCCCCAGAGCCCCTCGACCCAGCGCCGTCGATTCTGTCGAGCCTCGGGGGACATGTCGCTCCGCATGAAGGGCTCGACGGCCGACTTGTACTCGCCGACCCGAAAGACGTTCCAATCCACTTCGAGCCGGTCCAAGGCAGCCTTGTAGTAGTTGCGGTAGCTGCTGAATCCGGGAAGCCAGACCAAGCCCATGGGATGAACCATGATCTCGTCCGCCGAGGCCGCCAAAAGGTAACGAGATTGCGAATAGACATCCGCCGACGCGAGCACGGGCTTGCCCGTAGCCTTGAACTCCTCGATGTCCCGCCGCAAGGTCTGGAGCGTGCCGAGACCCGCTCCACCCAGCCGGTTCAGATCCAAGTAGAGGACTTTGACGCGGTCGTCCCCGCCCGCCGCATGAATGGCTTCACGAACGCTTCGCGCCAGGCTCTCGGGCCGGTGACGGCCAAGGAGTTTCAGTAGCGCTCTCTCGTCAGGAGTGCCGTAGAGTTGTTCCACCAGCCCGCCTACCGGCTCGACGACCAGAGCCGTGCTGTCGGGGACCTGCGGCCGGTCATCGGTCAGGAGCCACGACAGCAGGACGAACACCAGCAGCAGGAATAACAGATTGACGACCAGCCTGCGGACCTGATCGAGCGCTCGCCACAGATGGGACAACACCTCGGCCAAGCTCCTGAGAATCTTTCGCATGGCAATATCTCTCCTTCTTCCACTTTCTTAGGCAAAGACGACCCCGGGCGACTGTCAACGCCGCCCACGAGAATCGGGTCTCTCATGGTCAATACGCGCGGAGGAGCTCGTGGTTTGGAAGCAAGCCCCTCATTCTTCGCATTCGAAACCACCCTACCAGCCCCCCCACCCCACCCCCTTGAGTAGCCACGCTTTCCGCCCTTTCGAGTGGTGCAAAACGGGGCCTCACTGCCTACAGTTGTCAGTGCCCGATAAGGGCGGGTCAGGTATGGTCCGACCCTCACATTCCCACCGCGCCCCGTTAGGAGATGGCTGATGGATCAGAGCCTTGGCCACGACGTCTTGATTCTTGGAGCCGGTCTCGCCGGCTTGCGTGCCGCTGTAGAAATCGCGCAGCGTACCGAAGGCAAGGCCGATATCGGAATCGTCTCGAAAGTGCAGCTCATGCGCGCCCACTCGGTATGCGCCGAAGGGGGTACGGCAGCGATGCTCCGTACCGATGAAGGAGACTCGATCGATCTGCACGCCTGGGACACCGTCAAGGGAGCCGATTTCCTGGCCGACCAGGATGTCGTCTATCGCTTTGTCAACGCGTCACCCAAGGAGATCTATCTCCTCGATCATTGGGGAATACCCTGGACACGCGACGAGCACGGTCGCATCGAGCAGCGGCCTTTTGGAGGGCACTCCTACCCCCGCGCCACATTGGCTGCTGACAAGACCGGCTTCTTCGAGATGCAAACGCTGTACGACACGCTGCTGAAGTTCGACAACTTCACCCGCTACGACGAGCTCTTCGTCAGCGACATTCTGATGGAGGGCGACGACTTCATCGGCCTGGCTGGCATCCATGCCGCGACCGGAGATCTCGTAACTTTACAGGGCAAGGCCCTGCTCATCGCCGCAGGCGGCGCCGGAACGCTTTTCGGCTTCACCACCTACTCGCAGAGTGTCACCGGCGACGGGCTGGCTATGGCTTATCGCGCCGGCCTGCCCCTGGAAGACATGGAATTCCTGCAGTTCCACCCCACCGGCCTCATTCCGTCGGGAATTCTCATGACTGAAGGGTGTCGTGGTGAAGGCGGCTACCTGCGCAACGCGGAAGGTGAGCGATTCCTCGAGCGCTACGCACCCGACAAGATGGAGCTCGGTCCACGCGATGTCATCTCGCGCGCCGAAACGACCGAGATCCTGGAGGGGCGAGGATTCAAGGGGCCCGACGGACTCGACTATCTCCACCTCGACCTGACCCATCTCGGGGCCGACCGGATCAACACCCGACTGCCTCTCATCCGTGAAGTCTGCATGAAGTTCGTTGGCCTCGACCCCATCGACAGTCCCATTCCCATCCGACCGGTGGCGCACTACTCGATGGGGGGAATCGAAACCGATATCGATGGGGCGACCCGCTGTCCGGCGATCTGGGCCGCGGGCGAGGCCGCCTGCGTGTCCCTTCACGGCGCCAACCGGCTGGGCTCCAACTCGACGGCCGAGTGCCTTGTCTGGGGTGGCATCACCGGGAGCGAGATCGCCGACAGGCTCGGTGAGCTGCCGAAGCCGGCCGCGCTCACCAGCGATCAACTGGCCGCCAGCGCCGCTCGCATAACCGAGTTGCTGAACAGAAAAGGGGATCAGAACCTCTATCGGTTGCGTCAGGAGCTGCGCAGCACCATGGACCGGTACGCCGGTGTCTACCGAACGGGTGAGGGTCTCGCCAAGGCCTTGGAGATCATCCGCGAGATCCAAGACCGCTCGACTCGAGCGCCGGTTGCCGACAAGAGTCGGGTTTACAACTCCAACCTCTTCCATGCTCTGGAGTTGGAGAATCTCCTGGACCTGGCAGAAGTGACTGTAGCTGGTGCGTTGACCCGAGAAGAGTCGCGAGGCGCCCATTCGCGCCGCGATTTCGTCGATCGAGACGATGAGAAGTGGATGCGACACACGCTCGCCTGGCGCACCGCAAGTGGCCCACGATTGGACTACAAGCCAGTGACCACCACCCATTGGAAACCGGTGGAACGCAAGTACTGAAAAGAGGTGGAGAAATGGCGAAAGACCGACGTCATCCCAATCGGCTTGGCATCTGGGGCTGGGTCGGGGGCGGTAGCTGGGGACCGGATCGGTACCTCTACACCCTTCACCGCATCACGGGTCTGGGACTGCTGGCCTACTTTCTCGTGCACGTTGTCGTGACCTCCTCGAGGGCTCTCGGCGAAGCAGCCTGGGAGGCAAGCATGGCGAGGGTGAGCGGCCCACTGTTCGTGCTCGGTGAGTACCTGGTCTTTGTCGCCTTCGCTTTTCACGTCATCAATGGGGTGAGGCTCTTCTTTGCCGAGCTCGGCTGGGGAATCGGCAAACCGATCGAGCCCATCTACCCATACCGCAACTGTCTCGACGACCAACGACCCTGGGCGCTCGGAGCGCTGCTCCTCATCGCCGTTCTCGTGGTGGTCGGAGCCCTCGACTTCTTCGTCTGGCACTGAGGAAAGGGAGTGATCAGCAATGCGTGACCAGAAGCTGTGGACATGGCACCTGGCAGCCGGTGCGATCATCCTGTTCCTTCTCGGGCTGCACATGGCAATCATGCATCTGGATGCCCTGCTGGGCATCTTCAACCCGGCGGGTGGTCATCCGATCGATTGGGCCAACGTCGTGGCCCGGGGCCAGAGCATGGCCTTTACCATGAACTACATCTTGTTACTCGGAGCGGCTCTCTTTCATGGCCTCTACGGGCTGCGCAACATTCTCTTCGAGCTCGATCCCGCCCCGCCCCTGAAAAAGGCCCTCAGTTGGGTCCTCATCCTGGTCGGCGTCGGCCTCTTCATTTTCGGCACCTGGGCCGCTTGGGTCGGCCATCAGGTGGCTTCTATCACGTAGGGGATGACGATGAGCAACGGCAACCTACCCGAGCAGATCGTCTTTCGGATCCGACGTTTCGCTCCCGGCCGAGACAAGGAGCCGGTCTGGAAGGAGTACCCGATCGCCTACGAGGTCGGCATGACCGTCCTGGACGGCCTGTGGAAGGTCAAGGAGACCATCGATCCGACCCTGGCATGGCGGGCCTCGTGCCGCATGGGTGTTTGTGGATCTTGTGGCATGCTGATCAACGGCAAGGCCGGATTGGGGTGCAACACCCAGATCGCTGAGCTGGGCACCGCCGTCGTCACCGTGGCCCCCTTGGCCAACTTCCCGATCGTCCGCGACCTGGTCCCCGATCTCCGTCCGCTGTTCGACGCCCACACGGCTCTGTCGCCCTACATCATCCGCGCCGACACCGCGGAGCAGGAGGAGCCGACCCGTGAGTACTACCAATCGGCCGAACAGATGGAGGCCTACCTGCAGTTCTCCTACTGCATCAAGTGCGCCTGTTGCATGGCCGCCTGCCCCACCTGTGCCACCGACCCGGTCTATTCCGGACCCGTGGCTCTGGCTCAAGCACACCGCTACAACACCGACACCAGAGATGACGGCTTCGAGGTACGCAAAGAAGTCCTGGCCGACGAAGTCGGCCCCTGGAGGTGCCATTTCGCCGGCGAGTGCTCGCGGGTCTGTCCGAAGGGAGTCGATCCGGCGAAGGCCATCCAGCTCATGAAACGTCAACTGGTCGCCGATGCTCTGGGCCTGAGGAAGAAGCCGCCGCTTGCCCAGCCGGTCGAGAAACCAGAGGGTATCGAGCGCCGTCCGGGCATACCAGAAGCACCACCCCCGACGGTCTGATCGCCGATCTGACAGCTAGATAGAGTCGCGGGGGAGTTTCAAGCTGGTGAGGGATCACCTGCAGGAATCTCCGCCAGGTCCGCATCCGCGGCTGCCTCGGACTCCCAGAGCCGACTGATCACGCAGGCATTGACTCCGCCAACCCCCATATTGAGCTTGCCGGCGACCCGGTCCTTGAGCTCGAGCGTCTCATGGCGCACGAGAGCATCGTGGTGGGGTCGAATCTGGGGATGGATCTCGCCTTCCTCCAGGTCCACTGGATGCAGGATTCCCTGCGCGAAACCGAGATGCTGCGCGGTCAGCTCCCAGCCCCCGCAGACCGACATTCCGTGGCCGAAAGAACCCTTGCGCGCCGTCAGCCGAGTGACACCTGGAACGACCGAGAGGATGTTCTGCAGTTCGGTCCAATCGCCCGGTGTGGCGGTAGCGTGCATATCCCAGGTGGCTACCTCTTCCGGTTTCACGCCGGCAGCATCGAGCGACTGTTGGATGACCGCCCGAGGCCCCTCCCGAGAAGGCGTGATGATGTGATCGGCATCCGAGTTGATCGCTACTCCGAGGACCTCGAGCCCGACGGTCTTCATCCCCAGCCCACGGAAGTAGTCCGCATCGCCGATGATCCAGATGCAGGCGCCGCCGGAGACATGGGTACCGCGCATGCCGGTAAAGGGTTTCGAAACCTGGCCGTCCTGGGAGACCACCCTCGCGGCAAAGAATGATCCTACGGTCAGGGGATGCGGCTCTGGATCGGTCATGCCGATGACTGCAGCCTTCGCTTCTCCGTTCTGGATCGCACTGACACCGAACTTGAGTGCCGTGCCGAAGCCCGAACAGGCGGCGATGGGGGCCACGGCAGGGCCGGAAATCCGACCCAGCATGGAGATCTGTGCTGCCGGAATATTCGGGATGTTCCACAGCAAGTTGGCCTCGACCGCGTTCCAGGGCTCCAAAGGGCAGCCGTAGTGGTCGTTCAGCTTCCTGCGGGCCGATGCCTTGCGCCGAATGACAGAGCCCTTGCCTTTGTCGATGTCCTCGCCGATCCCTGCGGATTCGATATCGCGCAATTTACTCAGATAGTCCTGGAGGCTCGGGGACTCGCGCACCCAGAAGTCTAGCCACGCATCCACGGCCTCTTCGTAGTGTTCGTCCTGCTTGCCGAGCTGCACAGGATCGTCTGGTACCCCCATCTCCCGCCTCATCCGGTTCTGAACTGTAGGGCCTGCCGCACGGAACTCGGCCAACAGCGGATTGTGCTCCGCCTGACACCAGAAGCGCTTCCAACGCCGCTGGGCCCGAAAGTAGTCGCGTCCGATCCGGAAGTTGGTGGCCAGGTCGCCCAGCCCCGTGCCGACGTAGATGTGGGTCTGGGACCCGAGCTCCTGCAGCTTCTCCTCGATACCCGGGTTCTGACCCAGCGCCTGGATGAAGGCACCGATGGCGTACTTGACCATGTTGCCCATCTTGGCATCGAGCTGGGGGTACTTTCGGGGCTCGAAGCGCTGATCGATCCACCCCTTGTAGGCACTGAAGTCGAACTGTGGATTGCCGACCAGAAAATTATCGGGTCCGAACCCATCGAAGGGCTCCAGCCAGGTCTCGCCAGATATCAGGTTCTTCTCGAAGGATGCGACATCGGGGGACTTGGGAGCCACGATGCCCCAACCGAAGATGCCGATACGTTTGCGGTGACCAACCATAGCCAGGTCCCAGGAGGTGGAGCTGCCCTCCAACTCATCGAGATGCAGGATTCTGCCACACGAGAGACTTGCCGATACTACCCCGACTCGATCCCAAGGGGACAGGCTCCCCAGATCCCTTCTTCTCGAAATCTCCCGAGACGAGCCAGCGAGTCAGACCTGCCGCTTCTTCCAACGGCCCAGGCGAAAGACGCTGCCACCGACCAGGGTGATCATCGCCTCGGCGATGGCGATGGCCCAGAAGACTCCGCGCGGGCCCATCTCCGAGGACACGGCCAGCCAATAGGCAAGAGGGATCTGAAAGAGCCAATAGCAGAAGAAGTTGATGAGGGATGGAGTCGTGGTGTCGCCAGCACCGTTGAAGGCCTGCACCACGACCATGCCGAGGGCATAGAAGAGGTAACCATAGCTGATGATCCGCAGACACTCCGTGCCGATGGCCAGCACGCCCGGGTCCGTCGAGAACAGGCTGATAATCGATTCTCCAAAGACCAGGAAGAGCACCGCGATGCTGCCGAGGAAGACCATGTTGTAGAGCCCGGTGAGCCAGGCCGAGCGCTCGGCTCGGTCGGGTTTCCCGGCACCCAGGTTCTGGCCCACGAGTGTGGCAGCGGCGTTGGCCATTCCCCAGGCGGGCAAGATGGAGAAGATGACGACCCTGATGGCGATGGTGTAGCCGGCGACGGCCGTCGAGCCGAAGAGCGCGATGATGCGTACCAGGGCCACCCAGCTGCAGGTGGCGACCAGCACCTGGAAGATGCCTCCGGAAGAGACCCTCAAAAGCGCCGTCATGACCCTTGGAACGAGTCGAATCTCCGACAGGCGAATCCTCACCCGGCTGGTGCCTCTCGCCAGCACCCAGAACTGATAGGCGACGCCAGTTCCACGCCCTACTGTCGTCGCGACAGCTGCTCCAGCGACGCCCAACTGCGGAAAGGGGCCGAGCCCGAAGATGAGGCAGGGATCGAGAACCAGGTTGATCAGATTCGCCAACCACAGGACCCGCATCGCAACCGCAGCGTCTCCGGCGCCGCGGAAGACCGCGTTGATGATGAACAGGAGCATCACGGTGCCGCAACCGCCTAGCAGGATCCGGGCATAGCCCGAGCCCATGGCGACTACATCCTCGGAGGCTCCCAGCAGGGACAGTGCTGCTGGACCGGTCAGGATCCCTACTGCACCGACGACCACAGAGGCGATGAGGCCGATCAGAATGGCCTGAGCTGCCGCGACATTGGCCCCCTCCGGGTCCTTCTCACCAGTTCTTCGCGCCACCAGCGCGGTGGTCCCCATGCTGAGACCAATCGCCAGGGAAAAAACCAGCGTCAGGAGAGACTCGGTGAGTCCGACGGTGGCCACGGCGTTGGCTCCCAATCGAGAGACAAAGAAGACGTCGCAGATGGCGAACACCGACTCCATGACCATCTCCAGCACCATGGGAATGGCCAACAGAACGATGGCGCGACTCAGGCCCCCTTGCGTGAAATCCTCCTGGGAGCCATGGATGGCCTGTCGGAGAGACTGCCAGAGGGAGGCTTTCCCTGTCGGGGGCCTGATCGGGGCCGAGCCGTTCATTCCAGAGATGGCGAAGGATCCTCCCGGACTTGCTCGGAGAGAATCTCCAGGAGATAGCGCTGAGCCTGTGGGTTGTGGATCATGTCGAAGTGCGTGCCCTCGACATTCATGACCTCGGGACTCAAGCGCTCCCTTTCGGGCGCCGAGAGCCATTCTTGGCTTGCCAGGGTGGCATGGCCGTCACCAGCCGCCCCGAGCCGATCGAGGAGCGTCGGAAATCGATTCAGGGCATCATCACCCAGGAAGTATGTCCTCCACCCACTCTCGTCCTCGACCAGCAGAGCCCTGGCGATCGTGTCGCTGAAGTCGTTGCGAATCATGTAGTACCGACCTGCTGCCGATCCCCCCGAGTCCCGGCGCAGAAGCGTCTGAACAAGTTCGGCCTGTCTCAGAGCCCGAGCCAGAAAGGCCTCCCTCGCGTTGAGATCACCAAAGAGCTCTGGTGACCGGCCCTTCGCCAACCGTTTCTCCACTGAGGGAGCGAAGACCGACCACTGGTACTTCTTCCACGAGGCGACATCGTAGAGATCCACCGGCATCGGTCTTCCATCGTCGTCGACGAACAGATCGTCGGTATAGGACGGAAGGTCCTGGTATAGCGACTCATACCCAAAGAAGGCCTCTGGAGCCCACCTTCGACCCACCCAGGGAACGTATTTCCTCCCCCGATCCAGCTCTCTCAGAATGCGCAGGGAGCCCCCGTTCGAGGCGCCCATGAGAACCACTTTTTGAATGTCCAGGGTGGCGGGCATCTCGGTCTGTCCGGCCTCGGCCTGCTGGAGCGTCGCGGAGCCGTACCGCGCCAGGTACCGGCACAGCTGTGCACCATTGCTCTGGCAAACGAGAACTACCGGGGTTCGAGACTCACCGCGGGCCAGGTGCACTTGCTCCAGCCGCTCCAACAGCTGACGGGCGGAATCGACATTACTCTGGCGCCAGTCATAGCCGAATAGAAACAGCGAGTCTGCGGTCCGCGGATCGGCCAGGTCGCCGACCCGGTAGCCACTCGCCTCCAGCAGCTCTACAAGAGGCTGATAGACCGCTTTCCGCACGACACCAGCCAATCGAAGCCGGCGGATGACGTCCCCAGCTTCCACTCTTGACCGGCTCTGACCCACCTCGATGGCCCTCGCGATGTTGTACCCGCGATCCCTCGGGAAGATCAGATTGTGTCCCTTTCCCCAGAGAATCTTGGCACTTCTGGCCTCCCGGAGCTCCACACCGGTCACTCCGGGAACGAAGACCACGGGCACTCGAGGCGAGCCGCCCGCATTGGGTGCTGCAGCCTGTGAAGACGCTCCCTGTGCCGCCAATGCCAGGCACGAAGCCGCCACGAGACCGAGCGCCGCCAACGAGACCGCCGGGAACCGCTGGGCTCTCTGACCGTCTCTCTCGTTGTCGCGCAGTTTGGAAACCAGGTTTCTCATGCACTGAACTCGACACTCCGAAGCTCGGGGTCGAGCCTGCGGGAACCGAGCTACCCTTGATCCTCTTGTCGGCCATCGGCACTTGCCGAAAGCTCCGGTTAGCTTATACGGCCCATCGACAGCGAGCCCAGTTGCTTCGGTCCGGTCAAATCAATAGCCTTTGAGCACCATGAGACAGTACCTGGATCTTCTGCGGCATATTCTGCACAACGGCGTCGACAAACCGGACCGCACCGGAACCGGCACGCGCAGCATCTTCGGCTACCAGATGCGCTTCGATTTGGGTGAGCGTTTCCCGATGCTGACGACCAAGAAGCTCCACACACCCTCCATCATCCACGAGCTGCTCTGGTTCCTGACCGGCGACACCAACATCCGGTACCTCAACGATAACGGGGTCCGGATCTGGAACGAGTGGGCAGACGAGAACGGCGAGCTGGGACCGGTCTACGGCTACCAATGGCGCTCGTGGCCGACCGCCGACGGCCGCAACATCGATCAGATCACGCAGGTCATCGAGCAGATCCGACGCAGCCCGGATTCGCGCCGTCATATCGTCAGCGCTTGGAACGTCGGCGATGTCGAGACCATGGCCCTGCCTCCCTGTCATCTCCTGTTTCAGTTCTACGTCGCCGAGGGCCGCCTCTCATGCCAGTTGTACCAGCGCAGCGCGGATGTCTTTCTCGGAGTTCCGTTCAATATCGCCTCTTATTCCCTGCTCACCCTGATGGTGGCTCAGTCCTGCGACCTGCAGCCGGGCGAGTTCGTGCACACCTTCGGTGACGCCCATCTGTACCTGAATCACCTGGAACAGGCTCACCTGCAGCTCGAGCGCGAACCCCGATCTCTACCCAGAATGTTCCTGAACCCGGAAGTCCACTCGGTGCTCGACTTTCGATTCGGGGATTTCTCCCTCGACGAGTACGACCCCCATCCCCACATCAAGGCGCCGATCGCCGTATGAGACTCTCGATCATCGTCGCGATTGCCGACAACGGGGTGATTGGCCGCGATAACGGCCTACCCTGGCGCCTGTCCGCCGATCTGCAGCGATTCAAGACTCTGACCATGGGCCATCATCTTCTCCTGGGCCGGAAGACCTTCGACTCAATCGGGGCCGTCCTGCCGGGTCGCACAATGGTGGTGATCTCCCGAGGTCGACCGACCTTGCCGGCTGGGGTCCTCCTGGCTAGCTCTTTCGAGGAAGCGATAGAGCTGGCTCGATCCAACGCGGACGACGAGGCCTTCGTCGCCGGCGGAGCTGAGATCTATACCCAGGCCCTTCCTGCCGCGGATCGCCTGTATCTGACGAGAGTTCACTCCGACTGCGAAGGCGACACCCTGTTCCCGCCCTGGCAGGAAAGCGAGTGGCGGGAGGTCTTCCGCGAAGACCATCCGGCGGACGTTCGAAACGCCCATCCCTACTCGTTTCTGATCTACGAGCGTCGCCGCACCTAGCCCGCGTTGCTTCTGAACCCGCGAGAAAATGTGCAAAGCGTCTGTCAGATCTGGCCACCCGCAGGGAGGAGCACCGGAGGCAACCTTGCAGGTTGTCGAGCAGCGACAAGCGAGGACTTCCCTAAGAAGGCGGGCGATCTCCGCTGGTTGCCCTGGGGCCTATGAATCATGTGGGCTGGAGTCTCCAGGCCCCAGCCTGTGCTGACAGACTCTGCCGCCGGTCTGACCAGACCTTGACAGCGCTGGCGATAGTATTTATCCTTTAATCCGGATGAACGGATTAACCCAGTCCCCGCCGACTGATAGAACGGCCTCGGTGTTCGACAGCATGTCGACCCTGAGGGAGCCACTGCGCTGCCGGATCCTCCTCCTGCTGGAAGGGCAGGAGCTGACCGTTTCGGAGCTCTGCGCGGTGCTGCAGATGCCCCAGTCCTCGGTGAGTCGTCACCTGAAGGCGCTGGATGAAGGCGGCTGGGTGGTCGCACGGCGAGAGGGTACCAGCCGGCTGTATCTGGCCAACGCGGCGGCGCTCAGCGGGCCGGATCGCGAGCTCTGGGCTCTCGTGCGGGAGCAGGTCCTGGCGACGACGGCAGTGGACCAGGATCGGCAGCGGCTGGCGAGCATCCTGGCACAGCGCCTGTCTCGATCCCAGGAGTTCTTCGCCTCGGCGGCCGATCGTTGGTCCGTGGTCCGCAGCGAGCTTTTCGGACAGCGCTTCGATCTCGAGGGGCTGGTCGGACTCCTGGATGCCCGCTGGGTCGTCGGCGACCTGGGCTGCGGCACGGGACAGACCTCCTCGACGCTTGCCCCATGGGTCCACAGGGTGATCGCCGTCGATGAGTCGGAGGCGATGCTGGATACCGCCCGATCGCGTCTGCAGGCGATGCTCAACGTCGACCTTCGCCGGGGGCGCCTGGAAGCACTCCCAGTCGGCGATGGAGAGCTCGATGTCGCCATTCTGATGCTGGTTCTGCATCATGTGGCGGAGCCCCGATTGGCCATCGGAGAAGCCATGCGAGCTCTCAAAGCGGGTGGCCGTCTCCTGGTAGTCGACATGCTTTCCCACCAACGAGAGGAATACCGCCAGCAGATGGGGCATCTGTGGCTCGGTTTCGCCGAGACCCAGATCAGAGGCTGGTTCGAGGAGTTGGGGCTCAAGGCGGTTCGATTCCACCCAGTGCCAGCCGACCCGGACGCCGCAGGTCCTGCCCTGTTTGCGGCAAGTGCCCGACAACCCCTGAAGAAGGTCTTGCCTGTTCCAGAGCCAGAAGCAATCGGGGCCTGAGAACGGGACAAGGCATCAGCTATCAGACGCGACAACTAGAGACTCGAGTCAATCCGACATCAACAGGAGACATGATCATGAGCACCACCCAGATACCACACACTGCTGTCGAGCCGGCAACCGATCGCCCGGCGTTCAAAGTCGCGGATCTCTCACTGGCCGAGGCCGGTCGCAAGGAGATCCGTCTCGCCGAGCAGGAGATGCCTGGCCTGATGGCATTGCGCTCGAAGTATGGCGAAACCAAGCCCCTGGCCGACGCCAAGATCATGGGGAGCCTGCACATGACCGTGCAGACCGCGGTTCTCATCGAGACTCTTACCGGTCTCGGCGCCGATGTCCGGTGGGTCTCATGCAATATCTTCTCCACTCAGGATCACGCGGCGGCCGCCGTTGCGGTTGGCCGGCCGGAGCTTGGTGGAACACCCGAGGACCCGAGGGGAACGCCGGTTTTCGCCTGGAAAGGTGAGACCCTAGAAGAGTACTGGTGGTGCACGACCGAGGCGCTCGTCTGGCCGGACGGCTCCGGGCCCGATCTGATCGTCGACGATGGCGGCGATGCCACGCTCTTCGTTCACAAGGCGGCCGAGTTCGAGAAGGCAGGCAGCTTGCCTGAATTCGACATTCAGAACGAGCCCGAGGAGTGGGGCGTGATTCTGGAGACGATCGGCAGGGAACTGGCAGCGCACCCCGGGCGTTGGTCCACGATCGCCGCCGGCATAGGCGGTGTCAGTGAGGAGACCACGACAGGAGTGCACCGCCTCTACCAGATGGAGAAGGAAGGCACCCTTCTGTTTCCGGCCATCAATGTGAACGATTCGGTGACCAAGTCGAAGTTCGACAACATCTACGGCTGTCGACACTCGGTCATCGATGGCCTCAATCGAGCCACCGACGTCATGATCTCCGGCAAGCTGGCAGCTGTCTGCGGCTACGGAGAGGTGGGCAAGGGCTGCGCTCAGGCCCTGCGCGGTCAGGGAGCGCGTGTCGTGGTGACGGAGATCGATCCAATTTGTGCGCTGCAGGCCGCCATGGAGGGCTTCCAGGTCGTGCGGCTCGAGGACGTCGTCCAGGAGGCCGATATCTTCATCACCGCCACCGGCAACTACGAGATCATCACCGCCGAGCACATGTCCAAGATGAAGGACAAGGCGATCGTCGGCAATATCGGTCACTTCGACAACGAGATCGACATGGCCGGCCTGAAGAAGATCGAGGGCATCGAAACCATCAACATCAAACCCCAGTACGACGAGTGGATCTTCCCCGACAGTCATAGCGTGCTGGTGCTGGCCGAGGGACGACTTCTCAACCTGGGCTGCGCCACCGGCCACCCCAGCTTCGTGATGTCGGCCTCCTTCACGAACCAGGTCCTGGCCCAGATCGAGCTGTGGGTCAACCGTGACGCCTACTCGAACAGGGTCTACATGCTCCCCAAGCAACTCGATGAAGAGGTTGCCCGCCTGCATCTCGAGCAGCTCGGCGTGCGGCTCACCGTGCTGTCGCAGGAGCAGGCGGACTACATCGACGTACCCGTCGAAGGACCCTACAAGCCGGACTACTATCGATATTGAAGTTGAACGAAGCCCGGAGTCGAGTGTAAGACACCCGATAGCCCGAAGAGGAGACTTCTGCTACAGTACGCGCCGCCCACAGGCCGCTGCACAGCGGCCTCTGGGGAACGAAAGCCCCGGGGGCTCCCCCAGGAATCGTAGGATTTGCATAGGTGTATGTGATGGCGCTAAACAGCAAAATGACGAACCAGCATCCATCGAAACCGGGTCGGGGCCGCCTCTCGGCCCTCCTGTCCCTTCTGATCCCGTTGGGTCTTGCCGGGTTCCTAAACGCTCAACCACCGATTCTGGAAGACGACTTCGAGTCGGCAGACTTCAGTGCTTGGTCTTCTGTTCACCCTCCACATGACGGTAGCACCCCGCAGCTGGTTGCGACCGGGGCCTACCCGGCGCTGGCCGTCGATTCGACTTCCAATGTGCACCTGGCCTACGCCCGAGACGGCAAGCTCTGGTATCGAAGGTACGACGCTCAGTCAGCAGAATGGTCCAGCGAGCAGTGGACCGGTATCGATCAGTTCGCGAGCTATCGGAACAAACCTCGAATCGTCGTCGATTCGCTCGACAGGCCTCATGTGCTGGGAGGCACAGGCAACGGCTCCGGGCGGTACGCCTACTGGAACGGTACCAGCTGGGTGGTTTTCAGGGACAGTCTGAATCGGGACACGGACCTCGCCATCGACAGCCAGGACAATGTCTATATCGTCAAGCGGGGAGGCTCCTTCGGCGGCTATCTGGGTGCCAGGCTTCGTCTGTCGGGCGCCGACAGTCTGAACATCCTACCGGATCCAGACATTGCCAACGGCTTGCCGCTGGGCAGAAACGATCACGTCTACGGCACCGTATTCGTGAATCCGGTCGATGACTCGGTGCACGTCGTCTATCGACACGGCAAGCCCACCAACCTCGCCTACCGCACCTCGGATGACATGGGTCAGAACTGGGCCGGAGGCGGCGTCAGCGGCAACGACGACGAAGAGCCCAGCGGCACGGCCTCGGCGAGTGGCTCACTCTACGTGGTCAGTGGCAGAGGGGACGCCTACGTCAAGACCGGCGAGCCCAGCCAGTGGCTGCGCCTGGGGCGGGCTGTCGAAGCCGGCGACCGCAAGTTGCCCGTCGTCTCCTCCGATGCCGACGACAACCTCTACTTCGGCTCCTTTGGCGGCCGCTTCAACATCTTGAACGATGGCGCCTGGCTGGCAGACCTCGACGCTGGAGACGGCGAGTTGCTGGTGCCGAGCCTGTCGGGCGACCCGGTAGGGTTCTTGAGAGTCGCCGCTGCACCCGAAGGCGGCTTCGCCTACGTCGTTTGGGAGGAGGGTCCCGGTGTCCGCGCCGCCAACGACAACGCCGTCGACAACTTCGACCTGGTCTTCTCTACCCTGGATCTCGACGGCCAGATCGGGAACTGAGACGG
Source organism: Thermoanaerobaculia bacterium (assembly GCA_947259195.1). GTDB lineage: Bacteria > Acidobacteriota > Thermoanaerobaculia > Multivoradales > JAHEKO01 > JAUVRX01. The sequence continues at coordinate 22,817 of CAMYLC010000192.1, read as the reverse complement.
CGCACCGGAGTCGATTCGTTCGTCTCCTGACAACCCGGAATCTGGCTTGCTGCTCAACCGGGCCCATGGACCAGGAACAAATGGACCAGGACGCAAGACTGGCGGATACTGTCGACCCGCTTCAGCAACAGCCTCATCAACCAGACTCCCACCGGTATTGAGAATCGACGAGTATCGGGCCGGGAACGAGCTCGAACCCGACGTCTCGAAGGCTCCGCTAAGGAAGCTCGGGAACGGTCCTCGACCAGGGAAAGGTGTCTCCCCACTCGAAGCCACTCGCCAGAATCACATTGCTGTTCTCCAAAACCGAGAGGGTGCCCTCGCCTTGGTTGGCGCTGACCAGATGGGAGGCTCCGTTTGTGAACAGGTCGGCAGCCACCAGAGCCGCCGGAGATGCTCCTACCTCGATGAGCCGCGGCCTGCCAAAGTCTGCCGCACCGGAGTTGCTCAAAACCGCCACGAGCCACTCGATATCGCCGGTGATGGGATTCTGAATATCTCCGTTGAGGACGGCGATGTCGTTGCCGAACGCCAGGTCGAAATCCGCAATCACGATGGCCGAGGGATCGGTAGCCTCAGAATCGTGGTGGACCGGCGCTCCGAAGGTGGCGGAGCCCGTATTCAGAAACACCGTTACGAAGCCACCGACCACGGCAGTGGTGCTGGTGGCGACGTCATTGTCGCCATCTGCGTCCAGATCGCCGATCGCTACAGCCTCGGGTCTGAGCTCGGTACCAACGGACAGGCTGGAGCCTGCCGTGAAGGCCCCCGAGCCATCGTTGAGGTACAGCTCGACCTCTCGCTGACCATGACTGGCGACTGCCAGATCGAGGCCGTCGTTGTTGTCCAGATAGCCGAGTGCCAGACCCCTCGGGTCGGCGCCGACCGGATAGGTCACCGCCGCGCCAAGAACACCGCCGGAATTGAGTAGCACCGAGATGCTGTCCGAGCCCCGATTCACCGTGACGACATCTACGAAGCCGTTGTTGTCGAGGTCTCCGGCAACGACCTGCCCGGGATCGGTGCCATCGACGCCGGTGATGGCGCCTAATGAGAAGACGCCAGATGTGTTGATCAGGAGCTGCACATCGTTCTCGTTGTGACGAGTGACCACGAGATCGACGTCGCCGTCGCCGTCGAAATCGGCGGCCGCCAGGGAGTGCGGACCGCTGCCACCGGCCAGTGCCACGTTGACGGGGGCGGCGAATGTGCCGTTGCCGATATTGCGCAGCATACCGACCTTGTCAGGCGACTCGCTGGTGGCAGCCAGATCGACGCGACGGTCGCCATCGAAATCCGCTGCAGCGACTCCGGAGGGATTGCTGCCCACTGCATAACCCACTGCACCACACCAGAGGCGATCACACACTGCTAGTTGAGCCTCTGACATTCCGTGCAGAGAAATCCCAATGGCCAGGGCGCAGGCAATAAGACTTTTACGCTTCATGGTGACGACACTCCTGACTGTTAAGAGTCCACGCGCAACCGACGGTTTTGGACTTCAAAAGACGATTGCCGGCAGCCGATCTCACTCGAGCTCGGGCAGATCTTCGGCTATCCCCTTCTCAGGATATCCGGGGTTCTCGAACATGCTATTCCCCGTAACGGATTCGATAGAGACTACCCGGGTCTCCATAATCCACTCGCCCTGAAGGTTGAAATAGCGAATGACGAGGGGAAACCCTCCGACCTCCAAATACGGCTCGTAAGGATTCTCCATTCGCCTCGCTCCTCCGGCAATCTCCATGGCATCTTCGGCGAAACGGGACATCCGCTCGAACACCAGCGCTGCTTCGTCTCCGATGCCGAGATCGGCCCACGGAGTGACCAGGAGCTCCTGCACCAGCAAACCTTTGCGGACTTGTCGATACTTGTTCCACGGATATCCCAGGAGCTCCCCGGTTTCCGAGGTCTTCTCGAATCGCATCCCGACTTCTTTCCCCTCTTGGTCTTTCTCGGCTTCGAGCCGAGCCGTTTCCTTTCGAAGTTCGAGCATCCTGCCGTGCGCGGCAGCCTCGCCCGTGGGATCCTCGGCCAGTCGCTCCTCGAGTCGCTTCTCGACAGCGTTGCGACGCTCGGCAACGAGTCTGAGCTGCTGCCTATCCTGACGAGAGGCCTCCTGGTTGTCGTGGAAGAGAATGAGAAAGCCATCCTTATCCACCCGGAAGATGCTGCTGACCAAAGGCTCGCCCTCTGGATCGAGCTCGGTATCGAGTCGAAAAGCGCCACTTCCCAGAGTCGTGATCATCACCTCTGTGGTGGGTGGTGAGAATCTCGAGTCGGTGATCTCCTGGCGAATGCGAAGAGCTTTCGCAGCGCTTTCCGGTTCACGCGCCTGGGCAAATCCCGGGACTGGCGACATCGTGAACAGGACGCCGCCCACCAACAATCCCAAAGCTCTGAATCTCAGCATGCCAACGAGTTCTCTTCTCCTCGAGGACAGATTCCAGTGAAATCTGCCGATCGCCTAGGTTAGTCCGACTTCGGTTCTTTGGCAACTCCGACACAGCGGGTAGCCATTCCCGTAACCGCCGGAACGGCGGGAAGATGCAACTCGGGGCGACTTCCATGCAGCCCGGCCAACCGATGGCGATTGAGAAACTGCTTTCGATTCCCTTGACATGGAAGCAGGCAAAGCAGTATTTTTCACTTGAAGCTTTACAGAAACCATTGAAAGGAGACGCTTATGAGACTGAGAGCGAGTGTGGCTGTTTCCCTATTGATCGTTCTAGCCTGCGTGGTGGCTGCGACTCCAGCCAAGGCAGTCCAGCCGGGACCCCGGTCCTACACGTTTTACGACATCGGCGGTAGCCTGATCGACTGCATCGACTTCAAGAACAACGGCAAGGCGAATGCCCTCCTCAGCGGCAAGAGTGGGAAGTGGTTCGGTGCTCCCGTGGACGCATTGATCCCTGATCCTCCCAATGGCTTCGCAGACTTTGTCGGAGACAGCATCTACGCAGGCGACATTCGAAACTGGTTCCCTGGCGGCTTTACTGTCACGAGAACTGATTTTCACGGTACCTGCGAAACGCAGGGGGGAGCCTCTTGGACCTTTGTCGGAGAGCCCTTTGGCAACGCCTCCTGCAGCATGACGTCCTTCAATCGTTACGCACTGTTCGGCAGGCTGAACGACAGTTGGACCGCGATTCAGATGGACGGGAGCTGCGCAGCGTTCTGGCTGGCTAGACCAGAGAATGCGCCGACCCGTTTCAAGACCAAGGTCAAATAATCAGTCCCTTGTCGACCGTCATCGAATCTGGCGATCGACGACACTGACACACCGTTTTTCGGCCCCAGATGGCAGAACTTCCAGTCTGCCTTCTGGGGTCGAGTTGTGTTCACGGGGATTGCAGTCCCAGGGGACCAAGAACCCAGCCTCGCAGCCAAAACCCCTACCAGTTCTCGAGGCACCGCCTCTTCGTCGTAGGCTCTCGAGGTCGAGATTTCGGCGTGGTGCTAGAGTTTTCAGGGCACAAAGATAGCGGACCATGAAAAAGCTGATCATCAACTTCACGCCGACCGGCATGGTACCGACGAAGGCGATGACCTCGCTGGTACCGATCTCGGTCGAAGAGATCATCGAGGACGTGCTCGGCTGCGCCGAGCTCGGAGTGAGCATCGTGCACATCCACGCCCGAGACGACCAGGGCAGGCCGACGCCGGACCCCGAGATCTTCTCAGACATCATCCGTGGAATCCGACGCGAGCGTCAGGATCTGATCCTGTGTGTGACAACGAGTGGCCGTACCCACCCACGACTGGAAGATCGGGCGGCGGTGCTCGATCTCGGCGGCGAGACCAAGCCGGACATGGCGAGTCTCACTCTCGGCTCGATGAACTTCGCTCGCACCGCGAGCGTCAACTCACCCGAGGTCATTCAGGCCCTTGCTCAACAGATGTCGGAGCGTGGAATCCGCCCCGAGTTGGAGGTGTTCGAGGCGGGGATGATCAACTACGGCAAGTACCTCATGCACAAGGGCCTGCTGCAATCACCAGGCTACTTCAACCTGCTTCTCGGCAACATCGCGACCGCCCAGGCCGACGAACCGACTCTCGACCTCATGCTGGGAGCCCTGCCCGCGGGTGCAACCTGGGCGCTGGCCGGCATTGGCGACTGCCAACTGCAGGTTCACCGCTGGGCGATGGAGCGCGGGGGCCATGTGCGCGTGGGGCTCGAAGACAACATCTACTTCGATGAAAAGCGTACCAAGTTGGCCAGCAATCACATGCAGATGCAGCGCATTGTCGATTTGGCTGACGAGGTCGGGCGGGAAATCTCCACGCCGGACGAAACCCGAAGCCTGCTGGGGCTGGAACGCTGAATGACGGCAACTACTCGTGACAGCAGGCCGCTGTGGGTTCGGGTGATCAGCCACACGGCCGGACTTTTTGGCGTTCGCTTCTACAACATGCTCTACGGAGAACGCTCCCTGCTCGAGCCCACGAAGCGGGTGGAGCCGCCTCCTGGATTGGGGGTCCGAAGGGCAACCTCCGGGGATTTCGAGCTGCTGGCATCCAAGCTGGCCCCACCCCAGGCGGAGTCCTGTCGCATCGCGGCCGCACAGCAGAGCCGATGCCTCGTCGCCTTGGTTGGCAAGCAGTTTGCTGGCTATTCCTGGCTCAATACGGAGGACATCTACCTGTTGAGCTGGAGAGTTCAGGCGCTGCCGTCCGCGGGAGGCTATACCTACAACAGCTTCGTTCAGCCGGAGTTCAGGGGCCAGAAGATCTTCCAGTGCCTGACCGAAGCTGCCTATACCGAGCTTCAGCAAGCTGGCTTCGAGTTCTGCTGCAACCTCGTGGACAGAGACAATGCTCCTTCCGTAGCCGCTCGCAGACGGCTGGGCGCCCAGTTTCGCGCCGCACCCATTCTCAAGTTGCCGGGCCTGAATCCAGTCCCATTGTGGCGATTCCCCTTCGGCGTGTCGGCCAGCGAATCTGGTTGACTCTGGAAGATAGACTCCTACCCTCTCCATGGCAACCGAAAACTGGGATCAGGTTGTCGAGGACTTCCAGGACTCGCCAACGCTGGACGCCTGGCGGGGCTACATGAAGGAGGTCTACTGCCGGCTGACGAGACGGTGGTTCGAGACTGCACCACCGGGCCGGCGTCTCAAGACCGACCTCTTCGAGGAAGCCATCTGCCTCCAACATCCGATGGCGGAGTTTCCCGCGGGCAGCCTGGGAATGGATGGCTCGATTTCCGTGGTCGCAAGAGCGAAGGACAATCTCGAGGACTCGATCGGCTACCGCCTTCTGGTGGGTGATCTGCGACAGAGTCCGATCAGGGCGGGTGCTCTGAGCTCGATCCTCTCGGGCTCGTCACTCGATCACTTCGAGACCGAAGAGGAGCTTGCCTCGGGTCTCGCCGAAGTGAGCGCGGGCCTGGCACCGGGAGGAATTCTGGTGTTGACCCTCGATAATCCCCAGAATCCCCTCATCTGGATCCGCAATCATCTGCCCTATCGCTGGCTGAATCGCGTCGGGCTGGTCCCCTACTTCGTGGGCATGACCTGGAGCCGTGGCGAGGCCCAGAGACAGCTCGAGAAGCTGGGACTGGAGGTCACCGCCGAATCCGCGATCGCCCACGCACCTCGGGCTCCAGCCATCTGGCTCGACTCCCTGACCCGGCGATGGGGAGGAGATCGCCTCAGAGGTCTTCTGCTCAGAACCTATCTGGCGTTCGAGTGCCTGGAGTCGCTTCCGACCCGCTACCTGACCGGGTACTACGTTGCCATGAGGGCCCGAAAGCCGTCAGGTCGGCAAGCCTAGCCTTCACTCTCTGACTCGCGACCAGGCGCTCGTGTCACCGGTCTCGAACGAATCGTAGAAGATCTTCCCCAGACGGAGATCCAGCGTTCCAGCCGTGACCCCGGCAGCCAACATGGAATCGGCGCTCACGTCGGCGCAGGAAAAGGCTCCGGTGCCGTCGCCGAGACAGAACCTCTCGGGTCCGTGGGTCCTGCCGAACAGCGCGTCGAGATGGCCATCCTGATCCACGTGGCCAAGAGCTACATCGAAGGCCGATTCGGTATCGGCGCCGATGGCTGCGCAGGAGAAGCCTCCCGATCCGTCACCCAGACAGACCCTGTTGGCACTCCCGACAACCGCGAACACGGCATCCTGGTCACGATCCCCATCGACATCACCCAGGGCCACGCCATAGCTGGGAGTGGTGCCAACACCGACATCCCCGCAGCCAGAAAACCCACCCGAGCCATCTCCAAGACAGACGCGATCGGCCCCGTTCGTGTTGGCGAAGATCGCATCGAGCAGCCCGTCGTCGTCGATCTGTCCCAGAGCCAGACGGAAGGTGTCGTAGGTATCAGCACTGATATCCAGGCATTCGCTGAAGCCGCCGGCGCCGTCACCCAGGCAGGCCTGATTCGGTGCGTTCGCGTTCGCCAGAACCGCATCCTGATAACCGTCACCATTCAGATCACCCAGGGCCACGGCGTTGGCAAGGCCTGTCGAGTTGCTGACAGTCGCACAGCTGACGAATCCGCCCGAGCCGTCTCCCAGGCAGAGCCTGCTCGGGTCGCCCTCGTTGGCGAAGACCGCGTCCAGGTGTCCGTCCTCATTGAGGTCACCCAAGGCTACGCCCGTGCTGTCGAAAGCGTCAGAGCTGACTTGGCTACAGCCGACGAAACCGCCGGCCCCATTTCCATTACAGACACGATTCGGTTCGGAGAGGTTCATCGCGAAGACCGCGTCCAGGGATCCGTCTCCATCGAGATCTCCCAGCGCAGCCTTGTAGCTGAACCCCTCGTCTTCACTCACGTCGCTGCAGCCCGAAAAGCCACCCGATCCATCCGAGCGGCAGACCCGATTGCGCTCCACGGTCGAAATGACCATGTCGAAGACACCGCACGGCTCCACCCCTTCCAGAATCACTGTGTAGGAATCCGACTGGTCGCCAGGACCCACCGGGACCCAATCCATGAAGGATTCAGCGAGGGGGTTCGCTGCGTGGATGGCGAGCGGATCGCCGGAGATGCCGAAGAGTGCGCGATCCGTCTTGTCCCGCGGCTCGTCGGGCTGGCCTGTCACCACGAGTACATACTCTCCGGGTGTGTCCAGTGTGAAGCCGGAGCCGTCGGTGGCAGTCGATCTCAGAATAGAGGGACCAGGCTCGCTGCCCGAAGCCTCGTCGTTGGCGAGGAGCGGGGCACCATCTGGGGAAAAGAGGAAGAGCCGCGTATCGAGGGTGATCGCTTGTGTCGTCGCCACGAAGGCGGCGGGCTCGACGATCCGGATGCAGTAGGCGTCCCGTCTGTCATCGACAGCCTGGTCGAGACTCCCTCCGATCTCCTCGAGAATCCAAGGAGTGAAGGTTCTCTGGGCTTCACCATCGGGAAAACTGGGTGCATCGCCGTTCTCGATCCAGACCTGGGCACCAACCAAAGATGCAACAAAGAGCCCGCAAGTAGTGATCTTGAGTGACGTCCTCATGCGTCTTCCTCCAGCGCGAATCTCTCGCCGCTGACCGACAGCTTTCCTGCGACAACCGCGCAGGGCTCGTCCCTTCTCTCACGGTAACAACTCCCTGGCGGAATGGCAGCGGAATGCTCCGCTATGGAGCCAGACTCCCGCCCGGTCGTCTCTCGGCAGCGAGGCCGATTTTCTTCAGTTGTTTGCTGTAGGATTCGCTACCTCGGCACAGCCCAGCAGCTGCCACTCCCGCGCCAGGAGATTCGACCGTGCGCCACACACTCTTACTACGACCTCTCTTGCTGCTGTTCTTCGCCGTCCGACCAGGGTTTTGCGACGAGGATCTAACCACTGCCTACCGAGAGGACGCCGGCCGCATCATCGGGGCCGCCCTGACCGACGAGGTGGGTTGGGAGAAGCTGTCCTACCTGACGACCGTGGTCGGGGCTCGGCTGTCGGGCTCGGAGCAGCTCGAGCAGGCCATCGAGTGGGCCACGGAGACCCTGCAAGACGAGGGCTTCGATAACGTCTCGAGTCAGCCGGTCGAGGTGACGCATTGGGTCCGCGGCGAGGAGAGCGTCCGTGTCCTGGCACCGATTGGACGTGAGTTGGCGATTCTCGGTCTGGGCAGAAGCTATCGGCACCCCAATCGAGGGAATCGAAGCGCCTGCCGTCGTGGTGAGCGACTTCGATGAGCTCGAAGCCCTGGGTCGTGAGGCCGTCGAGGGCAAGATCGTCGTCTACGCCGTGCCCTGGGAGGGGTATGGCGAGACGGTCCGGTACCGGGACGATGGAGCCTCGAGGGCTGCGGCCTTGGGCGCAGTCGCTGCTCTGGTTCGTTCGGCGACCGGTCGCACTATCGCTTCACCTCATAATGGAGCCCTGCGGCACTCGGATGATGCGTTGAGGATTCCGGCGGCAGGGAGGATAGCCCCCTGGGCCCCACCCCAACAGACCTCTGGCATCATTTGAAGCAGCAGTCAATTGAGACCATGGCGCACTGGTGGCGCCGGTGCCCCAAAGAACGGCAGGCAGGGACGCCGGCCGCTTCCACCGCTGCGCAGCCGATCAGACTCTCGGTCACCGATTTGGTGTAGAGTTACTCAGGAATGTACTGGCGGGGGCGGCCACCGCGCACCACAGCCCCCGAGAGACGAACCGAACCCCTCAGGAGGGAATGCTCATGCGCAAATCACTCGTAGTGACAGGCATCGTGATCGCCGCTCTGGTCTTCGCCATGCCGACTCTCGCCGCCACTGCCACAGAAGCTCCGGAAGACGTTGTCATCGACCAATGCATGGCCAAGAAATCGGCTGTCAATTTCCCACACGCAGCACATTTCGAGCTCACCGAGTGCACCACCTGCCACCACACGAACGAGGGCCTCACCGCGGAGTCGGACATGGAAGTGCCATCATGCGCCTCCTGCCACAAGGACCCCGAAGCCGCCGAGACGCCGGATTGTGCACAGATGAGCCTGTCGAAGAACCCCTACCACGTCTCATGCGTCACGTGTCACAAGGAGTCTGGCGTGGAGGCCGCGCCCACGAAGTGCGACGGCTGCCATCCGAAGGCCAGCTAAACCAGAGCTCCAAGCAGAAGAATATCTTCGGCCACCTGGTAGACCTCTCTTGTTGAGAGCATCTGCCAGGTGGCTCGTCCTTTATGGGCTCACCCTGCGTTCTCTCCTTCACACGGAGCCGCACTCGACCCGCGCTAGAATATCCGCACGCTGCAGCGGCCCAGCAGTTTGCTGAGTGCTACTCCAGATCATTGCCTGGGAGCAGCTGCCACCACCACACGGACCCCGGAATGGATGCCCGACAACAGGAGCTTCACTCCACAATGGAGGAGCGGCACTGGTGGTTCCTAGGCAAAAGGCACATCCTCAAGACCCTGCTCGCTGCATTGCCGGCTACAGGCGAACGAGATCTGGTCGTCGATGTCGGATGCGGGCCCGGCGGCAACGTTGGAGCCCTCGCCGACTCCTACGACGTCGCTGGCATCGACACCTCCCCCGAAGCCATCGGGCTGGCTCGACAGCGCTACCCTGGAGTCCAGTTCTGGCAAGGTGAGCTGAGCGAGGCGCCGTCGGAGCTCGATGCGGGGGCGAGCTTCTATTTGACGACGGATGTGCTGGAGCACGTCCCCGACGACTTCCTGTTCCTGTCTACCCTGTTGGCTCGCTGCCGGCAGGGAGCTCACGTCCTGTTGACAGTGCCAGCCAACGATGCCCTGTGGTCCAGCCACGACGAGGTTCTGGGCCACTTTCGCCGCTACGACCGCAGTCAACTGGAGTTGTTATGGCAGGGACTTCCCGTTACCCCCCTCCTGATCTCCTACTACAACACCCGCCTCTACCCGGTGATTCGCCTGATTCGTGCCCTGAACCGGCACGGCCGCAACTCGTTCGGTCAACGCGGCACCGACCTTCACCTGCCCTCTGACCGGGTGAATCGGCTTCTCGCTTCGTACTTCGGAGGCGAAGCGCGGGTCCTGAAAGACTGTCTGGAGGGTCGCCGGCCCGAGGGCTATCGATACGGCGCCAGCCTGATCGCCATCCTGCGCGTCGATGGTCAAGGAATCGTTCCGCGTCATCGTCCGAATCATGTGGACTTCGAGCACGCCCCGAGGAAAGTGGCCACGGAATGATGTCGACGACGATCGTGGTCCCTTGCTACAACGAGGCCACTCGCCTACCGGCAGAGAATTACCTGGAGTTTCTCGAAGGTCGCGTCGATATCCGCTTTCTATTCGTTGATGACGGTAGTATCGACGGCACCCAAGACGTACTGCAGCAGCTCTGTGAAAGCTCCTCGGGCAGATGTGACTTTCTGCAGCTGCCCGAGAATCGGGGCAAGGCGGAGGCGGTTCGGCGAGGAATCCTGAGTGCACTCGACACCGACAGCTCGCTGGTCGGTTTCTGGGACGCCGACCTGGCGACCCCACTGGAGGCGATTCCTGTTCTGGCTGAGGTCTTTGAAGAACGTCCAAGGGTCCTCATGGTCTCCGGGTCCCGAGTCAGGTTGCTCGGACGCCACGTGCCGGTCGTCTCTTCGCTACGGTGGTGTCGTTGATGCTCGATGCGCCGGTCTACGACACTCAGTGCGGCGCCAAGCTGTTCCGCTCCTGCTCGACCGTCGAGAGCTTGTTTCACGAGGAGTTCCTCACCAAGTGGATCTTCGATGTCGAGATCCTGGCCCGACTCAGACAGGCCATCGGACCGGCGGCATGGAGTCAACCGGGGGACCTGGTCTACGAGTGCCCCCTGGAGATCTGGCAGGATGTTTCGGGAAGCAAGGTACGCCCGCAGGATTTTCTGCACGCGCCGCTGGACCTGATTGCCATCTATCGCAACTACATGGCGAAGTAGGTCGGCAAGCCAATGACCGGGCCAGCCCGAGTGCAACCTCGTCACGTCCGAACCGTAGTAGATGCAAGACGGGAGAGATGTGTATCATCGACGCGGAGTCGAGGCAGGACAAGCCGTCCCGCGACGAGGGAAGAACTTTGGACGGAGAACCATCCAGGAAGAGTACTGGGGTAGCCGAGTTCAATTGCTTTCAGGAGGTCCAATCATGAAATTCACGAAGCTACTACTCTGCTTTGCGAGCCTCACAGTGGTCGCGGCCGGCGTCGCAACGGCCGGTGACTACAGGACCAACGAACGAGGTCTGGACCGCCGAAACTTGGACTCGGCGACCGACGCCTGCGTCGACTTCTATCAGTATGCCAACGGCAACTGGCTGGCGCTCAATCCGATTCCCGACGAGTACAGCTCTTGGGGGATTTCGCACGAGATGTATGAGCGAAATCTCGCCCTGCTGAGGCAGATCATGGAGGAGGCCGCCAACGCCAACGCCCCGAAAGGCACCAATCAACAGAAAGTCGGCGACTTCTGGTACACCGGCATGGACACCGAGAGGATCGAGTCGCAGAGTCTGGCGCCCTTGAAGGCGGACCTCGAGCGGGTCGAGGCCATCGCCGGTGTCGAAGACATCGCGGCGATGGTGCGCGATCTCCACGCCGAAGGTGTGTCGGTACTCTTCGATCAGGGCATTTTTCAGGACCTGAAGAACAGTGAGCAGTACCTCTACTATGCCGTTCAGGGTGGCCTGGGCCTGCCCGACCGCGACTACTACACCCGGGAGGACGAGGAGTCGGCGAAGTTGCGGCAGCAGTACGTTGCCCATGTCTCCACCATGCTGCAGCTCATGGGTCACACCGAAGAGCAGGCGAGTCGGGCTGCGGCCAGCATCCTGGAGCTGGAATCACGCCTGGCCAAGGCGTCGCTGACCAACGTGGAGCTTCGCGATCCGGCCAACTACTACAACATCGAGACCCTGAAGTCCGCTGACGAGGCGACCCCGAACTTCTCCTGGAGCCGCTATTTCAAGCGTCTCGGTCTGGAGGGGATGGAGAGCTTCTCCTACGCCCAGCCAGACTTCTTCGCGGAGATGAACGCTCTCCTGGCTGCAGCGGACCTCGACACCTGGAAGGCCTACCTGCAGTGGAATCTGATCAACAACTTCTCGCCTTATCTGTCCGAGGCGTTCGTCGATCAGGACTTCGAGTTCTACGGCAAGACCCTACGGGGCACCGAGGAGCTGCAACCCAGATGGAAGAGAGTCGTCGCCCGGACCAGCGCCAGCCTGGGAGAAGCCCTGGGCCAGGTCTATGTCGAGCAGGCCTTCCCACCGCAAACCAAGGCGCGAGCCGACAAGATGATCGAAGACCTCCGGTCGACAGTCGCCATACGTATCCAGAACCTCGACTGGATGACCGACGAAACCAAGGCTCAGGCGCTGGCCAAGCTCGCCGCCTTCAACTCGAAGATCGGTTACCCCGACGAGTGGCGCGACTACTCGAAGCTCGACATCGAGCGCCAGAGCTACGTCGCCAACGTGCGGGCCGCCGACGCCTTCGAGATGCGCCGCAATCTCGACAAGATCGGTCAGCCCATCGATCGCAATGAGTGGGGCATGTCGCCGCAGACCGTCAATGCCTACTACAGTCCGGTGATGAACGAGATCGTTTTTCCGGCCGCCATCATGCAGCCGCCGATGTTCGATGGTGAGGCCGACGACGCCATCAACTATGGAGGCATGGGCAGCGTCATCGGCCACGAGTTCATGCACGGATTCGATGACAAGGGCTCTCAGTTCGATGCCCAGGGCAACATGGAGAATTGGTGGACCGACGAAGATCGTCAGCATTTCGACGAGCGCACCAAGATCCTAGTCGATCAGTTCGGTGGCTTCGTGGCCGTGGATGACCTGCACGTCAACGGCGAGCTCACCCTGGGTGAGAACATCGGAGACCTGGCCGGCCTCACCATGGCCTTCTACGCGCTGCAGACCGCGCTCGAGGGCAACAACCCTGGCGAGATCGACGGATTCTCGCCGGAGCAGCGCTTCTTCTTGAGCTGGGCTCAGGGATGGCGCAAGAGCTACCGACCCGAGGCCCTCAAGCTGCAGGTCAACACCGATCCGCACTCGCCAGCGAAGTTCCGGGTCAATGGTCCGCTGGCCAATATGCCGGAGTTCGCCGCAGCTTTCGGTTGCAAGGAGGGTGATCCCATGGCATTGCCGGCTGACCAGAGAGCCGAGATCTGGTAGCCGCTCGATCGGACGTGCATCTTGCCGCCCGCGCCCTGCGGCGCGGGCGGTTTCTTTTCCGCAGCGCTGGATAGAATGCTCCTTGGAGCCAACTGGAGTCAGTCCATGCTGTCCGCCCTTCGCAAACCTCTGACCTTGGCCTGGGTCTGTCTCACTCTCTTCTTCGTCCTGTTGCCATTGACCCTCGCCAAGCCCGGCCTGCCGATGCTTCTCAAGGCCGACGAGCCGGCGAACTACTTGATGGCCGTCAGTCTCTGGCGGGATGGTGACCTGCGCTGCGAATCGCCAGACATCGAGAGGCTCTTTCACGAGTTCACGCATCGCTCCGACAACCTGTTTCTGATGAGCGAGGACGGCTGGCAAACCGTTCACTTCTCCGCCCCCCTGGTGTACCCGCTATTCGCCGCTCCAGCGGCCGGGCTCTTCGGCGCCAACGGCCTGATAGGCCTCAACGCGGCACTGGTGATGGTCATGATCGCTCTCGGCACGAGCTACCTGCGGCGGTTCAACCGCGAATCGCTGGCTTTTCTCTTCTCCATCGGCTTCTTCCTTGTGAGCTGCAGCTTCGTCTACATCTTCTGGCTGCAGGCCGAGATCTTTCACATGACCTGCGTCACGATCTCGTTCCTGTTGGTGATCGGCAAGAAGCGTTCGGCGACGCAGCAGCTGAGCTTGCTCGCCATCGCCGGGTCGGCGGCAGTCCTCTCGCTGGCGGTCTACTCCAAGCCGATGCTGGCCGCATTGGCGCTGCCCATTCTCTACTTCTCCCTACGCCGCCGCGGATGGAAGGCGGCGGTGGTCTGGGGTCTCAGCGCAGCCCTCACCCTGGCGCTGTTGGTTGGACTCGCCCTGGCCCTGACCGACACACCCTGGCCCTATCTCAGCCGATCTCGCCAACCGGTCAACGTCAGCAGTCCGGTTGCTTTCATGGAGCGGAAGGCGTCCGAGTCGGTTCAGTCTCGAGTCTCCACACACCACGAGCCGATCTCCGAGAGAGTCGCGCACTTCCTGAAACTATTCGATCCTCGCGTTGTCGATCTTCCTCTTCTTGCCGACAACGTGGGCTACTTCTTGTTGGGCCGGCATGTCGGATTGCTTCTCTACATGCCGTTCGCCGCAGTCTGTCTCTTGCTGTTCCTGTTGCACGATTGGCGTTCGAAGGGTCGCTGGTTGATTCTGGCGGCCCTGGCTGCCTCCTCGCTGGCCTTCTTCCTGCTCTTGCCTGACCGATGGCATGGGGGAGGAGGCTTCATCGGCAACCGCTATCTGATCATCGCCTACCCGGCTTTCTTGTTCCTGGTCACGCGGATCCGACCGACTTGGTTGATCGCTCTGGGATTCGCGCTCGGAGGCATCTTCCTGGGCTCGGTGGTGTTGACGCCTTTCGGTGCCCCGGTCGACAACCCGACTCTCCAGGCGCATGTCCGCAATACACCCTTTCGTCATTTTCCCTTCGAGCTCTCCCTGGCGCGTCGAATTCCGGGCTATCTGGGTGACTACCACTCGGGGGTCTGGTTCCGTGGGCGTGCAGACGTCTTCCAACCTCACGGTGACGAGCTTTGGTTTCATGGAGCAGAAGTCGTCGAAGCCTGGATGATCACCGACCGCCCCTTGTCAGACGCCGTCTTCCTGGTGCGTTCCGGGTCTCCGAGCAACGCGGTGGAGATCTGCCTGGAAGGCGAGTGTGGCCAGGTAATCTTCGACGGCACGAACGGCCCGGACCGGCAAGATGTAAGGCTGACGCCCCACAGGGCTTGGAAGACTCGCAGACAGGGAGCCCGCGAGAGCTTCACCTACCGCCTGACTGTCAGGACGGCCAACGGCGAAAAACCGACCTGGAGAGGTCTAGGCGAGGAGGATTTCTATCTGGGTGCTGCGCTTCTCTACCTCGGCTCCAGCGCCGAACGAGATCGCGATCTCTACCATGTAGAGTGGACTCGGATCGAACAGGTTGAGCGCGTTGAGGCTGGAGCCCAATTCCAGGTGACTGTCGAGTTGAAGAACACCAGCCAGGAGACCTGGACAATCCGCGGTGCGACGCGCGTCGAGCTGAGCTATCACTGGACCGATGCCGCAGGCCAGCCGGCAGTTCGCGGCGGCCTACGCAGCCCACTTCCTTCCGAGGTCAAACCAGGAGAGGCCATCACCGTGGTCCAACAGGTGCTGGCCCCCGAGGTGGCCGGCGATCACACCCTGACCCTCGACCTGGTCCGCGAACAGGTGGCGTGGTTCTCCGACAAGAATCCCGCAAGCTCGGCGCACTGGGTAGTCGAGGTCGTGTCACCCGAGTGACGACGTGGCTTCAGGGGTCCGCCTGCCGATTCAGGCCGGCCCCGTCTTGCGTCGGCTGAGCTCGAGCATCGGATGACTCCACTTCGACCGCCGAGATCTCAGTCCCTTCAGGCAGGAACACATACAAGAGGTACTTCGCTTGCCAGGGCAGATTCACGACTCCAACCCCGCGGAGAATGTCGAACTCTCCTGCTACTCGACCGTCACGCGTCACTACCCTCACGCGCCCGCCGATTTCCGAGGGTTCGGTGTCCAAGGCGATGCGAAAGCTCCCGGCATCGAAGTACTGCTTGAGTAGCAGGTAGGCGTCGTCCCGTGGATACCGGAAGGGCTCGTCTCCCAGCTCGAACCGATGGTGCGTCAGAAATACCTGCGGATCGGAATCGATGGCGTAGAGACCGACCCTTGGACCCTGGCGAGTCGGGGTGGGTAGCCACTCCTGAATCAGGTCGAAGTCCAGCAGCTGCCGATATCTCTTGGCATAGACCTCGTGGTGGGGTTTGGTCCAGTTCTCTGGCTCCAGGAACCGTCGGTAGGCACTGTCGGCCAGTAGCACGAAGTCCCACTGAGGCTCCCTGATCTGCTCGAGGGTGAAGCGGGCAGCGAATCGACTGTTGGCCCGCTGGAAACGCTTGTAGTGGATATGGGGAGTGTAGGACTCCTGAATGATCCCGGCTCCACGTGGCAGATTGGTGTTGATCCACCAGGCGGCGAGCTCCCGAGTGCTCGGCCTGACCAGGCTCACCTCCTGGACAATCGTGCGATAGACCGGCACGGCAAGACCGACCAGGCTCAACACCCCCACGGGCCACCATCGCGCCAGCCCCCTTCGGTCCAGCGTCAGGCGCCGCTCCCAGCCGGCAAGGCCAGCGCCGAGAAGCGCGGCGATGGCTGGCATCGCCGGTAGCAGATTCCGCTTCACCACCATGCTCATGCTGCTCATCAGGATCAGGAAGGCCAGCGGGTAGGCGGCCATCACGAGCCAGCGTCGCCGATCATCGCGAGCCAGGCCGAAGACCCCCAGCAAACCCAACACACAAGCCGGCCAGCCGAAGCTCTGCACCAGCTTGGCGCCGTACCAGAGCGCATTGCTCTGCGGCCTGACACCAATCCAACCTCCCTTGGCGTACTGGCGGACCCCGAACAGCAGGTCCTTGCCCTGCCCCGCGAAAGCCGCTCCTGCGTGAGCCCAGAAAGCCGGCATGGCCGCCAACAACACGGCCACGGAGACCAACCCGGACCAAAGCAGGTACCAGGAGAACCGCCGAGTCCTCAGGCGCCAATAGATCCAGATGGCCACAATGGAGACCGCCACTACTCCCGCTGGATACTTGCTGGCCGCTGCCAACCCGGCGCAAGCCCCAGCCCACAGATAGTCGCGGAGATTCTCCCCGTCCAGCAAACGCGCCACGAACATCACGGTCAGAGTCGCGAAGAAGGCCGAAGGCACATCGCTGATGATGAGATGGGTAATCTCGTTGTAGATCGGCGAGAAGATGATCAGCAGGGCTCCCAGACTGGCTGCCAACCGACCCGCGATCCTCAGAGCCACCAGGAAAACCGGGATAGTCGTGAGGGCGCCGAATACGGCACTCAGTCCTCTGAGCAGCAGCCAGCTGACGTCAACTTCATTGCCGACTTCATAGAAGAGCTGCAGAAAGCGGCTGATGGCTTGCGGGAAGAGCGACTGGATCCACAGAAGGATGGCTTGCAGATAGTAGGGCAGATGGCCGTAAATGAAGGACTCCGGCAGAAGCTTGCCTTCATTGATGCGAAGCGCCGCCTCGTAGTAGATCCCCTCGTCGCGGTAGTAACGACCCGAGATCTCGAAGTCGATCCCGATCAGGCGAACAACCAGGGAAAGCAGCACCAGGAGAAGAAGCAGACGGCCGACAGTCAGGATCGGCTGGCCCTCGGCGCGCCGCCAGAGCGCCGCAGCCAGAGCGATCAGATAGGCCACTGCCAGGAGCATGACCACGCCCACCACAGTACGCGTCAACAACAGCGGCGGACTGCCTCCCGACACATCCCATAGCCAGGCAACTACGACGGCGAGACCTGCCGCCGCGGCAGTGCGACTCAACCAGGCGGCTGGGTGCCAAAACCTGTCTGCAGACTCAAAGGCCATCCTGCTCGGAATTCTCCACTCCTCGCTGCATGAGCGAGAAGGACACGGCGCCTTCGCCGATCTCTCCCGCCCGCAAATTCAGCTGGTACAGGTAGTACGGATCCCAGGTCCACCACATGGGGTGCCTTGCCCTTCGTCGGCCCAGCTCGAGGTCCAGGATGCGAACCTCGCCGGCAGACTCTGCACCGCCCGCAGTCGCTCCACGGGTGACCTCCAACCCCTCCGCACCTGGCCCCCATGTTTCGAGCTGCAGCCGGGTCAGGGGGGTCGAGCTGCCGACCAGAAGCTGGCCGCGACTGTCGGCTCGGAGCTTCAGGACCCTTGCATCTCGACTCGGGCGCAGCGTCGGAGAGAGCGACTTCACCCACAACTGGTTATGGATCACATCGGACCGCCCTGACGGTTTGAGGTGACTCTGGGTCGTCTCGAATGGCAGTCCCCAGTTGGCCGCGGCCGAGACATAGCGATAGGTGCTGTCTTGCCTCAAAGGAAAGGCTCTCGGCTGGCTCCAGAGGGGCCACATGAAAGCCGACGCCAGGGCCGTTACCACCAGGGCAGGACCCAGCTTCGCCAAGCGGGTCCCCATAAACCAGAGGGCAGGGTACAAAGGCAGAAAATAGCGATTGGCAATCGCTCCACCACCACCGTAGAAGTTGAAAGGTCGATAGAGGAAGAAACCTGCCACGCAAAACAACACCGCCGGTAGCAGCGCCCATCGCGCCCGCCCTCGAGGGCGGCCCAGGACTCCTAGCAGTAGCGGCAAGAAGTACGGCAGGACCCCGACATGGCGGCCGACAAGGAAATAGAGACTGTTCCAAGCCCAGAGCGAGGCGTCAGTAGCCGGCAGACGCGAGAGACTCTGACCCTCGACCCATCTCGCGTCGCCCAGGTCTTCGAGCTTCTCAACCCACTCCTCGGGAGCGAATTCGATTCCCGGGTAGCCAGTTGTCGAATAGAAGCCCCGACGCTGGGCGCTGTAGCTCGTCAAGCTACGTCCGTTGATCCAGTGAATGGTGAACGCCAGCGCCAGCACCGCGACAACACCCAACAGCAGTCCGCCAAGCCCCCGGCGGCGCTCGAACCGCGGCACCGCCATCGCGGTCGGTACCAGGAGCGGCAAGTAGAGCGGACGGCTGAAGATCACGATCGCCATCAGCAGACCAATCGTCAGCCAGCGAAGCACCGACCCTTTCTCATTGGGGCTCTGCCGTGCACTGAAAGCCAGGCTGAGCGCTATCGCCGACAGTGCCATCAGAAACAGGTCGGCGTGAGCCCAATAGACGTAGGCAAAGCACACCGAGGCGAACAAGAATACCGCCACCCAGATCCAGGCCACCCTGCCGAGGCGAGTTCTGAGACTGCGAGCCGCCATGACTCCGGCCAAAACCAGCAGCAGGGCATTGGCCACGAATGGCCCCTTGAGGGGCGACAGCCTCTGAAAGGGAGCGATGGCCAGGGGATAGAAGAACGGCTTGCCAAAGGAGATGTGCCGACCTTCGTCGCCACTCAGCAGGATAAGGCCCTCGGGTCGACGGCCCCAATGCTCCATGAATCGCTCGTAGTCTTCCCTTTCGAAGCTCAGATCCAGATCCCAAGCCAGGCTCTCCCCGGCCATGAGGTAGGTGGCCTCATCACCGACGAAGGCAGGCCACTCGCGTCGGTCGAACGTCAGGGCACCAAGGAGGATCATCCCGGACAGGATGATGAGGGGTAGGGCCACGTAGACATCGTGCCGTCTGACGGCTGCGGGGTCCGCCGCCTCACTGCCTTGAATAGGGATAGTCACTTGCTCTGGCGCCGTTCTGGGCAGGACGCACGGGGAGGAAACAGGACCGAACGGTCTCCCGATATTCTCGCCGGGATTCTAGCAAAGCGCTGTCGGCAAGCTGGGCCAGGACTCGATAAACTGGATATACTTCGCGGCCGGACTTGCAGCCGCTCGAGGAAAACGCGCCCGAGCCTTTCGCCGCACCCCCGAACCGAGCAACACCATTGAACTCCAACAGAAACCGACTCTTGTGACCTGGAGAAACTCGAACAACCATCCCCGGCGAGTGCACTTCGCTCTCACCGCACTGTTGCTGGCCGGCAACTGGCTGCAAATCGGCTGTGGGCAGTCGACGGCGCCCTCGCCAAGCAACATCCTCCTGATCACCATCGATACGTTGCGGGCCGACCACCTGTCGAGCTACGGCTACGAGCGAGCTACCTCTCCGATCATCGACAGTCTCGCCGCCGAGGGTGTGCGCTTCGACAACGCCATCGTTCAGTGGCCCAAGACCGCGCCCTCCTTCGCTTCCATCTTCACCGCCACCTATCCGAAGGACAACGGCATCGTGCGGCGAGTCGGGGTCCGGCTTCCCCAGGAGTTCAGGATGCTGGCGGAAGTGCTGCAGGAGCAGGGCTTCGCCACCCACGCGGTGGTCTCCAACGGTGCCGTGGCTAGCGAGTTCAATTTCGATCAGGGATTCGACAGCTACATCGAGACCTGGAAGCTCTCACCTCCCGAGGAAGGTCAAGACCCCACTGCCGCCGGTTCGGTAACCCAATTGGCGCAAGCAGTGATCGGCGACCACGATCCGTATCAGCCGTTCTTCCTCTGGGTGCACTATCTGGATCCCCATTTTCCCTATGCGGCGCCCGCACCGGTAACGGATCGGTTCGAAGGCGACATCTACTTCGACTCCACGGAGCAGATCGAGATCAAGGATGTTCCGATTCGCCAGATGGCCGGCATCGGCACTGACCAGGTGCTGAACGGACGAACCGACCTCGCCTACTACATAGCCCGCTATGACGCCGAGATCGCCTATGCCGACGCCCAGATCGGTAAGTTGCTGGACTTCATGGGCGACCGGGGACTGCTGGAAAACACCCTGACGATCCTGACCTCCGACCACGGTGAGTCTCTGGGTGAGCATTCCTATTATTTTGACCACGGTCGCTTCGGATTCCAGCCCGGTCTTCGCGTACCGCTCGTCTTTCACTACCCGGGAGTGCTCGAGCCGCACGTCGACTCGGATGCGGCGGAGCTCATCCACCTGTCACCGTCCATTCTGGAGTTCGCTGGAGTCGAACTGGAAGATGACAGATGGATGCAGGGACAGTCTCTAGTACCTCGCCTCGAGAACACCGCTGCCGCGGGTGCGCGACCGGCGTTTTCCCAGGCCGGCTACGCCACCGAGAGGAAGTGGCAGCAGATCGTGCAGGACCGTCGGTTCAAGCTGATGAACGTCATCGCCGGTGACGAGCAGCGATGGGTAGGCGGCCCAGGGGTCTTCCAGACGCTCTACGACCTCGAGAACGACCCCGGCGAAACCGTCGATGTCATGGCGCAGTTCCCCGATGCCGCTGAACGCCTGCGCCGCTCAATGGATCAAATCTGGTCCGCTGAACCGTTCTCTGTGTTGGTCGACGACGGCGTGACGTCAGAAGAGCGTGAAATGGACGACGAGACCCGGCGCCAACTCAAGGCTCTGGGCTATCTTCAGTAGCAGGGGCCGGCAGGATCTCGACCGGCGATTGCAGCGTGTTGCCGTCGTCCTTGTCGGAAAACCAAGCCACCCGTTCCCTCACCAGATCCAACTGCAGGTAGTAGCGTCCGGGAACCTCCGGAGCCGTGATGGACTGCACGAGCTCCAGCTCGCCGCCGCTTTCCAGATCAGAGCCCAGCGGCGTCCTCTGTCCTTCCCAGGAAACTGTTTCGCCGTCCGGTCCCAGCCAGTGATAGGAGAGATTGACCCTGGTCGGACCCGACGACGGCCAGCGTTGCCCACTGGAGTTCTTGAGTCGGGTCAAGACCTCGAAGTCCTCACCTGCGATCGCTGTGTCCGGTACGAGTGACTCACCCCACTCGAGTTGATAGAGATCTCGTGCCAGATTCTGATCCGTGCCGAGAATCTGCAGTTCCGCACCGAGATAGAAGTCGTTGACAGGGAACTTCGTCTCCGCGTTTCGCGCGGCGTTGGGTACGAAGCCGGTTCGCGTCTCGACCAGGAGGCGGTAGGCGTAGATGGTCCCTTCCAACGGGTCGTGCAGGACTTTGTCTGGCCCCTGGGGCTCGAATCGGACTCGTTGATTCGACTCTGTCGGAGGTTCCACGGTGAAAACCAGGGACTGGGTAGTACCGGCGAACTTCAGCCTGACTTCGTTGTCGGGAGCCAGGCTCTTCACCCACAGCGTGAAGCCGTCGTCGAGCTTTTCCGAGCTGTAGACCCACAGCTCGACAGGCGTCGCACCATGAATCCAGAGACCGTCGTCCTTCGCCTTGAAGACATCACGGCGGCCCTGAATCCAGAGACCCGAAACGACAGTGCCGTCATAGCCGGGCAGCTTTCGGCGAAACGTCAACTCCAACGGCAACAGGCGAAAGGGGGGATTTCGAACATGAGCCTGGAGGGTTGGCTCTGGCACCGGGGCGCCGAACGGAGTGAAGAGTATGGGGCCGAGGAGGAGACCACCTACTGCGTAGGTCAGGCCCATCAGCCAGGCGGGACTGATGCTAGTCACCAGAAACAGAAACGCCGGATAGACGTTGACGAAGTACCGGTTCCCCACAAAGCCGCCGCCGCCATGCCAATTGAACGGAATCCAGATGAGAAAGAAGACAGCCACCCCGACCAGCGAGATCAGGATCGACCACCGCACGGCCGTTCTGCCTCGATGGAGCAGAAACAGCAGCAGACTGAGGGCGGCGAACGGCAGATAGGGCAACAAACCGGTGTGACGACCCCATAGAAAATAGCCCAGATTGAGGCGCAGCTCCGACGCATTGATGTCCGGTACTCGCAACAGCCAGTACCAGGAGTTGGTGGTTTGCTCTTCTGCTGCTGGCAGGCGACGGACCGGCTGCACCGGCATCTGCGAAGGATCGAAAACGGGAACCCCCATCCGCTCGACGCCGAGATACGCACTCGGATGGCCGGTCAGCACGACCGCCATGCCGCTCACCAGACCGACAATCGCCAGGCCGGTGGCAGTAAAGATCACGATGTTGCGCCATTGACGGCCGATAGCCCAGGACACCAACGGCCCCAGGGCGACCGCTGCCAACATGGGCTTGTTGTATGCCGCCAGTGCCAGCAGGGCGGCTGACAACGAGGCTCGAGCTCCGGGCCTCGCCAGCCATCGACGCAACACCCGGAAGCGGCCGCTCACGAACTCGGGCGGATCCACCGGATGCAGAGCGAAATAGAGACAGCCCATGACACCGGCCATGTTGAAGATTTCGGGATGCAACCAGAATACGTAGGCGAAGGCGGTGCTCAACAGGAAGAACCCGACAGAGAAGATTGCTGCCAGGGGCGCCGGGTTGAAGCGGCTCAAGTAGGTCGACCCCATCCAGA
>CAMYLC010000191.1 GCA_947259195.1 Thermoanaerobaculia bacterium | reverse complement strand
GACGACATCGATGTAACGGCACAGCGTAGTGGCGTAGTCGCCGACCGGAGGCGGCGTGCCGAGGGTGAACCCTCCGGACCCAAGGGTGGGGACTCCCTCGAATCCCATCAGGTTGTAGCTGTCCGCTCGAGCTTCTCCGGAGCCGACCAGCATGGCAAACGCTGCCAGTCCGACGACTGTCGCACAAGTCAGAACTCTTCTCATACTCCACTCCTTTCTGTGGCGGGCCAGCGAGCGGTATCCGGCCAGGACGGTTCGAGACCGCTCGGGCACCCGAATGTGGGTGAGAAAGACCTCATCTGCCGCCTCTTGGCGGCTCGACTGTCTGGTCTGTGGAGAAAGACCCATAACACTACAGGCTCGGCCTCGCGGCCAGCCCGCCCTTGTCGAGGTACCTTTCTCTATACCACGAGCGCGGTGAAGGGGAACCACCCATTTGGGTGGCTATAGCCGTTTGTCTATCCGCCCGGATCCGGGATGAAGAGTGAATACCCTGCTCCGGGCCGGCGCAGATGCCGCCACCCGATTGGGCTGCCTTCGCCTACCGTGCTCGCACTAGACGCCGGGCGGCCACGGGAAGAAGGCGCTCGTGCGTCGCACGTAGTCGCGGTACTCGGGCTTGGTGCTGCCAAGTCCCCTTTCGAGCAGGGCCACGCCGGAGACCTTGATGATCAGCAGGCTCATCAGGAGCGGGCTGATGAGAGTCCAGGACGACCCGGGGGTGGCCAGGGCAAAGCACCCGAAGCCCCACCACAAAGTCGCGTCCCCGAAATAGTTGGGGTGGCGGGTGTAGCGCCAAAGTCCCCGATCCAGGACCTTGCCCTTGTTGGCCGGGTTGGCCTTGAAGCGGGCCAGCTGAAAGTCGCCGACGGCTTCGAAGAAGAAGCCGATGGCGAAGAGGCCTAGACCCACCAGGTCGAGCCACGAAACTCCGATAGGTTGCCGCGAGATCTGGACCTGGAGGAGCGGCATCCCGATGACCCAGAAGAGAAACCCCTGTAGCCAGAAGACGATGACGAGTGACAGGAGCGGGAACCTGGCGCCCCACTTCTTGCGCATCGCCGCATAGCGATAGTCCTCGTCGCGTCCGCGATTGCGCCAGAGAATGTAGATGGCAAGTCGCAGTCCCCACAGCGTGACCAGCATGGGAACCAGCGTTTGTCTGAACGAGTCGACAGGAACCCGGCTGCGGTAGAACCAGGCCAGCGTGACGAAACCTAGACCCCAGAAGATGTCGATGATCGACGCGTCCCGCTTGACGAGACTGGCGAGCCAGACGAGGGAGGTGAGCCCGAGGGCAACGGCGAGGCCGGGCCAGGCCAAGGCAGCGATCTGCTCGATCATGATGGGCCGTCCCGCCGTAGGAGGAGATCCTCGATGGACGCTGAGTCGGGCAACCGGAAGAGCTGGATGAGGAAGTAGATGGCGATGGCGATGTTGCCGAGAGACATGAGAAGCACGAACCAGAGGGCCCTACTTCCCCAGGATTCCTCCTTGTAGGCGATCCAGAGATAGACCACCAGAAAGCCGAAGTAGGCGTCTGCCAGAGTCGCTCGAAACCAGGGGTCGGGCCACAGATCCGCGCCTGCCTCGAAGACGCTGCGATCGAGGCTGGCGATGGTCGTGACCGCCAGCATCCCCAACAAGATCAGAAGAAAGAACAGCTTCAATCCGGTCATGAGTCGCGCCTCCAGTCAGGCCTCGGCCTGCTCCCCGGGAGTCCATAGCGAGTGCGAAACGAACCACTCCTCGCCGTGCTTGTAACCGAAGAGCTCGGCGCAAGCCAGAAAGAACATGCGCCAGCGGTGGAACCACTGCTCGGCGTCGGACCCATAGACGGACTCGAAGATGCCTCGGATCTCATCTCTGTGACGATCCATGTTCTCGAGCCAGGCGAGAGCGGTTCTCTCATAGTGCTGGCCGTTGAGTCTCCAGCGCCGATCGAGCCGCACGGGCCCTTCGAACTGTTCCATCAGGTGCTCGGAGGGCATCAGGCCCCCAGTGAAGAAGTGCCGCGCCATCCAGTCGCTGGGCCCCTTGTCCTCGAAGAAGTAGGGTCGCGAGCGATGGCAGAAGACATGCACGAAAAGCTTGCCATCGGGTTTCAGCCAGCCCGCGACACGCTCGAGCAGAAGAGAGTAGTTTCGCATGTGCTCGAACATCTCGACCGAGACGATCCGGTCGAACTTCCCGGTGATCTGAAAGTGCCCCATATCGTCCGTCAGGTGCTCGACGTTGGCCAGCCCCCGAGACCTTGCTCGGCGTCGAATGAAGTCCCCTTGGGGGGCGGAGTTGGACACGGCGGTCACTCGACAGTCCGTGAAATGCTCTGCAACCCAGAGACTGAGCGACCCCCAGCCACAACCGAGGTCCAGCACCTCCATCCCCTCCTCGATCTCGGCCCGGGCTGTGGTGAGCTCGAGCGCCATGGCCTCGGCATCGCTCAACGAGGTCGTCCCGTCCGGCCAGTAGCAACAGCTGTACTTGAGGTGACTGCCGAGGACGAGCTGAAAGAACTCGGGTGGCAGCTCGTAGTGCTGTTCGTTTGCGGTTTCCGTCTCGATCGCCAGAGGACTTTGGCGCATCTGCTCGACGAGCGGGGTAGTGGGGTCGGGGTCGGAGGAGATTTCCCGAATCCTGGTCTCGAGCAGCCGTCGGATTCCTCGGCGTAGCAGCGGATCCGGAATCCAACCTCTCTCGATCAGGTTCAGTGCCCACTGCATGGCGAATTCGGCTTTCGCAAGAGACCTGCGGCCTCGCCGTCTCGCCGGTTGTCGGGCTTGGCGAGAAGCAGCTGGACGCCAGCGACGGTGCGCTCGAGGAAGCCGCCCTCGCAGTAGCTGAAGTAGAATTTCCACTTGCGACGCTCGGCTTCGGACAGGCCGAGGGCGGCGATCCCGTCCTCGCTTGCCGCAAATCGGCGGCGCCACTCGACCAGCGTCCGAGCGTAGTGCGGGGTCAGGTCTTCGAGATCCACGAGCCGCAGATCCGTCTCGTTCATCATGCACTGCTGGATTCGTCCGAGCGAGGGTAGCAGGCCGCCGGGGAAGATGTAGTGCTGGATGAAGTCCACGGACCGTCGATAGCTCTCGTAGCGCTGATCCGGCATCAGAATGGCCTGGATGAGGGCGAGACCCTCCCGTTTCATCAGCTGACTGACAACCTCGAGATAGCGTGGTAGGTAGGAATGGCCCACGGCTTCGATCATCTCGATGGAGACGAGCTTGTCGAAAGGTTCAACCAGCGTCGCCGGTAGCTCTCGATAGTCCTGCTTGAGAACCGTCACCTTGCCGGCGAGGCCCGCGTCCGCCACGGCTTGCGAGGCGTAGCGGAACTGCTGCTCGGAGATGGTCGTCGTGACGACCTCACAGCCGTACTTTCGGGCCGCGTGAATCGCCAGTGCGCCCCAACCGGTGCCGATCTCGACCAGGCGGTCGTCGCTGCAGAGCTCGAGCTTCTGGCAAATGATGTCGAGCTTCCACTGCTGCGCGGTCTCGAGAGTCGAGAGGGCGTCGGGGAAGATGGCGCAGGAGTAGGTGAGTGTGGGGTCCAGGAACTGAGAGAAGAACTCGTTGCCGGTGTCGTAGTGAGCCGAGATGTTTCGCAGGCTCCCCGCCTTCGAGTTGCCGCGCAGCCTATGCAGAAGCCACCGCAACGGCGCAGTGATTCGCGCCGTTCCTTGGTCGAACTCGTCCATGGCGGCTTGATTCCTGGCGAGCACGCGGACGACGTCGGTCAGGTCCGGAGTGGACCACAGTCCGTCACAGTAGGCCTCACCAGCGCCGACCGAGCCACCCCACGCCAGGTGCTCCCAGAAGGCGCTATCGTGGATCACCACGCGGGCGCGCACCGGGAAGTCCGCCTCGGCCGTGCCGAATTCGAGTCGGGAGTCGCCTTCGAGAGCCACGAGCCGACCCTGCTCGATCTTCTGCAGACGGGACAGGGCCAAACTTCTGGCCAGTCCGCGTAGCCAAGGTTCGCTCCGGCGGCCGCTCAGCTCGGCGAGGAGTCTCGACGGTGTTTCGGATGCGGGTAGAACGGTATCTTCTTTCGCCATAGCTTCAGCGCCTCCCAGTGAATCCAAAAGACTACGCGCAGGGTCATCAGCGGGTACCTCGCCAGTGCCCAGGCGAGATTCCGGCCGCTGACTTCTCGCCTTGCGAGGGTCATCGTGGCATCGAAGAACCTGGCGCCGCCTCTGGAGTTCTCGATATGAACGACCAGGCGCTCGCCAGGAAGGGTCGTACGCCAGTCGTACTCGATGTCCATGGGCATGAACGGTGACACGTGGAATTGCTTCGAGGACCGGTAGGTCTTGGCACCGTCAGTAGCAGGATCGGTGCCGTCCTCGAGAACGTAACAGTGCCGTTCTCCCCACGGAGTGTTGTTGACTTCGGCTACCAAGGTCTCGAGGCGTTCACCGCTCTCGTCGAAGCAGTAGTAGAAGCTCACCGGATTGAAGCAGTGCCCGAAATAGCGTAGGTGAGTCAGGAGTCTGATCGGGCCCCGGGGGCGTCTGCCGCTCTCTTGCTCGACAAGATCCCTCACCGCCATGTCGAGATCCATCTGGGGATCGCCGAGGTGATCGCTGCGATCGAACCAGGCCAGATTCCGGCGGCCATTCGACCAGAGCCACCGCTTGGCAAACACCGTGTCGAGCTCGGCGAGATCGAGATACATGAGAAACAGGGGGTACCGAAACGAGTGCTCGTGTGGCGCGCCGCGCCGGTGCCGAACGTCACCGACATAGATGGCACTTGCGGTGGTGTTGCTCAAAGGCTGACTCCAAATCGCTTGCCAACGGCCAGTGCGCTGACGACGCCGTCCTCGTGAAAGCCGTGCCGCCAGTAGGCTCCACAGTAGTGGATACGGTCGGTGCCGCTGATCTCTGCGTGCCGGGACTGCGATGCGACCGCCGCCTCCGTGAACAGCGGGTGCTCGAAGCTGAAGCGGGCGATCGTCGACCGCTCGTCGAGCTGGTTCTCCAGGTTCAGCGATGTGCAGTAGGTTTTCTCGGTCGGCAGACTCTGAAGCTGGGTCATGTTGTAGGTGACCGCGACAGGCAGATCCGGGTCGGCCGGTGTGCGGTAGTTCCAGCTGGCCCAAGCCCGACGCGTCCTGGGCAGGACGGAGTCATCGGAATGCAGGATCGCGCGGTTCTTCTGATACCCGATGGAGCCGAGGATTTGTTCCTCCGCGGGGGAGGCGCTCGCCAGCATCTTCAGTGCCTGGTCGCTGTGCGTTGCGACGATGACCTCGTCAAAGAGCTCGGGGCCGTCGGCAGTCGATACTCTCACGCCCTCGGCCGAGCGTTCCAGCTGATAAACCGGAGTCCGCAGCCGGATGCGATCCGCGAATGGCACGATCAGTTTCTCCACGTACCGTTGTGAGCCGCCTTTGATGACGCGCCAGGTGTGGTAGCCGATCGTACCGAGAAGTCGATGATTGTCGAGGAACCGAAGGATGAAACGCGCCGGAGTCTCTAGAGCGCGCTGTGGCTCGGTCGACCAGATTGCCGCGGTCAGCGGAATGACGTAGAGCTCGGCCAGAGAGGGGCTGAGATCGTTCGCCGCGAGGAAGTCTCTCAGGGTGCCTCTCAAGTTGTTGCTCAGTGCCTTCTTGGCGGCCTTGTTGAAACGCAGAATCTCGCGGACAAAGTGAAAGTAGCGAGGCCGGAGGAGATTCGAGCGCTGCGCGAAGAGGGTATTGAGGTTGGTGCCTGCATACTCGAGTCCGGTCCGATCGCAGCGGACGCTGAAGCTCATGGAGGTCGGTTGTGACTCGACACCCAGCTGGTCGAGCAGACGAACGAAGTTGGGGTAGCTAGCCTCGTTGTAGACGATGAAGCCAGCGTCGACCGCCAACGAGGTGCCAGCCGATTCGACTCGCTTCGTCACCGTGTGGCCGCCGACGTAATCGTTCGCCTCGAAGACGGTAACCTCGTGGTTGCGGCTCAGCAGATAAGCGGCAACCAGCCCGGAGATCCCGGTTCCAATGACAGCGATTTTCATGGTGCCAGCCGTTTATCTCGCGAGGTGCCAGCCGTTTTTGGCAGATGATCGAAAACATTCAAAACATTCATAGTCTAGAGGAAATGCCGTGAAAATGCAAAGAGTTGACTTCAGTTGGGGTAGTCGCTAGCGTAGGGCAGGACGTTTTGGATGTTTTTAATGGAATGAATTTGAGAAAGTGCTCGTCTCCACGAAGTCCTCGCTACTGAACCTGGTTCTGTATGAGCTAGGTTGGTTCGCCTGTGTGTTGGGTGCGGCCTCGGACGTCGGAGCGTTGGGCGCGACCCTGGCGATCGGCCTGGCGATGATGCACCTGGTGATTTCAGACCGGCCCGAAAGGGAGTGGCCTCTCATGCTTGCCGCGGTTTGTATCGGGCTCGTCGTTGACACCCTTCACGCCGGCCTCGGGGTGCTGGAGTTTCGCGGTCATCAGGCAGGTACGGCTGCGCCGCTCTGGGTTCTGGCGCTGTGGTTGCAGTTTGCGACCGTTCTTCACTTCTGCCTCAGCTGGCTTTCCCGGCGCTATCTCCTCGCATCCGTCATGGGCCTTATCGCGGGACCGCTGGCGTTCCTTGGAGGCGAGCGCCTCGGGGCAGCGACTTTCGGCGATCCGTGGCTTCTGTCGCTGGGGATGATCGGACTTTCCTGGGCCCTGACCCTGCCGACCCTTGTGTGGATCGCTGATCGGCTGGGTGGCCCGGGCCGGTATCGAATCTTCGAGCGTTCTGTCGAAGTGAAGGCGCAATAGTGCCTGAAGGTCCGGAGATCCGACGCGCCGCCGAGCGGGTAGACTCAGCCGTCGGGGGCCAGATCGCGGACGATGTGTTCTTCGCGTTCGACCGGCTCAAGCCCTACGAGCGACAGCTCATCGGCCAGCGGATCGACGAGGTGACCACGCGCGGCAAAGGGATGCTGACGCGCTTCGAAGGTGGACTCAGCGTCTATACCCACAATCAGCTCTATGGTCTCTGGTATGTGATGCGAAACGATCGCCTGCCGAAGACCGGACGGCAGCTCCGCTTCGCCATTCGCAGCGGCGATCGGCGGGCTCTGCTGTACTCGGCGTCGGAGATCGAGGTGCTCGATGTCGCGGGGGAGCGTCGCCATCCCTATCTGAGCCGACTCGGCCCCGATGTCCTGTCGCAGTCGTCGACCGCGGATGATCTCGCCGCGCGTCTGGATGAGCCGCGCTTTCGGGGGCGGCAACTGGCGGCTCTGCTGCTCGATCAGAGTTTCGTGGCCGGCCTCGGCAACTATCTGCGCGCCGAGATTCTCTTCGAGGCGCGCATTCATCCTCGGCGCCGAGCAGCGGACTGCAGTGCCGAGGAGCGAAGACGGCTGGGCAACAGGGTGATAGCGTTGGCAAGGCGTACCTATCGCACCCGGGGTATCACCCTTGCGCCTTCTCGAGTCGCTGAGCTCAAGGCCGCTGGAGCTCCACGTTCGGACTACCGATTCTGGGTCTACGGTCGTGGTGGCGAACCCTGCCGAGTTTGCGGGCGGCGGCTGGAAGTCGAGTCGGCTGGAGGCCGCAAGTGCTTCTGGTGTCCGTCGTGCCAGTCCGGAAGATACAGCGGTCCTCTGAGGAAAGGCGAAGGTTGATGCAAAGCAGGACAGACCTCAAGCGGCTTCCAGAAGCCGTCGGTTTGATGCCGTAGTCGTCGCGGTGCCGGCACCCCAGGCGGCCGATCTTCTAGGTGGGACTGCCCAGGAAATGGCCGCTCGCGCCGCGGTTGCCCCGATGGCGCCCTGCTGGGCAGGCATGGTCTCGTTCTCGGTGCCTCTCGAGCTCGGTTTCGATGGCGCCTTCGTTCTCGGCTCGCCGCTGAGCTGGGTCGCCCGCAACGCTTCGAAACCCGGCCGGGATGGCCGCGAGTCGTGGGTGATGCACGGCTTCCCAGACTGGTCCGGTCAGCACCTCGAGCTCGAAGAAGAGGATGCGGCCACTCAACTGCTGGATGCCTTCCGCGCCGCGGTCTGGGAGCTCGACTCAATGCCGATCCAACTCGATGCCCACCGATGGCGATTCGCCTTGCCGCAGACACCGCTGCCCGAGCCCTGTCTCTTCGATGCCGATCTGCGGCTTGCCGCCTGCGGCGACTGGTGCGGCGGGCCACGGGTAGAGGGCGCCTTCCTGTCCGGTTGCGCCGCCGCAGGCCGCCTGCTGGCACTGCGCTGGGCCCCAGGGTAGATTGTTCTCTTCGATCTCGAGCGACGAGCAGTCAAGATTCTAGGTTCTGTTCTCCCTGCCGGCGGAACCCGACTCGAGAGCTTTTTGCTACCGGGCTGTGACACCATCACAGAGCGGAGGTCAGCTGTCAGGGCCTCTTGAACCTCGTGAAGGAGGAGCTGATGAGGGAACTTTCGATCGTAGTTCAACTGGTCATCGCGTTCGGGATCGTGAATGTGTGGATTCTACGACCGGGTAAGCCGACCCCATGGCGGCCGGACGGCGCGTCGAACATGAAAGAGGAGTTCAGCAAGTACGGTCTCCCAGACTGGGTCCGGGGCGCGGTCGGCTTCGCCAAGCTGACCCTGGCAGGGCTGCTCGTCGTGGGGATCTGGTATCCACCCGTGGCGGCGGGAGCCGCCGTCGCAATGGGGTTGCTGATGCTCGCGGCCGTGATCGCTCACGTCCGAGCGGGGGATCCGTCCCGGAAGTCGCTTCCGGCGTTCACGATGCTCTTGCTCTCGGCGTTCGTCGCCTACGCGAACGGTCTGTCCTAGAGGAGAGAGCCCGCCTCCCTCGTGACGGAGTCGAGGAGATAGAAGGCCGCAATCACCAGGGCGTGAGAGATCTGACCGGTCTGGATCAGACGCGGTATCTCGTCGAGCGGTACCAGCTCGCGCTGGATCTCCTCGCCGTTGACCCCGAAGGTGGTCCGCTTGGCATCCCTCGCCTCGAGATCGGTCGCCAGCCACGTGGTGAGGCGGTTGTCGAGGAAGGCAGGATTCGGATGCGTGGAGCCCAGCTGGCGCAGCCTGCCGGCGCGCAAGCCGGTCTCTTCCTCGAGCTCCCTCGCCGCCGCCATCCGAGGTTTCTCGCCGGGGTCGACCATGCCGCCGGGAATCTCGAGCGTTGGTGCCTGGATACCGTAACGCCACTGCCGGACCAGTACCACCCTGCGGTCCTCGAGCAGCGGGATGATGTTGATCCAGTCGGGTGCGTCCATGACGAGCATGGTGCGCCGATCTTTGCCGGAGGCGAGCTTCCTTAGCTGGAGCTCGAGGATGCGATGGGAATAGAGCGTCTCGGTTTGGAGAATCTTCCAGTCACGCATAGACGCGAGCCTATCCGGTTTGCTTCGCCGGAGTGGGCAACGGTCGGATCGGCCGTCGGGGGCGAGCCTCGGCTCCTATTGGAGGGTGAGGACTAGAATCTGCCGCTGAGGCTGATCGCCAGGAGAGGTGCGCTGCCGTGTCCGACGGTGCGCCGCCGTTGGGCGTCCTCATCCTCGATCCTGAGCTCACCATCGAGGACCAGACCGGTGTAGACAACGAGACTTAGCTTCGGATTGAAGGTGTGCATGAGTCTGGCGAAGGTCACAATGCCACGTTGCTCGCCGATGCCGTTCGGTTCGAGATCTCGCTCGTCGAGTCGAAATCGGATATTGCGATAGGCGCCTCCGGCACCGAGCTCCCACTTGGGGCCAATCTCGTAGGCCAGTTCGAGACCCGCAGGGCCCGTTGGCCCGACGGTCAGGGGATTGGTCAGACGCAATCGCTCGGTCAGCCGCCAGTCGATGCTGATGAACGGGAACCCTCGCGTTTGTCCGATGCGATCGAAGACGCCAGCTCCGAAGCCGAGCTTGCGATCGGGCTGAAACGCGTAGGTGGCTGCAAAGACCACGCCCCATGTCACGGAGTCGCCAAATGTAGCTCCCGACGCGCCGTAGGATCCGATAGAGGGGCCAACCAACATGGTCCACTTCTCATTGACCCTCCGGATGATAGGCAATGAGAGGTTGAGACCGTGGACCCTGTCCCAGGGG
Organism: Thermoanaerobaculia bacterium; assembly: GCA_947259195.1. Classification (GTDB taxonomy): domain Bacteria; phylum Acidobacteriota; class Thermoanaerobaculia; order Multivoradales; family JAHEKO01; genus JAUVRX01. The sequence goes on along the minus strand of CAMYLC010000191.1, from coordinate 23,937 downwards.
CTTGCCGATTCGAGAACAACATCATCCGAGAACTCGTAGTCAAGAAGGTCGTAGCTCAGGCTCAGTCCGAGGATCGTCTTCCGACTGACCGGCTGTGCCACGCTGGCGCGGAGCAGCAGCGAAGATACCGAGTAGCTGCCCTGGGTGTCGAAGTCGGAATCGAACTGCTCTGCAAGGGAGCCCGATAGGGACCAGAAGGGCCCGGGTGAATTGACCTCGGCTCCGGGGGTGGGCTGTGCCCGAACGGGACTGGTCGAGATGACCAGCAGCAGTATCCCGAGCTGGATGATCCTCGTGGGCGACGTGATCTGGAGACTCGACATGCGCGGTATTAGAAGGCGAAGCGACGGCGATAGCAAATAGCTCGCCGATCTCTCATCGATGGCTCAGATTCAGGGGTCAGAGGGGCGTGCAGACGAACTGGCTGACAGCAGGGGCAGCGGAATCGGTTCACATGTAACGCGGCTCACGGCTTCCTAACCTGGAGGCCTTCTGATCGGCAGGGTCGATGGCGGGCCAAAAGTACCGGGTCGAACTGTTGGCTGTGGAAAAAATGAATCGCTCGGGGCGCCGAAGTGCCCCGAGCGGTGGGAGGGATGTCTACTCGGGGAGCAGAACAGTGTCGATCACATGGATGACGCCATTGCTCGTCGTGATGTCCGCGGCGGTGACAGTAGCACCATTGACCATGACAGAGCCGTCTGCTACTACGAAGGCGACGGTCGAGCCTTGCACGGTCGCCGCGGTAGTGCCGTCGGCCACATCGACCGCCATCACCTTACCGGGAACCACATGGTAAGTGAGAATTGCCTGGAGCTTGGCAAGGTTCTCGGGCTCCAGAAGAGACTCGACTGTGCCTTCGGGGAGTGCGGCAAAAGCCTCGTCCGTCGGAGCGAACACGGTGAAGGGTCCATCACCCTTGAGAGTGTCAACAAGTCCGGCGGCCTGGACAGCTGCCACCAGCGTGTTGAAGTCACCCGCCGCGATAGCAGTGTCGACGATGTCCTGGCTCTTCTCGTGGTGCGCTGCGAAGATCGGCATGACGGCCACGAGGGCGAGGAGCGCGAAGCAAGATACGAGTTTGGTCGAAGTCATTTCAGCTTCCTTTCAAGTTAAACGATTGGCTTCCATAAACATTCACAACGGTCATTATATGCAGAAAGGGTAATTTGTCAAGCTTTTTATTTAGGTGATTTCTGATTTGGATAACAGGCAAATCGATCTCGCTCAGGAAGCACTCGCTGTCATTCGAACAGACCCTTCGGAAGTCTTCGCGAATCGTGGCCAGGCCAAGTGCGCGAAGGTCCTGTACGAAAATGCAGTCAGACCGTCTTGAGGTAGTCGCGGATCATCAGAGCCGCCGCAGCTCCTTCGCCGGCAGCCGAAGCCACCTGCTTGATGCTGTCGGCTCGAACGTCGCCGGCGGCGAAGATGCCGGGAACGCTGGTCTCGAGGATTCTCGGCCCTTGGCCTCGGCGCCTTCGAAGCCCTCGACCAGCGTATCGATGTGACGGTCGATCTGAGGGTGGCTCAGGACCTTATCCTGGACGATCTGACTGGCGCGGAGCGATTCCTCCCGAACGAGGAGGGTCACCCGATCCGCGAAGCGGGCAAGAAAGAGACACTCCTCGGCCGTACTGTTGCCTCCGGTGCTCCCCCCTGCGGGTGACCAGATCTAGCAGACGCTTTCCACAATCCGCTCGCGGCATCATGAATAATGCGGGGTACTAGGCTGGTGTCGTAAACCAGACACTGGGTTTCCCAGTCACGCCGGCCTGGTCCATGACCTCGCGCAGCCGCGGCGACTCGATGAAAGCACGAGCGGTTTCGAGCGACTCGAAGTCATGCCAGGCCGTCACGTCATTCGGGTCGTCTACCGCCTGGAAGACAGATTCACCCATGGCGCCCATCGTCGTGCGCTCTGCGTCGAAGCTGTCATAGGCCTGCTTCCACGTCGTGAAATCGGTGACGGGATGGCGAACGAACATACGGATCATGGGAGCCTCCTTGGCGGTCTTGCTGTATCGCGGCTTGCGGCGACCCGGTGCTGGTGAGCCGCTCCCGTAATGCTGTCGGGTTTTTCGGTGGGCAGCATCCTACCATCAGCGAACAGGGATCGCCGGAGTGGGACCGAGCGAGTATACGAGGGTACTTCTTATCAAGCCGGGTCAGCCGCGACACCGGCTTGGGTCAGGAGGCTCGGCGCGAGATAGCTTCCACCAGGAAATCCTCAGGCGCGACCTCGGCCTCGATCTGGGATCGACGCAGCGCCGTCTTTGGCATCCATTGGGCCAGTACGGCGCTGAGCTGAGCCTGGTCGAAGGGCTTGGCCAGGTAGTCGTCCATACCGGCCTCCAGGCACTGACCGCGAGCCTCCTTGGTGGCATCGGCCGTCAAGGCGATGATGGGCACCCGCCCATGATTGTCTGCCTGATATGCGCCTTGATGCTCGATCTCTTCGCGGCGAATCGCCCGCGTCGCTTCGTAGCCATCCATCTTGGGCATCTGGCAATCCATCAGGATCAGGTCGAACTGCCCACGCGAGGCAGCGTTCAGTGCGCGCAGGCCGTCCTCGACCAAAGTGACATCGAAGCCCATCGATCGCAACATCTCGGTGGCTACCTGTTGGTTCACGAGGTTGTCTTCTGCCAACAGGACGCTGCCCGAGAATCGGAGAGTGCCCGTGGGGAGCGGCACCGGCTCTGGAGACGGGTTCTCGGATCGCTGGCGACCCAGGGCCCTCAACACGATGTCCTCGAACTCCGCCTCGTCGACAGGCTTGGTAACGCGGGCCGTCAGGCCGGTATCAGCCAAGCTTTCTGGATCAGGAGCCTGAAGCCAGGGTGCGAGAGCGATGAGTTGCAGCTCAGGCAGATTCGGGTCCTGTCGAATCAGCCTTGCTAGTTCCTCCGCGGAGCCGTCGGATAGTCGTTGCTCCGCAAGTACAAGATTGAACGGTTGATCTGTGGCGGCGCCGAGCTCGATAGCCCGGAGGGCCTCGCCTGCTGTGCCGACAAACTCGACGAGGGCACCTCGGCTTTGCAGGTGATGTCCGAGGATCTCCTGCCAGGTCGGGCTCGGGTCTGCCACGAGGGCACGTACGGCATCCAGTAGAGAACTGTCGACAGAGGGTGCCTGGCCGCCTGCAGCCTTCCCGAGGCGGGCCGAAAAGCGGAAGAGCGAGCCTCGATCTGGTGCGTTGTCGACATCGATCGACCCTCCCATGAGCTTGGCCAGGCGCCGGGAGATCGCCAGTCCCAGACCCGAACCGCCATGTTGGCGAGCCGACGTGCCGTCTCCTTGCGTGAAATCTTCGAAGATCTTCTGTCGCTGGTCCGGTGAAATACCGATGCCCGTGTCTCGAACCTCAAATTCGATCAGGTCACCATCCAGCGCTCTCTCGGCGACCCTCACCTTGACTACCACCTCGCCCTCGTCCGTGAACTTGACGGCGTTGCCGATCAGGTTGAGGAGGACCTGACGCAGGCGGTGCGGATCCCCGAGCAGCCTTTGCGGCACGTCGTGCTCGATCCAGGACGCCACCTCCAATCCCTTACGGTAGGCCTCTTCGGAAAGTACCTCAACAACTTCCTCGACCAGTGAGCGCGGGTCGAACTCGAGAGTCGCGAGACTCACTCGACCGGACTCGATCTTCGAGAAATCGAGGATCTCGTTGATCAGTTGCAGCAGACTGTGGGCCGAGGCCGAGATGGTATCGACGAAGCGTCTTTGCTTCGAGTCCAGTTGGGTGGAGAGCAGGAGATCGGCCATTCCGAGAACGCCGTGCATCGGCGTACGGATCTCGTGACTCATGTTGGTCAGGAACTGCGACTTCGCCCGGTTTGCCGACTCGGCAGACTCCCTCGCTGCCACAACCGCCGCTTCGATACGTTTTCGCGCGGTGATGTCTCTAACCATGACAAGATCCCCGGTTCGGCCCTCGTGTGCCGTCTTCCGGGCGTTCACCTCGACTACAATCTCTCTACCATCAACATGTTGTAGCCGGGTCTCGTAGGTTTCCGGGACTGCTTTGTTCTGCATCCGACCGCGATAGTAGGCCTCGAGCCGAGGCCGCTCGTCGGGGTGGACGAAGTCAAGGAATGGCTGGTTGGTAACGTCGCCTACCTCGAGACCGACGATTTCGGCCATTCGAGGGTTGACGAAGCGCAGTCGTTCATCTTCGACCAGGGCGATGCCGTCGCTGGCGCGTTCGACGAGATGGCGGTACTCGGACTCGCTGTCGCGAAGCCGATTCTGGGTTTGAAGGAGCTCTCTCACCGCCGACTCGAGCGAGCGGTTGGTCTCTGCCAGCCTCTGCTCGGAGCGCTCACGCGTCAACTCGGTGAGGTAGGAGAACAGCGAGACGACGACCAGAGAGCCGAAGAAGCGTGCTAGGAAGGCGCCGGAGTAATCCGGCACAAAGGGCAGGCTACTTCGCAGCGCAGCGATGGCCATCGAAGAGCCCAGCAGGATTGCAGTGGCTCGACTTCCTCGGGCCGAACCGAGCAGGGCACAGGAGATGAGGGGGAAGACGAAGTACCACACGAATCCCGTTCCGTCGGCACCACCACTGGAGAAGAGATAGAAGAACAGCGCGCCGGAGATGCCGACTCCAAGGCTGATCCCGCGTCGCCAGAATCCGAATTTATGGTGCAGCTGCCACAGCAGCCCGACGAGCAGCGCTGCCACCGAGAGATCGACAGCGGCGAGGGCATAGTTTCGCGCGGTCAAAGCGGCGGCGCCAAACACGCTCAGAGCCGCGCTGCCGATCAGGCAGATTCCGATGGCGATCGTTCGTCGGCGCTCGTCCTCGCGGTCTGTATCGGAGCCCGTTTCGCCGAGGATTGCGTAGCGGACTTTCTCGAACGTCCTCATGGCTGAGTTCTCTTTCATGGCTAACGGTCCTTCACGATGCGATGGCGATTCTGTCGTCGTCGCGCCGTCGATTCTTCTCCAGTAGCTCGTAGAATTCCTCTGCCGGGACTGGGCGACTGAACAGAAAGCCTTGCGCCTCATCGCAACCGTGCTGCCTGAGGAAATCCAGCGCCTCTTCTGTCTCGACCCCTTCGGCGGTCACCTTCAGCTCCAGGCTCTGGGCCATGGAGATGATCGCCCTGGTAACCCCCACATGCTGTGGATTGGTGGGGACGCCCGCCAAGAAGGATCGGTCGATCTTCAGCGAAGTCAGGGGGAATCGCGTCAGGTAGCTCAGGGACGAGTAGCCGGTGCCAAAGTCGTCGATCGACAGTCGTATTCCCAGGGATTTGAGCTCTTGCAGACAACGGATGGGCTCCTCGCGGTCCTCCATCAAAATGCTCTCGGTGAGCTCGAGATCGAGTAGATCGGGTGTCAGCTTTGCTTCGCCGAGAGCGGCCGATACAACTGTCGACAGCTCGCCCTTGGAGAACTGGCGGCTGGAGAGATTTACCGCCATGCGCAGCTCCGGGAAGCCGGTCTCGTGCCAGCGTGTCGCCTGCAGGCAAGCACTGTGCAGCACCCATTCACCAATCGGAATGATCAGCCCGGTCTCTTCTGCGAGTGGAATGAAGTTCGCTGGTGGGATCAGCTCATCGAGACGATTCCTCCAGCGCAGCAGCGCCTCTGCCCCGACGATCGAGCCATTGGAGATTTCGATCTGCGGCTGATAGAAGAGCTCGAACTCGTCGCGGCTCAGAGCCTCGTCCAGCTGGCTCTCCAGGCGGAGTTGTTCGAGGGCGCTGGAGTTCATCGACTCGGAATAGAACTGGAAGTTGCTTCCGCCGCGGTCTTTGGCGCAGTACATCGCCGTGTCCGCGTTCCTGATCAGGCTTTCGGCGCCAACCCCGTCGTTGGGGTGCACGGCGATACCGATGCTCGCGGTCATCAGTACTGTCTGACCGTCTATCTCATAGGGCCTGGCGAGATCTTCGCTGAGGCGGCGTGCAACGGATGCCGCATCGCTGACTCGATTGAGCTCCGACAGCAGGACGACGAACTCATCCCCACCGAAACGGGAGACCAGATCGTCCCGATGGCTGTCTTCCGAGAAGGGCCTGCCGACGCAGTCGGTGGCGCGCACGATCTTGACCAGTCGGCTTGCGACTTCCCGCAACAGTTCATCCCCCGCCGAGTGTCCTAGGGAATCGTTGATCCGCTTGAATCGATCGAGGTCGAGGAACAGCATCGCGAGCGGCTCGTCGCGACGCTGGGCACGCTTGATGGACATGCCGAGCTGCTCGAGGAACGAACGCCGATTGGGCAGTCCGGTCAGCACGTCATAGTAGGCGAGTAGGCGGATCTTCTCTTCGGCGTTCTTGTGTTCGGTAACGTCCTGGACGGTACCCTGATAGCAGATCTCCTTGCCGCCTTGGTTGAAGAGCACTTCGGCCTGCTGAACGACGTGTTTCTTGGTACCGTCAGGGCCGGCCAGGCAGTATTCGGTCGTGCTGCTATCGCGCTCCTCCTGCAGGCGCGCGAGAGCTTCTTCCACGAAGTCCCGGTCGTCGGCATGGATGCGGGCCAGGAACTCCTCGCGAGTGATGGTCTGGGTACCGCTGGCGAGGTCGAGGATCTGACACATCTCCTGGGAGATGAGCAGCTCATTGTCCAGGGGCCTCCACTCCCAGTAACCGAGGTGAGCGATTCGCTGAGCGTTGCCGAGTCGCGCCTCACTGATGCGCAGCTGCTCTGCCGCCCGACTGGCTCGCAGCATGTAGGAGAGACGGTGGCCGATGATCAGCCAGTTGATCGGCTTGACCGCAAAGTCGGTTGCTCCGGAAGCATAAGCCTTTTCGATCGACTCGACGTCGTCGAGCCCGGTGAGCATGAGTATGGGCGTGTGTCGACCTTCGGGGGTCTGTCGGATGGCCTTGCAGGCTTCGAAACCATTGAGGACGGGCATCCTGACGTCCATCAACACCAGGTCTGGCACATCTTTCCGGAAGCGCTCGAGGGCCTCGGCGCCATGGACCGCCTCGTCCACCACGAACCCTCCTTGCTCGAGGGTCGTTCGAGCCAGGAGGCGCTGCATCTCTTCATCGTCGATCACCAGCACACGCGCTGGGGTGACGTCTTTCGTGACTTGGGTCATCACGCTGTTAGTTGCCATTGCTCTGAAAGGGCCCTCCGCACCCGGTCGAATTCTGTCTCCAGGCTGGCGAAGACCGCGGCCGCCCGGGTCGTTTCGGCCTCGCGGCCGATTTGCTCGAGCTCCTTGCAGAGCTCGGCGAGCTCGAGAGCGCCGAGAGTCGCACTACTCGATTTGAGGCTGTGAGCGGAGCGCTCGATCGCCTCTGCATCATCGGAACCGAGTGCCTGGCGTATCGATTCGATCATCTCTGGTGAGGTCCTGAGGTAGGTCTCGATCACCCGAGCCAGCAGGCCCGGCGAGCCGTTGCTCTCCAGGGTCTGGAGCATTTCGATTGCAGACGCGTCGATTGGCGAGATGCTCTCCGGCGCATCGCTCTTCGAATCGGAAGTGCTCTCTTCGGGCTGAGCCAGCGGCTTACTCGGGGGTGATACGGCGGAGGGAGTCGTCGTGATCTTCAACCACTTGTTGATGACCCTCAGCAGCTGGTCTCGAGCGAACGGCTTGCTCAAGTAGTCGTCCATTCCGCATCGCAGGCACTTCTCGCGGTCCCCGGCCATGGCGCTGGCGGTCATCGCCACGATGGGCACCCGGCGGGGCCGCGAATCAGGTTGTTCAGACGCCGAGCGTGCGAAGCGCTCCTGCTGACGAATGAGGCGGGTCGCTTCGTAGCCGTCCATCAGCGGCATCTGGCAGTCCATCAGGACGACGTCGAACGACTCGGAGGTCAGTCGCTTGACCGCGTCTCGACCGTTCTCGACAACCGTCGCAGTTCGGCCGATGCCTTCCAGAATGCCGAGAACGACCTGCTGATTGAGCTCGTTGTCTTCCACCAGCAGGATGCGGCCAGGCAGGAGGGGCGCCGACATGGGCTCTTGAGTCGGACCGGGCTCAACCTCCTCATCGTCACCTACTCCGAGTCCGCCTATAGCATCACGCAGCTGAATCTGAGTGGTCGGCTTGGACAAGCAAACCGCGAGATTCGGCAGCTTGGCCAGCGTGTCGCGCGAGGAGAAAGGAAGCGTTGCCAGGAGGACTACGTCGACTCCGGCAAGCGCTGGTTCGTTGTTCATGATCTGGGAAAGCTGCAGCCCATCGATCTCGGGCATCGCCTGATCGACAATCGCGACATCGAAGGCCTGCCCACCGGATGCTGCCATCCGCAGTTTGGACAACGCCTCCCAGGCGCTGTTGGCGCTCTCTGTGGGATGACCCCACTGGGACAGCCACTGAGAGACCTGCTCGCGAGTCGCGGTGTGATCGTCGACGACAAGGACCTTCATCTGATTGTGAGCAGAGATCGGAAATTGCGAGCTCTCGGTGGATTTTCTTTGCTCGGCCAGCTTGATTGTGAACCAGAAGGTCGAACCCTTGCCTATCTCGCTTTCGACGTCGATTTCTCCATTCATCAACTCCACGAGTTGTTTTGAAATGGCGAGTCCGAGTCCGGTACCACCAAACTTCCGGGTCGTCGAGCCGTCGGCTTGATGAAACGACTCGAAGATACGATGGCGAACGGTCGGCTCGAGACCGACGCCGGTGTCGCTGACCTCGAATCGGACGAGGTGCTCTCCTGGAGAGTCCTCTGTGGTCGACACCGCGATACCGACCTCGCCTTCGGTGGTGAATTTGACCGCGTTGCCGAGCAGATTGGCCAGGATCTGACTGAGGCGCGTCGGATCACCTCGCATCAGGTTGGGCACGCTGTCGGATACCGAGCAGTGCAGGTTCAGACCCTTGGAATGGGCGCGCTCGGCGAATAGGTTGCAGGCGTTGGCCACCAACTCGGGAAGCTCGAAATCGACCTCTTCCAGTTCCAGCTTGCCGGCTTCGATCTTCGAGAAGTCGAGGATGTCGTTGAGCACATCCAGCAGGCTCCTGGCCGACCGCAGGGCGGTTTCAGAGTGTTGCCGCTGCTGATCGGACAGCTCGCTGGTTAGCAGCAGCTCGACCATGCCCAGGACGCCGTTCATCGGCGTGCGGATCTCGTGACTCATGTTGGCCAGGAACTGAGACTTGGCGCGGTTGGCGCTTTCGGCCATTTCCTTCGCTTCCCGCAGCCGCCTCATTTGCGTGAGATCGGTGCCGGAGCTCAAGGTACCGGTCAAGACACCCTCTTCGTCGGTCAGATAGGTCGTATGCCAGGCGATGATGCGCTGGTCTCCTGAGCTCGTGGTGACGGGGTACTCGAAGTACTCATCCGATTCGGGGCTCGACAGATAGCGAGTGACCTCGTCTCTCATCCTCGGCGGCACGACCAGGTCATGCCAGTTCTTGCCGATGATCTCTGACTCCTGGAAGCCCAGAGTGCGCGCTCCCTTTTGGTTGATCAGGGTGACCCGGCCGGCGGTGTCGAGGACCACCATGAGAACCTCAGCGACCTCGAGGTAGGTCTGCGCCTTCTTCTTCTCCAGTTCGAGCTCTCGTTCCTTCTTCTGCCGCTCTTCGATCTCGGATCTCAACCCGGTATTGGCTCTTTCGAGATCCTCGGCGCGTTGACGTCGGATGGACTGAAGACGACTGAACGCAATCACTCCACAGCATGCGGCCAACAGGTAGAGGCAATAGGCCCACCAGGATTGCCACGGTGGAGGAACCATCTTGACGCCAATCGTCAGACCTTCGTTGTTCCAAACTCCGTCGTTGTTCGACGCTCGAACGCGAAAGACGTAGTCGCCGGCGTCCAGGTTGGTGTATGTCGCCCGGCGCAGCGTTCCGGGGGCGACCCAGTCCTCGTCGAATCCTTCCAGCTTGTACATGTAGAGGTTCTTGTGGGGTGCAGAGTAGTCGAGTGCGGCGAACTCGAACGCGACCACAGAGTCCTTGTAGGTCAGGGAGAGGTCGTCGATCTGCCAGACCGGACGATCGAGTGCGGCGGGTTCGTTGAACTTCAGAAACTGGGTGAGCACGATGGGGGGTACGTGCAGGTTGGGATGAACGTCGCGGGGGTAGAAGGCGTTGAACCCACTGATGCCACCGAAGAGGAGCTGGCCATCCGGCGCCTTCCACGCGGACGCGTGGTTGAACTCGTTGCTCTGCAGGCCGTGACTGGCATCGAAGTGGCTGAGGGCCCCGGTCTTCGGGTCTAGCTGGGTGAGGCCCCGGTCACTGCTGAGCCAGACACTCCCCTGATCATCGATCAACACCGCGTAGATGATGTCGCTCAGCAGACCCTGTCGCTTGGTGTAGCGTGTGAACCGCTCGCGACCCGCCTGTCGATCGTCGGCTGACCACCGGTTCACACCACCGCCCTGCGTGCCGATCCACAGATTTCCCTCGGCGTCTTCGGTGATCGCCCAGGGGTGGTTGCTGCTCAGGCTCGCCAGGTTGTCGCGATCCTGCTGAATGGACTCGAAAGTGCCGGACTCGGGCAGGTAGCGATTCAGGCCGCCACCGTCAGTGCCGATCCACAGGTCTCCGAAGCTGTCTTGGTGGAGCGCCAGGATCCGGTCGTTGCTCAGCCCCCTGGGATTGTCCGGATCGTGTCCAAAGCGGTCGAAACCGGTGCCGTCGGAGCGAATTCGATTGAGTCCACCGCGATAGGTGCCGACCCAGAGGTGTCCGTTGCCGTCTTCAAGGATCGTCGTGACACCGTTGCGACTCAGACTGTTGGGGTTCTCCGGGTCGTGAGCGTAGCGGCGAAACTCGCCTGAGACTTGGTCGTAGCGATTGAGGCCACCGCCGAAGGTACCTATCCACAGGATTCCCTGACGATCGAGGTGCAGAGACATCACCCGATTGTCGCTCAGGCTGTTGGCGTTCTCGGGGTCGTGTCGAAGCTGCCGAAAGGACCGGCTGCCACGATCGAAGCGATTCAGGCCGCCACCGTAGGTTCCGATCCAGAAGGCCCCTTCGGATCCTTCACCAATGGCGGTGACGAAGTCGGCAGAGAGCTGGTCGGGCTCTTCTTTCTGGTGCCTGTAGTGGAGAAACGCCTCGCTGATCGTATTCCACTTGCTGAGGCCGCCGTAGGTGCCGATCCAAAGGACTCCTCCGGAATCCTCGAAGATCGAGGCGACCCGGTTGTGGCTGAGGCTATAGGGGTCGGTTGGGTCGTTTTGATATCGATGGAATTGTCGGGTATCGGTCTGCCACTCATGCAGGCCACTGTCGGTTCCCACCCAGATCGTTCCTTCGCTATCCTGGAAGACGGCCCAGATCGTATCGGAGGCTAGGCTGGTGGGGTCCTCGGGGTCGTGGCGGAAGTGCTGCAGTTCTCCGGTTCGGGGATCGAACAGATCGAGCCCCGAATCGTACGTTCCGATCCAGATCCGTCCCCTACGGTCCTGCATAAGGCTGCGGACGCGATCGTCCGCCAGGCTCGATGGGTTGCTTTTCGTATGGCGGAAGTGGGTGAACTGGCCAGTATTGGGCTCGAGGCGACTGAGTCCGGAGCCGTCCATGCCGATCCAGAGGGCTCCATCCTGGTCGGCGAGCAGGGCGCGGATATGGTCGTGAGATAGAGTCTCCGGTCGGTCAGGATCGTGGCGGTAACTGGTGAAGGTCTCAGTTTCACGGTTGAATCGGTTGAGACCGCCGCCATCGGTGGCCATCCAGAGGCGGCCATGCGCGTCCTCCGTGATGGCGCGGACCCGATCGTGAGACAAGCTGGTGGAGTCATCAGGGTCGTGGCGAAAGGACTCGAAACTCTCTGTCAGGGGGTTGTATCGATTGACCCCACCACCGTCCGTACCCACCCAGATCAGCCCGTTGCGATCCTCGTAGATGGTCTTGACAAAGTTGTTGGAAAGAGAAGTCGGGTCCTCCGGGTCGTACGAGAAGACCTTGAAGTCATAGCCGTCGTAGCGGTTGAGGCCCTCCTGGGTGCCGAACCACATGAAGCCGTCTCTATCCTGCAGCGTGCAGGCCACGAATGCCTGGGAAAGACCGTCTTCGAGGGAAACGTGCTCGAATCGGACGTTCTTTCTGTGGTCGGACTCACTCAGTGCGGAGCTCGGCCTCGCCGAAGATGCGACAAAGCAGAGCGCGATCGCCCAGCAGATCACCAGAGGCCGCCAGAGTATGGCAGGACTGCTTCCTGCCGCTTGCCGTGTGCTCGAGTAGGCCTTCATGTCCGATTCCTTCCTGCCGTCGTTTTTTGTCGGCGCCGAGCGCCTTTCACTCCTCTTTGAGCAAGGCCTGTGCCACCTGGGAAGGCTGTCGGTATCGAACTTCGCAGCAAGGCTTCGATAGTCCAGCAAATACCTACATTTCAATGAGCTCTTCCGACCGTGGATCGGTTCGCCAGGGCCTCCAAGGTCCCTCTGGCTGGATGAAATCCGGTTCGCCGGCCCGGCTCGAGCCAATCCGGGAACCGAAAAAGCGGTGTTTCAGCAAAAAGTGGCGATCAACGGATATCCGTACCTCTACCTCCCAGCTCGCCTCTCCTGATCCTGACCTGGCAGACCGTCAGGCCGCCCCCTCCTGCCTGGGTATTGTTCTCCTGCCAGGGGCTGGCCAGTCGACGCTGCCTTCGTTATCGGACCAGGAGCCGCTGGAGAACTCGTCACGGACCGCTTCGGTTCTCATCGAGGCCAGGCCTGGCGGGAAGTGACAAACGGCTCGAAAAGGGAACTGGCGTGCGAGGAACAACCGGCGACATTGAATCGCAAGGACCCAGTGCGTATACTGCCCAGTTAGCCGCGCCTCCAAGTGTTGAAACCCACGCGTCGCAGGACTGATTCCCGAGGAGAAGAAGAGATTGACCACGGTCAAGTCGCGGCAGGCGCCGATGGGGGACGAGCAGACACCGATGGATAGCCCCGAGAGGACATGGCGCTCCGAGCTCTCCCAGAGGATCTTCGATCTGCTGAGTGTCGGCGAGCCCGACAGCGTGGAGTTCCAGGAGGGCCTGGCGGCGCTCGTTGAAGAGCACGGAGACGAGGTCTTCACCGAGCTGCTGTACCTGCTTTCCCACCTGCGATTCGAGCCAGGTGAAGCGAGGGACCATTGGCAGGGAATCGCCGAGCACCGGGACCGCATGGCCACAGCGATGCGGTCAGCCGTCGACCTGCGGGTGGCGATGGTGAGCTATCTGGTCGACACTCACGACCTGCTCGAGAGTCCTGCGATGATCGAGCTGCAATCGCTCGAGAACGCCCGCAACTTCGCCTTTCGGGACTCGCTGACCGGGCTCTACAACTTCCGTTTCTATCGGGAGTTCCTGCCACGGGAGATCTGGAGGGCTGACCAGTACAACTCGCCCCTGTCGCTGATCGTCGCCGACATCGACAACTTCAAGAGCTTCAACGATCGCCATGGGCACGACGAGGGCAATGTGGCCCTGGCGCGAATCGCCGTACTCCTGGAGGAGTCCCTTCGTAAAGTCGACGTCGCCATCCGCTACGGGGGTGAGGAGTTCGTGCTCATCCTGCCTTCGACTCCAAAGACAGGCGCCCAAGTGGTTGCCGAGCGGGCTGCTCGGGCGGTCGCGCAAGCGGAGATGCACCGAGGCGAGAGGCTGACCCTCAGCATGGGCTTGGCCACCTATCCCGCGGATGCTGAGAACGAGCGTGATCTGCTCCGTCATGCGGACGGGGCGATGTACCTCGCCAAAGCCAAAGGGAAGGACCAGATCGAGCTCTATGGCAACGATCGACGCTCCTACTCGCGTGTTCGTGCGGCACTCAACGGCGAGTACCGCCCAATGAGCATGGAGGCCTATTCCATGGAGACCACCAATTTGGGGGGTGGCGGCCTCTGCTTCAACTCCGATCGAGACATGCCGCCCGGTTCGCTGGTCGATGTAGATCTTCTGATCTCCGAGACCGAAGGCAATATCCACCTTGCTGGGCGAGTCGTCGACACCAGAAAGATCGCTGCCGACCGATTCGAGATCTCGGTCAAGATCGTCGAAATCGGGGCGCAGGATCGCTGGCAGCTCGCGTTGTACCTCCGCCAGTTGTCGACGCCGACCGAAAAACCGGAAGACTGAGCCTGGCCTAGCTCTAGTGAGTAGTATCGGACTCTGCAGCAATCAGATCGCAAGCCTATTCCACTTCGTGCTGATTCTTCCCTCGACCCCCAAGACGGGGGCCCGATCGGTGGCCGAACGGGCACGAGAGGTTGTCTGGCGCGAGGAGATGCAGGGGGGGTGAGAGTCTGACCCTCAGCATGGGCGTGGCCACCTATCCAGCCGACGCGAGCGACGAGCGGGATCTGCTTCGACATGCCGACCGGGCGATGTACCACGCGAAGTCCAAGGGCAAGAACCAGGCAAAGCTCTTCGGTAACGACCGGCGAGAAGCTCGCCGGCCGCTTGGGTTCAGAGATTGAGGAGGAGGGGAGTCGTCTACTATTCCTGCTCGACCCAGACGTTGATGGTGGCGGACTCGGTGAGGGCGTCGGACCAGACGAAGCCGTCGGACCACACAAAACCGTCGGACCAGACGAAGCCGTCGGACCAGACGAAGCCGTCCGACCAGACGAAGCCGTCAGACCAGACAAAGCCGTCAGACCAGACGAAGCCGTCGGACCAGACGAAGCCATCACTCCAAACGAAGCCGTCGGGTCCGAGGATGTGATAGGTGCCGTCTTCGGTTTGGCGAGCGGGTCCGGCGTAGTGCTCGATTCCTGCCAGGTCGAGTTCGACGTCAACACCGCGGTTGGCACAGCCGCTGGCCGTGGAGTAGACCGCGTCATAGGCGTTGACCTGACCCGCTCCCTGCTGGAAGACCGTGTAGGCGAGCTCGTACTCGTCGTCGTCGTCCTCGTCCTCCACCGCCGGCCGAGCTGTGGCCATCAGGCGGCACTTGACGTCGTCCGGCGTCAGGGACGGATCGGCCTCGAGCATCAGCGCGGCAATGCCCGACACGATGGCGGCCGCCTGCGAGGTGCCGGACATGACGAAGTAGTCGCCACCGTTGTGATACTCCTGATGCGCTTCGGCGATCTCCGTCCACCAGCCCATCGAGGAGACGACGTGCCCGCCCGGGGCCACGATCTCGGGTTTGACGAAGGCTTCGTGGGTCGGTCCGGCGGAGGAGAAGGACGCCAGCAAGTCGTCACTGCCGTCGGCCGGGGTGAAGTTGTCGGTCATGGCGCCGACGGTGATGACATAGGGGACGTTGCCCGGAACGCCGATCGTCATCGGATCGGGCCCTAGGTTGCCGGCCGAGGCTACGACCACGATGCCGGCCTGCCAGGCCGCCATCACCGCTTGATTCAGTGGGTCGTCCCAGTAGTGGGAGCGCGGCGGCGCGCTGAAGGAGAGGTTGAGAACCCGAATGCCGTATGCGTCCCGGTTGGCGACGACCCAGTCGATACCGGCGATGACGTCGCTGTAGGTGCCCAGGCCCTGATCGTCGAACGCTCTGACGATGACCAGGTCGGCACCGGGTGCCAGGCCGTAGTACGTTTGGGTGTGCGCGTGGATGTCTCGATTGACGATCAGGCCATTGACATGGCCGCCGTGACCGCTGCCGTCGCTCTGGCGCAAGGGGTTCTTCCAGACTTTGTTGCGAACGACGTCGTAGTGGCCCAGAATGCGGGGCTCATAGTCGCGGTACATGACCCTGGCGAAGGCATGGAGGCCGGTGTCGACCACCGCCACGGTGACGCCGAAGCCGGTGATTCCCTCTGCATGGACCAGGTCGGCCTGGACCATGGCGCTCGGTGTGGTCTCCGCGGTCGGCCACCAGATCCACTCGTTGCCGGTATAGGGATCGGTAGTGCTGTTGTCATCAACCGGAACGTCTTTGTTCTTGTCGCTCTTGCGGGCAGTGGTCTCGACCGTCCGATCACCGTAGATCTTCAACTCGGGAGCGATCTCTGCGACTCGCTCCTGTTGCGTCGCCGTCAACTGCGCCCCGACGGCCCGGATGATGGCCAGCTCGTGGGTCACGGTGCCACCGACTTCGAGGACCAGCTGCTCGGCTGTCTCGACGTTCGGGCCCTGGATGATGAACAGGGTGGGTGACTCGTCGGAGTACAGAAGAGCAGTCGAGGATCCGCCCGTTGCACCAGCGAGGAAGGTGAGCAGTAGAGCGCAGGCGCCGAGCGCCGAACCTTGCAGTCTTAGTTTGCGATTCATGAGTCTCGTCTCCTTGATTGGAATCATCGAGAGGTGTCGACTCATTGGTCGTCGTCAAGCACAAGACCCTGTGAGGTTGGTTCATACAGGGGGTCATCATTGGGTACGGAGTCGCTCCAGAGGAAGCCGTCGCTCCATAGGAAGCCATCGCTCCACAGGAAGCCGTCGCTCCAGAGGAATCCGTCACTCCACAGGAAACCGTCGCTCCAAAAGAAGCCATCGCTCCACAGGAAGCCATCGCTCCACAGGAAACCGTCACTCCAGAAGAAGCCGTCGCTCCACAAGAATCCGGCCGACCACTGGTCGTCGCCCCAGAGCGCTCCAGTGTCCTCGACCAGGATGACCTCGCCCTCGTCGTGGCGGGCCATCTGCGGCGACAGGGCGCTGGTCACGTATCCCGTCTCCGCCAGAGCCGCCTCGACGTCGAGCACCCCGGCCCCAGCGTGGATTGGCTCGATGTCCACCTTGCGTGCCGAGCGCATCAGCCGCGCCTTGACGCTGTCGGGAGTGAGCATCGGCTCGATCGAGAGCATCAGCGCCGCCGTGCCGGCCACCATCGGGGCGGCCATGCTGGTGCCCGAGAGCTCGAAGTAGGGAGCATGACCACTGCCGTTATCGTCTCCTCGAGCACGCTCCGGCAGCTGCTTCTTCAGTTTGCCGTTACTCGACATCGGAGCGATGACACGATTGCCGGGGGCCAACAGATCCGGCTTGAGAATTAGATCGTAGGCCGTCGGTCCGCGGGACGAGTAGGTGGAGACAAAGTCATCGGAGAAGTCGTTGCCGGTGCCTTTGTCGGTCACCGAGCCGACGGTGATCACCTGGCGCGAGTTACCCGGGCTGGTGACGGTGAAATGACCCGAGCGGCCATAGTTGCCGGCCGAGCAGACCACAACCACACCCGCATCCCAGACCGCCTCGACGGCCAGGACCAGGGGATCCTCCGTGTTGCTCTCCTCGATCGCCTTACCGAGAGAGAGATTGACCACGCG
Organism: Thermoanaerobaculia bacterium; assembly: GCA_947259195.1. Classification (GTDB taxonomy): domain Bacteria; phylum Acidobacteriota; class Thermoanaerobaculia; order Multivoradales; family JAHEKO01; genus JAUVRX01. The sequence continues at coordinate 6,848 of CAMYLC010000191.1, read as the reverse complement.
GATCTGTTGCGCCTCGGCATTGGACAGCACCCAGTCGAGTCCACCCAGGACATCGGAAACGACCCCGCGGCCCTCCTCATCCAGCACCCGCACCGATACGATGCCGGCGCCAGGGGCCACGCCACTGTAGGCACCGTCCGACAGGGTGCCGGCCCCACCGACGATCCCGGCCACGTGGGTACCGTGACCAAAGGGATCGTGATCCGTGTCGAAGGCCTCGCTGCCACTCATGTAGTTCTGGGCGACCTCGGCGGCGGTAAGCGCCTGACAGTGCACTGCGACCATCGCGAGATCACCCTGCCAATCGCGATTGGTCGTCGTGCTCGAGGTGCTGAACTCGTTCCCCAACCCCAGGTCAAAGCTCGGATCCCAGTTGCTGAAGTTGCCACCGATGTACTCTTGATCGACCTGCAGGCCATCGATGTACAGCGCCGCCTGGCCGCTCACATCACGGGTGGCGACGACGTGCTGCAATCCTGTCGTTATCGCTCCGCTCGGGCTCCAGAGAGTGGTATTGATTCCATTCTGTCCGTTCTGGGTCGTACGCAGTCGAAAGGTATAGCGACTCCCTTCCTGACCGAGAGTGAAGTTGCGTCGGCTGGGATCGAGCGATAGCGTCACGATCCGAGCAGGCCCGCTGTGCGAGGTGCTACTGGGAGCGACCCAGGCCTCCACCGAGATCTCGTTGGTGGCCGTACAACCGCTAAAAATCTTGTTGTAATCGTCGCTTGCCGAAAGACGTGTCGGGGCGGCGATGGCCATCGAGCCGTCGACCCACTCGATCCTCCCGGGGTCTTCTGAAGAGAGATCGAGAGCCGGCGTAGCGCCGAAATCGTCAGCCCTGTCGTAGACCAACTCTCCGCCGGCCTCGTCGAAGATGTAGAGTGCAGTCAATCCCGCATCGCTGCGATAGGCGCCGAGTGCAGGAGTGGTGACCGGTGGCACCATGTGGACGTGACGCAGCACCGTGAGATCTACGTGTTCGCCGACACCGGAGTCGAGAATAGCCACTCTGACGTCGGGAGTTACCGTAACGGAGGATGGAGAGCCCGTTTGCGGCAAGTTGGCCGTCTGTTTAGCGGAGATCGAGAACAGGCTGACCGGATCATCGGGGACGATCGAGCGCACCCCTTTTCCTTGGGACAGGCCGAAGAGGGCTGTCTCGGGCACTCTCAAGGACAGCATCTTGAAGTTGCTGTACTGCCGTTTGACCTGGCCTTTGAGGCCGCGGATGCGAGCCTTCTCGGAGTTACCAGGAGCCTGATCGTAAGTGACGATCACGTCGACGAAGTCCGGGCGGCCGTTGCCATTGTCGTTCTTGGCAGCCAAAGGTGTGTCGCTTAGCAGCAGCAGGGCGAGCAGCAGTGTGAGCGTCAGCGTGGTCGGATTGATGGAGTTGCCGGTTGGTTTCTTCATGATCGTATCCTCGGCTCGGAAGGTATTGTTCTGTCGGGTTCGAATCATCCGTTCCTTTCCCGATTTACGGGTTCTCTACACACGAGCAGCAACTGCCGTACCATCGACAAATGCAAATGTCACGACAGCCACAAGGTTGGGTAAAATATTGATTCTAAGGGACTTGTATGAAGCCAAAGAATTGTGTCGGCAGACGGTCGACAAGGAGTGGCGAACCCGAACAAAAAGCTGGAAGGCAAACCGCTGCCTGCGCAAGAAAATCGGTGGACCACAAGGCACGCGGCCGGCGAGGAAATCGCCGGCCGGGAGAGGTGGGGATTGGGGAGGGAGATGGGGAAGGAGTTTGGCGGGAATCAGAGGGTTGCTACTCTTGCTCGACCCAGACGTTGACTGACATGGTCTCGGTCAAAGTATCGGACCAAAGGAAACCGTCGAATTCGACGAAGGCGTCAGACCAGAAGAAGCCGTCGCTCCAGAAGAAGCCGTCGCTCCACAAGAAACCATCGCTCCAGAGAAAGCCATCGCTCCAAAAGAATCCGTCCGACCAGAGGAATCCATCACTCCAAAAGAACCCATCCGACCAGAAGAAGCCATCGCCTTCCAGGCCGTCGATGTAGTAGCTGCCGTCGGGCCACTGGTTGGCGCGACCTCGGTAGTGATGGGTTCCGGCGAGATCGCGGTCGATATCCAGGCCTCGGTTGGCGCAACCGGTCTCTGTAGCGTAAACAGCGTCATAGGCGTTGACCATTCCGCTGCCCTGCTGGAAGACCGAGTAGGCCAGGGTACCGTTATCTTCGATTGCTGGCCGGGCCGAGGCCATCAGTCGGCATTTGACGTCGTCTGGCGTCAGCCACGGTTCGGCTTGGAGCATCAGGGCCGCCACGCCGCTGACCACTGCTGCGGCCTGTGAGGTGCCTGACATTTTGAAGTACTTGAGCTGGTCATGAAACTCGGGGTGTTGGCGGGCGATCTGGCTCTTTGTCCTCATCAGAGCGGTCATGTGGCCACCTGGAGCCACGATCTCCGGCTTGACGAATCCTTCGTAGGTGGGTCCAGCCGAGGAGAAGGACGCCAGCAGATCGTCCGTCCCGTCGTCGCTGGTGAAGTTGTCGCTCATCGAGCCCACAGTGATGACGTAGGGCACGTTTCCGGGGACTCCGATGGTCATCGGATCCGGCCCCAGGTTGCCCGCCGAAGCCACCACGACGACGCCGGCTTGCCAGAGTCGCATCACCGCTTGATTGAGTGGATCGTCCCAGTAGAAGGAGCGCGGCTCGGCACTGAAGGAGAGGTTGACGACCCGGATTCCGTGGATGTCCTTGTTGGTCAGGATCCAGTCCAGCCCGCGGAGCACATCGGCGTAGTTGGCTACACCGTGTTTCGGAAATGCCTTCACCTCGATCGCCTGCGCGAAGGGTGCGAGACTGTTGTACTTGTCCGGCATCTCCAGGGGCCGCGAGCTATTGAAGATGATGCTACTGACGTGGGTGCCATGGCCACTTTTGTCCAGGCCCGTGCCTTCCTCGTCTGTCAGGGCGTTGTATCGGTGCATGCGATTCACATCTGCCGGATCTCGGTTCAGCTCTACTACGTGCATGGCACCGCTGTCGACGACGGCCACAGCTACGCCATGACCGGCGATGCCCTCGTCGTGAAGGTCGTCGGCATCGACCAGCGCCGGATACCGAACGTAGAGGGAGTCGCCTCCTACGGTGATGGCCGAGCGCACACTCGCATCCTGGTAGATTCGGCGCAAACCGGGCTCGTGCCGCACGGTTTGCAGCTGCTCAGATGTGAGCCGCGCGGCGACCGCATCGATGATTGCCAGCTCATGAGTGACGGTGCCACCGACACTGGCGACGAGCTGGGTCGCAGCCTCAGTGTTCTCGGCTTGGACGATGCAGCTGCTACCCGGGCTTACCGGTGTCACTTGTTTGACCGTCGGGATGCCGACCAGCAACAGGCAGGCGAGTGCCGCCGGAGCTGTCAGCCAGGCAAATGAATTTGATTCGAGGCGTTTCATGGCTCTACTCCTGTTCTACCCAGACGTTGATGGTGGCGGGCTCGGTCAGCGCGTCCGACCAGACGAAACCATCGCTCCAGACGAAGCCGTCGGACCACACAAAACCGTCGGACCAGACGAAGCCGTCGGACCAGACGAAGCCGTCGGACCAGACGAAACCGTCCGACCAGACGAAGCCATCGCTCCACACAAAACCGTCAGACCATACGAAGCCGTCGGGCCCCAGAATGTAGTAGCTACCGTCGTCTGCCTGGCGAGCCAGGCCGGCGTAGTGCTCGACTCCGGCCAGATCCAGGTCGATGTCGAGTCCTTGGTTGGCGCAGCCGCTGGCGGTGGAATAGACGGCGTCGTAGGCGTTGACCAGACCGGTTCCCTGCTGAAAGACAGAGTACGCGAGCTCGTCCTCGTCCTCGACTGCAGGCCGAGCCGAGGCCATGAGCCGACACTTGACGTCATCGGGCGCCAGAGACGGGTCGGCCTCGAGCAGCAAGGCGGCTAAGCCAGAGACGATCGCCGCTGCTTGGGAAGTGCCGGACATGACGAAGTAGTCGCCGCCGTTGTGGAACTCGTGATGCTCCTCGGCGATCGTCGTCCACCAGCCCATCGAGGAGACGACATGGCCTCCAGGGGCCACGATCTCCGGTTTGACAAAGGCTTCGAAGGTGGGCCCGGCTGACGAAAACGAAGCCAGCAGGTCATCACTGGCGTCGTCGGGTGTGTAGTTGTCGGTCATGGCGCCAACGGTGATGACATAGGGCACGTTGCCGGGGACGCCGATGGTCATCGGATCAGGCCCGAGGTTGCCGGCCGAGGCCACCACCACGATGCCTGCCTGCCAGGCTGCCATCACCGCCTGGTTCAGGGGATCGTCCCAGTAGTGGGAGCGCGGCGGAGCGCTGAAGGAGAGGTTGAGAACGCCGATGCCGTAGGCGTCCTTGTTGTTGACAATCCAGTCGATTCCGGCGATGACGTCGCTATAGGTACCCTGACCCTGATCGTCGAACGCCTTGACGACAACCAGATCGGCGCCCGGGGCCAGGCCGTAGAAGGTGCCCGTTGGACCGTGCACGTCGCGATTGACGATCAATCCGTTGACGTGTCCGCCGTGGCCGTTGCCGTCGCTGTGGCGAAGGGGATTGTTCCAGACCTTGTTGCGGGTGGCGTTGTAATGTCCGAGAACGCGGGGCTGGCGATCTCGATACATGACCTGGGCAAAGTCGTGCAGGCCGGTATCGAGGACGGCGACGGTAACTCCCAAGCCGGTAATCCCCTCCTGATGCAGAACGTCGGCCTGCAGCATGGCCGCAGGCGTGGTCTGAACGGTTGGCTCCCAGAGCCACTCGTTGCCGGTGTAGGGATCGGTCCCGTTGTCATCGTCGAGCAGGACCGTGTCACCAGTATTGTCATTGCCGCGGCCACTGGTCTCTACAGTCCCATCAACGTAGATCTCCAGGTCGGAGGCCAGCGCGGTGAGGCGGTCCTGCTGTGACGCCGTCAACTGAGCGCCGACGGCCCGAATGATGGCCAGCTCATGGGTTACCGTGCCGCCGACCTCGACGACCAGCCGCTTGACGGTTTCGACGTTCGGGCCCTGCACGATGACCGGCTGCGTCTCTGGCGAGGTACTACCAGCGAGTGCGACGCCAGCGGCTAGGATCAGGCCCGCGAACAGGAGTGTGATTGTGTTACGCATCGTCGTTTCCCCTATCAAATAGCTGACCGAAACAGAGGCCAGGGAGGTTGTTTTGATGTGGGTCATGGCGCGTCTCCTCGAGTCAGGCTGTCAGCCTCAGTTGTCGTCGCTCAGCACGACGCTGGCGGCATCGATGCCGAGCAGAGGATCGTTGTCCTGCACCGAGTCGGACCACAGGAAGCCGTCGGACCACATGAAGCCGTCAGACCACAGGAAGCCATCGGACCACAGGAACCCGTCACTCCAGAGGAAGCCATCGGACCATAGGAAGCCGTCGCTCCAGAGGAAGCCATCGGACCACAGGAAGCCGTCACTCCAGAGAAAGCCGTCGGACCACAGAAAGCCGGCGCTCCATTGGTCGTCATACCAGGTCACGCCTGTGTCTTCCACCAGAATGACCGGGCCCTCGTCGGAGCGGGCCATCTTCGGGCTGGGCGATCTCTTGGTCTCGCCGTTGTCAGCCAGCGCCGCTGCGATGTCGAGAACGCCGGCACCCACGGCGGTGGGGTCGCCAGGGATCTTCCGGGCCGAGCGCATCAGGCGTGCCTTGACGCTGGCCGGGTTGAGGTAGGGCTCCTCGGACAGCATCAGCGTAACGGCGCCCGAGACCATGGCTGCTGCCATGCTGGTGCCGGAGAGCTCGAAATACTCGTCATCGGAGCAGGAGCTGGTGCAGTACCGCCGGCGATCGGGAAGCTCACCCCAGAGTGCTCCGTCGTCCGCGATCGGGGCGATGACCCGGTTGCCCGGAGCGAGCAGGTCAGGCTTCAAGTAGTGGTCGAAGAGCGTTGGTCCTCGTGACGAATAGGTCGAGACGTAGTCGTCTGAGAAGTCGGTGCCGGTACCGCTGTCGGTAATCGAGCCGACTGTGATGACCTTGGGCGAGTTGCCGGGACTGGTGATCGTGAAGTTGCCGTCTCGCCCGTAGTTGCCGGCGGAGCACACCACTACGATTCCGGCGTCCCAAACGGCCTCGACCGCCTGCACCAGGGGGTCGTTGGCCGCTTCGTCCTCGACCGCCTTGCCGAGAGACATGTTGACCACCTTGATATTCAAGTAAGAACGGTACTTCAGAACCGCCTCCAGGCCGGTGAGGACGTCGGAGACGTAGCCGCGACCGACCTCATCGAGCACCCGGATGTCGACGATCTGCGCTTTTGGCGCGACGCCCAGATAGCCATAGGAGTAGCCACCCCTGCCATTGATGGTGCCGGCGACATGGGTGCCGTGACCCCAGGGGTCCTTGAGCTCTTCGAACTCGTCGCACTCATTGCCGTCCCACTCTTCACACTCGTAGTACCGCGGGATGATGTTGATCCGGTAGTCGACATAGACATCGTCGTGATCGATGCCGGAGTCGAGCACCGCGATGGCGAAGTCGCCGCTGGGCATGAGAATTCCACCGCCACTGGAACCGGGCAGGTTGGCGGTCTGTTTGGCCGCCAGAGAAGAGGTCTCGATCGGCGCGTCGATGGAGACGTAGCGAACGCGCTTGCCCTTGGCCAGGCTGTGGAGTGCTTTGGCAGGGACCCGCATGGCCTTCATCTTGAAGTGCTCGTAGTCGTGCTTCTTCTTGGCTCCCAGCGAAGTCGCAAGAGCGTGCTCGAAATGGCCGGGAGGCGCGTCGTACTGGACGATGACGTCCACCATCTCTTGCCCACCACGGTCGGCTGCGACCTTGGCGGGTTCGCTCAGCTTGGAGTGATCGTTGCCGTT
>CAMYLC010000190.1 GCA_947259195.1 Thermoanaerobaculia bacterium | reverse complement strand
TGCTGGGCTCGACCCGTTTCGGCGAGCCCGACGAGGACAGCCGGCGGCGTGTGGTCTTCGTGATCGACAGCTCGGGATCCATGAGTGGCAAGCCTTTCGAGCAGGCTACAAAGGCGGTGGAAGTCGGCATTGCGGCGCTGCGGGCGGATGACCGATTTTCGATCGTGGCCTTCGACAACGAAACCGAGGTCCTGTCGAAGAAGCTCCTCGAGGCCAGCGACCGGAATCGGCAGCTCGCAAGGAAGTTCCTGGCTGGCCTGCATACCGGTGGAGGGACCGAGCTGGCGATGGGTGTGGAAAAGGCTGCCAGGGCTCTCGGCGAGGAGGGCGGCGATCTGCTCCTGTTGACCGATGGGCAGGTCTTCGGAACCGCCAAGATCTTGAAGATGGCGCGCCAGGCCAGAGCGCGAATTCATACCCTGGGCATCGGCAGCGCCAGTCAGGATCGTTTTCTCGCCCAACTCGGAAGCCAGACAGGCGGGCGCTCGCGGTTTCTCACGGCTCGGGAGCGGGTCGACCTGGCACTGCTCGATTTGTTCGCGGCCGTGAGCCCGGCGGTGGCGACCGAGGTTCAGGTCACGTCGGGAGGCGAAACCCTGACGACAGTCGATGTTCATGCCGGCAGGCCTCTGTTGATGAGGGAAGAGGCGAGGGGTCCGGAGTTGGAAGTAGTCTGGGACGGGAAAGGGTTCACTCTGCCACTGGTCGAGGCACCTGAAGGCTTGGGTGAGACGCTGCGGTTGCTGCATGGGGCCGCGAAGATCACCGAAGTGGAGTCCCGCATCTCAGGAGACCCCGTGGGTGAAGATGCGGAAGTGCTGGAGTCCCTGAGCCGTGAGTACGGCCTGGCCAGCAGGGTGATGGCCCTGGTGGCGGTGGTGAAACGGGAGAGCGATCGTCCAGGAGAGTTGCCGCTGACGAAGGTGGTGCCAGTCGGTATGCCTCAGGATGTCGAGATGGATGCCTACTTCGGTGGCTCAGACGGGATCTTGGCATGCTCTTCTGGGATCGATATGTCCTCCACGAAGGACATGGCGAAGTCTCTACCTCTCGCCAGGAGGATCACAGCCGAGGAGACTCCCCCCTCTGCAAGCGGAGGCGTGCTGTCCTTCCTCAAGAGTGCGTTTTCCTCCAAGCCGGTGGAGCCACGAGAATACCTGGCGGGTGCAAGTCTAGAGTTGGAAGATCGCCTTCTCAGAGACGCCTCCCGCCTCGAAGCAGACGGTGGCATGCCCGGCGACTCCCCCGAAGAGCGCATTACGGCCTCGCTCGATCTTCTGGAGCGACTGATCGACCACGGCTCGACCCGGACGAAGGGCCCTTTCCGACATCATGTGCGAAGGCTCCTCGACTTTCTGGGGGAGGCCGACCTCGACGAGGAGCGGCGTGATCGCCTTACGGAGCTCGCCGAGCGCATCGAACGCCGTCTTCTAGATCCCTCGGTGTGACGGTGGATGTCGGCCGCCGGAAGGGGTGGGGAAGAGGGGTATATGGGCATAGGGGATTAGGGGCTTAGGGGGCTCGGCCGGCACAGGTCCGGCCGCTTCAAATGGAGAGTCCGCTCTAGCGACGATAGACCTCGCGGCGGTGCCCGACGCGGAGCACTTCGATCAACAGATCGGTACCGTCGAATCCGTAGATCACGCGCACGTCCCGGACCCGGAGTCGCCGAAGGCCGCGCCATTGCCCGCTCAGAGCCTGGCACCTATAGAGCGGCGCCTTTAGGACGGATTCCGGGAGAGGAGCCCTGCATCCCGGAAAGCCCGGACCTTGCCGATTGGTCCCTGAATGACGTAGAGTCACCGTTCCCGAATGAAAGCTGGGAAGTTGGGCCGCATCGCGGATGGTCCGCCGCGCGGAGGATTTAGGGAGGAACTTCGTTTTGAACCAGAAAGTAACTTTGTGTTTGGTAGTGGTCGCACTGTTGGCGGGCTCGGCGGTTTTCGCCGCGCACCACGAGGCGGCAGAGTACGAGAAGTTGGCTGACAACTGGGAGGCGGCCTACAACAACGAAGGTGCGGCTGCGGTGGCCGCCCTGTACCTCGAAGATGGGATGCGGATGCCTCCCGACATGCCGATCGCCAAGGGTCGTGCCTCCATTCAGGCCCAGGTTCAGGGTGGCATGGATGCAGGGCTGGCGAAGGTCGATATCGAAACCGTCGAATCGATGGTCAGTGGAGAGGTGGGAGTCGCGCGGGGCACCTTCAAGGGAATCGATGCCGATGGCAACACCATGACCGAAGGCAAATGGATGAGTGTGTCCAAGTGGATCGATGGCAAATGGCAGATCCACGCCGACATCTGGAACATGGACGCGCCGGCTCCGATGCCCGAGTAGGGTTGCTTCGTAGCACGAGGCATTTTGTTGGAGGGCCGGCCTTTGCGCCGGCCCTTCCAGGTGTAGGATGGAGCCTGGAAGGAGGTCGAGGAACATGACCATCCAGACCCAGGCGGAAGCCTTGCTGTCCCAGAGCCGAATCGCGGTCGTCGGTGTCTCCCGCAAACAGGGCACCGGCAATGCCATCTTCAGGGCCCTGCGCAAGCGGGGCTACGAGGTGGTGCCGGTCAATCCGCATGCCACGGAGGTGGATGGCGAGACCTGCTATCCCGATCTGAAGTCGATTCCCGAAGGTGTCGATGCGGCTGTGGTCGTGACCCGCCCGGAGATCACAGAGAAGGTCATGCACGAGTGCGTGGACTCCGGCGTCTCCCATGTCTGGATGCACTACAACAAGCTCTTCGGAGCCAAGAGCAGCAGCGTCTCGGATGCAGCGACAGCGTACGGCCGTGAACACGGTATCGACGTGATACCCGGCGGCTGTCCCCTGATGTTCGGTAAGGGGGCCGATCTCGGCCATCGATGCATGCGCTGGTTTCTGGGGCGCACCCACAAGCTGCCCTGAGGTGTGGATCCCCGCTGCTCAACCCGAGCTCTGCAAGGCCTCTGCCGGCACCTCGCCGGTCAGGCTGCGTAGAAACGCCGCCAGGTTCTCGACCTCCTCGTCGGTGAGCTCGATGCCGAGCTGGACCGTGACCATGATTCGGATCGCCTCTTCGAGGGACTCGACGCTGCCATCGTGGAAGTAGGGCGCGGTCTCGGCGACGTTGCGCAGGGAAGCCACCCGGAACACGAACTTGTCCGTTTCATCCTCGGTCACGGCGAAGCGGCCTTCGTCGATCTTCTCGCTGCCGGTGTGCTCCCAATAGTCGCCGGCCAGACCGAATTTCTGGAAGCTGTGCGCGCCGACGTTGACACCGTTGTGGCAGGAGGTGCAGTTGAGCTGGATGAACTTCTCCATGCCGGCGAGCTCCTGCGGAGTCAGGGCCTCCTGGTCGCCTTCGAGATAGATATCGAAGCGACTCGGCGTGATCAGCGTGCGCTCGAAGGCGCCGAGAGCCTTCTCGATATTCCGGTAGGTGAGCGGTTCGGCGTCTTCCGGAAAGGCGGCGGCGAACATCGGCGGGTAGTCCTCGATCGCGCTCAAACGATCGACCAGAAACTCCTTGCTCGGGATGGCCATCTCCACCGGGTTGAGGATCGGCATGCCGGCTTGCTCTTCGACGTCCTTGGCCCGACCATCCCAGAACTGCGACTGATGAAAGGCGGCATTCAGCACCGTCGGCGAGTTGCGGTCGCCGATCTGGCCGTCGACCCCATCCGAAGTGGGTTCGTTGTCGACGCCGAAGGTGGCCAGGTCGTGGCAGGAGTTGCAGCTGATCGTGCCGTCCTTCGAGAGTTGGGGGTCGTAGTAAAGCGCCTTGCCGAGGGCGATCTTGGCTTCGGTCAGCGGATTGTCGGGGTTCTCTGCCGTGGTTGGCACTGGGCTGAACCTTAGATTCGCCTGCTCCCAGAGATCGTCGATCGAGGGTGCCGGCTGGGGTGTTTCGACGACCTCGACGACTTCGTCGGCTGGTGAGCAGCCGATAGCCACCAGGGCTAGTACGACTGGCAGGATCGAATACCGGATTGGCATGTGCTTCCTCCTCTCGAGTGCAAAGAGAACTCGTGCGGGTGACACGAAACCCAGCACCGATGCTAGAGCCCACCGATGCTAGAGCTCATCGTATCGCGGCGCAACACCTTTCCGGGTAGTGGACTTTGACCCAGATGCTGGAGGCGGTAGAATGCCCGGCCGATGCAAGGCCGCTCCGTAAGAAGAACTCGACCTCTTGGGCTCCTCTGCTGCTTGTTCGCGGCCGGCCTGCTGTCCGCATGCGTTGCCGTCCAGCCACTGGAGCAGCCTCAAGCGAAGCTTGGTGAGCAGTTGGTGCAGGTCGAGGGGCGGCTCGTGTACGCGGAGCAAGTTGGCCACGGTGAACCTGTGTTGTTGCTCCACGGCTTCGGAGCCTCGAGCTACAGCTGGCGGAAGGTGATGCCGGACCTGGCTGACGAGTACCGCGTCGTGGCCCTCGATCTCTTCGGCTTCGGCTGGACCGAGCGTCCGGAGAATGGGCGGCCCTTCACCCGGGATGACCAGGTCGAGATCGTCCTGGGGGTCATGGATTCCCTGGGAATCGAGAGTGCCCACATCGTCGGCCACTCCTACGGCGGAGCGATCACCATGGCGCTGGCTGCCGACCATCCCGAACGAGTGAGATCGATGGTGCTGGTGGACAGCGCGGCGGTCGACTTTCCCATGATCCGGCGCAAGTGGTTTGCCCGGGTCGGACTCTTCAACTGGATCTATGTCCGGGGCCTGGCACTCAAGCCCGAGACGGTCGAAAGCGCGTTCCATCGCGCCTACTACGACGAATCTCTGATCACGGACGAGCTCATTCGTGCCTACCTCGATCGGCTGCGAGTGGAGGGAGCTGCCCGAGCCTACCGGGGACTCACTCGACCGCTGCCGCCGAACCTGGAGCCCCGCGAGATCCGCTACGAGAACCTTGCTGTCCCCACCCTGGTCCTTTGGGGCGCTCAGGACGAGGTCGTAGGGCCGGAGGTCGGCAGCTTCCACTGCGGCCTGGTGCCGGACTGCCGTTTCGTAGCCATCGAGGGGACTGGGCATTCGCCGATGGAAGAGAAGCCCATCGAGTTCGTAGAGCAAGTGACGATGTTCTTCGACGAGATCGAGAACCGGCCGACCTCGACCACCACCGCCGCGCTTCATCGGCTCGATTGAGCTGGCACCCCGTTGCCAACGTCCCCCGCCCGACTGGAGGGGTGGGGAAGTCCTACCCGAATTGCGGTTTCGGACGCCCAGCAGAGCCTGATAGAGAAGTGCTGTCTCGAGAGGTGCCAGCACTTCTCGGAATAGGGCTTCCCTGGCCCAATGGGGTTTGCATCGACAATCCGGCAGGAGTAGGCTGGTACATCCCTCGATAAAGGCTCACCTGGGAAAACCCAGGGCCGCAAAGCCACGGGTCCTCGCCTCCTTCTTGCAGGGCCGGGACGAAAGAACACGAAGGACCCAAAGATCGCCGGGCTGCCGAAGGGCAACTGAAACGACACAGAAAGGAGTGTCGAAAATGGCGGAAACAGTTCTTCAGGTCAACTTCAAGTTCAGTGTCAGAAGGTCCGAGTACGAAGAGTTGGCGGCATCGCTGGCCGAAGCGTTTTCCGAGGTTCCCGGTCTAGTCTGGAAGGTGTGGATCCTCAACGCGACCGAGAGTGAGGCGGGAGGGATCTACTACTTCGAGAGCGAGGAAGCCCTGCGACTATTTCTTGCCAGTCAGCTCGCTGCTGACGTCCAGGCCCATCCTGCTGTCAGCGAGTTCTCCGCCAAGACCTTCGAGGTCATGGACGCCGCCACGGCAGTGACTCGCGGGCCGGTGGAAGTGGCCGTCGCAACGTAGGCCAGGTCTGCCCTAGGCGCGGGCGGCCTCGGCGCCCTTGGCGACGGCGCCTCGGAGGTCGCGGCGCAAGACCGCTGACGCTGCGAAAAGACCGCCGTAGAGGGCACCCGCCACGCCGGCTGTTGAGGCGTCGGACCCAGTGAGGTAGAGGCCGGGCACGGGTGTGCGGGGCTTGAGTGCCCGTTCGGCGAACCGTTCCGGGGTCGGCGCCAGTCCGTAGATCTCGCCTTGAGTGTAGCCGGCGAAGTGCTTCGTCGAAAGGGGCGTCGAAAGCTCTGCATAGTCGACCTTGCCCTGGGTCTGGGAGCAATGCTCGTACAGAGGCTCGAGTAGCCGCTGGGTGAGCTTCGCCTTGAACTCTTCGTAGTCCTCGCCCCGCTTATTCCAGGGTTTGTCCTTCCACTTCCGGAACCACTCGTACGGCGCCAGCGTCACGACTTCGATGGTGGCACTCCCGGGGCAGCGTCTTTCGAAGTCCGGATCCTTGGCCGAGGGAAAGGAGAGGTAAGCCACAGGTAGTGGTGCGTCCGGGTCGGCGAGAAATCGCTCGACGTTCTTGTCGTGATCGTGGTGCGGGTAGATCCAGAGGTTGGTCTTCTCCAGGCCAAGGTCGGAAGCGGTCTCCCGCAACCCGACATAGAGAGACAGGTGCCCCGTGGACGGCTCGTAGCGTTCTGCCAAGTGCCGCAGCCCGAGACGCGAGGCGACTTCCGTCGGCAAAAGTCGGGAGAAGGTGTTGGAGACTCCCGCGTTGCTGATGATGGCTGGGGCGCGGAGCTCGTTGCCATCGGACATCCGGACTCCTACGGCGCGTCTCTCGTCCACGAGGATCTCGCTGACCTCCGCGCTGGTCACGACGGCCCCGCCAGCCGCCTCGATGAGGGGTTCGATGGTGGCTGCAATCCGCGATGCACCGCCCACAGGATAAGCGCCCCCCTTCAGGTAGTGCCCTGCGATCAGCGCGTGCATGAAGAAGCTACTTTGCGACGGCGGTAGACCGTGATCGCCCCACTGTCCGGTGAGCACCCCGATGAGCCTCTGGTCAGAGGTGAGCTCCTCGAGGGTCTCGCGTGTAGACTTCCGCGCCCGGCGCATCAGGGGGCGACGCATCAGGCCTCCTGCCAGGTTTGCCATGAAGGGTGGCATGGCCTTCTCGGCGAAGAAGAGTCCGGCGCGCCGATAGGTTGAGCGGAGAAGGTCGAGGTACCGGTCGATGGCCTCGCGGTCCTCGGGGAAGTAACCGTGCATCCGAGCTCGCCAGTTCTCCTTGCCCTTGACGAAGTCGTAGGCATCGTCGCCGATGATGACCCTGTCGTAGACCGACCCCATGTCTGCCCAGTCGAGCTGGGCATTGGTCAGGTCGTCGAAGGCCTGGCGCACGGGCGAGTCGGGATCCATGACCTGGCCGATGTAGTGCACGCCGACATCCCATTCGTACCCCGGCCGACGAAACGTGTGGGTGAAGCCACCAGCGGTGTAGTGGCGCTCGAGAACCAGGACGCGCTTGCCACCATGTTTCGCCAGCAGGGCTGCCGCCGTAAGGCCACCCATCCCCGAGCCGACGACGATGGCGTCGTAGTCGCCGGCGATGTCGGCATGTTTATAGGACGTTCCGACCTTCATGATCTCGCTCCTTTTGCAGTCCTGGTTTGCCGACAGGGATGCTAGCAGTCCTAGGGGCCTGAGCTCCTTCCACAATCGCGAATCTCGTGGTGCCTTTCGGCCAACACTCGACATTGGGTAGCGCAGACTTCCCCGATCCTCGACTTGGATCGCGAAGTGAAAGAGACGACGAAGGACCGACGTGGAGGAGGCGCAATGAATCGACGCATCCGGATCAGGACCCTGACAGCGGGACTCATTCTTCTCGTCGGATCGGCGCCTCCGGGCGCCACCTACCTCCTCGAAAACTTCGAGTTTCCCAACGATCTTTCCGGTTGGACACCCGGGAATGGTGCCTGGTCTCACGATCCTTCGCTGGGCTTTCTGGGCCTCGGCGCCGCCAAGGTCACTTCCGTGGTGGGGGCCAATTCTCTGAGTCAGCGCGCAGAGTTGAAGGGCATGGCCACAGAGGATGCCCTGCGCTTCTTGGCCTTCGCCCGCGCCGAAAACCACACCAATCCGGTGCAGGTCAGCCTGGAGGTCGTTTCGACCACGGATTGCACCGGTGGAGCCGTCGAGACCTATCACCGCCAGGTGGATTCCCCGGCGATGGGTAGTTGGAATCAGATCAACGTGGTCAACAGTCTGCCCGTCGGCAGTGTCTTCAGCGTGCGGGCCTGGGTGACGGCTCACGCTCGACGGCCTCGGTACTCCTCTGGGGTCGGCGGAAGTCGTGGTGGATATTCCGGATTGTGGAGCTGGGAACTCTTGTGCATTTCTCTCAAAGTGCGTGAATCTCGACACGGCGCCTCGAACACCCTTCTATTCTGGCAGCGGGGAGTTCAAAGCGTTGGATCTGGCGGAAACCTATGTGGCTGCCTTCCTCCTCTACTCGGAGGCAGGTTGCGGGGGTTCCCTCATTACTCAGGCAGCTGCGGACGCCGATGTTCAGCAGGTCGGCGTGTGGGAGCGCTTCTCGACTAGCTTCACTGTGCCCAGGGAGGTCATGAGTGTCGGAATTTTCGTCGGCACCAACGACAGCACGCTGGGCAGTCGATTCAGAGTCGACAACCTATTCTTGGTACCGTCGGCCCGGAACGAGGTGTTCTTCAATGGCTTCGAGTCGGGCGGTACTTCCGCCTGGTCGAGTGCGGTGGAGTAGGGCAGGGCCTCGGCGACAACGCTGTGTCTCAAGACGCCTCGCCGGCCCCGACTACGGGATCGCCAGGACCTGCCTGGCAATGAATGCCAGAGCAAAACAGGCGACGATGTAGGTGCAGTTGATCGCGGCCCGGGCAACCCAGGGTAGGCCAGAGAAGTCCAGCCCTGTCCATCGGCCGACAAGAACCCCCGCGCCGAGGAAGAAGAACAGCGTCGTACAAAAGAATGCCAGCGACCCCCGGACGGCCATCGCGGCCAGATCATGTAGGGCGCCGCAGGCGACGAACGTCAAGATCAAGGCAATCGACCGAGGCAAGACGCGTCGTAGGGGCGAATCGATGTATCTGCCCAGGTAGTAGCCGAAAATCGGGTTCCAGTACCCCCAGAAACTACTGAAGGAGCCGGCCCCCAGAGACCGGTAGAGCATGTTTCGGAGAGAGCCAGTGGCGCCGACCGGCACTCCGTTGCGTCGCTGAATGTACTGGGCGAGTGTCAACCTTCGTCGACGGCTCTGCTTGGGTGACTCGAGCTCGCCTTGCATGCGTTGGTCTGCCTATCCTCGGTTCCGGTGCCTACGGGTGCGAGTCTCTCATGCTCGATTCCGTCAGCAAGGGAAGGGGGTGGTGCCAGGCGAAAAAGCCCATCTGTTACATAAGTACGGGAGTAATATCATGGGTACCCATATGAAGACGACGATCGACATTGCCGATGCCCTCGCCGAAGAGGCGAAGCAGGTTGCCGCGGCCGAGGGCTCTACGCTCCGGTCGCTGGTGGAGGAGGGGCTACGCCGGGTACTCGACGAGCGCGGCGCCGGACGTCAGTTCCAGCTCAAGAAGGCCAGCTTCAAGGGCAAGGGCCTGCGCCCGGATGTAAAGGACGGCTCCTGGGAGCGTCTACGGGAGATCTCCTACGAGGGGCGGGGCGGATGATCGCGCTGGACACGAATCTCCTGGTCTACGCCCACCGGGAGGATTCGCCATGGCACAAAGTAGCCGGCGAGGCGATCGAGTCGCTGGCGGAAGGCAGCGAGGCGTGGGCCATCCCCTGGCCCTGCATCCACGAGTTTCTGGCTATCGTGACCCACCCGAGGATCTATGAGCCTCCGACACCCGTGACGCGAGCGATCGAACAGGTCGAAGCCTGGTTCGAGTCGCCCAGCCTGAGGCTGCTGGCAGAGTCGGGCAGCTACTGGGAGCAGTTGCAAGAGGTCGTGAAGAAAGGCCGTGCTACCGGCGCTCGAATACACGATGCCCGGGTCGTGGCCCTCTGCCGGCACCACGGTGTGCGCGAGCTCTGGACCGCCGATCGTGATTTCGGTCGGTTCAGAGGCCTGCCGGTGCGCAATCCACTCGTCGATTGATCCCCTACCCCCGGCGGTTGGGGCGGATGCTGCGGAGAGGGTCTCGGCGATCGGGGTGCTACCATGAACGCAAGAAGGTCCTCAGGGATGCGAGACCTTGTCGGTCAGACGCTTGGTCACTACCGTATCGTCGAGCAAATTGGCGCGGGCGGGATGGGCGTCGTCTATCGCGGCCACGACGAACGCCTCGACCGCGACGTGGCAATCAAGGTACTGGCTGAGGAAGTTGCCACCGACCCAGACCGCCTTGCCCGGTTCGAGCGCGAAGCCAGAGCGGTGGCCAAGCTCAACCATCCCAACATTCTGGCCATACACGACTTCGGCACGGAAGATAAGGTGGCCTACGCGGTCATGGAACTGCTGGAGGGTGAATCGCTGCGCGAGGTGATTTCGACGGACAGGCTCACTGTGGGCAAATCCGTGGAGTACACGCGAGCCATCGCCGATGGTCTGGCCGCAGCTCATGAAAAGGGGATCGTCCATCGCGATCTGAAGCCGGAGAACGTCTTCCTGACCCGCGACGGCCGCATCAAGATTCTCGACTTCGGACTTGCCAAGCTACATCTACCGGAACAGGATCTCGCCACCGAGACCCCTACCGCTACTCTCGAGACCCAGCCAGGCGGATTGCTCGGCACTGTGGCCTATATGGCTCCCGAGCAGGTGCGGGGCCTACCTGCCGACGACCGATCGGACATCTTTGCCGTCGGAGTCGTGCTGTACGAGATGCTCACCGGGCATCGTCCGTTCGGCGGCTCGAGCTCGCTCGAGACCGCGGCGGCCATCCTCAAAGAGGATGCTGAACCGATCTCCGCGGTCTCGCCCACCGTACCGCCGGCACTCGGCGGTGTGGTCGCGCAGTGCCTGGAGAAGCGGCCCGAGGACCGGTTCTCATCGGCTCACGATCTGTCGCTGACCCTCGGCGCGGTCGATTCGGCGGCCTCTGGCACGGTCGGCTCCAAGAGGTCTTCGAGGCGCTGGCACTGGCCGGTGGTCGCCGTGGTCGCCTTTGCGGCTCTGATTGGCTTCCTGTTCCTGCCGTTTCCTCGAGGTGAGAAACCGATCGAGTTGGTGGAAGAGGAGGCACCTCCACGGATTGTGGTCCTGCCGTTCCAGAACCTGGGCCCGGCCGAAGACGAGTTCTTCGCGGACGGCATGACCGAGGAGATCACCGCCCGCCTGGCCTCGATGGAGGGCCTACGGGTCATCTCGCGGACGAGCGCCGTCCAATACGCCGACACGAAGAAATCGATTCAGGAGATGGGGGACGAGTTGGATGTCGGGTACGTTCTCGAGGGGACCGTGCGATGGGCTCGTGGAGAGGAAGCGAGTCGAATTCGGATCACTCCGCAGCTTATTCGAGTCGAGGACGATTCAAACCTGTGGGCCGAGACGTACGATCGGGTTCTGGATGACGTGTTCGAGGTGCAGTCGGAGATCGCCGTGAAGGTTACCGATCAGCTGGGTGTGACGCTCGGTGGCTCGGAGCTGGAGGCCGTCGGTATCCGGCTGACCGACAATCTCGACGCCTACCAGGCTTATCTGCAGGGTCGGTACTACGCGACACGCCCTCACTTCACCTACGCGAACTGGGGCCACGCGATGGCGGCCTGGGAGCGGGCAGCCGAGCTCGATCCCGAGTTCGCCCTGGCCCATGCGGTGCTCGCCCGAGGACACGCGCTGGCCCGTTTCTTCCGCCACGATCTAACGTCGGACCGACTCGAAGCGGCCGACGCTGCCGCCGCGAGGGCCCTGGAGCTGGCACCCGACTCGCCCCGAGTGCGCCTCGCCCTCGGTTACTACCACTTGTGGGCCTACCGGGACCGCGAGAAGGCGCTGGAGGAGTTCGACAGGGCCGAGGCAGGCCTGCCCGACAACGCCGAGATCCTCGGGGCGAAGGCCCATCTCTTCGAAGTCGAAGGGCGTTGGGACGAAGCCCTGGATGCCTACGAAAGGGCCTTCGAGCTGAGTCCGCGAGACGCTGACTTGATCGTCCAGGCCGCGGGTGCGCTGTGGATGCTGCGGCGCTATCCGGAAGCCGTTGCGGCCGCTGACGAAGCCATCAGGCTGGCGCCCGACGCCATGTGGCCCTATCTCTATAAGGCCTTGATGCTCTGGAGCTGGAAGGGGTCCGCCGTAGAGACGCGCTCGGTTCTCGAAGCGCTGCCTGAGAACTCGGGCGACTGGGGACGGTGGGCCTGGTATTGGCAGGAAATGTTTGAAGGACGACATAGCGAGGCATTACGCGGTCTCCAATCGGCCAGTGGCGACTGGATCCGAATCAAGATCGTCGCCCGCCCCGATTCCCTACTTGCTGCCCAGGCTTACGACCTACTCGATGAGGAGAAGACGGCTGCCGTGCACTATGAGAGATCGAGAGTACTCCTGGAGGCCGAGGTGGCCACATCACCAGACGATCCGCGATTGCACAGCTCTCTGGGCATCGCCTACGCCGCCCTCGGACGCAAGGAGGACGCTATCCGCGAGGGTATCCGCGCGACCGAGCTGCTGACGCGAGAGGAAGACGGTTTCTACTATCTCCCCTATGTCATCGACCTGGCCCACATCTACACGATTGTGGGCGACTACGACTCCGCCCTCGACGAGATCGAGTACCTGCTCACCTATCCTTCCTGGATCACCCCCCCTTTCCTCGAGATGGACCCCCGCTGGGCTCCCCTGCGTGATCTGCCGCGCTACCAGGCGCTGATCGAAAAGCACGCGACGTAGGCCTGAGGGTCGAGGTGGGCCTGGGCGGATTCTCGAAGGAGGTCCGTCCTGGAGGACCCCAGGGGGCTTTCCTCCCTTCCGCTGCAAGAACCCCCTGGAGTCCTCCAGGATCGAACCTCCAAGCCCGGGTGTTTCAGACAATCACCAAGAACATTGGGGAGGGGCTTGTCCTCTCCCAGCCTGATATCTTGCAGCCAATGCCCCACCGGAAGCCTGGCAAAAAGGCCCTCCTGTTCATCCTGATCACCGTGTTGATCGACACCATGGGGATGGGAGTCATCATCCCGGTCATTCCGGAGTTGATCATGGAGCTGACCGGTGAGGGTTTGAGCCGCGCTGCGGTCTACGGCGGGTGGCTCGGCTTCGTCTACGCCGGGCTGCAGTTCGTGTTCGCCCCGATCCTGGGCAACCTGAGCGATCGCTTCGGTCGTCGACCGGTGCTGCTGTACGCGGTCGGTTCGCTGGGCATCGACTACATCTTGATGGGGCTGGCGCCGACGATACGGTGGCTTTTCGTCGGTCGCGCTATTGCCGGCATTGCCGGTGCTTCGTTCACCCCCGCGCACGCCTACATCGCCGATGTGACTCCGCCTGAGAAACGGGCCCAGAGCTTCGGCCTGATGGGTGCCGCCTTCGGTGCCGGATTCATCCTCGGACCGGCGCTCGGTGGCCTGCTTGGCGAGCTCGGTCCGCGCGCCCCCTTCTTCGCGGCGGCCGCCTTGAGTCTGCTCAACGTCACGTACGGCTTTTTCGTGCTGCCCGAGACCCTCGATCCGGCTCAGCGACGCAAGTTTGACTGGCGCCGTGCCAACCCGGTCGGAGCCCTGATGCAGATCCGCCGGCACCCAATGGTTCTGGGGCTCTTGGCGGCGCTGTTCCTGTGGCAGGTGGCGCATCAGGCGATGCCCAGCACCTGGTCGTTCTACACGATGTACAAGTTCGGCTGGTCCGAGGCGATGGTGGGCGCCTCGCTCGCCTTCGTCGGGGCGATCATGGTCATGGGGCAGAGCACGCTGCCTCGGATCGTGATTCCTCGCCTGGGCGAGCGGCGAACAGCGCTGATAGGGTTCGTGGCAGGCGGCACCGGCTATCTCGGTTACGCTTTTGCCACGCAAAGTTGGATGATGTTCGCCTGGCTTCTCACCTGGCTGCTGGGTGCGCTGGTGATGCCGTCGATCCAGTCTCTGATGACCCACCGCGTTCCCGCTGACGCCCAGGGCGAGCTGCAGGGCGCCGTGGGGAGCCTGTACGGCCTGAGCTCCTTCATCGCCCCACCGGTGATGACGCAGCTGTTTCGCCATTTCACCGCCGACGACGCCCCGGTTCAATTCCCCGGGGCCGCCTTCGTGCTGGCGGCGGTGCTGGTGGTGGGAAGCATGGCGCTTCTGTGGAAGGCCACCCGGCACCCCCTCG
Source organism: Thermoanaerobaculia bacterium (assembly GCA_947259195.1). Taxonomy (GTDB): domain Bacteria; phylum Acidobacteriota; class Thermoanaerobaculia; order Multivoradales; family JAHEKO01; genus JAUVRX01. Next base: position 19,896 of record CAMYLC010000190.1, on the reverse strand, counting down.
AATCGGCTGGCACCCCCTGAGAAGTGACTGGCACCTCGCGGGCGTCCCTCGATTCTGAGCCCTTCTTCCTCGCCCCGACGCAGAACCGATCGAGGTGGTCGCCGCAACGGCCGACCGTCAGCGGCTCGCAGAGGACGTGCCGCGCTGGCGGAACAGTAGGTAGCAGATCCCGCCGACCGCCGTTGCGGCAACGATTCCCAGGGCGGTGGAAATGGCCGGGTTCTTCACCGAGACGTCCATGTAGTAGGGGAAGTAGTGCTGACCGGTGTAGTAGAGCCCGAAGTGCACGATGATTGCCGTGATTGCTGCGCTCACGACGGCGACCCGCGGCGTGTCACGCAAGAAGGTACCGAAAAGCACGGGTACGAACGCGGCGGCGAAATAGGCGTAGACGCCCAGCTGGGCGAAGATGATGACGCTCAAGTTGGGGGCGACGAGCTGCCAGTAGGCCAGGGCGAACGAGATGACCGCGAGGATCGCGATGACTCCCCGATTCAGGATGAACAGGGTTCGGTCCGCATACTCCCGGCCAGTGAACAGCCTGCGCAGGTTGTTGATGAGATCGTTGGTGATGATGATCGACATCGACTGGATCAAGCCCTCCAGGGTCGACATCCCCGCGGAGATCAGGCCGAGGAAGACGACGACCCCGATGTACCAGGGAAATCGCGTTACCAGATACGTCGAGGTCACGCTGTCGGGAAGGATGGTCTGTCCCTGGTACTCGAGAGAGGGGATGTCCAGGCGGGCATAGAGGCCGACGATGACCACCAGGAAGAAGAGCATCTGGACGAGGATCCCTGCCACCAGGTACAGGTTGACATCCCGCTCCTTTTTCAGCAGCAGCGACTTGGTGATGATGTGGGGTTGGCAGACGATGGCGATGCCCACGACGATGGTGCAGAAGATGACCTCGAATCCATCGCGAAACAGCGGGCTCTGTGTGTTGTAGAGGCTTGCCAGATTCGGATCGATGCTGCGCAGTCGGTCGACGAAGCCACTCCAGCCGTCGGTGAAGTGCTCGTACCCGGACCCCAGGAGAATCACCGCCACGAAGATCATGATCACGGCTTGGACGGTGTTCGTGTACACCATGGAATTGGCGCCGCCGAACATCATGTAGCCGAAGGAGAAGACGACCAGGACCGCCAGGACAGCCGTCTCGTTCAACTCCAGAGAGGTGGCGAGGACCTTTGTCAGCCCCACCAGAATCAGCACGATGAAGGTCACCAGCAGAAGGGAGAGAAAGGCGAAGAGAATAGCGGCCGCCCGGCTCTGGAAGCGCTCACCCACCCATTGCGGCAGCGTCAAAGCCCTGACTGAATCGCCGTATTTGCGAAAGCCCTTGGTCAGCACCACCAAGGAGATGAACATGGAGATCGGCAGGACCACGCACAGGCCGAAGACCGCGCTGAGGCCGAAGTAGGCGACGATTCCCGGGTTGATGATGAAGGTCGCGGCGCTGGTCGTGGACGCTGCCAAGGCCAGCCCGACTGCGATGGGGGAGAAGGCGATATTCCCCAGGGCATAGTCGGCGACGCTCCGATTTCGCCGCGCGCCACGAACGACCAGAACGACGATGATCGAGACGTAGGCCAGCACCAACAGCCAGCTCGCTAAGGTTTTCGGATCCACGGGCTAGGGCATCTCGAAGTCGGTCGACTTCGCTTTCATGAAGGCGCGCAGCACGGGGAAGAAGATGTCCGGCCGTTCGAGATAGACCACGTGTCCGGCCCCTTCGACCAGTAGGTAGCGGATGTCTGGGAAGACATCGAGTAGCTTCTCCTGTTGCCAGAGCGGCAGGCATCGATCCTGCGAGCCGGAGATCAGCAGCGTCGGCGTCTGGACGGCACGGTATTCGGCCATTCGCCCGTCCAGGCCTTCGAAAAAGGGATTCTGTGCCTCGGTCAGTCGCACCAGGCTGTGCACCCGATGCTTGTACCGATCGTGGAATCGTTGTCGCATGTCTTCGAGCGTCTCGGGAGGGGTGGCCTTCAGGTACCCTTCGCCGAAGATCTTCTCGTAGAGGTAGTGGGTGTAGATCTCGAAGGCCTCGGGCCCGCCGGCGTAGAAGCGCAGCGAGAGATCCTGATACATCTGGAAATGGCGTTCGTGACTGAGAAGGATGCCGGACAGGGTATTCGTGTAGAGCCGATCCTGGTAGAGGCGCGCAAAGTCCAGTCCCACGAAGCCACCATAGGAGATCCCCGTCAGATGGATCTTGTCGATGTCGAGATGATCCATGATCCCGGTCAGATACCGCGCCTGCTCGGGGATGAAGTGCGGCTCGTTTGGGCAGGACGACAGCCCCTGGCCCAGATAGTCGTAGAGGATCACGTCGTAGTCGGGCTGGAACTGTTTCAGAAACCAGTACCACGCCTTGGTGTGCATGGCCAGGCCGTTGAGCAGGCAGACGGCCTCCTTGTCGCCCTGACCGAAGTACTCCCACCAGATCTCGTTGTCACCAAACTGCAGGTGGCCGCTCTTGTCGGGGCCGATATCGCTCATCCAAGCTCTCCTATTTGTCACATCGCCGGCTTGAGAACCGTGCAGACGGAGGCACAGATCGGTCCGCCGATGTTGAAGGTGGCCGCCAGTGTCGCATTGGGTCGCTGTAGCTCCTCGGGCGCCGTACCGAGCAGCTGTTTTGCCGACCAGCCCACCATGGCCACTCCCGTGGCGCCGATGGGGTGCCCCTTGGCGATCAGGCCACCGGAGGTATTGATTGCGCAGTCGCCGTCGACGGCCGCCTTGCCGTCTTTCCAGTACCGGGCTCCTTCGCCGAAAGCGGCCTTGCCCAGCACCTCGACGCCGATTGCACCCATGACAGAGAAACAGTCATGGATCTCGGCCACGTCCACCTCGGCGGACGTCACCCCAGCCATGTCGTAGGCCGTCTGCATGGCGCGCAGCGCACCGGCGGGCTCGAGCACCTCACGACCCTCCTTCATCAGAGGATCGGTGGCTTGCGCATAGCCTGCCAGCTCTACGCAGCTACTCCGGTCGACGCCCAGCCGGGCCAGACCTTCCTCGGTCGCCAGAATCATTGCCGCATAGCCGTCAGTGATCTGAGAGCAGTCGTAGGTCTTGAGAGGCAAGCCCTCGACGATGTAGCGGTTGATGCCGCCGATCTCCAGCGCCTGCTCGAGGGTCAGCTCCACCCCCTGCATCTGTGCGTCCGGGTTGTGCTTGGCGTTGGCGTACTCGGCCACTGCAATCCGTGCTAGATCTTCCTCGGTGACGTCGTAGGCCTCCATATAGGCCTGCATGACCTCGGCGAAGAGGTGGGGAAAGATGTAGACTTTCCCTTCGCGCTCCTCCGGATGTGAAAAGACGCCCAGTGCACGACCAACGAGCTTGCCGTCCATCTTGCCCTCATCGTTGCGCATCTTCTCGTAGCCGACGGCGATCCCCACTTCGCCCAGGCCCAGCAGCAGTTTGTGTGTCACAGAGAGGATGGCCTGGCCTCCCGAGGCACAGGCGTTCTCGACCGACTCCATGGGTTTGCCGGCGAGCCCCGGCACCATCGCCATCAGTCCGGCGAGCAGGCCCTGGTCATTCAGTGTGAAGCCGCAGGCGGCAGCGATCGAACCGACGTCGATTGCCTCCGGATCGGCGGCGATTTCCCCACAAGCGCCCTCGATGGAGCGTTGGACGATCTCGGGCACGGTCAGCGTCTTCAGCTTGCCAAAGGGGGACTGGTGATAGGCGGCGATGTAGATCGGTTTGTCGGGCATCTCGGCTCCTGAACAGTAAAGAGTGGAGGTGAATGCTCAAAAGGTCGTTTTCAGAAGGCAGTTGCCGGTCGGGCCACCACCTCTTGAAGAAACGTCTGGACCTGCTGGGCAAGCCAGTCCGGGTCCTCGGCGACCAGGGCGTGGCCGCTGGTCGGGTGCTCCACGACTCGAGCCTCTGGAATCGCGGCCGCCATCGCCCGTGACTGCTCGGGTGGGATGACCGCGTCGCGGCGGGCGATGACCACAAGCGTCGGGCAGCGCACCCTGCCGAGATCCGGTCGCAGGTCGAGCCTCTCGGTACAGGTCACAATGCCATCCAGCCCTCCGAACCAGCTTGGCGGTAGCTTCTCGATCAACTTGCGGCGGGCCGACAGCTCGTTCCGATGGCCGGCGACGAAACTTGGCGAATATACGTCTTTCACCAAGAGGTCATGGAACTGACCTGGGTCAGCCCCTCCAGGGATTTCGGCCAGCACCCGCCGCAGGTCTCGCACACCTCGCAGCATGGCTGGTGTGGCGATGTCGGAAGCGGTCGCGGCGATCAATGAGAGGACACGCTCCGGCCGCGTGGCAGCCAAGCGCAGCCCGACGAAGGCCCCGAACGAGGTTCCCAGAACGTGTACCCTTTCCAGGCCGAGCGCGTCCAGCAGCGCCTCGACGTCTACCACATTGCCGTCCAGATCGGCGTGCGACGCTCCTGGCGTCAGGATTTGGCCGAGCAGATCACAGAGCAGTAGTTGAAAGCTCCCGCGCAAGTGGCTCGCCACCGGCTCCCAGGAGGCGAAGGTCATGAAACCGCCGTTGAGCAGTAAGACGGTCTCACCCTCACCCTCGAGACGATGCGTCAGGACCTTGTCCGCCTCGCTCAAAACGCCTCCTCGAGAAAGCGGTCTCGCAGCTCGCCCTTGACCACCTTGCCGTAGGCGGTGCGAGGCAGCGTTTCGATGACGCGGAAGATCTTGGGGATCTTGAATTTCGCCAGCTTCGTAGCGAGATGCTCGGTCAGGGCCGCCGGCGAGATCTCCTTGCCGGCCAGCGGCACGACGAAGGCGACGCCGACCTCACCCCACTGCGGGTCGGGTACGGCGACAACCGCGGCGTCCTCGACATCTTCGTGCTGCAGCAGCACAGCCTCGATCTCGGCCGGGTAGATGTTGACGCCACCGCTGATGATCATGTCCTTCTGACGCCCGGCGATGTAGAAGAAGCCGTCTTCGTCACACCGGGCGAGATCCCCCGAATGGAACCACCCATCGATGTCCAGGGCGGCCGCGGTGGCCTCCGGGTTGTGCCAGTACCCTTTCGAGACGTGCGGACCTCGGAACAGCATTTCGCCCACCTCACCCGTCGGTAAATCATTGCCTTCCGCGTCGACCAGGCGCACCTCGGTGAACATCATGGGGCGGCCGATCGAGCCGGCCTTGTGGTAGGAGTCCGCAACTGACATAGCGAAGCAATTGACCCCGACCTCGGTCATGCCGAAGCCCTGCTTGAAGACGACGCCCTTCTGCTGGTAGGCCTCGATGAGGTAGAGCGGCAACGGCGCACCGCCGCTGTAGAAGGCCCGCACGTGACTCAGATCGACGGTTTCGAACTCGGGTGCATCGAGCAGCATCTTCCAGATGGTCGGTACCCCAAGCACGACCGTGCATTTCTCCTGCTCGATCGTGCGCCAGATCTCGCTGGTGTCGAATCCATGGTGGAGAACAATGGTTCCGCCGATGGTGAACAGCGGTGTCAGGAAGGCCATGAGACCACCGGCGTGGTAGAGCGGCGTGAAGATCGGGCTGACGTCGTTTTCGTTCAGCTGCCAGCTCGCAACGGTATTGAGGCCGTTCCAGGCCACCATCCTGTGCGGCGTGACCACGCCCTTCGGTTGGCCGGTGGTACCCGAGGTGTAGAGCAGGCAGTAGGTGTCTTCCGGATCGATATGCGGCGGGACCCAGCCAGCGGGATCGACCTCGGCCAGCAGCGTTTCGTAGAGCGGGTCGGAGCCGTCGACCGGCTCATCCAGGGCGATCCAGGTCTCCACCTCGACCTGCTGGCGCAGGGCTCGAACAGTGTCGGCAAACTCACCGTCGTAGAGCAGAGCTCGCATCCCGCTGTCCTCGACGATGTGCTGCAGCTCGTGGGGCGTCAGGCGCGTACCCAGTGTTACCAGTACGACGCCCGACTTGCCGGCCGCGAAGAAGGCATCGAGATACTCGATACGGTTGTGGGCCAGGATCCCCACCCGATCTCCCTTTCCCAGCCCCAGCTTCTGGCGCCATGCCTGGGCCGAGCGGCGTGCCCGCTGGTCGAGCTCGGCGTAGCTCAATCGCGCGCCCGAGTCGGCCAGGACCAGGGCCGTCTTGTCCGGCGTCAGTCGTGCCCGTTCTCCCAGAACATCACCGCGGATCATCGCTGGCTTCCCCCTGGATCAGACCGATTCCAGATGCCGGCTCGACAAGGACCTCGCTTGCCGGCGGATCGGATTCCAGGACCGCAAGGAGAGCCTCGGCCAGGCGTTCCGGACACTCGCTCTGCGGAATGTGCCCGCAGGCCGGCACGCCGGTGAGCCGAGCTCGGGGAAGCTCGGCCAGCATCCGCTCGGCATAGCTCAGGCTCATCAGCCGATCCGATTCGCCCCAGACCATGTCCACCGGAGTCGAGATCTCTCCCAGGCGACCGTCCAGAAGCAGGCCCATAAAGCTCTCGGGATCCTGCAGCATCCGGCCGATCGGCCCCGAGGCGGACCGGCGAACGATGTCGTCCAGCACGAACCCGGGAATCTTGGGGCTGGCCGGGTCGCGCAGCATGTCCATGAGCTGGCGGGCGGCCTCGCGGTCGACCGGCACGAGACTCGGGTTGTTGGGATCGCCGCTCACGGCACCGCCATTGACGAGCACGACGCGGCTGACGCTCTCGGGATGTCGATAGGCCTCGAGTGTTGCCAGCCAGGCGCCCATCGAGTTACCCACCAGGATGAGTGGACCCTCCTGGCTGCGCTCATCGACCAGCGCTTCCAGCCCGGCAAGGATCTCCTCCATCGGTAACGGACCCGCCTCCGGCTCGCTTTCGCCATGCCCAGGCAGGTCCGGAATCAGCAGACGATAGTCCCGAAGCAGCGTGGGGACGATCTCGAACCAGGTTCCGGCCTGGTCGCCGGCGCCGTGCAGCAGCACGAGCGTCGGCCCCTCGCCCCCCTGCCAGTAGACGAGCCGGCGACCCGCTAGCTGGGCTTCCGCCCTTTCGAGACCTGCTGCCTCGAGCGCTCTACGGGTCTTTTTCACGTGCGCTGCCAATGGATGCTTCCAGATCTGGTAGGTCCACAGGCCTGCGGCAACGAGTAGCAACAGGACCGCGGCCAGAAGCAGGCGTTTTGCGAAGCTCCATCTCATCTCTGCCATAGCGTGCCTTTCAAGCAGCCAGCATGCGGTGGGCCGCACCGGTCAGGCACCGGCCCATGGCTGCAACGATCTCGTACCGCGTTATGTGCCGACCACCAGGCCTCCATCGACGGAGATTACCGTGCCGCTGACGTACGAGGCCGCATCGGAAGCGAGCCAGAGGTAGACCTCGGCGATCTCCTCGGGCGTACCCATGCGATGCAGCGGTGTGTGTTGCACCATTCCGTCGAGGATCTTCTGCGGCATGCTCTTCAGGATCTCGGTGGCGATGAAGCCCGGCGCCACGGCGTTGACGCGGATGTTGAAGCGGCCCAACTCGCGCGACCAGCTACGGGTCATGTTGATGACCGCGGCTTTGGTGGCGGCGTAGTTGGTCTGCCCGAAATTGCCGTAGAGCCCGACGACCGACGAGGCGTTGAGGATGGCTCCACTGCCGGCACGGATCATGTGCGGTGCCACGGCCCTGGCGCACAGAAACACACCCTTTAGATTGACTCCGATCACGGCGTCGAAGGCCTCGTCGGTCATGGTGGAGACGACCTCGCCGTCCTTCCACTTGACCAATTGAGAGTCCCGCAGAATCCCGGCGTTGTTGACGAGGACGTCGATCTGCCCCCAGCGGTCGATCAAAGCGGCCACTGCCGCTTCCACCTGAGAGGCCTGCGCGACGTCGACGGTGGCGAAATGACCCTCGCCACCTCCTTTTTCGATCTCCCCGATCAGGGCCTCGGCTGCTTCGCTGTCGACGTCCCAGGCCGCAACCCGGGCTCCTTCGGAGGCGAAGCGCAGCGCGGTGGCGCGGCCGATACCGGCCGCGCCACCCGTGACAATGACTACCTTTCCAGCAAGTCCGGTTTCAATCATGGCGAGCCTCGCTCCATCAGACTAGAAGTAGTGGAACCCGAATGTTGCGGTTATCGAGCGAGGTGCGCCATACGATCCCTGGAGGAGTCCGAGCACGGGAATGTTGTAGCCGTTGGTCAGATACTCCTCGTTGCCGAGGTTGAAGCCGTTGATCGTGAAACGCCACTTGCCATCACCCGAGAACCAGCCGATCCAGGAGTTCCACACGCCGTAGGCTGGCTGCACGATCGGCAGCAGCGGTTGGGTGGGGTTCGTCGGATCGGGGCCACCCTCGTTGGTTAGCACCGACTCGGCCCGATAGCTGTACCCGAGGCTGCCCGAGATCAACCCTCCGAACGCCGGAAAGTCGAACTTCCCATAGATTGCACTCGTCCACTCCGGCGCATTGGTGATCACCTGGGTATCGACGAAGCCGTCTCCGTTCTCGTCCAAGAACTCGTCAGGTGATGCATCCAGATAGGCCACGAAGCCCGACAGAGCGAACCAGCCGACGTTCTGTGGATTCCAGTCGTACTCCAACTCGACGCCTTTGTTCGTGGCGTCTCCCGCGTTGTCGAAAGCGCCGAAGAAGGCGTCATCTACCCCGTCCCCGTCGGAATCGTAGGATGTGAAGGTGCTGACCTGGATGTCCGTGTACTTGCCGTAGAACACGGCAGCATTCAGCAGCAGTTGACGGTTTGCCAACACCGATTTGACACCCACCTCGACGTTGTCGAGGATCTCGTCGTCGAAGGGTTCGGCCGACTCCGGAAAGACGGTCGCCTGGGCTCGTACGTTGAAGCCCCCGCTCTTGAAACCGCGGCTGTAGGAGGCGTACGTCATGACCGTGGGATTGATTTGAAAGTCCACGCCTAGCCTCGGTGCGAGCGAGTTGAAGGTCACGCTCTTGTTGTAGTCGGCGGTGACGGCGGTGATCTCGGTGAACGTGTCGTCCGAGTATCCCGCGTTGAACGCGCGACCCGTCTTCTTCTCGCGTGTGGCTCGCAGACCGAAGTTCAAGGTCCACCTCGGAGAGAAGGAATAGCTGCCGTCACCGAAAGCCGCGATCGACTCGGTCTTGGTGTCGCCGTCCGTCGTGCCGAAGATGGCGTTGAGGAAGTTGTTCTTGACCAGCCCGCCGGCGAAACCGTCGAAATAGTAAAGACCGAGCACGCCCCTCAGGTTGCCCGCGCCTTCGTACAGGAACTGAAACTCCTGCGAGGTCTGGTCATCGAAATAGGTGGCCTCGACGTCGGTGATGGGTGCCTCCGTCGTATCGAAGTCGATGTTGTTCTCGGTATCGGACTCCCGATAGGCGGTGATGGACCTGAATAGCCAGTCGTCGTTGATGAGCCATCGCAGGTTCAAGTGGCCCCCTTGCCACGTCGTGCCGTTCTTGGGTTCCAGACCGCTGCGGGTATCGAAGAGGTTGTCCTCCGGTGGGCACGGCTCGCCCAGGAAGATCGGGCAGAGAGGATTGGCCTCCAGCCGAGTCAGCCCCTTGGGTTGTGCGGAGTCTTTCGTGTGGTCAAAGCTGAAGTTCAGTGACACCTTCTCCGAGGGGAACCAGTCCAGGCCGATGCGATAGGCCGTGGTGTCCTTGTCAGACACGTCATTTCCGGTGAAGAGGTTCCTGCCGTAGCCATTGCGGTTGAGAAAGGCGACAGCGGCTTTGGCGCGCAGCTTGCCCTCGATCAGCGGGCCGCTTGCATTGGCCCGGAGCTCCGCGGTGGAGTACTCGCCGCCGGTGAGCAGGACGGAGGCTTCCGGCGTGTCTGTGGCCGGACGACTCACGTACTTCATCGCACCGCCGATGGTGTTTTTGCCGTACAGCGTCCCTTGGGGACCGCGCAAGACCTCGACCCGCTGAACATCGAAGATGTCCAGCAATGCGCCTTGTGGCCGGGCGAAGTAGACGTCATCGAAGTAGAGTCCGACGCCCGGATCCACGCCCCAGAGAGGATCGGCCTGTCCGATGCCGCGCAGGAACACCGTCATCGTAGTGGACTGATTGCGGCCTTCATAGATCGACATGTTCGGGGTGTAGTCCTGCAGCACCGAGACATCCTTGGCCTTGACATCCGAAAGCGTCTCGCCCGTGATCACAGAGACTGCAATCGGCACCTCTTGCACGTTCTCTTCGCGTCTGCGGGCGGTCACTACGATCTCGTCCTCGACCGCCTGTCGAACATCTTCCGTGGCGCCCACCGGCTGTTCGGTCGGCTCCTCTTTGACCTCTTCCTCTGGTACCTGCGCTATCGCAGGAACGCTTGCCAAGAGGAGGACCCCGACCAGGATCCACCAGACTGAACGGCCCGGAAAGCGACGGGCCGGCTGCGGGCTGTTTCTATCGTGATACGTCATCGTGCACCTCCCCCTATGGGCTGGTCGAACTTGTCGGTCGATCGTAGTGCCTTCCATCGATCTCCCTATCGAATCAACGGCCGGTCAGTCGAGGCATCACCACCGGACCGGGGTAGCAGGCCATTGCGGAGCAGACGGATGAACTCCTCCGTCGCCTTATGTGGATCCATGCCGAGATGCATGGGCATCCCAAAGCACTTCTCGACGGTGTAGAAATAGAAGAACCAGCGGGTCGCCACCATTACGGCGACCAGTGGGTCGACATCGCCGAACTCGCCGGCATTCTGGCGCTCGGCCAGGCTGTCTCCATAGACTTGCCGGAAGTTCCTGGCCATGCCCGCGTAGAAGGCGCGGATGTGCTCGCCGCGAAACTCGATGACGTCGACGTAGAAGAGCAGGATGTAGGAGGCGTTCTCTTCAACGACCTGCTCGATGACCTCGGCCATCTCTGCGAGGTCCGCCGGAAAAGCCGCCCTCTGGAACAGTTGCATGAGCGGATGATCGGGATCCTGGATCTGTTTCCAGTAGTCCTGGATCAAGCGATGAAACATCGCCTCCTTGCTGGGGAAGTGGTGGTAGAGATTGCCGACCGAGATGCCGGACTCCTCGGCAATCTGCCGCATCGAGGTCGCACCGAAGCCCTGGCTCGAGAAGAGCTCGAGCGCGGTGTCCAGGGCTCGCGAGATCGACGCCTGCGACCTCGCTTCTCGCGTGGTCTGGGCCATTTGGGCGTAAAGCAAACCGAACGTTCGTTTGGCAGTGTAGCGGGGTCGCTTGCAGGATGTCAACGGCTCCGAGAGCCGGCTGTTGGCCGGATCGCGTAAGATAGTGCGCACCCGAGGCAAAACTCTTGGAGGGGGCCGGCGTCCCTGCCGGCCAGACGGCGTGATGATCGGCACGACCCTGTCCCACTATCGCATCCTCGCCAAGCTCGGCGAGGGTGGGATGGGGAGGTCTACCGGGCCGAGGACATCAATCTCAAGCGTCACGTTGCTCTCAAGCTGCTGCCTCCCGAGGTGGCTGGAAGCCAGGACAAGCTCGAGCGATTCCAGAGAGAGGCGGAGACGCTCGCGGCCCTGGACCACCCCAATATCGTTACGCTCTACAGTGTAGAAGAGGCCAACGGCAACCATTTCCTCACCATGCAGTTGGTCGAGGGCAAGCCCCTTGCCGACCTGATTTCCGCCGACGGAATGTCGGTCAACAGGGTCCTCAAGATCGCCATCTCCCTGACCGAGGCCCTGAGGGTGGCTCACGACCAGGGTGTCGTCCACCGCGACCTCAAGCCAGCCCACGAGATGATCGATCAGGAGGGGCGCGTCAAGGTTCTGGACTTCGGCCTCGCCAAGCTGCGTCGGACGGACTTCGACGAGGGAACCAGCCTGATGGCGACCGAAGCGATGACGCAGGAAGGGGTCATCCTCGGCACGATTCCGTATATGTCGCCTGAGCAGATCCAGGGTGAAGCGGTGGATCACCGCACCGACATCTTCTCGCTGGGCATCATGCTCCACGAGATGCTCTGCGGCGAGCGGCCCTTCCAGGCGCCGAACACAGCAGCCCTGATGTCGAGCATGCTGCGCGATGCACCGACGGCTGCCAGCGAGATCAAACCCGAACTGCCCGAGCAGTTGAATCTGATCCTGCAGCGGTGCCTGGAGAAGGACCCGCTGCTGCGCTACCAGTCGACGGATCAGATCTGGCTCGAGCTGCGGGATGTGCAGAACAAGATCGGGGGAACCGCGTCCGAGGAGATCGAGGCCGCCGTCGAGCGAGTGTTGGCGAAAGTGCCAACCGGACAGCTTCCCACTTCCACACCCGAGGCCGAGACGCCGGCCGCGCCCAGGGAGGTCTTTCCGCCACGCCGGAGTCGCTGGTACTACTGGCTGGGGGCACTCGGGATGGTGTGGGGCATGGTCTTCGCGGTGTACTACGTGTTCTTCGACCGGAAAAAGGTCGACGAGCCCCGGGCACCTCTGGCCGCGCGGCTCAACCACAAGCAGCTGACTTCGCAACCCGGAATCGAGCAGATCCCAAGCCTGTCCCCGGACGGTCAGTGGGTGGTCTACTCCGGCGAGGGTCCGGAGAACCAAGACATCTTCCTGCAAAGCGTGAGTGGCCAGAAGCCCTTCAATCTCACCGAGGACTCGGGCGCGGACAACCTGCAGCCGGCCTTCTCACCGGACGGTGAGAGGGTCGCTTTTCACTCGAGCCGTGAAGGAGGTGGCATCTTCGTCATGGGGCGGACTGGCGAAGCGGCGCGGCGAGTGACTCGAGACGGATTCAACCCTTCCTGGTCCCCGGATGGCACTCAGTTGGTCTATTCGACGGAGAGCGAGGGCCTCAACCCCCTCAATTGGGAAGGGCACAGCTCGATCTGGGTGGCAGAAGTCGCCACAGGCGAGGTACGTCAGCTGGTCGACGACGACGGAGTTGTACCGAAGTGGTCACCGAGCGGCGAGCGAATCGCGTTTGTATCCCGGCTGGGCGACCTCACTCAAATGGATATCGTTACGGTACCCGCCGGTGGGGGAGAGAGAGTCGCTGTGACCACCGATCCTGCAACTGACTGGGGGCCAGCGTGGTCGCCAGATGGTAGGTACATCTACTTCGCGAGCGATCGCAGCGGCAGCATGAATCTGTGGCGCGTTGCCGTCGACGAGAAGTCCGGCCAGGCTAGGGGTGAGCCCGAGCCGCTGACGACGCCCGCGACCTACCTGGCACATCCGGCTCTTTCCGGAGAAGGCAGCCGGATCGCGTACAGCTCGGTGCTGATGACCCAGAACATCCAGCGTCTCACCTTGAATCCGGTCACGGAGATGCCCACTGGCGATTCTCAGTGGGTCACGGCGGGATCGATCCAGTTCTCGTCGGCAGACATCTCTGCCGACGGAGAGTGGGTGGTCTTCTACACCCGCGCCCGACCGGAGGGTGATGTCTATCTCTGTCGGGTCGACGGCTCGGGCCTGCGGCAGCTCACCGGCGACGCGGCGATGGATAGGGTTCCCCGTTGGTCGCCGGACGGTGAGTGGGTCGCTTTCTTCTCGGATCGCAGCGGAACGCTCCAGGTGTGGAAGATCCGCCGGGATGGGAGTGATCTCCTGCAGCTCACGGAGATGGCCCCGGGTGTCAGTCTCCTCGCCTGGTCGCCCGACGGCTCGAAAATCGCGGCGATGAACAGCCTCGGTCCGAACGCAACCACCGCGATCATCGACCCGAATCGTTCTTCTGCCGAGCAAACGCCGCAGATTCTGCCGCCTGTGCAGGACTCGGGGCCACCGATGGTCGTTACCTCCTGGTCGCCCGACGGAACCATGCTGACGGGGCAGGCTGGATACCCCGGCACAGGTGTGATTGTGTACTCGCTCGAGGAGCAGACCTACAACCGCCTGACGGACTTCGGCGAGTGGCCGGTCTGGTTGCCGGACAGCCGACGACTGATGTTCGTTTACGAGGGCAAGCGGTTCTTCGTCGTCGACCGCGAGACGAAGGAGACGGAGGAGGTGTTCTCCGTTCCGCGGGATGTCATTGGCCCGCCCCGTATCTCCGGCGACGGAACCCAGGTCGTCTTCAGCCGCCGAGTCACCGAAGCCGACATCTGGCTGCTTACCTCGGGAACCGAGTAGGCGAAACCGACGGTCGGGAGCCCGCAAGGGGCTCCCCTGCATCGAAACCGCCGTGTAGGGATGGGGCTTGCCCCCGCCCGTTAGCAGTAGAATCCCGACGCCCTCGAGGAGGCCCACGAGCAGGGGATCGTCCACCGGGATCTCAAACCGGCCAACGTCAAGTTGACGCCGGGCGGCACGGTCAAGGTGCTGGACTTCGGTCTCGCCAAGGCGCTCGAACCGGGGGCTGGCACGGACCAAGATCCGATCCAGTCGGTGGCGTATTCGCCGCCCGGCTACCTGCTATTCTTCCGCTCGACGACGACACCGGGAGTGTGGGCCCTGCCGTTCTCGGAGTCGAAGCTGGAGGCGACGGGCGATCCCTTTCTGGTCGCGGGATGGAAACGAGATCTTCTACGTCGAAGGCGAGGCCATCATGGCGGTCGAGGTCATCGACCGGGAACCGCTCAGTCTTGGAGCTCCCGTCAAGCTGATGGAAGGTATTTTCTCGCTGCCGGTCCTCGACGCAGTCCGATTCGCGCCCTACGGAGTGGGTGCGAATGGACAAGCTTCTTCTTATCCCGATTTGCGGAAGGAAGCGCCTCTCCCAGTCGCCTTATGCTGATCCAGAACTGGGCTGCCGAGCTCCGCGGCCGGGACTGATCGACTCCACGAAATCGGAGGACCTTGATCGGATCGATGAAGACCTCTGGCGGTGAGGTTGGCCCTCAACACCTAAAGCAACTCCGACATCTGCCGAGGGGTGCCGCAGGTTGTGGAGCGTTGTGAGAGCGCCGATTCGATCTACCTACCTCAGCTGGCTGCTGTCCAGTCGACCTGAGTCACTTCGCTACCCTGGCTTTCTTCTGCCGCCAACATGCGCGGCAGGCGGGTCGATTCTCAGGGGTCCTGGGTTCGGCGACGGGTCAAGCGGTCGAGCAGTGAGTCGTCTCGAGCCTGGGAGCGCTTCAGGTCCCGCACCGCCTCGTCCGGTTGTGGGGCTGCCGGACCGTATTCCTCACGCAGGAAGTGGAGGTTGTCCATCACATAGAGATAGAGGTCGGTCTCTGTCCGGTCGGGAAACGCGCTCATCAGGTCGTGACGACGGATGGTCTCGAGCGTCGGTCGGAAGACCAGGTCGCGCCAGGACTCGACCGCCTCCTGCCAGTCGAACGGACGCTCGTTTTCGATTCCCAGGTAGTAGCCGTGGACGCAGATGTGCTCGAGGAGCCGCTGATAGGCGTAGGGCAGAGTCGCGCGAAAGCTCTCGAAGTCGCTGGCCTCGAGGGCCGTCGCCTCCAGGAAATCGGCCAGCCCCTGTTTGAGGACGATCTCGTCGGGAGAGTCGTCGGCGCCGAGAGGTACCGAGGTCTGGAACTCCTGCACTCGCGCCTCGATCGTCGGCGCCTCCAAGGAGCGGGCCACCGAGACGCGGTGGTGCCCATCGACGACGAAGTAGGCGTCACCGACCTTGTAGAGCTCGACTGGCGGAAAGCCGGTCGGGCCCTCCGCCAGGTCCTCGATCTGCTCCCACCGCTCGCGCAGAGCCTCGCGGCGCGGCAGGAACTCGCGATCGAACTCGTCCGCCCGGCCCAGGGACCCGACGATGCGATCGACCGGGATGTCTTGAATACCGCGGTCGACCAGATGCTTCAGATGCAGCTGTCGGCGAATCTCATCGAACGACAGCAGATCCCGTGGCTGCTTTCGCAGAGGCCGAAGGAGCTCCCGAATCAGGGCGGTCCGACGCGCGGCGTCGAATCGGCTCAAGAGGGATTCCTCGGTCGCCGGTGCTAGGAGCCGGACGAGTCCTGCGCCGGGACGATACCGGGCAGCCGGGCGGGTCGGTTCTGCTTCGTGCTGTAGTCATCGAGCAGAACCTCCTGGCTCGCTCCCGTGGGCACGAGCATGTCCATGATGGGGGGCTGGATCGCCTCGCCCTCGCGGCCTCCGCCGAGGCGATTCTGCCAAGTGCCGGGCGAGACTGGCAGTGCCATGAACCGCTCTCGGCTCTTCCTGCCGAGATAGGCGGCCTTGCTCATATCGATGCTCTGGATGATGTCGGCGGCTGTGATGACGACGACGTAGCCCCAGTTGGGGTCGGCAGGGCCGCCCAGGAAGCTGTCGGGAACGGTGAACTCGATCATCCGATTGCGCACGTTGACACGAGTCGGAAAGAAGGCCTTCTCCTCGATGTCGGCCGGAACCGAGTCCTTGAACTCCTCGAGCGCCTCCTCGTCGAGCCGCCCTTCGCTCTCGTCCATCATCGTACGTTTCATGCTGTTGACGACCAACCGTCTCAGGCGCGCCGAGGCCTCGTTCGGCAACGGCGTCAAGCAGACGACCCGCTCCCAGGCGAATTCTGGGGTGACCTCCGCTTCGCGCCCCGGCAACATCCGGATCAGGCCCGAGCCCGGCTCGCGATCCTTGTCGACATAGATGTCGATGTTGAAGGTATAGAAACCGTAGCGGGCGATCGCGTTGAGCTGGGTGCCGAGATCATCGACCGACTCACGGTCGGCCTTCTTGATCTCCTTGGCGAACAAGGCCTCGAATCGAGTGCCTCCGGAAACGCGTCTGGCCGTCAGGGAAAGCAGGTCCAGGTCCCCTTTCTCGAAATCTGAGATCAAGGGATAGACGAGCCGTCCTTCGCCGTAGTCATCCCCGAACGGATCCTCGAGCTTGAAGAGGGTCTTTTTAGACTGCGCCGGTGCCTGCGTCGACAGCCCGAGGCTCGCCACCAGGCACAGGACGAGAGTCAGAATGAGTGTCTTGTTGTTTCGTCTGGCCATGGCGTGAGTCTCCGCGAGTCAGTTCGAGCTTTGTGAAAGAAGGGGCCCGGCGCGCAGCCGGCGACGCCGGACCCCTATGTTAGAACACTCGCCGCGCTAGAAGCGCAGCTTCAGAAACGCCTTCAAGCGCTGCTGTGTACCACTCCGGTCGAGCAGAGAATTCCAGCCGCCGAAGCGACCAGAGAATCCGGGGGAACCCTCAGGTAGCCCAAAGGTCGCGGCCGTCTCCGCGTCCGCGAAGGTGGGAACGAAGCCGCCTCCGAAGTTCGGCTTGAAGTCCTCGGTGTTGTACTCGTAGTTGAAACCGATCTCGGCACCACCGACGTTGTACTTCAGGATCAGGATCAGCTTGTTCTTGTCGATGTCTCCCGACGACATGAGATGCAGCTGATAGGCCTGGAAGGCGGTGTTGCCGTCCAGCAGCGTGACGTCGTAGCTCTCCCACGCAAGCGAGCCCCAGAGCTCGTCGGTGAGCTGGTAGCTGGCCCCGAGGATCCAATGGAAGTAGTCCAGATCCTTGTCGTCGTCCGAGACGCTGTCGAACGGCTTCCACTGGTAGCCCGTCTGACCCAGATCGTTGGTGATTACCGGCGGGTTGCCGTATAGATCGTTGGTGCTGGCGTTGTCTGGTCGGGCATTGTTGGAGCACTCGACGCCACCACCCGGGCAGTCACCCGGCAGGTAGGGCAGGAAGCGCGGGTCGGTCATCCGCTTGTCGGTCTCATTGATCCACTTCAACTTACCGAAGATCTCCAGGCCATTGCCAACGTCGAAGTAGTACTTGCCCTTGAGCACCAGAAGATCGCTTTCGCGGTCTTGGAAGGGAGCGTAGGCATTGCGAAATGAGACAACTCCGGCATCCGATTCGAAGTTCGGATACTTCGTGGTCAGCACCGGTTGGTCAGGAGATCCCCAGGCCTGCCAGTTGGTGTTGTAGTCGATGTAGGTGTATTCGCCGGAAAGATCCAGATCGCCGATGGTCCAGGGAATCAGGACCGTTACGCCCTTCCAGCCGATCGCGGTTTCCGCCATCGGCTCGTCGAAGTCGGTGAACTCGTTATCGGCGTTGATGGTCGCGACCTGCTGGGCGGTACCCTGCCAGCCGCCGATGCCCATTTGAGTAAAGTTGCCCGCGAAGACACCAAAGGCCGAGTTGTCAGGGCCCGGAAACAGGAAGGCGCTGTCGTGACCTTCGGTCAGTAGCACGTCGGATTCACGCCGTGCCGCCAGCGTCGAAACATATTCGGCACCGATATCGAAGGCTTGAATGTTGAAATTCACGCCTACCTTGAACGGATCGTTGATATCGAAATCAGCGTACCAGGCCGAATCGCTATTTTCGCCGCCGATGATCGGCGAGAAACCGGAGATACCGAAGAACTCGCACGACGCCAGATCGCAATTCAGCTTCGAATCAGAGTCGTAATAGGCAGCGCGGATATCGAACATCTGACTCGGGTGGATCCCGAGACGCAGGCCCCAGACCGTGTTGTCGGAGCGGCTGGTCACATCGACACCGTCGTCGAAGAGGACATCTCTCGCGTCGACCTCGATGTCGTTGACCCAACTATAGATCAAGGCACCGTCGAACATCGGCGTGTCGGGATTGAAACGCAGCTGTAGACCGTAGCCAGCGTCCTGAACGTTGTAGTCGCCAGTGTTGAAGTCCGGGCCCGCCCACAGACGTGGCAGCGAGATGCGCACGAAGTCATAGCCCACCTTGCGGTCGGCAAACGCCCCCTGGAAGATCAGGCCGGCCCCGTTATCTCGATCGATGTACCGGATCTTACCGATAGTGAAGGCATCGAACATGCCGAAGTCGCTCGAGCCGATCGTCGCGGTATCGAGCCACTTGTAACCTGGGGTGATGGTGATGGTCAGGCCGCGAAACTTGACGTACTGCGCCGAGCGCGAATCGAACTCGCCGCAATCGCCGCTCAAGCACTCTGAGGTTCCGGGTGTACCTCCACTGGTGCCAAAACCACCGAAGTTGGTCCAGAAGTTTTGGTTGAAGCGGGCCTTCATGCGGCCGCTGACCTCGATCTTGCTGGAGGGCTTGGCGGAGACCAACAGCTCGAGCTCGGTGCCCTGACCGTTGTCGCCCGATCCCTCACCCGGAATCGTCGTGAAGTTGTAGAGCGAGCCATCGCGGCGGCTCGTGCCCCACAGCCACTTGGTGTAGTTGACGCCGTCGATCGTAAAGGGCTTGGTGTCGGCCGCGTACAGGGACACCGTCGAGAAAGCCACCGCGCCGATCGCGATCAGGGCGATTGCAAAGGTCTTTCTAGTCATCGATAAACCTCCTTCCACGATTGTGGAGACAGAATCCGGCTACCTCTTCACCATGCCGACAGTGGCCATCGTCTTCGGCGTCCCGTCGGCCTCGCACTCGTAGGCGAGCCAGGCGTGATCGCCCAGAATGTCCATGACGTGGGGATCGCAGTCGTAGTCGGTGCCGCCACCGTAGCGATGCTGGCCCTCGAACTCGTTTACTTTGCGGGTAAGCAGATCGGTCTCGGCCGGAAAACCCTCGTTCGATTGCACGATCACCTGGTAGCCCCAGGTGGCGGGATCACCCTCACCGAGATCGGCCATCTTGACCGAACCGCTGACCGTCCGGCCGGCGCCCTTGGTGCGGCTCGGAACGATGATGTCGTCCTTCCAGTCGGCGGCCTTGGCCTCGATCTCGTTCTTGACCATGCCGAGCTGTTGCGGAGAGAGAATGATCACCTTGTCCCAGGCCTGATCTTCGGGAAACAGATGGTTGGTACCCGGCAGGCCTTCGGTGTGGCCACCCTCGGCGTTGTCGATATAGACGAAGAACATCTGCACCGCGAACCCGACATCCATGCCCCAGGGATCCTGCAGATTGGAGTTCACCGACACTTCGACATTCGCCTTGCTGCCTTTGACCTTCAGGCAGAACTTGGTCATATCGAACGATCCCTTGGTGTAGACGGCATCGGTCGGATAGACATACTCCCCAGGACCCTTGTCGTCGCCAGTAGGATCGTCGAAGCAGACCTCCTGTGCAGGTGCTACCGCCACCATCACGAGGAAGGCGAAAGCGGCAACGGCCATGTTGCGTACGATCTGTCTCATTGCATACCTCCTTTGAACGTGTTTAGCCTTTGACCGCGCCGGCGGTCAGGCCGGAGACCAGATA
>CAMYLC010000189.1 GCA_947259195.1 Thermoanaerobaculia bacterium | reverse complement strand
TTCTGAGCGGTGAGACAGCGACCATCAACGGAGACGGGCTGCAGACCCGCGACTACATTCACGTCTCTGACGTGGTCGCGGCCAATCTCGCTGCTCTGGATCGGCCCGGGTTTCACATCTACAACGTCGGCACCGGTTTGGAGACAGACGTGCTCGAGCTCTACCGCGAGATAGCGTCCTCCCTCGGTCATGATCGCGCGGCCAGCCACGGCCCCGGTATGCCCGGCGAGCAGCGCCGATCCTCCGTGGACGCCACCCTCCTCCGATCCGAGCTCCGAGTGGCTACTCCCCTCCCCCTCTCCGAAGGCATCTCGCGCACGGCTAGGTGGTTCAAGAACAGGGGTTGAGGCCTGGGGGCGTAGGGGCTCGGGGCTCCGAACAGATGACCGCTATCTCGTAGAGGTCCATTCGGGGGGACCGGCCACTATACAAAGCGTCAAAGACGCGATTAGTACATGTCGCCCATGCCACCGCCCGGCATGCCACCCGGCATTGCAGGAGCGTCGTCCTTCTCCTTGATCTCGGAGACGAGGGCCTCGGTGATGAGCATGAGACCGGCGATCGAAGAGGCATTCAGCAGCGCCGTCTTGGTGACCTTGGCGGGATCGATGACACCGGCTTTCACCAGGTCCTCGATCTTGCCATTCGCTGCGTTGTAGCCGGTGTTGCCCTTGGTGCCGGCCAGCTCACGGACAACGACCGCACCCTCTTCGCCAGCGTTGTTGACGAGCTGGCGAGTCGGCTCTTCGAGAGCCCGGCGGACAATCTGGACGCCGACCTTCAGGTCGTGGGTCTCGGGCTCGACTTTGTCGATCGCCGAGACGGCCCGCAACAAGGCAACGCCACCGCCCGGCACGATACCCTCCTCCACGGCAGCCTTGGTGGCATGCATGGCATCCTCGACGCGCGCCTTCTTCTCCTTCATCTCGCTCTCGGTGGCGGCACCGACCTTGATGACGGCCACGCCGCCGACCAGCTTCGCCAACCGCTCCTGCAGCTTCTCGCGGTCGTAGTCCGAGGAGGTCTCCTCGATCTGGTTGCGGATCTGCTTGACGCGACCGGCAATGGCCTCGCGCCGTTTCGGGTCGTCGGAATCGGTGACGATGGTGGTGTCGTCCTTGGTAATGACGAGCTTCTTGGCCTCGCCCAGATCTTCCCAGGTGACGTTCTCGAGCTTGATGCCGAGATCCTCGGTGATCACGCGGCCGCCGGTGAGGATCGCGATGTCCTCCAGCATGGCCTTGCGACGGTCACCGAAGCCGGGCGCTTTGACGGCGGTTACCTGCAGCGTGCCGCGCAGCTTGTTGACCACCACCGTAGCCAGGGCTTCACCCTCCACGTCCTCGGCAATGATCAGGAGCGGGCGGCCCTGCTTGGCAACCTGCTCGAGAATCGGCAGCAGGTCCTTCATCGAGCTGATCTTCTTCTCGTGCAGCAGGATCTTGGCGTTCTCGATGACGGCTTCCATCCGCTCGGGGTCGGTGACGAAGTAGGGTGACAGATAGCCACGATCGAACAACATGCCCTCAACCACCTCGAGAGTAGTATCCAGGCCCTGGGCCTCCTCGACGGTGATCACACCATCCTTGCCCACCTTCTCCATCGCCTCGGCGATGATCTTGCCGATCTCCGCGTCGTTGTTGGCAGAGATGGTACCGACGTGAGCAATCTCCTCGCCGCTGACCGGCTTGGAGAGCTTGTCGATGGCCTCGACGGCAGCGCTGACTGCCATCTCGATGCCCCGCTTCAGCTCCATGGGATTGGCGCCGGCGGTGACATTCTTCGAACCCTCGCGGAAGATGGCCTGGGCCAGCACGGTTGCGGTGGTGGTGCCGTCACCGGCCACATCGGAGGTCTTGGAAGCAACCTCGCGCACCATCTGCGCACCCATGTTCTCCAGCGGGTCGGACAGCTCGATCTCCTTGGCGACCGTCACACCATCCTTGGTGCTCGTCGGAGAGCCGAACTTCTTCTCGATCACAACGTTGCGACCCTTTGGACCCAGGGTCACTTTGACGGCGTCGGCCAGCTTGTTGACGCCTTTGAGCATGGCGCCGCGCGCCTCCTCAGCATAGGTAATCTGCTTTGCAGCCATATTCGTTATTCCTCCAGAAATTCTGAAATATGCAAGTTCTTGAAGTACGCGCCGCGATTAGCTGACAACCGCGAGGATCTCGTCCTCACGCAGAATCACGTAGTCTTCGTCGTCGATCTTGATCTCGCTGCCCGAGTACTTGCCGATCAGGACCTTGTCGCCCGCCTTCACATCCATGGGAGCGCGCTTGCCATCTTCCTGAACCTTGCCGGGGCCGACGGCGATGATCTCGGCCTCCTGGGGCTTTTCCTTGGCCGTATCCGGAATGATGATTCCGCCACGGACCTGCTCACCTTCCTCGCTCCGCTTGGCGAGTACTCGATCGTGCAATGGTCGAATGTTCACAGACACTTCCCTACCTCCTATAGTTAAAGAAGTTGTTTATTATCAGTTGTTTAGAGATCTCGTGGTCGAGTCGATTAGCACTCGTCAACCGAGACTGCTAACAAATTGTAAGTTCTAGAATATTTCCTGTCAAGCAAAAGTTTTCAAATCTTAGCCTAGATGACTAAGATTCAGAGCGGCACCCGGGACGCCCATACACGACGCCATGAGATTGAGCCATGCCTGCTCAACCCATGGCGCTAGTTCAAGTATCCGAGGGCTTTGAGCTCTTCAACGTACTCCGACTCGATCTGCACGCCATTGGGAGACTCAGAGAGGGGATGCTCCACCATCCACTGGTACTTGCGGGCCAGCCAGCCCGCCAGCTCGTCCTCCTCCGGCAGGCCGGTTCCGATCAGATTGTCGAGTTCCAGAGGATCGGCCGCCAGATCGTAGAGCTCGTCATCCCCCACGCTGTGCAGGATGTATTTGAAGCGATCCACTTGCGCCACGAGCACCAGCTCATCCGGCCATCCGCCCCGAAGTCGCACCATGTCCGCCGGGCGACGCTGAGAGAACGCTGGCTCGACAATTTCCGACTTCACCCCTCTCATCAGTGGCACGAGAGATCGCCCCTCGAGCTCCAGGGCATCGGCGTCCACAGCCACACCGGCAAGCTCGGCAATCGTCGGGAAGAGATCGACATGCCTAACACGCTGTTCGATGATCCGTGGAGTGAAGCTACCATCCCCGCCATAGAGGATCATCGGTACCCAAATCTGTTCCCCATACAGATGCTTGCCGTGCCCGATGTACTGGTGGCTCCCCAGTCCCTCGCCATGGTCAGCGGTCACTACGAAGAGCGTTTTGGAGCGCTGGCTCGAGCTTTGCAGACCTTCGAATAGTCGGCGTAGCTGCCGATCGACGGAGGCGATTTGCGCATCGTAGCGATCGAAGCGTTCGAAGCTCCCCATCCCTGAAAAACGACTCTTTTCCCCATCCAGAAAGGCCGATGAAATTCCGTGTCGTTGAATCAGAAACCCTCTGAGATCTTCACCTCGTTGTCGGGAATCCTGCCGCATCACTTCCAGCAGGTCGGCTGGAGGTCGCGCCTTCTCGTTCGAGCTGTGGACGTCGAAGAAATGGACCCAGAGAAAGAACCTGGAGTCCCCATCCCGAGACTCGAACCACTCCAGCGCGCGGTCGACCGTTCGCTCGGCCCTTCTGAAGCCAGC
This sequence comes from Thermoanaerobaculia bacterium, assembly GCA_947259195.1. Classification (GTDB taxonomy): domain Bacteria; phylum Acidobacteriota; class Thermoanaerobaculia; order Multivoradales; family JAHEKO01; genus JAUVRX01. The sequence continues at coordinate 4,753 of CAMYLC010000189.1, read as the reverse complement.
CCGGCTGTGGAAGTTGCGCGTCTCGAACCCCCTGGCTGAGCCGCGCAGAAATCGAACGCTGGCAAAGGCGGCCGTGTCGAATCCGGCGTCGCGAAAGGTGGAGGCCAGAGTGGGGATTCCCGGCTGGAGCTTGACCCCGTTGAAAAGGACACCGTGGCGGGCCGGATGTTGCGCGGTGAAGATCGAGGTGTGGGAGGGTGCGGTATGCGAGCTCGAAGCGATGGTGCGGTCGAAGCGCACTCCTTCAGCGGCAAGAGAGTCGATGAAGGGCGACACCGGGCGGGGATAACCATAGGCTCCCAGGTGATCGGCTCGCAGGGTGTCGATCGTGACCAGAACGACGTTGTCGAAGCCTATCGGCCGCTCCCGAGCTGGCCCACACCCCGCAACGGAGCCGACGATCAGAGCGAGTGTCGACACTCCAAGGGCGCGGGTGACTGCGGGCATACTGTCGAGTCGAGCGAGTTAGTCCGTGATGGCGGTACGAGCGATGACTTCCTGAATGCTGTCGCGAAGAGTCGGACCGAAGGCCAGTAGACCGGGCATCAGGGGAACTCTCTGGTTGAAACCACGCTGGGGCTCGTCCAGCACCTCGATCTGACCTCCTGCGGCTCTGACCAGCGCCACACCGGCGACCACGTCCCATTCGTTCTTGGGAACCAACGTCCAGGTTGCGTCGACCTGTCCCGCCGCCACCATGGCCAGCTTGTAGGCCACGGACCCACAGGCCTTGACCTCGAAGCCCTGATCCTCGAAGCGCTTCCACTCGCCCCGGCGCACCTCGCTGCGACTCGCCATGACGACTGCACCTTGCAGGTCAGTGCGGTCGCTCACCCTCGCTTCCTCGCCGTTGAGCGTCACGCCATGTCCCAGAGCGCCGATGACCAGCTGCCCAGTGGCGGGGTTCAGGATTCCACCAGCTACGGGTTGGCCGTTCTCCACCAGACCCACCGAGACACTCCACTCGGGCAGTCCCTCGACGAACTCGCGCGTCCCGTCGAGGGGATCCACGACCCAAACCCGTGATTTATCGAGGCGCTCCAGATCGTCCACAGTCTCCTCGGAGAGCCAGCCTTCGCCCTCACGAGGCAGGGCGTTGTAAAGGGTCTCGTTGACCCGCCAGTCGGCCTCGGTCACCGGATCTCCCCCGGCCTTTCGCTCGACGGCAATTGCACCGGGAGTAAAGGGCTCGAGTACCTTTTCGGCGAGGCGGAGGGCCTGCTCTATCCTTGCCAGATCTTCTTCTCGGCTCATCTTCCTGGCTCCTAGCTTCCTTCAGCCGTCAGTCGAGGCTCCGACGAAACCTTCCCGCTCGAGATACAGAATGATCTGCTGTGCCGCCTCTTCGGGTGACAGGACCCCGGAATCGATGGAGACCTCGGGGTTCTCAGGCACCTCATAGGGGTCGGAGATGCCGGTGAACTGCTTGATGATACCGGCCCTGGCTTTGGCGTAAAGCCCTTTACGATCCCGTTGTTCACAGATCTCCAGGGCCGTTGCAACGTGGACCAGGACAAAGCCGCCGCCTGGGCGGACCATCTCGGCCACTTGTGTTCGAACCGAGTCGTAGGGAGCGATGGGGGCGCATATCGCGATGCCACCGTTCTTGGTGATCTCAGAGGCCACGAAACCGATGCGCTGGATGTTGAGATCGCGGTGCTCCTTGGAGAAGCCCAACTCGGATGAGAGGTTCTTCCGTACGATGTCGCCATCGAGCAACGTGACGGGTCGACCACCCATCTCCAGTAACTTGACCATCAGGACGTTGGCCACCGTCGACTTTCCAGATCCCGACAGACCAGTGAAAAAGACCGTCAAGCCCTGCTTGTGCCGCGGCGGATGGGTACGACGGAGCTGATCGGCCACCTCGCCAAAGGTGAACCACTCTGGAATCTCGCGGCCGTTAGCCAGCCTCTCCCGCAGGTCGGTGCCGGAAAGGCTCAGGGTACGAGCCCCTTTTGCCACTTCGTCAATGGGCTGGTAGGCGTCCTGATCTTCCACATAGACGACCATCTTGAAAGGGACCATCTCTATACCCAGCTCCGCCTGATGCTCGCGCATCAACTCCTGGGCACCGTACGGGTCGTAGAAGGGCTCGCCCTTCGAATCGTTTCCTGGTCCCGCGTGATCCCGTCCGACGATGAAGTGCGTGCAGCCGTAGTTCTTGCGAATGATGGCGTGCAACAAGGCCTCGCGCGGGCCACCCATGCGCATTGCCAAAGGCAACAGCGAGAGCATGGCTGTATTGGTCGGATAGCGATCCAGCACCGACTGATAGCAGCGCACCCGGGTGTAGTGATCGACATCTCCGGGCTTGGTCATACCGACGACCGGATGGATGAGTAAGTTGGCCTCGTGCTCTCGGGCAGCTCGCAGGGTCAGCTCGAAGTGTGCCCGGTGCATCGGGTTTCTGGTCTGGAAGGCGACGACCCTCTTCCAGCCCAGCTTGGAGAAACGACTGCGAACCTGGTTGGGCGTCAGGCGCAGCCGAACGAAGTCGTAGTGAAACGGCATCTCCACGCCCTCGAGGCGGCCACCAACGGCGATGTTGTTGGTGCGCTCGAAGAGATGAGCGACTCCGGGGTGCTTGCGATCCAGAGTTCCGTAGACGGCTTTGGCCTTGGATTCCCGGTCCAACTCCCACCGATCGTCGAGCCACAGCACCGCCAGCATGGTTCCCTCGGGGTCCCTGAGAACCAGGGGCTCGCCGGGAGCTACCTGATCGGCGACCACTTCGGTGATGTCCAGCGTGATCGGCAAAGGCCACAGCGTGCCATCGGCCAGGCGCATCCCGGCGCAAACGGACTCGAAGTCCTCTCTGCCCATGAAGCTCTCGAGCGGTGAGAAGCCACCATTCATCAGCAGTTCGAGATCACAGAGCTGACGCGGCGTGAGATCCCAGGAAACCCAGTCCCTGGATGCCTTCTTCAACTCCTCTCGGCGCTCATCCGTGGCCAGCAGATCGACGAGCTTCCCGCCGTGGGGGCTATTCAAATGAGTCATGATCGATCCTTCTCCAAGATTCAAGGTTGGTGCGTTCCGAGCTCGCGCCAAAGCACACCCATCCTGTGCAAGCGACGTTTCGCGTTTAAGTGACGGGAGAATTCGTCGGGCCCGGATTCGGCAAAGGAGCCCCGTTGCGGGCTCCAATGGCAGAAAGTCTACCCATCGTCCAGCCGAGGGTCAAGAGCGCCAGCGGGCAGGATTCATGCGGGCTAGAAGGCGTTGCCGACACTGAACAGGAGGACCCAGTCGTCTTCACCCGGAAGGGGATCCAACTTGTAGCCAACCTCGACCCGAATCGGTCCGATCGGTGAGGAATAGCGAATACCGGTGCCGATACCCGGCTTGCCCTCTGCGACATTGATACTCCGCCAGTCCGCCCAGAGATTCCCGAAGTCGCCGAACAGGGTCCCACCGATCGGTCCCGCGATCGGGAAACGATACTCGAGATTGGCGATCAGCAAACCGTTGCCACCGGCCGCGGCCAGTGAGCTGGCATCCAGCTCGTCGTCGGGCGGGGCATCGGGATCTGCGATGAGGGTCTCGCCCGGAATGCCCAGTCGATCTCGCTTGTAGGCTCGGTGGGTCGTGCGACCGCCGGCAAAGAATCGCTCCGAGATCGGGATGTAGCGGGACGGTAGGTCGGGCGGAAGCACCGAATCGATCACCGCTTCGTTCAGTGGCTCGATTGCACCCACCCGGAAGCTGCCGGCAAGCACGCCAATTCGACCGAAGTCCAGGTAGCCTGCCACTTGGACGAAGGCCTTCAGAAATTCGGTCTCGGCTTGTGCGAACGGAAAAGCGTACTCGACCTGGAGGATAGTGTTCCAGCCCTCATTCGGATCGAATTCGTCATTGCGGTGATCCAGACTCCAAGCCGGAGTGATGCTGGCGATCTGCACTTCCTGGAGATCGCGGTCGATCTCGAGATCTCCCAGCGCATCGACAGCATCGAGAACCTCCACATTGCGATAGTCGAGCAGCAGATTGACTCGGCTGAACGTCCCCTGTCGTCTGATCTCGAACTGCCCGCCCCGGCGCCGCGATGTGAAGCTGTCCTTGACCTCCTCGACGTAGAAGAGTGAAACGGTCGAGGGATAGTGAAGGTGGAAGAAGTACGGTTGGGTCAACAGTAACCTGGCGAGATTGTCGCGATTGGACGCCCTGACATCGACCCTGGCCGTCAGCGCCCTTCCCAGTAGGTTGCTCATCGAGTACCCGAGCAGCCCCCGCAGACCGTCCTCCGAATCGAATCCGAAACCGTACGTCAGCTTGCGCCGCTTACCCTCCTCCAGATGCACCAGAATGTCCCGCTCTCCTCGGAAAGGGGTCCCTGGAGCTCTCCTCACCTCGACCCTCGAGAACGTCCCGAGTCGGTACAGATTGCGCTGCACTTCCAACAGCCGGTTGGTGTTGAAGTGCTCACCCGACTCGAGACGCATCGCGTTTCGCACGACCCGCGCGTTGGTCCTGTTGGCGCCTCGGACGATGATCCGATCGACGATGCTGCGAGGCCCCTCCAGGACGCGGAGCGTGATGTCAACGCGGGTCTCGTCTTCGTTCCACTCCAGTACCGGAGAGAGCTGGGTGGTCTCGTACCCTTCCGTCTCGTATCGCGACCGAATCGCTGTTACCGTCTCGTTGAGCAGGGCCTGGTGAAAGGGGCCTCCCGAGCTCAGTGGCAATCCCGCGGCCAACTGCTCCTCCGGAAGCTGGGTAGCACCTGCCAGATTGAGCTCGACAACGCGGC
>CAMYLC010000188.1:630-8677 GCA_947259195.1 Thermoanaerobaculia bacterium | reverse complement strand
CGGCTACGACGAGTTTTTCGATTTCCTCGAATTGCGCCGCAGCGTGCGCGTGTTCAGGAACCGGCCGGTGGAAAGGGACCTGACCGAGAAGATCCTGGCGGCGGCCGCCACGGCGCCGATGGGCATGCCGCCCCACTCGACCGAGGTCGTAGTCATCGATCAGCGCGAGGAGCTGGACCTGCTGTTGGAGGAGCTGGTCAAGGACTACAGGTCTTTGGTGCGGGCCTTTTCCAATCCACTGGGTCGCGCCATGGTCCGGCTCGCCAGCGGAACAGAAAACTACCGGATGCTGAAGGACTACATCGTGGAGCTGGCACGATACGCCAACGAGGCGTACACCCGAGACGGCACGGATCGGTACATGTACCGGGCACCGGTAGTCATGCTGTTTCACGGCAATTGCTGGGCGATGAGCTACGAAGAGAACGCCCACCTGGTTTGCCACCACGCCATGTTGGCCGCCGTATCAATGGGTCTGGGTACCACGATCATCGGCCTGATCCCGCCGATCGTGGACCGCTCCAAAGTCCTACGGGAGCGCTACGGCATCCCGAAGGAGAACAGGGTGCTGACGTCGCTGATCCTCGGGTACCCGAAATACAAGTACAAAAAGAGCATCCGCCGGGATCTCGCAGGTGTGCGAATGATGTAACGCCATCGCCGGCCAGCATGGGGGCATTGAGGGCACAGGAAGATGGAAGCCTAAGAAGACGACCATCTGCATGCGGCGATTCGCCCGGGGCCCCCCAGGGGGCTATCCTCCCTTCCGCCACCTACTGCAAAGGAGGCAGCAGCCGCGCATTGAACACCAGCTTGAAGGTTGCCGGAGTCGAGCCTCGAAACCGGGGTCGGAAGCCGAAGAGTACGATCTGTCCCTTGCCGGCCCGCACCCAGACCATCACAGGGCGCTTCTGGAAAGCCTTTTCGCCCTCGAGAAAACTGCTCAGTAGGAGCTCGCTCTCGGGGTAGATGGCGTCGGCCGTCATGTCGCGCGACAGGTTCGGGCCGAGCTCGAGAAACGGGTGGCACCTATTCACAGACTTGACGACTGGTCACGGGTAGCGATCGACCGCACGGCTCCGAGAAGAGCTCTCCATGGACTCCGAAGGGTACCAAAGAAGGCCTGGCTATAATGCCGCGATGAGCCCTGGATCGCCTTGGCATGGGAGGGTCCGCTGGTCGAGCTGGACCGTCGTTGTCGGGTTCTGGATCACGGCCACCTTTCTGTCCGCCCTCCAGATCTATCTGCGCGAGGCGGCTCGAGGCCTGAAAGCCCCCTGGAGCGACGTCTTGGCGGCCAACGCCCTGGCATGGCTTCCTTGGCTGGCAATCGCCCCCGCCGCACTGTGGCTGGAGCGACGATTCCCGGTCCCGGGCTCACGGACCGGTCTGCACCTCCTGGTTCACATCGGAGCGGCTGTTCTGATCTCGCTGGCGTTTCTCTTCTACCTGGCCTTCTTTCATGCTACCTATCTCGAGGGTGGTGGCTGGTTCCCTTCCTGGGAAACGCTCGAGTCAGAGTACACCGAGAAGCTCGGTCAGCATTTCCTGGTAGCGGTGATGCTCTACTCGGCGATCGTTCTCGGCAGCTTCGGTTACCGGACCTGCTCCACCTCCTCCGCTAAGCGGGAAGACGGCGAGAGTACCGCCACAAGCGCCGAGGCTCTGGAGGCGGCAGGCGCATCCGAGGCCCACGCGGCCCTGATCGCTCGCTCTGTCGGCGAAGTGGAGCGGATCGATCCACGCGAGGTCGATTGGATCGAAGCTTGCGGCAACTATGCCCGTCTCCACGTTGGCGACCACAAGGTACTGATTCGGCGCACCCTGGCCTCCATCTCCGAAGAGCTCGCTGCGACCGGCTTCGTTCGTGTCCACCGGTCGGCCATCGTCAACGCTGGTCGGGTTGCAAAGCTGCGGACCGGCTCTCACGGCGACGCCACGATCGAGCTGGAGAGCGGCCAGCGGATCAAGGTGAGCCGGACCTATCGCCGGGCTGTCGAGAAGCAGCTTCTGTAGGGCCTTCTGCGGCTCGCCCCGCCGTTCGACCGGCTCGTCACAGCCTCCGCAACTCGCAACAGCCGCTGCCCGTAGGTCGGCCCATGACGGTATTGAACTCAGCCCTCACCCGAGCTTTCCCCAAGGAGGCCGCATGACCCGACTGTCGAAACTCTCACTCGCACTTCTCCTAACCGTTGCTGCGATGCCTGCCTGCGCCCGACAACTCCCGTATGCCGACGTCATGGGTGCCTACCGGTTCGAGGATGGGCGTCTGGTGAGCATTCGCCGTAGCGAAGGCAAGACGCTGCGCGCCCGTTTCTATGCATCCGGCAAGAGCAGGCGCCTGCACCCCGACGGTAAGCTCAGATTCACTACCGGACCCGACTTTACGGCCTCAGCGCCGCTGGAAGCCGTGATCGAGTTCCAGCGCGGCGACAGCGGCCAGATCGACCGGATGGTCTGGACGCCGCAGGACTCGCCGGCGATGTCGGCCAGCAAAGTCAACCGATCCGAGCCGGTCCAGTTCGACAGCGACGGCGCGGTGCTGTCGGCAAGACTGGACCTGCCGACCCGTGCCGACAGCGGCCCTCCGAGCACCGCGGTGGTGCTGCTTCACGGCTCCGGATCCGATGCGGCAACCGAGTTCTTCCACGCCGGCGACTTCATGGCCGCTCATGGCGTCGCCACTCTCACCTACGACAAGCGTGGTACGGGTGGCTCGGAGGGAGACTACACCTTCGACTTTCAGCAGCTGGCCAGGGACGCTGCGGCAGCCGTGGAGTATTTGAGCTCCCGACCCGGGATGACGGGGGCACGGATCGGTCTCTCGGGCTACAGCCAGGGCGGCTGGACCGCACCGCTGGCGGCGTCGATGAGCAGCAGGGTCGGCTTCGTTATCGTGAGCTACGGGCTGGTGGCATCGCCCACCGAGGAGGCGCGGGTAGAGACGCGCCAACTCCTGCGCAGCCGTGGCGTTGACGAAGAAGACCTCGACAGCCTCGACGAGCTCACGGTGGCGGCGGTCGAAGTCATTGCCTCCGGTTTCACCGGTGGCTGGGATGAGCTCGAAAGTCTCAAGAAGCAATATCGACGCGCGCCCTGGCTGCATCAACTCTACGGTACGACGGTGGGAAAGTTCGTCCGCTACCCCAGGTGGCTAATCCGCTGGCTCGGACCGCTCCTTGCCCCCAAGGATCTCCCGTGGCACTACGACTCCATGGACGTCCTCGAAGGGCTCGAGATCCCGATGGTGTGGCTCCTCGCCGAAAACGACACGAGTGCCCCGATCGAGCTCGCCCTGCCGATGCTCGAAAGCCTTCAAGCGCAGGGCAAACCGATCGACGTGAGGGTCTTTCCGGAGGCTGATCATTCGATGCTGCTGCTACCCAACGGCTACGCACCCGGCTACTTCCAGGCAGAGGTCGAGGCAGCTCTCGACTTGTCGGCCAAGACCCTCCTCCCCAGCTCCCCCTGAGCGGCCTGACGGCCGGCGCAGGTCCGGCAGTCTCGCAGAGGCGGGATCGGCCACGGCCGGCACAGGTCCGAGCCGATATCGCAGGGCGTCAGGTCACTGGATCTCGATGCTTCGCCAGGAATTCCAGGAGTGCGGCGTTGACTTCACTCGGCTTCTCGAGGATGACGGCATGACCGGCGCCTGGAATGATGACCACTTCTGACCCGGGGATTCGATCCGCGATGATCTGGCTGTAGCTCGGCGACTTGAGAGCGTCTTGCTCGCCGACCATGACGAGAGTCGGGCAGCGGATCTTGTCCAGCCGCGCCGTGATGTCGAGGCTTCGGAAGGTGTCCACGAGCTGAGCGAAAGCGCGAAAGAAGTCCGGCGGGCAGCTCTGCAGACGTTCCTCGCCCAGCTTGATCACTTTGGGGCTGGATTTCACAAAGTCTGTCGAGAACGTGGTCGGCAGCATGATCCGGTAAAGGGTCTCCGGAGCCTCGAGGGCCGCTTGGCGCCACTGAGATACAGCCTGGTCGAGCTCCGGACCCACCTCGCTGACCGACGAGATGACGGAGAGGCTCTTGACCCGATCGGGCCAGCGCGAAGCGAAGATCAGACCCACCTCGCCACCATACGAGGTACCAATGATGTGGCAGCTCTCGACTCCCAAGTGGTCGAGAAGAGCCTTCAGGTCCTGCGCGTGATCCTCCATGGTCCAGGGCTGGAGCGGCTTGTCGCTCAGGAGCTGGCCCCGGAAGTCGTGAAGCAGACAGCGGTAATGTCGGCTGAGGACGGAAGTCTGCAGGTTCCACGACTTCGTGGTCATCAGGACACCGTTCAGGAAGGCGACTGGCTCGCCCTGCCCGAGGGCTTCCCAATGGAGTTGGATCCCGTCGACTTCCAGCTTCGGCAACCTCTTGTCTCCCCAGGGCGATTCTACGCTGGCAGGCACGGGTCCGGCCGCTTCAAGAGGCGGGGCGGACAACGGTCAGCAGAGGCATGGTGCACCTTCGGGCCTATCGGCGTATTCTGGATAGCCAGAATTTCCCGTACACTTGGACGATTCTGGCACTCAAAGTTTTGAGGAGATGACGATCATGAAGATCTTTCGAATAGCGTTTGTCGTTCTGATCCTGTCGAACGGATTGGCCTATGGAGCCACAGCACCGGAGACGACTGCAGCCTTCTACAAGGAGCTGCAGGAGGGTAACTTCGAAGCGGCCGCTGCCTTCTTCGATCCGCCGGCATTGACCGAGTTCCGCGAGTCGCTGAGCATCATCAATGACGCCCCGCCCACCGCCCAACAGCAGTTTCGCGAGGCTTTCTTTGGTGCAGGAGCAACTGCAGAATCGATCGCGAAGATGTCGGATAGGCAGTTCTTCGCATCCTTCTTGCGCTCTGCCCTCGCCCAGGCCGAAGCTCTCGGCAGGGTGAATTTCGAGGACCTTGAAATTCTGGGAGAGGTGATGGAAGGCCCGGATGTCGCGCATGTCGTGACCCGCAACAAGGTCGCGGTCGGTGACGTCGAAGTCGAAGGCATGGAGGTGGTCTCCTGCATCAAGCGCGGTGAAGACTGGAAGCTACTGGTCTCCACCCAGATGAAGGGCCTGGCCAACCAGATTCGCACCGCCCTCACCAGCGTCCCGCGATAAAGCGGTGACAGGTACCCCTTTTCCGCGCCTTTCCGGTGCAGCTCGAAAGAGTGCCTGGCACTTCTTTCAAAGCTGGACAGTTTTCGGGTTCGGCAATGACAGGGCTTGCTCAGACAAGAAGAGGCCGGGCGCCAAGGCTCGGCTCCGGGCGACGAAGTCGAGGACCGAGAGCCTTACTCGACACCCGCTTCGAGCTCGATGACTCGCAACAGATCCAGCGAGCTGACGATGCCAACGATTCGACCCTCGTCGAGGATGACCACGTGATGATGTCCATGCTCCCGCATCAGGCGGGCTGCCACTGAGACGTCCGCATCGGGCGCGAGGGTGTGAAGCGGGCTCGTCATGATGCGCGAGACGGGTAGGACGTCGTCGTAGTCGGTCACCAGATCGCTCGCGGTGACGATACCGACAGGCGCGCCCTCCGCATTGACGACGGGCAGCGCGCTGATGTCGTGTTCCTCCATCAATTGCCGGGCGGCACCCACGCTCCCTCTCTCATCGACCTCGACGACCGACTTCACCATGATCGTCTTGACTGCCGTGGCCATCGATTTCCTCCTTGCCTCCAGTACCTCCCACGCTACTCCCCTCCCCGGCCGGTGTCAAAAACGGTGACAGGCACTTCTTTCAAGAAAAGGGGTGCCTGTCACTTCTTTCACAGGTGAACAGCGCCTTCATGCTTGGCACTCAGTCGCCAAAGGATGCATACTTCGTCAAGTGCGGAACGAACACCACAACCCAGGACGATCGAAACGAGGGCAGTGTGATCATCGAGGTCGGCTTCGCACCGCTCAGGCCGGCCGAGTTCGTGGTGCTCCGCATCCAGCAAGAGGCCGGACAGATCCAGATCTGAGGAGGAAGAAATGGCACAGTTCAGCGTCAACCCGAATCGCTTCGACCCTTACAAGAACCTCAAGTTCCGGGTGAAATGGGATGGCCGCTACGTTGCCGGGGTAAGCAAAGTGAGCGCGCTCAAGCGCACCACCGAGGTGGTGGAGCATCGCGAGGGGGGTGACCCCAGCACGGTGCGAAGATCGCCCGGCCAGACCAAGTACGAACCCATCACCCTGGAGCGCGGGGTGACCCATGACCTTGAGTTCGAGCAGTGGGCCAACAAGGTCTGGAATCTGGGCTCTGGGTTAGGGTCGGAGGTCTCGCTGGCCGACTTCCGCAAGGACCTGATCATCGAGTTCTACAACGAGGCCGGCCAGCTGGCGATGGCCTACAAGGTCTACCGGTGCTGGCCCTCGGAGTATCAGGCCCTGCCCGAACTGGACGCCGGAGCCAATGCAGTGGCGATCCAGACCCTTACCCTGCAGCACGAAGGGTGGGAGCGGGACTATGACGTCAAAGAGCCCAGCGAGCCGAGCATCACCGAGCCTTAGTCGGCCTCGCGTGCCTCTTCAACCAGAGACTCATGGAGCGGCGAGCGGTCGCCGTACGCGGTCAAGGCGTCCGATGAACAGACGATCATCGGCCGCCTCTCTTCTGACTGTGCTCCGACCCACCTGAAGCACTCTCGGTAGGTACGGACTGCATCGAGGGTCGATTCACGGTCCAGCCGCTGAAGATATGAGGTCTGGCCCTGGAAGCGGTAGTAGTCCTGAGGGAGCGAATCGATGTAGCGCCCGTGGAAATAGGCATAGCCCTCCTCGAGCGCGATCTCGCCTTCGCCAATTCGGCCCAGGATGCGCCAGCCCGGTGAACCCTGCTCACCGGGGGGCAGCTCTGTTCTCTCGAGAAAGAGCAGAACCCGCTGGCCGTCTTCGTACTCGGCCCATCGCGGCGTGGTAGCGGGCGCTCGGAACTTCTCTACCCCAATGGTGGTTTCTTCGACCTCACCCACCAGCGTCTGCTCGGCAACCAAGGTGAAACTGCAATCGGCCACGCTCGCGATCGTGCCGACGACGACCGCGTCGGCCGTACCGGTCAACTCCCCAAGCGACACGGGTACACGGAAACCCTCACTGCCTGCAATCGAGGAGTTGAAAGCCAGCAGAAGCACGGCGGCGCAGACCGTCTTCACACCCACCGAATGCGGTCCCGAGAACCGAGCCCGCGCCGCCCGTTCCGCTGCTGTGCTCACGTCAATTCTGCCGTGACTTCCACCACCAGAGGAGGATCAACAGGATGATGATCAGGATCAACAGGATGAGCCACAACGGTAGACCATCGTCGTCTTCCGGCTCCGGTTCCGGTTCGGGCTCCGCTTCATCCGGAATACCGTTACCGTTCAGATCAACTGAGGTGCCGTTTCGAATGTCCACGAGGTCGTCGGTCCCGTTCTCGTTGGCGTCGGGTACAACGCCGGCTACCTGAAAGAAGAGTCGGGTTTCCAGCGGTCCATCGACGAACTGTGCCAGATCCGGATCCCAGTAGTGGGCTTCGGGGTCGGTCACCGTTGCCGTGACAAACGTATAGGTCGCCGGGAAGAGGCTCAAGACATCGCCCGCGCTCGGGCAGTAGCGGACGCTCGGAGTACCGAATCCGGGGCCCTGTGGCTCCTCGCGGCCACGTTCGCATTCTGGATCCACCAGGATGATCTCGTCGAGGTGGCGGGCATCGGTCAACCGGGCGATCGGGAAGACGAACGGTTCCTCGTCTACGCGTACCGGCTTGCCGAGCCGACCCGGAATGGGCTCCTCCTGTTGAGCATCATCTTCGCGGGGCTGCCGCTCGAACGGCACCACTTCCACGCCGTTGATCCCCACCAGTCGACCCCCTGCAACCATCTGCTCGATGTCCACCATCCGTGGCAGAAACTGCACCTGCACGTCGGAGAGCTGGAGAAATCCGGCATCTTCCGCCTGGGGATTGAAAAAGCTCAGCGCAAAGCTGCCGCTGCCGGTGATGCCAGCGTCGTAGCCGAACATCCGAGGCTTGAGCGGCAGATCCGAAGCACCGCTCCTCACCGTCGTCTCATAAACGATCACCGGAT
>CAMYLC010000188.1:0-608 GCA_947259195.1 Thermoanaerobaculia bacterium | reverse complement strand
CGCCCCACCACTCCAGGACTTCGCAACAGAGAAATCCAGATCGAAGACGTTGTAGGCCGTGCCGCGAAAAGTGATCGTCCCCGACCGCTTGGTGACCGTTGGGCTGGTCCACGGGCTCAGCGAGCCGTTGTAGGACCAGCCGATGGTCAGTGACGATGCGGAGCTCAGAAGAGTGATCACGAGACTGTCAGCATCGGTGCTGTTGGGATTGACGAAGTCCCAGTTGCCGAGCGTCTTGACGTTGAGACCGATGTCGTGTCCGAAGCGTTCGTACGTGGTATCGCTGAAGTGGTTCAGGCTGTCCGAGATCGAGGCCGCGGTCGCCCCCATGGCCGGATCGGCGATGAAGTGGTTCTGAGCGGCATCATCGCCTGTGCGCGGAGCGGCCTCACCGTGGCTAGCTCCGTAGTTGTGGGCTGACTCGTGAGCCGCCAGATTGGCTATGGCGGTCGCCCACCGCTCGAGAGTCGAGTCGCTGCCGGTAAGCTCTGTCCCAGCGAAGGTTTCGATCTCCTCGACCCAGACGCGGCAGTAGTCCTGCGCCACAGCGTCTCCGGTGTCCACGTCTTGAGCCTCGCCCACCAGACCTGAGGCATCGCTCTCATCCG
>CAMYLC010000187.1 GCA_947259195.1 Thermoanaerobaculia bacterium | reverse complement strand
GGAGGGACTGCCTTTTGGACTCGACGCATTCGAATTCGAGTTGGATCCACAACTGCGAGTCGCGGCAGCACCCCTCCGATTCGGCGGGCCGGAGCGATTCGACGCCCACCTGCTCGGACAGACCGAGAGCTGCGCCGCGCTCGTCATTCGAAGATTGGCCTGAAGTTGCTGGTCGGCCTTGCTGGAAGGCCCGGCCCTCAGTCGATCTTGAAGAGAGGCCGAAGGCAGCGGCCATATCTCCTCTCCCCCTGTCTCTCAGCCTCGATCGGACGCCGAATCACGCCGATAGCGCAGCGGCTGCCACTTCAGGTAGGTCGCCGAGCGCCACAGCCACTCCATGGGGCCGAAGCGGAAGCGCCTCGACCACCACCGGCATGCCACGACCTGCACGGCGAAAATCGCTACGGCCCAAGCGGTGACGGCGGCTGGTCCGAACCGAAAGGCCCTGCCGAAGCCGTACCCGTAGAACAGCGTGGTGAACATCAGAGTCTGGGTAAGGTAGACAGTCAGGGCCAACCGCCCGACCGGTGCCAGAGGCGAGAGGGCGCCCCTCCAGCGGGGACTCTGCGCAGCGAGGAGGATCGTCGCCGCATAGCCCAGGGCGAGGGCCGTTGTCCCGAACGCGAAGAGGAGATCGCCGGCGAATTGGACGCTCGGGCTGGCTCCCCGCGATTCGAAGACCGCGTACTCGGCAGTGGTGGCGAGGACCCGTTCCCCCACCATCGCCGAGAGACCGATCCCCAGACCCCAGGTACGCACGCGGGCAATCGGCGCCGCGTGGCCCTGGATGTCGCGCAGGACACCGGATCGACCGACGGAGAATCCGATGAGGAACATCGCGAAGACCGCCAGGCCAGACTCCGGCGTCTCGAGGTCCTCGAGAGGATCTGCAGGGATCGCGCTCGCGTTGTCGGCCGCAACCTCGGCAAGCGAACCGATGGCGTACACGTCCGTGCGCTGGTCCAGCTCGAGCTCGGCACGAGCTTCGTCTACGCTCTGAATCTCTTTGGACTCTGCCGATGGGTCCTGGGTCGAGGCGAGGCGGGCCACAGGATAGACCAGCATCAGGCCGACGGCCGGCAGCAGGAGCATCCTCGTAGGCAGACGGCGAACGACGAGGAGCCCGAGCCCGAGCTCCGCGTAGAGCATCAGAATGTCGCCATCGTAGAGCAGTGCGTGAGCAGCCCCGATGACGAAGAGTACGGACAGCCGCCGGAGGTAGAAAGGAACGATGGGGAGACCTCGCGCGTGGGTCCGCTGCAGCTGCACCGCGAAGCCGAAGCCAAAGAGCATGGAGAACAGAGTCCACGACTTCGACTCGAAGAAGACGCGTTTGATCGCGGACGCCAGCTGGTCGAGCGGCAGGTTCCAGGCGATCGAGTCGGCGCCGAAACCGTAAATGTTCACCAGCAGTACGCCGAACAGAGCGAAGCCGCGGACCATGTCGACTTCGACGATGCGTGAGGCCGGGGGAACCGGCTCAGGCGCTCCCCGATTCAACGGAGGTCCCTTGCTGGACGTGGACACGACTTGTGGATTGGCATGGGCGCCTATTATCGACGACTCGTGGGTCGGCGTCACCAGGGAGGGTGCCAGAGCGCGAAATTGCCACAGTTCGATATTCTGCTGGTCCATGAGATGCGAAGCTCGGATGCGACGGTCGAGGCCCTACGGGCCGAGCCCACTTCGGTTGAAGGGGAGGCGGTCGACGAAGTGGCCTATCGAAAGCCCCTGGTCGCGAACCTCCTCGAGGCTCAGTCGGTCGACCCCACACAGGTGGCAGCGCTGGGGCCGGCGAGAGCTGAGGCAATTCGGTCCTTTCTCGTCGATCAGGCGGGAATCAACACGAGCCGATTGGCCCTTCACCCGGAGACGACGACCGCGAGCGAGGGAGACCACTGGGTCCGATGTCAGCTCGAGGTATCCGCCGGGAGCTAGACAACCAAAGTGACCGGCCCGTCTCCAGGACTCGGTTGCCGCCAGTGATCGAGTCGAGCGGAGACTACGACATGTGGTTGCCGAATCTCACGACCCTGATCAACCAGGGACTCACATCGATGCAAGGAGATTCTCGATGAAAGGAAAAGTCTGGACCTGGATTGCAGCACTCGCTTTCGCAGTCGTCGTTTGGATGGCGCTCCGGCTGATCGGGCCAGCCGTTCCCAACGAGATTCGCTTGTTGACGGGTCTCGAAGGGACCACGTTTCATGAGGATGGGCTGCTGTACAAGGAGATTCTGGAGCGCCGTGGAGTCACCGTTCACTTGGTACAGACCAGCGGGAGCGTCGAAAATCTCGAAGGCGTGATCGAAGCGGACGTGCCCACGGCCGGCTTCGTCTGGGGCCTGTGGGACCGCGACGGCCGGAAGCAAGACTCACCGGAGGGCGTCGAATCGCTCGGCACCTTGTACCGATTGCCATTGTGGGTCTTCGGACGCAAGGACCTGGAGATCGTCGAGCTCAGGGACTTGAGCGGGTTCAGGGTCGAGGCCGGCAAGAAGGGCAGTGACTCTCGCCTGTTGGCGACGTTTCTCATCGAAGAGGAAGGCGTCGAGGAGGAGGTGGACCTGGACCAAACAACCGCTTTGACTGTCGAACAGGTCCAAGAGTCCCTAAGAGACGATCGCCTGGGCGCGGTCATTGCGGTTGGGACCCCGGACTCGGATTTGATCGACATGCTCCTGCGTTCGCCCGAGCTCCAGGTGCTCTCCGTCGAGAGGGCCGAGGCGTTCGCGATGCAGTACCCGTTCCTGCAGCCGGTTCGTTTCCCGAAAGGTGGCCACGATCTGAGAGCCAACATTCCAGATCAGGATTTGGAGCTGCTGGCTGCCACCGCTCAACTCATCGTGTCGGATCTGTTCCCACCGGCGCTGGCGGATCTGCTACTCCAGGCGGCGAAGGAGATTCACAGTCCTGCCACCCCGTTCTCTGCTCAGGGCGAGTTCCCGCGCCCGGACAGCGCTCCGTTGCCCCTCAGCCGGGCCGCCGACAATTTCTACACCGACGGACCGCCAAAATTACAGAGGTTCCTGCCGTTTCGCCTGGCTACTTGGATCAACCGCTTCATGACAGCGCTGATCGCCATCGCCTCCGCGGCCATCACGATCTTCAAGATTCTTCCGGCGCTGATTTCACTACCGTTCCGGCTGCGCATGCGACGAGGCTACATCGATCTCCAGGCGCTAGAGCGATCGGCTGCCGCCGGTACCGACAAGAAGACGCTTCTCGACGGGCTCACCAAGCTCGACAGGTCAACGGCAGCGATCCGAGTGCCCATCCACAAGCTCGACGTCGAATGGATCGAGCTACGCCAGTCCATTCACGACATGCGTGACCGGCTGGAGGAAATGTAGGGCCGCGGCTCAACGACCACTTTTAAAAGAGGGTTCTAGGAACGGCGTTGGTGGGACCTCGCGGTCTCGCAGATTGGGCGAGTCCGCTCGTCGGCTCCATCGTATCCCTCTGAAAAAAAAGAGCTTACAGATTGTGCTTAAAGTATCGCTTTAAGTTTTAGAGTAGCCGGAGCACTCTTCTGGTGGGCACTTTGAAACGGGGTTTTGTACCAGCTCGGAAATGCTCAGGCTGCGACCATCGCTATGGCTCGTGGACCGCCAACGAGTGCAACTGATACTCACCCGGCGCAGAGCCCGGGTCGAATCGCAGGCGGCCGTTCAGGTTCTCAACGGACAACTCGAGGAAGACACGATTTCGGCCAGGCCGCAGAACGTATCCGCGGCTGCGCTCATGGTGATGGACAGCCGGGAACTCGTCGGTGTTGTAGAAGAACCGCAACTTGGTCTGACTTGGCACCGTGATGTCCACCGCGAGCACCAGGCGGCGAGGACCGGGCAGGCTGAGTGGCGGCAGCAAGAGCGCCGGATCCGCACCCTGTGCGTCGATCTTCATTGAGTCACCGCGAACTTCGATATCGGCCTGCTGCAACACTTCGATGCCATCGAACCAACGGTCACCTTCCTTGGGTAACAGGAGCTTAGCCTCTCGCAGCTCATCTTCGTAGAACGCCGCGGAGTTGGTTGTGCGAACGGAGGACAACTCGCAGCCGCCCTCTTCCGTGAGCCGTACACTCAAGACCTCGATTCGATTGAAGCCCTCGCGGAACCCGGGTTCCGACGCCACAGCACTGAACCGTGAACGCCCATCTACCGGCAGTCCACCCCACGTCATGGCTCGGATGACCCCCTCGATGGCGATCGCCAGCAGAGGCCGTTCGGACGCCACCTCGAAAACCCTGGCGGCTACAGGCGGCAGGATCAGCTCGCCCACGATATGGGCGGGCACGAATGGGCCCTCTGGATCGACATTTTCGAAGAGCGCAGGAGACTCGAGAAGCAGTGAAGGTTGGCTTTCGGCTTCGGGGTCGAGGACCTCCAGCGAGTCGATGCGCTGACCGATCAGCTGATCCGCCGCAGCCGGGGCTCCATATAGGCCATTGACGCCACGACCGAAGTGACGATCCCTCCAGGTCAGCACCTCGACTTCGAGCTGCTTCGGGTCCTTCCTGAGGTCGGAGTCCCGGATTCCGAAGACCCGAGTGAGGGCGGTCTCTTGAGGGGCGTGCTCCGCGGTCCCGAAAAGCGACAGCCCATCGAGTGCCCACGGCACCTCCAGACCGAGGTACTCGGCGATCGTGGGAACCAGATCGACCGCCTGGGCGCGCCGGTCATCGATCCTGCCATCCTTTTGCGCTGGGCGTTTGATCAACAGCGGCACGGGTAGCACATCGCGCGCCAGTAGATCGGGATCTGTCGGTCGTCGAATCGAGTCGGGCACAAACGACAGGCCATGGTCGGCGACGACCACCAGGAAGGTCTGATCGTAGATGCCAAGCTGCTTCAGGTGGTCGAGGAGCTCTCCGAGCAGTCGGTCACTGGCCTGGGTCTGCAGAAGCTGGCGCTGATAAGCGGCCACACTATCCCGCGGGTCCTGGCCCCAGCGAGACTGTCCGATCACCCACCCGGTGATCAACCAGGGATCGTTGTAGCGCTGGGTAGTGGGTAGGAGCTCCCAGGGCAGGTGGGGCAAGAGAGCATGGTAGAAGATCAGCTGTGGGCCCTCCCGGGCCTCGATGGCGGCGACAAACGACCGATAGTCACGGACCCGCTGCGCATCCTGCCGATCTCGAGAAGGGCCCTGTCTCGGCCGGACGAACCCCTTCCAATTGGCATCGATGGCTGGCAAATGCTGGCGCCAGGAAGCCGGTGCGAGCACGTGCAGATATGCCACCCCTAGATCCTGGAACAGGATGGGCCAGTCAGCACCTGCCACCGGCTGGCCCTGTTGCGGAGGGCTCGGTGGTGCCAGTCGGGTGATCTCCTCATGAACCTGAAGGTCGGCGCTCCCGGCCAACCAGGTGAAGAGATTCTCGACCCGCACGGCATCTGGGTACTCGCCCGAGCGCTGGGGATAGAGGCCGGTGAGCATTGCGGGGACAGCCCCGGCAGTCGTTCTGTGGGCTGCGGATGCTCGGCGAAACCAGGTCGCCTGCTCGGCCAGGGCGGCGAAGTTCGGGAACAGCTCGGCGTCGATCCGTCTCTCGGCTGTCATGAGCGTGCTGACCGGAAGCTCATCGAGGACCAGGATCACGATCTTTGTCTCTGGGGGCAACGAGAGGTCTACATCGGCAGTCTCGGGCGGCTGAATCAGGTGACGCACGGCCGGTTGCCACAGGAAGACCAGGGGAAAGACCAGCATCGCCGGCGTCAGCACGGTGAGGAAGAGACGCATTGGAGACCAGCGGTGCCATGCGACCGTCACAGCGCCGGCCAGCAGAAGCGCCACTGTCACCGACACAACGGCGGGGCCAGCCAGCATGCCGCTCACAACTGGCAGGAGGATGCAGGCGGTCAGCCAGGTGAAAGCGGCGGCAAACAGTCCTCGCGCCCATGGCGAGAGCGACCGGGCAGGCGCCAGGAACACCAAACCCAAGGCGAGTGGCAGACCGAATGCCAAGATCGCTGCCAGGCTTACGACATCTCCACCGGTGACGCCGTGAGCGATCAGGAAGGGCGGGTGCCGAGCCAGCAGGTCGAAGACTGGCTGGCTGACGGCTAACGCGGCCAGCACCGCCAGGTGCAGCGCACCAATCGATCCCGATGGCCGACGGATCGGCTCTCTCTCTCGCTCCTTCACTGGCGATCAAGATGCCACATCATGGTCTGGGTGACAATGTAACCTGTCAAGGCAGCGAAACTGCTTCAGACCCGACGACGACTCTCGATCCGCAGGAGAAAGCCGTCGATGGATAGGCCTAGCTGTCTGCGGTTGCGTGGTACAGGTAGCGGGTTCCGGAGCCGATCTTCATGGACTTCTTGACAGAGAAGACTGTGGAGAGATGTCGCTCGAACTCCTGCCGGTTGTAGTCCTCGTGTCTCTGGCTCTTGTGCAGCAGGAGTTTTTCGACCATCGGGTCTTCGCGAGTCGGGAATTCGATAACGAACTCTCCACCGAGAGAAGCCAGGAACCGGAGGACCTCCGGGATGGGGATCGTGGCCGTGAGAACGAGATGGTGGATGAGCGCCAGGCAGAGCGTCAGATCGGGTTTGCCACGGGTCAGCAGGCTGCGACGCTCCTCTCCCCGCCAGCCGAGACCCGGCGAAGGCTGAGCCAGGTTCATGACAAGGGGCAGGATCTTCTCCTCGTTCTCGGCCCGTAGCTGCCGGTAGAGCCTGTCGACGGCGAGGTGATCGATGTCCATCGCAATCACACAGTCGGAGTGCCGCGCGGCGAGTCTCGAAAAGTGCCCGGTATTGCACCCGAGGTCCCAGACCTGCCGCCAACGCTGTTGGCTGGCCACTTCCGCGACGAAGTCCTCTTTCAGCGAAAAGTCCTCGTTGTCGTAGCTGTGCTCCTCGCTGTACTCAGACCACTCCGATCTCCCGACCTTCCAGTCGAGGCCGGCCACCAGCTTTCGCATCCGGACGACCGTGGCGCGGACCATCTCCGTATTGAACCCACCTTTGCGAAGGTCGTCTCGAATGCTCCGGTCTGTGCCGCCATAGCGTTCCTGCAGACGGGCCTGCATCACGACGTGCAGCAAGACTCCAGCACGAAGGAGGTCTCGTTTTGACAGTAGCCGACTCATCTCCTCTGGGCTGATCCCGTCGATGCTGCCTCGCAACCATGGCTGAAAGGCCACGCCTTTGTAGGCTTGGAGCTGGAGGGGAAACAGAAACATCTGGCAGAACTGACGGTACCCCTCCCACGGCTCGCCAGGTCCGAATCTCCTGAACGACCCTACATCGATGAAGATCGGGCGAGAACCGATCCACTGGGTGTTGAAGGCAGAGGCATCCTTGAGTATCAGATTCTCCTCGAGGGCATCCAGAAGGAGGTCCAGCTGCGAGAGTGCGGCGTCCTGCAGCATTCCAAAGCTCCACTCATACGGATACGAGAGGAATGGAACCCTTCGATGTTCGAGAATCGCCGCCCAGTCCTGAGCAGGCGCGTGGATGAGGTCTTGGATCTCCGCAGGGGGCGTGCGGGTGGTCTCGACGATTCGTCCTTCGGCCATCGCCCTGGGGAAGAACCGAGTCGCTTCGAGAGCTTCCCAGTCGAGCAACGCTGCCTCACTCAGTCCGCGACAGACTCTGCCTTCGCCCACGAGCACCCGGCTTTCCGGATCTCGAAAGGAACCAGGATCGTACTCTGCCATCGGAGCTTTCAGGTGTGCGGGCGTTGGAAACGGCTGGGCCTCAGACCGGATCGTTCTGATCGTCGCCGTCCTCGGCGAGCCCGAAGAATCCGCGCAGCCGGCGCCAGTAGAGCTTCAGAAGCACGATGAGGCCGGCGACCCCGCCCAGGATGACCTGCAGGATCAGACTACCCGCAGCAGGGTCGAGGTAGGCAAGTGCGGGCGCCGGCCGGCACAAGAACGCCAAGAGAAGAAGCAGAATGACACTTGAATTCCTCATGGAAACCGACCATAGCATGGGCCGATCAAGTGGGTCTGTGAAGGATTTGGAGCTCCGTGGCAGAAAACAGCGGGCCGTAGATCGGCTGAGCCCGGGGAACTGGAGACCTGTTCAACTCCCGAATGCATCGCTAGACTTCTCCCTGGGGTGATCTCTGAGCGCCCCGCACCAGGGAAACTGACATGACGCAAGACAACCGCATCCTCTCGCCCATAGATCGCCGGCGCTTTGTGCAGCTTCTGGCCGGCAGTGCAGCCGCCGCGAGCTTTCCTTTCGCGAGCTCCTGCAGTCGAAGCACCGCCGATGGCCGAAAGGCTATCGTTCTCGGCTTCGACGGCCTGGACCCGACGATCGTCAAGGGTCTGATGGACACTGGCCGGGCGCCGAACTTCAGGCAGCTGGCCGAGATCGGCTCATTTCTGCCTCTGGCCACGACCATGCCGGCGTTGAGCCCTGTGGCCTGGTCGAGCTTCATCACGGGCATGACTCCGGGCGGCCACGGTATCGCCGATTTCATCGCCCGCGATCCGAAGACCTACATGCCGGTCTTCTCGATCTACGAGAACACCGCACCGGACCTAATCATCAGCTTCGGCGATATGCACCTGCCGATCAAAGGGGGCGGTCCGGTCAATCTCCGACAGGGCAAGCCTTTCTGGGCCTATCTGACCGAGCAAGGCATCCCCGCCTGGATCTCGAAGATCCCGACCAACTTCCCGGTTGACGAGACGGCCACCAAGGGGATCGCAGGAATGGGAACGCCGGATCTGATCGACTCCTACGGCTCCTTCAGCTACTGGACTTCGGATCCCTTCGAGCACTACCCGGACATCTCGGGTGGCACCGTTCAGTACGTCGATATCAACCAGAATGTCGTCCGAGCCCAGCTGCTGGGACCCGTCAACTCACTGGTGACACCTTCCGGCTCGCAGGACCCGTTCGCTGACAACGTCAAGATACCCTTCACCGTCTACCTGGACCCCAAGGAGGATGCCGTCCGCATCGAGATTCAGGGTGAGACCCTGGTTCTCAATCAGGGCGAGTACTCGCCCTGGGTTCCGGTGCAGTTCGATCTCCTGCCGGTTCTCGGGTCGGCGAGCGGGATCGTCCGTTTTCTCGTCAAACAGCTCCGACCCCATTTCCAGCTCTACGCCACGCCGATCAACATCGATCCGGCCAACCAGGCCGCACCAGTCACCTACCCACAAGAGTTCGGGGCGGAGATCGCGCGAGACATCGGCTCGTTCTGGACCAAGGGTCTGCCCTGCGATACCAAGGCCTTCGACTACCAGATCCTCAATGACGGGGAATACGTCAAGCAGGCCGAGCTGATTCTCGAAGAACGGCTGGCCCTGTTTTATCACCAGTGGTCCCGGTTCTCGGACGGTTTGTTCTACTTCTACGTTTCGTCCACCGACCAGGACGCCCACATGCTCTGGCGCAACATGGACGTCTCCCATCCGAAGCACGGAGAGTCCGATGCGCGATTCGGCTCCTGGATTCCCTATCTTTACGAGAGGATGGACGAGATCGTGGGCGAGGTCCTGCCTGCCATCGACGACAAGACCCTGGTCCTGATCTGCTCGGATCATGGGTTCGCGCAGTTCGGACGCCAGTTCCACCTCAACACCTGGCTGCGCGACAACGGCTATCTCACCCTCAAGTCGGACGCTGCCAAGAAGGACGAGACAGCCATCACGGACATCGACTGGAAGCAGACCGTGGCCTACGGTGTCGGCTTCAATGGTCTCTACCTCAATCTAAAGAATCGCGAGGGCCAGGGTATTGTCGACGCCGCGAAAGCGCCGGGAATCACCGCTCGACTCAGCCAAGAGCTGCAAGCCGTGGCCGATCCCGACACAGGCGAGCAGCCGGTTGCCAAGGTCTACAGGCGAGATCACATGTACGTCGGAGAGGCCACGCCAATGATGCCCGAGCTACTCGTCGGGTACACCCCGGGCTACCGCAACTCCTCACCCTCGGTGCTCGGGGCGACAGGCAGAGCGACCATCGACCTGAACCCCTGGGCCTGGAGCGGCGATCACTCCATGGCCCGTGATCTGGTCCCGGGAAGCCTGTTTTCGAGTCACAAAGTCAGCCGAGCCAAGCCGTCGATCCTCGACCTGCCGGTCAGCATTCTGGAGTTCTTCGGCATCGAGAAGCCCGCACAGATGGTGGGCAGCTCCATCTTCCGGAGCTGAGATTTCCAGCGCCTCACCACCAGGAACAGTACCTAGCGTTCTCGAGCAGCCTATTGGATGTAGCCCAGACTCTTGAGTTGCTCGAGGGCCTCGTCATCGAGCTCTTCGGTCCGTCTTTCGGGGTCCAAGGAGGCGGCTGAGACCATCTTCTTCCAAGCACCAAGGTGGTCCTCGAGCACCGTGACTCTCTTTTCATCAGAGGCAGCCACATCCGTCTGCTCTGCTGGATCGACCGCCAGAACGTAGAGCTCGCTCGGGCCTTCGACGCCCTGTTGGACCAATCGGTACCCTCCAAGGGCCGCGTAGTACGGTCCATCCACTCCTGCCGACTCGCCGAAGGCCACATAGGGCGGCGTTCCAGCTCCCTCGATGACCGGCACGAGACTCCGACCCTGGATCTCGGCCGCTGGCTCTTCGCCCAGCAGTTCGAGAAGGGTCGGGCCGAGATCGATCACCTCCACGATCTTGTCGACTGCCCGCACATTTTGCAGTCGGGGACTCTTCAGCAGCATCGAGACGTGGGTTTCCGGCGAGTAGATCGACGCATCGCCGACTTCGCCGTGCTCACCCAGCTCGAACCCGGTAAGGGACACAACGGCGATCGTTGCCTTGTCAGCCAGGCCAACTGCGTCGAGACCATCGAGAACGCGACCAGCTAGTCTGTCGAGAGCTTCGACCTGCACGGCATACGTTTCGGCAGCGTTGTCTGCGTCGAGCGCAGAGCTTGGAACGGTGCCGACCTCGACAACCAGAAAGAAGTCCGCTTCACTGTTCTGTCCGACCCACTCGAGTGCCCCATCGAGCGCTTGCGGCCCCGCTTCGAAAACATCGAAGCCCTGCTCCAACCCTAGCCCCTCGAAGACGTCTCCACTGGTCAGAAAAGCCGCCGTCTTCAACCCCGCCCCAGCCAGGGCTTCGGGTAGAGTGCCCGCCTCCTCGACGAGTCGATCTCCGGGTTCGACCAGACCGTGGGTCGTCGGGTAGAGCCCGGTGAGCAACGAGGCCATCGACGCGGCCGCGTCGGGCGTCTGGGCGAAGGCCCAGTCGAAGCGGACCGCTCCGCTGCCGAACGTATCCAAATTCGGTGTCGAGCTTGGCCGTGCACCGTAGCTGCCTTGGTGGTCGACCCGGACGCCGTCCATCAGCAACAACACGACCGGGTGATGGCCGGCGGCTACCGCACCTGCGGCACCTTCTGTTGAGACGGAGTCGGAAGGCCCAGAGCAAGACATCGAGGTCAAGGTGACGGTCAAAAGCAGGACGAAAAGTCGGTTCTGATCGTTCATATCCATGTCTCCAAGAGAGAAACGACAATACCAACAGGAGCCGGCCGTGGGAACCACCCTTCGGCACAGGGCCGGCCACTCACCCTGACGATGGTGGAACCTGTCACAGTGGCATCGGCCCCTCCCGGCTATTCTGGATCGAGGTCATGTAGCGCCTGACTGGCCGGGCAGGACTGCTTCGATCAAGGATCTTTCAGGAGGTACTCATGTCCAGGACTCCTCAGACATCGACTCCGATTCGGGTGGCACTTGCTGTCTTCATTCTGGTGCTGGCTTCGCAGATGGCTGCGCCGGTCTCGGCGGCAACGATGACCGGGTGGCTGAGCGTCGTCTGGGGGGATCCTGGGCCAGAGAGCAAGGAGGCCTCGCATCTCGAGTTCTTTCTCACCGATGCGCGCGGCATGACCACCGAGATCGTCATCGATCAAGAGTCCCTGGCTGAGGCTGGCGGCCTGCTGGCCGTCAACCAGCGATTCGTAAAGATCGTCGTCGAAGACACTCCTGGATTCGGCAAACGTCGCGCCGATTCTCTGCGCGTCCTGCCGTCACCCGACGAGCCCGAGTCAGGAGCAACAGAAGCAGTCCTGGGCTCCAAGCCGTGGGTGACCCTGGCGTGCAAGTTCTCCGACATCGCGGCCGAACCCGAGAACCTGAGCTACTTCCAGGGCATGTACGACAACGCACCAGGGCGCCTCGACCACTACTGGAGAGAGGTCTCCTACGATGCCATCGATATCGTCGGCAGCACGGCTTTGAACTGGAAGAACCTGCCGAATTCGCACACCTACTACGTTCCCACGCCAGGCAGCGGCACAACGGCGAACTTGAGCCAGCTCTTCCAGGATTGCACCGCGGCTGCTGATCCCTTCATCGACTTCTCTCTTGGCAGCAGCGGAGGCTACGAGGGCATCAATCTGATGTTCAACGACCGACTGGACTGCTGCGCCTGGGGAGGGAGCCGCTGGGCCACCCTGGATGGAGTCAGCAAAAGCTGGCGCACCACCTGGGATCCGCCCTGGGCCTTCAGGCAGGAAGGGGTCATCGCCCACGAGATGGGGCACGGTTTCGGCCTGCCGCACGCCAACAACTCCGATGGCGACTCGAACCCTTATGACAGTCCCTGGGATGTCATGAGCTCAGCCACCGGCTATGCCGTGAGCGATCCTGTCTACGGCAAGCTCGGCAAGCACGTGAACTCGTACCACAAGGACAGACTCGGCTGGTTGGACGGGGCCGAGATGTTTGTCGTGCCTGGCGAGGGCTTCTTCAGAATCACTCTCGATCCGTTGGGGAGCGCCACCACTTCGACTTATCGAATGGCCAGGATCCCCATCGGCGGCAGCAGCAGTCACTACTACACGGTGGAGGTCAGGGAGGCCGTTGGCGACTACGAGGCCGAGATTCCCGGCACCGGTGGGGGCGACCGCATGGTGATCATCCACGAGGTTCTGATCGGACGCTCCGAGCCGGCCTGGGTGGTGGATGAGGACGATCCTCCGGCGAACTACGCGGATACCGAGGGAGTGATGTGGCGGGTTGGCGAGCTGTTCGTCGATCCCGCTGCCGAGATCGTCATCGAGGTCGAGAGCCAGACGGCGACCGGCTTCGAGGTGGGCATTCTGCTGGGTGCGAGCTTGTTCACCGACGGATTCGAGTCGGGCAGCACATCCGCCTGGGCCACTAGCGTGCCCTAGCCCGCATTGTTCATGAGTCCCACGGAAGCCTGGCGCGGAGGGCAAACATCTTGGCGCCGGAGACCATTCTCCGGCCTCCAGGATGAGACTACTCTACCCGGGTACCTCGATAAGAGGTCCAGAGCGCCGGGTGGCTTCTTCTCCTTTCTGTGTCAGTCGGCGCTCGCTTTTTCCTTCACGTCCTGAACTGCAGCCCGGCTGCGTCCCGCTCGAGAGCTTGACTTCGTTTGTTCGCCTTGCTTACAGTCCGCCCGACATGTTGAAGCCGAACCGGGAAGCCGCGACCGCTGTCCTACCCGACCTCGCCCCGAGGACCTTCGACGTCGGCTTCGTGACGCTTCTCGCTTTGCTTGGCCTCCTGCTACTTACCACCACAGGGGTTGGTTAGCGCGAGCCAACGAAAAGTAGATGCGCTGACCGGCCCCCAGCCCCAAAGCTGGGGGCTTGTTGCACCATGAGGAGAGAGACTGCTTCGAGGAGGAGGACCATGTATCGACTCGAAACTTCGCCGAGGCGATTGTCCAGACATTGGACTGATCGATCCCTCCCGGCCGCCCTGGGCCTACTGCTGTTGCTCCTTCCCGCACCCTCGGCCGCAGCGGAACAGCAAGGAGGCATCGCCGGAGTGGTCTACCTCGACGAGAACGGTAACGGCGCCATAGATGAGGGTGAGACCGGTCTACCCGGCGTCGGCGTCTCGAACCAGATAACGGTCGTCACCACCAACGACGGAGGCGAATACGCGCTCCCCGATACTGGCGCAGGCGTCGTCTTCGTTGTCACCCCTGATGGATTCCAGTCACCCACTTCCTTCTGGCGGCCTGTGGGATCGGATGCTCGAACAACAGCGGTGAACTTCCCTCTGGTCAGGTCTCGAAACGGCTCCGCGTTTCGCTTTGTTCACGCTTCAGATGTCCATTTGCGCGACGAGACTCTGCCGAGGATTCGGCGGCTCCGCGAGATCGTCGACAGCCAGCAGCCGGCGTTCGTATTGATCACCGGAGACCTGATCCACGACGCCCTACGAGTGGACGAAGCCGAAGCGTCGAGCTACTACGAGATGTTCCTCCGGGAGATCGAAGCTTTCTCCGTTCCGGTGTGGACCGTACCCGGCAATCACGAGATCTTCGGTATCGAGCGACATCTTTCTCTCGTCAGCCCCGACCATCCGCTCTACGGCAAGGCGATGTATCGCCACTTCCTCGGCCCGACCTACTACTCCTTCAACGCTGGAGGCATACACTTCGTCGGCCTGGACACGGTGGACATCGCTGACCTCTGGTACTACGGGCACGTCGTCGACGCTCAGCTGGAGTGGCTGCGGCAGGATCTCGCGGCGATTCCCGAAGGCACACCGGTCGTCGCCTTCAATCACATACCGTTCGTCACGGCTGGCGACATTCTCCATGGCTACACCGACGAATCGCCAGCCCCGACTCTGATCGAGGTCGACGGACTCACCTCTTTTCGGCATACGGTGTCGAATGCCGAATCGGCCCTCTCGGTCTTGAGACAGCGCGATCTGACTCTGGCTCTGGCGGGCCATGATCACATTCGAGAAACGCTGTTCTACGAGACAGCCGGCGTTCAGACTCGGTTCCACAACGCCGCGGCCCTACGGAGCAAGAGTGAAGCAGCCGGGTTGGAACTACTGTCAGGCGTTACTGTCTACCTGGTCAGGGACGGCGTCGTGGATGACGGTACGTTCATACGCATCCCGTGAAACAAGCTGGGGTCGCATCGCCAGCTCTGCCCCCGGCAGACGGAAGAGCCCCGATGTCTGGATCCTCTTCAAGCTTCGGCAGATCGAAGAACGCCTCGACTCGATAGCAGCACGAATGGCTGAGGAGGCATCCTCAGCCCGCATTATTGATGAGCCCCACGGCATCTAGCGTAGAGTGTAGCTGACCGAGTTGACCTAGTGGCTCGGCAAAATCTTCGAGAACCAGGAAGTTGACTGAATCCGACACCTTGAGTGCCCTGGCGCATCCTGCATCCAAATTGGCGCCGACGATCACTGACTCGACCGGTGATGCCCAACTATCCTACCTCTCAGTTGGGGAGGTCGAATCGATGACGGAGGATGACTCGATGAGGCAAGCACTATTGGAATCAGGTCTGGTGAGCGAGGACTCGAGCGAGGAGGAAGCTGGTCGTCTGTGGATCTCCGAGAGCCCTGAACACTTCGGCTTGCCCTTGTTCGTCAGCCCCAATGGCCTTCCCCACGGCCGCATCGACCTATTCGAGTGTCGTGCTCCTTTCGGCGCCAACGTTCGCGTTGCATCGCGCTGGATCGAGGACGCCAGCGATCAGGCACCCACCGTCCTGCAACAGATGCTGCTCGACTATGCTCGCAGCTTGAGCACCGGCTGCGACTGAACCCGCCCTTTTCGAGTCCCAAGCAGCCTGTAGAATCTCGATTCGTCCTCCGGCGCGCCGGAGACCCCGGCAATGCGCTAGCATTGTCCGGTCCTAGCGCGGTGAATCTGACTTTCGCTGCCGAGCACGATAAGGAGCTCGTTATGTCCCGGCGAGGAATCAAGCACCATTCGAAAGTGGTGTGGCCTGGCTTCTCGAACGCACCTGCCCCGCGCCACGTAGCCAAGATCGGGAGAAATGATCCCTGTCCCTGCGGCGGTGGCAAGAAATACAAGGACTGTCACCAGTCCGAAGGCAGTGCGTTTCTGCAGAAGCTGGCACGCCAGCAGGACAAGAAGCTTCTTCACGACAGGCGGCAAGAGCTCAAGGCCATGGGCGTGCCCTGGTACAAGCGGATTCTCATCCGCCTCTAATTGCGTTCCAGAGGGCACTCACAAGGGGGACCAGACTTGCCGGTCGGATTCCAAGAGGTCATTCTGATCGTGGTCATCGGCATCTTCTTCGCCGCGATCATCGCCATTGGCAGCCGTATCAAGAGAGGCTGACCAGCCATGATCACTTTTCTGACTCTCTTCCTCGGCCTGGTACTGGGCCCCAAGCAGGTCGATCTTCTGGTAGAGGGGAATCCGGCGGCCGTCGTCCTGCAATTGGACGGGGTCGAGATCGACCGCAAGTCGGGCCAGCCCTGGTCGTTCGACTGCGATCTGGGACCCCGTCTGGTGCCTCACAAGCTGGAGGCGCTCGCCCTGAACAAAGCTGGCGAGGTGCAGGGCAGGGCCATCCAATGGATCAACTTGCCGCGATCCAGGGCTGAGGTCGCCTTTCTGCTCGAGGGTGAGGACCCGCAGCGGCCGGACAGCGCCAGGTTGGTCTGGAAGCACATCGAGTTCGATCAAGCCGACTCGATTCGACTCCGCTTCGATGGGCGCGAAGTGCCCTACGACGGGCTCGGTATCATTCGCCTGCCTGAATACGACCCAGCGAAGCTCCACGTGCTCGAAGCTGATCTCCGATTCCCGGACGGGGCGCACTACGAGGCGGAATTGAGCTTCGGAACCCGACTGGGATTCGGTGCGGAGATCGAGTTGACCGGCCTCGTGGTCGACATGTCTCGCGACTCGCAGCCATCGATTCAGGAGCTGGAAGGCTGGTTCGAGAATGACGGTCGAACGCTGGGGGTCGTAGGGGTAGAACGCTCTCCGGCCCGAATCGTCATGGTTATCGACGAGACCGCCAAAGACTCTTTGCGACAGCTGGCAACCGTGACCGGAGGAGCCACAGCTGGCCGCACAGCTCTTCGCGAAGGTGAAGAGGTCCTCTTTGTATTCCCGCAGGCCCGAAAGCCCACAGGCCGAGAGCAGGGTTCGAAGCTATTCAGCCTCTCCCAGCCCTTCAGCGCGGAGCATGGCGATCTGGCGTGGCTGCTCACGCGGGTAAATGCCCCTGAGGAGTCGGGGACCAGGAGGGTGACCGACGCCTTGGCAGTGGCGGGGGTCGAAGCCGCCACGGGTGGTCGCCCCAGAGCCGTGATTCTGGTCCTCGGCCACGAGGCCACTGACACGAGCGCCTATCAAGTGGACGAGGTGCAGGACTTCTTGCGAGATCTCCGGGTGCCACTGTGGATCTGGTGGACCGGCCGGCCCTCCGCTGTCACCGTGTCGGAAGGACGGCGCCCCGTCAGGGTCGATACCTCATGGGGAAAGGCCATCGATATCTCCTCTTTCAGCCGTATTGAACAGGCCGTCGCGGACCTACGGAAGAGCCTCGACCGCCAGCACACGGTTTGGGTGAAGGGCAGTTACCTGCCGAATCGCATAGCACTCACGTCGAAAGCCACCAAGGCCGAGTTTGCCGGTCAGGACTGAACCTCAGCTAGGAACATACCTTGCCAACTGCGGAGCCACCGTGTTGATCGAGCAGGAGCCTGTGACGGCCGGGGCGATTCGTCACGAGGCTCGAGAAGCCGCTGCTCGGATCGTTCACCACATCCGCGAGACTCCGCTGGAGCCCTCCCCGTGGCTGAGCCAGCTAGCGGACTGCGACGTGCACCTCAAGCTGGAGAACCTTCAGGTTACCGGCTCTTTCAAGCTGCGTGGCGCGGCCAATCGGCTTCTGACTCTGGGCTCAGGGGAAAGAGCAAACGGAGTCGTCACCGCCTCGACTGGCAATCATGGAGCCGCCGTCGCCTACCTGCTCCGCGCTTTCGGATGGCCAGGCACGATCTACGTTCCGAAGACGATCTCGGCAGCCAAGCTCGGCGCACTCGAGCGGCTCGAGGCCAACCTCCAGCTGCACGGCGACGACGGTGTCGAGGCCGAGATTCGAGCGCGACAGGTGGCCCTGGAGAGCAGCCGCTACTACATATCTCCGTACAACGACCGGCAAGTGATCGCCGGCCAGGGAACCGTCGCTCTGGAGATCGAACGCCAGCTCGGAGACGTTGAAGTCGTTGTCGCCCCTGTAGGGGGAGGTGGTCTGATCTCCGGCATCGCCGGAGTATTCAAAGCCGAGCACCCCGAGACCGAGATCATCGGTTGCCAACCGACGAACTCCGCGGTGATGCACCATTCGATCCAAGCAGGAAAGCTCCTGAAGCTGGATTCCCAACCGACCCTGGCGGACGGAGCGGCGGGTGGGATCGAAGGTGACGCCATCACGTTCCCCATCTGCCAACAGCATGTCGACCGATTCGTTCTCGTCAGCGAGGAGGAGATTCGACAGGCCATCCGCCACGTTCTCGAGAAGCACCACCTGCTCATCGAGGGCGCCGCGGCTCTCTCGGTCGCCGCCTTTTTGCGACAGATCGAGCACTTCCGTGGAAGGCGAACCGTTCTCGTGCTCAGTGGTGCGAAGATCAGCCTTGAGACTCTCAGCTCGGTTGTTGCCTGATGTTTGACAGACGTCCAGAACGGAGGTGCGATACTGAACGGGCAATGCCCGAGGAATCCTCCCAGCTGCCTGCATGGCGGGCCAAACTGCACGAAGTCATCTTCGAAGCCGAGACTCCGGTTGGCAAGGTCTTCGATGTCGCCCTACTCGTCGCCATAGTACTCAGCATCATCGCGGTCTGCCTCGAGAGCGTCACGGAGGTTCGCGCTCAGTATGGTCCCCAACTTCGGATCCTCGAGTGGATCTTCACGATCGTATTCTCTATTGAGTATGTCCTCAGGCTGCTCTCAGTCAGGCATCCCTGGAAATACGCCATCAGCTTCTTCGGGATCGTCGATCTCCTGGCGATCTTGCCGAGCTACTTGAGTTTCTTCATCGCTGGGTCCCAGTCACTGCTGGTCATCCGGGCACTGCGCCTGTTGCGGGTCTTTCGCGTCCTCAAGCTCGCCCACTTCGTAGGTGAGGCGCGCATGCTGAAGGCCGCCCTACGGGCCAGCGGTTACAAGATCGTGGTCTTCCTGGGTGTGGTGCTGACGCTCGTCGTGATCATCGGCGCCTTTATGTACCTGCTCGAAGGATCCGAGAACGGGTTCGAAAACATTCCACTGGCCATCTACTGGACGATAGTCACCATGACCACTGTCGGTTACGGAGACATCGCTCCGCAGACCATAGCGGGCAAAGTCCTGGCCTCAGGAGTGATGCTTCTCGGCTACGCCATTATCGCGGTACCGACAGGGATCGTGACGGTGGAGTTGGCAAGCGCCGTCAAGCACTCGGTGCGCACCGACGCGTGCCCTGACTGCGGTGCAGAAGGACACGCCTCGGATGCGGTCTACTGTCGGTATTGCGGCTCCTCACTCGGTTGAAACACCCTGTCGCCGAGCTTGTTGCTCGAGACCTGCGAACTGGCGGCCGCTGCCTGGCCGTCGGATCACTCGATTTCGAGGTAGGAACGCAGCGCCGATCGGATCACGTCACTGATACTCCGGTCATCCTCGAAGGCCTTTCGTCTCACCGCGGCTCGCTCCACTCGGTCGAGATAGGCACTGACCCTCGTCAGTCCACCAGGAGTGACCGTGGTCTCTCCTCCTCGCGGACCCAGTCTCGATCCCTTTCTGGGTCTGCCGCCCTTGGCACGTGCGGCATCACCAAAATTCTTGCTCTGCTTTACAGGGCTCAAGACTGTTCCCTCGCCTAGGTCCACGCTAACCTGAGAGACGTCGGCAAGCACGGACCGACGACACCCGAGTAGCCGTGGCGCCTGGCTCCCTCGCACCTACACCGATTCAGAGGGGGCGCCCAACGCCTCCAAGACAACTTCTTCAGTCAGCCAACCCCGCCGAGAAGCCAGCATCGCCACCGCTTCGACGGTCCGCTCGAGATCGAGCTCGCCATCGCGCACGACGTCGAATGCCTCGCTTGCCGTGATCACACCACGGCGCATGGCTGTCGTGAGGATCTTCATGGCCAGCTCATCCGGATAGTCCTTCACCACGCGGTGCAGGACACGCCCGCATTCCGGGTCCTTCTCGATGCCAGCCACGATGCCATCGAACTGAGGCTCCATCGAATTCATCGAGCTCCCTCCTGACTCCGTTTGAGGAACTGGTCTGGTGCTCTGTCCGGCGGTCGGGGGGGCACCAGCGGCGCACCTGTCTCCAGCGCTCGGCGGATCGTCTCCGCCTGATACGCGACCTTGCGCGTGGACTCCTCTGAGGCATGCTGACTGGTTTCCGACCTTCTCATCGGCGGTGGGTCGGTACCGAATCGTTCGCGGTACTGCGTGCCCAAAGCCTCCACCTGCCGGCCCGCGATGCCCATCATCGACCGATCCAGCACTGCTCTCCAGAAGCCCATGGGCCATCGGCAATCGTAGGGTGACCAGCGCGTCAAGTGCTCGTGGATCAGGATGGCCATCAGCGAGCAGGCCATCGGCTCGACCTCGTCCAAAGCATCGAGCACTTTGGCTGCCTGTCCCTTTCTCCACGCGAGTGCCAACAAGTGGCTCAGTTTGCGGATCTCGTTCTCGAGCTCGTGGTGGTGGTCTGTCATCCGGCACAGTCCTCCTCCCTGGAAGTCCACATCGCTTTCTTAGCAATAACGCTATAGTACCATACTTTTATGTTGTAATAGTACTATAGTGTTATAAAGGTCTTGATGAGACCCGCGGCTGGAGACGGCTCGCCTTCTAACAACGCTCGCAGTCACCACATCTGTTCTCTTCTCCTGCACTCTTGGAAAGGTCGCTGCCCTGACCATTCCTGATAGGGTGATTGCAGCCAAGGGACCGCTTGGCTGGCGACTGTCGCCAGCGCGCCGACCCTCCGCCCTCCTACCCTCGGGAGACCATGATGCAAGAACAATCGAGACCGTCGACCTTCCTGAGGAGCCTTCTTCTCTTCGCCAGCTGCTGGATCCTTGTGAGCCCCCTCCCGCTGCTTGCCCAGCAGGCTCGCCATGCCGAGGTCACTGAGGTCATCGTGGTGGAGGTCCCGGTCCAGGTCACCAAGGATGGCAAGCCTGTTCGCGGCCTGACCGCCGCTAATTTCGAGGTTTTCGATGGTCGCAAGCGACAGGACTTGATCGGCTTCGATGCCTATGATCTGTCGATCTCCAGTGGCGATCTGGCGCCGGAGACGCTGCGAGTTCCGGCTGCCGCTCAGCGCCACTTCTTTTTCCTCTTCGATCTGTCGTTTTCGGATCCCGCCTCGATCGTCCGCGCGCGCCACGCGGCCAGGGAGCTCGTCGCGACCGGCCTCAATCCCACCGACCTGGTGGGGGTAGCAACCTACTCCGCCTCTAGCGGCTCCAAGCTGATTCTCGGTTTCACCTCGGATCGTCGCCAGGTGGAGGTGGCGATCGATACGCTGGGCCTACCTCAGCTGGTCGAGTCACGCCGCGACCCATTGGGACTGACTTTCGCGGACATGCCAGAGTCCTGGGGGACCACCAGCAGCGGAGGCGCTGACCTCCGTGGCATCAATGTCGAAGCCGAGGTTCGCGAGGCGGTCACGCGCATGGAGAGCTCGACCCAACGGGCCAGCGACAGGAACGACATCCTGGCCCTTACCAGCTCCCTGACAGAGGTCGCCGAGCTACTGCGCAGCGTCGATGGCCGCAAGTACCTCGTCTATCTCTCCGAGGGTTTCAACAGCTCGATCGTGCTTGGCCAGGGCGGTGGCGCTACTCGGGAGGAGCAGCAGGCGATCCAGAAACAGAACGACGCCGCTGCATACGGCGACTATCAGGATGTGGACAGCAATCTACGCTTCGGTGACACATCGACCCAGAACGCGCTCGGCTCCATGCTGCAGGAGTTCGTGCGCGCTGACTGCGTGATCCAGGCGGTCGACATTGGCGGCCTGCGAGCCGGAGCCGACGTCCGGCCTCGACGGGAGAACAAGCAAGGGCTCTTCATGATGGCCGACGGCACCGGTGGAGAGTTCTTCGAGAACTTCAACAACCTGACGGTGGCCATGGAGAAGATGCTGGAGCGCACCGGCGTCACTTACCTCCTGGCCTTCCAGGCTGGGGACCTGAAGCTGGATGGTGAGTTCCACAAACTGAAGGTCAAGCTGAAGGACGGCCCAAAAGGCGCCCGGCTAGCCTATCGGCCAGGCTACTTCGCTCCCAGGCCCTATTCCGAGATCTCGCAGAGGGAGAGGATCTTCTCCGCCGCTTCCCGGCTCTATGGAGATGCCAGCGGGCAAGTCGGAACAGCAGCCATGGCCACCCCGTTCGAGATCGCGTCACAGCTGGCCTACGTGCCTGCATTGATCGAGATCAGTGGCGATGACCTCCTGAAGGGAAACCAGGGAGGCACGGTCGCAGTTGAGATCTACGCCTACGCCGTTGCCGAGAATGGCCAGGTTCGAGATTTCTTCCATCAGACCCTCGGGATCGATGTTGCCAAGGCGGGATCGACCTTTCAGGAGACCGGAATCAAGTTCTGGAACCAGTTCGAGCTGCCACCCGGAAGCTACGTAGCCAGGACTCTGGTTCGCAATGCGGCCACAGGCACCTCCGGCGTGTCGGTGTTTCCGTTTCGTGTACCCGACGCGAGTCAGCAGGAACCGGCCCTCCTGGCGCCCATGTTTCCCGAACCTGCCGGGAGGTGGCTGATCGTCCGTGGTCAGCGTGCCGAGGAGACTACGCACGACTATCCGTTCACGGTTCAGGGAGAGCCGTTTATTCCAGCCGTCAAACCCGTTCTGGTGCCCGGTCAGAGTGTTCCAGTGATTCTTGCCGGATACGGACTGGGTGACTCGGTTCAGATAGTCGCAGAGCTCCTGACTCTCAATGGTGATTCAGTCGAGGGAGTCTCGTTGAACGTCGGCGAGCGAAGGCTAGCAGCCGATCCCACGATGGCTCAGTGGGCTGCGACCGTCGGACTCGGCCCTCTAGAGGCAGGGGACTACGAACTGAGATTCACGGCAACCGAGCCTGAAACCGGCGAAGCTCTTTCCAGCACGATCAGGGTCTCGATTTCGGGCTAGAACGGGGAATTCGCCACAGCGATGCTGGTCAGGGAACGGCGGACGACCAATCCGCCAAATCGCCGGATTCGAAGCTGCTATCGAAGATCTGAGGGCCGTAGATGGGCGGCAGATCTGTCCCCGACACGACTCCTAGGGGCTCATAGGTCGTATAGCCAGGAAAGACCTCCCCCAGGTTCGCATTCCCCAGCCGGCGAATCAGGATCTCACTCAAGACTCGCCGGTAGTCTGTCGTCACAGCAAGGTCGGCACCGTCGAAAAGCTGATCACTCGCCAAGCCGGGCCACGTTCCCTTGACCCCACCCAGGGCATTCCCCGACAGGACCAGGACGAAACACCCATGGCCGTGATCGGTACCGCGATCGTCGTTTTCTCTGAGGCGTCGGCCGAACTCGCTCATCACAACGACCGTCGTGCGCTGCGTGTAGTTGGAGCTACCGGAACCGTCCAGGTCGGTGTAGAAAGCCGCCAAGGCGCCCAGGAGCTCTTCCGTGTGGCCATAGAAGTACCCGCCCCCGTCATCACCCTGTCCGTTGTGCGTGTCCCAACCGCCGAAATCGACGGTTGCAACCCGCAGGCCGAGATCGAGCTTGATCATGCGCGCTACGGTCTGAAGATGCTCTGCGAGGTTGCCGCCGGGATAGACCGCCCCGTTGCCGGGAGTGTAGCCATCGCTGCCACCATTGAGCTCGATGATGTCGACGGCGTCGAGCGTCTCGATTCCGGATTGATGGAGCCAACTGGTTCCGTTGTAGAGGTGCCTGAGAGCCGTTCTCTGGGCACTTCTCCAATCCCACGGACCTACGTTGAGCGAGAAACTGTCCGGATCGCTCATGTTGATGGCTTCGATGCTGCCGCGCAGTGAATTCTGTTGAAGATTGCCGGCCGCCAGAGCTGGCATGATGATCTCAGTCGGAAGGTTGTTGGCTGACTGCAGATGACGGGTCAGCCATCCCGTCCCCGTGGACAGGGTGCCCGGAGTCCCGAGCTCCATGAAGTTCATGGAGTCGAAATGAGAACGGTTGTCCTCGTGCATGCCACAAGCGACGACGAACGCCACCTTGTCTTCCTGGTAGAGATCGTAAAAGGTCGCAGGAGCACCGCTCGGCCCGTCTGCTCCCGCGGGATGCAGACCGAGCTTGCTGGAAAGCGCGAGCGCCGCGTTCGAGCCGGTAGTAGGAACGGCAATATTGGGACGAGCCGATTCGTAGAGTCCCCGATCCGCTCCGGAAATCGGCATCACCATGTTGAGACTGTCGATTCCGCCGCGCAAGAACAGCGTGACGAGGATCTCCTCGTTGTAGCTGGGATCGCCAAATGCGAGAGTGTTGAAATTGGTGCCTGCATAGGCCGCGACAGCCGCTGAGCAGCCGGTGATGAACCCTCGTCGTGATGTACTCATGCCTTGAAACGCTCCTCTCTTGTCTGTCGCCGCTACCGCCACAGGAAGTCGGGCGACATGAAAATCAGCCCGACCATCGAGCGCAATCGATCCTGCGTGTCCTCGTCGCTGAAATCCAGGTCGAAGTCAGGGTTGAAGCCTTGCGCCATGAAGTCCACGACCTCCTGACGTTCGACCGGGTCCATGGCGCGACCGAGAATCCGGTCAATCCAGAAATCCGCCAGCTCGTTTGCCGAGCGCGCCGAGGTCGGTGTCTGGCCCAGAATGTTGAGATAGAACTGGTCGTTGTCGTTGTGGAAGTCGATCAGCCAGGCGCACAACCTCCAGCTCATGACGCGCGGCGTCATACTCTTCCAGGCCCCGCGAACGTCCGGATACCCGTTTGGCGCCGGCCAGCCGAAAGGCCAGTGCCCTGTTCCGGAGTAGCGCCACAGAAAACTATTGGTGTCGGAGTCGTTCATCTTCAGGATGATGCCAGTCCTGGCGG
The DNA here is from genome assembly GCA_947259195.1 of Thermoanaerobaculia bacterium. GTDB lineage: Bacteria > Acidobacteriota > Thermoanaerobaculia > Multivoradales > JAHEKO01 > JAUVRX01. The sequence goes on along the minus strand of CAMYLC010000187.1, from coordinate 10,320 downwards.
CCCGCATGGCGCTCACCGCGATCTCGAAAGGGCGCTTGATCTTCTCGCCCCAGGTGCTCTTGAACTCCTCCGACAGGAGGATAGTCTCCACGACCTGCTTGATTTGGTCCGGAGCCTGCCACTGATCGGTGAAGACGGCTGCCGCCGCATCGACGACGCTCTGCGGAGGATCGTCGGCGATGAGCTTGCGGCAGAGCTTGCGGGCAATGTGCCTGCCGGTGCCGGGATGGGAGGCCAAGAAGTCCAGGACGTCTCGACCGTCCTTCATGTCCGGTTGATCGGCCGGCAGGAAGTTGCCGAGAACATATTTCTGGAAGCGATCGTGCCAGCTGGAGCGATGGTAGAAGAGTCCCGTATCTCCGTCGCCCTCGGTGCCGAACGAGAAGGACCAACCGGTGAAGCACCGGGTAGATTCGAAGACATCTGCGTCCACGTAGCCTATCGGGCGACCACTACCGTCCGTCGGCACCTCACTCTGAGGCCTGACGCCGAGATAGTTCTCGGAGCCGAGAGTGTGAAGCTCGAACAGCTCGCGGCTGTAGTTCTCGTTCGGACCACCATTCGAGCTGGTGTAGTTGTCGAGGTAGTGGAGCATCGCGGGGCTCTTGGCGACCTCCTCGAGCATGGTCCTGAAATTGCCCAGGGCGTGGGTATGGAGCTGCAGATCCAGATGCGGCATCGTCGCCCGTACCCAGGAGGACCGATCGATATAGACGTTGAAGTGATCGTGCCAGAAACCGGTCAAGACCTCGAGCAACTGACGTTTGGAGTACAGAGCCCGCATGAACGTCGCACGCACCAGCTCGTCGCGAGGGATGGACGAAGAACTGCGGCCATCGGGAGCTCCGTCGTCATTGACATACCAGGCCCATAGGGTCTGTAGGTAGGCCTGGGGATCGTCGGTCAAATCCACCGAGTCGTAGTTCGCACTTGCGATGCGATCTTCGAGCGCGCTGTCGTCGATGGAATCGGGATCCAGCTGAATCGCTACGTAGGCCTCGAGCCTCTCCTGCGGGGTGGATCCCAGGTCCGTAAAGTCCCTGCGGTCTCCTGGCCTCGGGCCGAATCCCATCCGATTCAGCACGATGACTGGAAGGGGAGGCCTGGCGGGCAGCGCGGGCGTAGGTCGAGCCGGCTGCCTTTCCCGACGCATCGCCGGGCCCACTATAGCTGCAGCCTCGCCCTCCCCTGGGGTAGTGGCAACACCCGCTCCCGCGGCCGCAGCACTTAGCCCCAGAGTCTTGATCAGATTTCGACGATTGACTTCGAGCTGTCGCGAATCCACCCGTTCGGCCATGACCACTCCTCTTTTCGTTACTCGAAACAGAGGCAGATTATGGGTTGAATGCACCCTTGCAGAATGTGAAATAGTTCACACCCGATTCACCACCGACCTGGCGCATTGAGGAGGAGAATCGTCAGGAGATACCAGTGGATACTCGAGCTCAGACGAGAGCACGATCGAGCACTTCGATGAGCCGCTCGATCTCTTCGAGTGTGTTGTAGTGCACAAGGCTCACCCGTACCACTCCGTCGTCGGGATCCAATTCGAGCGCTTGACAAAGCCGGTAGGCGTACATGTGGCCATGTCGGATGGCGACCGTCGATCGATCCACCACCTCGGTAATGGCCCTGGAGGTCTTCTCCGAATGCACGAAGCTGATCGTCCCGACCCGTGTCGGGCTGTCCCCGGCAGGTCCCACGATACGCACCGCCTGCTTCGAGCCGAGATACTCGAGGAGCCTGGCCTGCAGGGGCCGTTCGCAGGCGGTCATCACCTCGAAAGCCTGTTCAATATCCGATCGGCTCAAGTTGGCAGTACAGTCCAGTCCCGCCACGACCTTCAGGTAGTCAGCCAGGCCGAGAAGCCCGGCACAGCCCTCATGAGAGGGGCCACCGAGCTCGAACTGATAAGGCACCTCGTGGATGAAGAAGTGATTCGGTCCAGTCAACTCGCCCAGAGCGTCGCTGTGACCCCATAGCGCTGCCATGTGCGGGCCGTAGACCTTGTAGGTCGAGTACACATACCAGTCGACACCCCAATCGGCGACATGCATGGCACGATGAGGCGCGAAGGCGACCCCGTCTACCACGACTCGCGCCCCGGCGTCATGAGCCAGAGCCGTGATTTGACGCACGTCCACGATCTCGCCCAGGAGATTCGACACATGAGGGAATGCGACCAACGCTGTACGATCCGACAAAAGGTCTTCGAGCTGTTTCAAGGAGCAGACAAAATTCTCGGGGTCCATTTCCCACCAGCGGGTCCGGATGCCGCACCGCTCGAGCCTCGTCCAGGGTCCGACGTTGGCTTCGTGGCCTGTCTGGGCGACGATCACCTCCTGCCCCGGCTCCAGGACCTTGGAATAGCAATCGGCCAACATCTGGAGCAACGATGAGGCTGAAGCTCCAAGGATCACTTCTCCACCCTCCCCTCCCATGAGATGTCGGACGAAATCGTGGGCTCGATGCACCAGGTCGGTGCTCCGCCTGGAGAGCTCGTAGCCCGCGCCCAGCTGGACGTAGCTCTCCAGAAGATAGCTGTGAATCCGATCGGCCACCTGCACCGGCACCTGGGAGCCGCCCGCGTTCTCCAGAAACACCGTGTCGCTGGCCAATGCCGGGAAGTGACTCCGGAGTCTCTCTCGGAGATCGGTCGACACCTCGATGGTCATCATGAAGCTCCCACAGATCGAGTCCTCGTAGCGTACAACGTAGCCGAAACACCTATCAGGAGAAGTCCCGCCATCTCCAGCAACTCGTGCAACTTGATGGCGCCGACATAGGTCCGAAGGTCCAGCACGTCGAAAGAGATCGCTCTGATCAAGAGAAAAGCGGCCAGAGCCGCCATGCCGAGAAGGGCGCCGGAAAGCTGACGAAGGTAACCCCGACCCAACCAGATCAGAAACAAGCCCGCGACCACTACTGCTGCAGCGAATCCAGAAAAGAAGGTCGCTTGGGCGATCCAACGATTCTGATACCACCCTTCGGACTCGGCGAGCAGGCGGCCGTAGGCATTGAGCCAGACGTGGAGATCGAGCTGTTTGTTGACCCCGAGAATCACCAGGATCGCCGAGAGCGCGATCCAGACCTTGCACAATCGACTCGACGCTCCCGGGTCTCGCCAGCATGAGGCCGCCGCGCGATAGCAAAGTGCTGCCGCACCAAAATAGGCCAAGAAGACCGTCCAACCCAGGACCGTCAGGTCCCCGAAGCCTTTCGGCGTTGGAATCATAGACACGATGAATACCGCCGACTCTACACGTCCCCGAACATCAGGCGGCGGATCACGGGCAGCGGGAGTTCCCCGTAGCCGAGCAGCGCCTCGTGAAAGTTCTTCAAGCTGTAGTGCTCGCCGAAGCGGCGCTGGTACTCTTCTCGCATCTCGAGAATGACCATCTCCCCAATGATCTCCCGGCCGGGAGGCGAGGGATTCTGTGAGTCGCGCTGCACCTCGATGAAGGCATTCGTCGGCTCCATCCCGATCTTCTCGACGTAGGCCGCCACCGCTTCGTCGAAGCTCATCTCACCCTTGGCCATGCGGAGCTTGGTGAGGATCCGCTGGACACGCCACATCCTCATCTGGAGACGAGCCATTCGGGTCTTGAGTGCCTCCATATGAGGGAGAACTGCCTCGTAGTAGCCCTCATCCTCGAAGAGCTTCTCGAGATAGAACGACCAGGCCTGACTCAGGTAGATCGAACGGTAGAGCCGCCGCATCGGACGCTCCAGGTGCTCCTCCGCGATGGCGCGCTGCACGTTGTGCCCGACCCATTCGTGATATGAGATGACGTGCGTCCAGTAGGGGTTGTACGACTTCAGTCGACTCAGGCGCTCCTCGTCCGTCAGCCGATCTTCCAGGGGAGTCAGAACGTAGTATCCGGAGATGCGACCCGCGAGGGTTGGACCGTAGGAAGCTCCCCCGAAGGACAAGATCCGCCGTCCCATTGGCGAGGTCGTTTGCACCCCATAGTCGAACTCCTCGGGTATGTCGACGATGTGGGATCCAGGACCCCGAAGCCACGCATCGGCTAGTGCGACATACCGCTCTGCCATCGGTCGAACCTCGGGCCAGGGAGGAGCTTCCTCCTTCATGAGCTCCCAAACGATGCGGAGATCGCCTGAAGGATGAATCCTGGCTGCCAGTGCCTCCATCTCGGCCCAGGTTGTTGCCTCATCCGCCGCGGAGATTCTCAGCATCTCGTCGACGCCGTACTCGTCGAGCCCTTCATGAATGTACTGGTAGAACTCGATCTCCTCGGGGCGCCAGCTCGGCGAGCGGTCAGACCGCGGCAGAAGATCACTTTGCAGCCAGCTCGAGAACTCTCGGACAGCTACCAGCGCCTCGCCTCCCGCGGCCAGGAAGCCCTGCTTCAAGTCGGCATCATCGACGCACACAGTCGGCAACATCTCTTCGAGCATCGTCTCGGCGTAGTAGCTCGTGTAGATGGCGTTCTCTGTCCAGGTGCGAGCCGGTTGCTTCAAGTTCACGCGAGCATTGTTCAGAATCCCGGGTAGCCGCAGTAGCTCGTCGCGGGCCTCAGCCACAGCCTTGTCGGGCTGGGCGCAAGGACGAAGGAACAAGCTACTCGTCTTCCACAGCGCGAGATAATCGGCTGGCACCACCTCATGGAGGCGGAGTTCCTCCAGCTCGAAGAGTCGAGTTTCGAGGTGGGCTTCCAGTAACTGGGCATCGACCGCGTCATCATCGGTCAGGTCTTCTCGATCCAGCGCCGCGAGCCGATCCGACAACTTCCGGTAGGCCTTGATTGCCTCCCCGTACTCCTCACTCGATCGAGTCTCGATCTTCAGCTCATCGACCAGCCTCACGAGATCGGCTAGAGCATCGGTACTGGACTGCGCAGCCATCGCCGCCGTGCCCAGAAAAGCGCTAGCTGCCAACAGGACTCCCCTTATTCGCATGACTTCTGCCCTCCGCAGGGAAACCTAGCAGAATTGACAACCAATGCGGGTCTCCCGCATCTCCGCAGGTGCCAGCCGATTCCATCTCCGCAGGTGCCAGCCGATTCAACCTCCAAGCTGCACTGGGCGATGCGCCTTTCGCGCTGGGCTCACACACTCCCCTGCTACAACCCCATTTGCACCTGTCTGTCGGCAGGAGTAGGCTGATATGTACCTAGACCAAGGTAACCCTGGCAGGACCGGGGGCACCAACCTGCGGTCCCCGGTTTCTTCTCCCCCCAGAGTTACTACTGATCGACGAGCTGCCAAAGGGTTGAATCGGAGCTGCGATCCCCGCAGCCCCCAGCAGCGGAGGAAGCCATGAACCCCATAGCCACGGCCCCAACCGAGGACGCCACCGTCCTGTCTCCCATTGACCGGACCGCCATTGACACGTACTTGACGCGAATGGAGCACCTAGAGCGAACCAACAACTGGCGAAGCCTCTTGGAGCTGATGACTCCAGGCTGCGTCACCATGCCTCCCAGACACGCCACCAAGGAAGGCCGTCAGGCCTGGCTCAAGTGGGTCGAGGAGATGAATTTCCGAGTCCACGACTTCAGTCTCAAGCCCCAGGAATTCGACGGCTGCGGAGATCTGGCCTTCGTGCGCTGCAACTATCGATGGACCTACACCTTGAAAGAGCTCGACGAGCCGATCGATGACTCAGGCAAGTTTCTCGGTGTGCTACGCAAGCAGCCTGACGGCCAGTGGTTGGCGACCCACTGGATGTGGAACAGCGACTGCAATCGAAAGTAGTCCTTTCGCGCCACAGCTGCCCAGCATCGAGTGCCAGCCGATTCTGACTCTAGGCCGCGTAAAACGACGCGTCTTTCACGCTCGGGTGCCCTGGTCACCGAATCGAGGTGACGTCGTGGGACATTCGACTCGGCTCCGGCCCGTCAAATGGGGAAATAGGGGTCTTCTTAGGCGAGTAGCGCATGGACATCTCTGGGGACCTCCGTCGCGAGCTCCGGCGCTCCGTCTTGTCACTCTGTGGTCTCTTTCGATGCGGTGCGGCTCCTCCGCTAGCCGGGCACCAGTTCCGGCGTCCAGCCAACAAAGGGGAGCCGCGAAGGAAAGCTTCCGGTGGGAAAACTTGCTCTGAAGTCATCACCACGCAGTTTCTCCGCAGCGTTGCGATAGGCACCCACAAACCATGCATAGGCCTCAACGAGCTCTCGGCGAGCCTCCGTCGTAGCCGTATGAAAGGCCGGCGCCAAGGCCTTCTTCATGCCTGGGGGTCGGCCGTGAGGGTCCTGGGCTAAGATCGCAGCCACACCCAGGGGCTGAGTCCCCTCGCGCGCATGGCGACTTGCAGTCTCCGTCTCGATCTGAGAGACCAGCTCACCTATCCGGCTGCGGTAGTTCTTCTCCGACAGATGGTGCCAACAGGGCAAAGGCTTAAGCCGCATCGTCTCCGACGTCGCGTGTTCGAGGCAATCAGGCTTCTCTCCCCGCGATCGAGCCACATACTCTCGCGTGCGATCGAACCATAGGCCCCGGGGGTCCTGACCCTCTATCAGCGCCTCTGCGCAGTGGGCACCAGGCCACTCTCGAGGCCGGGCCACCAGACCCTCTTTGCACCCATGGGCCAGCAGGTACCTAAGCCGATCCATCTGAGCTGCCTCTTCTTCACTGACCACGATCGCGTGGTAGCGCCGACCCCAGAACTTCTCCCTCCAACCATGCAGTCGACCTGCTTCACGAGCCAAGTTCGAGTTGAGGTAGTTCATGAACCTAGCCATTTGCAGCGCATTCTCCACGCTCAGGAGAAGGTGGTAATGATTGGAGAGGAAAACAAAGGCATGAAGATCGACCGGGAAAAGTCTCTGGGCGCGTGCCAGGACCCCGATGATGATTGACTTCAGCTCCTCGCTGGGCTTGAGCAGAAACCGGCCCTGTATTGTCCGACAGGTCACCTCGACCAGAGCGCCCCCTTCGGGGATGAATCTCAATCTTCTAGCCACAACTCAAAGGACGCACTTCACACTCTAGATCTTGCGGATTCGGCTGGCACCTCTGGGTGGCGAGTGGCCCAGTTCACAGCGAGCGCAGACGGCACCGCTTATCCTTGAGTCGGCTCTAAGACACCGAAAATGCGGCGGATGAAACCACGAATTCGCCACAGCCGCGTTCCACGAGACAATGCAAGGCTCAACAGTCCTCAATCGGTTCATTCAGGGCATCCGCATCCTTACCGGAGCGGGCAGCGTGTCGCTCTATATTCCGGGGCTCAAGACCCAACCCGCCCGCCCTGCACTCCTCCACAACGGGAATCTGGAGCCAATCCCAGAGCTCTTGGACGAGGAATCAGCACAGGATTTCATCCTGCAGATGGAACCTTCTGCACTGCCATTCGAGACAGATGCCTACCCCGTCTGCATCCCTAGCTCGAGCGCGGACGGCGGGCTCATCGCCCTGCCATCAGACGAGATGTCGTGGTTCCTTCCAGAGCCTGCCTCCCCGCAAGCCTCTCGGCGTCGCACTGACTCAGACGAGAAGTCCACCGGGGCGGCAGCACCCGGCGCATGGCTGGGATTGCGGTACCCACCAGGACAGGGCTTTGCCCCGGACCGCTTGGCGCGAATGGACTTCCTGTCAAGACTCGACCAAAGTACCGATATCGGATCCTGGTGGAGTTGGCTCTTCGCCCTCGGCGGGGCTCTCGCCAGCCACACCGCCCAGGCGACTGCGTTTCTCAAGGACCCGCTCACGGGCTTGGCCGACCGCCGGGAGTTCCAGGCCGTGCTCTCGCGAGAGCTGCAGGAAGCCCAAAGTGAGCGCCGCCCACTGTCGCTTCTGATGATCAACCCGGACGAGTTTTTCGCTGTCAACGAGCAGATCGGCCGCGACGAGGGTGACCGCTGTGTGCGCGAGATCAGCGACCGACTTCGCGTGACCCTCCGGTCCGAAGATCTGATAGCGCGATACGGCGGTGTGATATTCGCCGCGATTCTGCCTGACACGCCACCCAGCGCGGCGCACGAGATCGCGGTGCGGCTGCAGCTATCGCTCACTGATGAACCCTATCTCGATGGTGCTCTCCAGCTGGCTTTCAGCATTGGCTGCAGCGGGGAAACAGGCACCGAAGAGGGTGCCAGCCAAATACTGGGCGCGTCAAAAGCCGGAGGAGAGGGTGCCAGCCGTTTGCTGGAGCTGGTACAGCGAGCCGACCGTGCGCTCAGTGCAGCCAAACGTTCTGGCGGAAATCAGGTCAGGGTCTGGGACGATCGAGCCGGCAACGAAGACTCTGGCAGCATCGACCGCCTGAGCGGGATCTTCACCGGTAACCTGAACACCGACTATCGCAACATGGTGCTGCTCTGGGACACGGTGAACGTCATCGCCCTCGATCCTGACTTCGACGAGCTAGTCACCCAGGTCGTGGAACGGCTGTACGAGGCCTTCAAGCCAGTGCGAGTCGGCCTTTTCTCACGCTCGTTCGATGACGAGTTCAATCTGCTTCACGGTTTCACCCGCAGCACGGGAGCCGGCAACCAGACCACTCGTCTGGAGACCCTCGATCTCAGTGCCGAGCAGAGAGCCCTGATGAAGGCAACAATTACCGAGGGCACCGCCCTGGCCCGCCAACTCACCGATTCCGACCAAGAGCTCCGCTGCTGCGCGGTGCCGCTCATCGCCGGCAGTGACTGCCTCGGCTGCCTTTACTTGGACGGACGCGCCGACGCCCTGAGCCTCGACGCCTCGGATCTGATCTTCTTCCGAGCCCTGGGCTCGCAGGTTGCCACCGCCATGGACCGCACACGGCTGGCCGAGATCGAGACCCGTCGCCAGGAGCAGGAGAAACGGATGCTGCGAGCCGAGCTCAAGGAGCTCAGGCAGGCACTTCAGCAGGCCAAGCTCGTGTTCCGCTCGCCACAGATGGAGTCCCTGGTCGCCACCGCGCACCGGGTGGCGCTGACAGACGCCACAATCCTGATCACTGGTGCCAGCGGAACAGGCAAGGAGCTTCTGGCGCGAACGGTCCACGAGCTCAGCACCCGGCAGGGACAACCCTTCGTGATCGTCGACTGCGGCGCGATCCCTACGACCCTGATCGAGAGTGAGCTCTTCGGCAGTGAGAAGGGCGCCTACACGGGAGCCCAGGCGCGTCGCGCAGGAAGGCTGGCCGAGGCCAACTACGGCACCGTGTTGTTGGATGAGATCGGCGAGCTGCCTCTGGAGGTGCAGAGCAAGATGCTGCGCTTCGTGCAGGAAAAACAGCTCACCCGGGTCGGCGGTACGCGTCAGCAAAAAGTCGACGTCCGCATCCTGGCGGCCACCAATCGGGATCTAAAGGAGGAGGTGGCCACCGGCCGGTTTCGAGAAGATCTCTACTACCGCTTGAACGTCATCCACCTAGCGGTGCCACCGTTGAGCGAACGCCCCGACGACATTCTTCATCTCGCCAACCACTTCCTCGAGATCTTCTCTGTGCAATACCAGAAGAACGTTCGTCGACTCACCTCCGCTGCGGCGTCGGCGCTGAGCCGTCACAACTGGCCTGGCAACGTCCGAGAGCTACAGAATCGAATCATGCAGGCGGTAATCCTGAGCGAAGGCAGCCAGCTCGGACCCGAGGACCTAGGGCTGACCTCGACCTCAACGGCGAGCACCGGCGCAGGAAGCGCAACCGCATCGCAAGCCGATCCCGGTTCTCGCCCAAGGGTGCCAGCCGATTCCGGTTCTGGCGCGAAGGTGCCAGCCGATTCTGATGGTGTCCCGCTGAGAGAGTCCTTCATCGCCGAAGATTCCCCCGAGACTTCACCGAGGTCGTCGACCGCCATTCCGGGCATGTCGGGCCACGAAATCCCTGAAGGGGCCGCTCAGGACCTCGAGACTCTGCTCCTAGAGCTCCGCGAGAAGCTGGCTGAGCTCGTCTACGCCGCTGACAACGGCCTCTCTCCCACCATGCTGCCCCTCGGACGCTGGCTCGACGAGGATCTCCTGGTCGCAGCCGATACCCAGGCCGACGGCGTCGCCCGCCGCGCCGCGGCGATCCTCGGGCTCCCGGAAACGACCTTTCGCCGGCGTCTGCGCAAGGCCAAGGATCAGATCTACGCCGGACTCTCACCGCGGGTCGCAGACTGGGAGGACGTGCGACCGACCCTGTCGCAGCTTGTTGGCAACGCGAGCGATATGGAACTGGATCTCATCACCTTCACTCAACAGATCCTATTAGAGGAGATTGCCGCACACTTTCCCGACAACGTTCGTGCGGGAGCGGCCCTCCTTGCGGTCTCCAACCCCACCTACCGGAAGCGACTGGCCGAGCTCGAAGCAAGTCAGTCAGAGGCTCCTCCTGTCGCTGCATCGTCCGCCACAGTGAGCTGGCCTTCCACGGCCACTGCCGCC
>CAMYLC010000186.1:5700-13995 GCA_947259195.1 Thermoanaerobaculia bacterium | reverse complement strand
ATCTCGTCGCACTTCTGCCCCGTGAAGGGCTCCGCGCCCTGCTTCGGGAGATGCACGAAGCCGGGACGGCGGTCGGCATCGGGTCGACCGACGGCTTCGAGGCGCTCGCTCACCGCTGCGCCGACCTCCTGCCGCTTCCGCCGTTCGATCTCTGGGCGCGTGACTTCGCCAACAATCGTGCGGCCTACGGCGGGCCGGAGGCTCCGCCCCTGGCGCCGTCCCGCGCCACCGAAGACGCGGTGACCGTCGCGGTCGTGGAATTCCTCAGCGACCGCGGTGAGGAGTGGGTTGCCTCGCTGGACGTACGAAAGGTGGACCTCCGGTGGACCGGTACGGTGCGCTTCCATCGCCCGACGTCGGCTGCCACGTGCCGCACCGGACCGATTCTTCGGGAGTCAGATCCGGAGAGCGTCCGGGCCCGATTCGCAGGGTTCGATCGAACCACCCTGTCCGCCCTCCTGCGGTCCGCGCTACCGTAGACCAGGTTCTGCCGGCCGGCGAGCTCTAGAAGGGCAGCCCGTCGTCCGAAGCATCGGGGGGCGCGGCCGTCGGCCAGGGCTCGTCCGAGGACGGTTGGGGTGCCGCGTCCCCTTCGCCGCGATCGACGCGCCACGCCTTCACGTCGGTGTACCACCGCCCGTTGTACTCACGGCTCTGGATGTCGATCGCCGCCGTGAGCGTCTCGCCCTCCTGCACGCCGAACTGGTCGATGTTGTCGCCCCACTGGACGACGCAGACCTGCTTCGGGTACTGCCCCTGGGTCTCCAGGATGAACTCCTGCTTCCGCCAGGGGCCGTTGCGGCCCTCACCGGACTGCTCCTCGAGTATCTGTACGACCTTCCCAGTGAGCTTGTGGAACGCGACGATTCCCGAACCGTTCCCCTGCAACTCACCGCTCCAGAGCGCTGGTGGATTTGGCGGACTGCCGCCGACCATGGCAATGAGAAGGTCACCCTCGACAATCGGTGTCGAGCCAGCACCAAAGAAGTTCTGCACAACTCCGAACTTCTTGCCGGTATCGACTTCCCAGATCAATTCACCATCAGTTACACGATGGGCGCGCAGCCTACCCTCAACCCCGAAGGTGTAGACCCTGTCCCCATCGATGACCGGCGAGGCTCGGGGACCGGTGCTGTACTCGTAGTGATCGACGTAGTCAGTCGGGTACTCAGACTTCCAGATCTCTTCACCTGTCAGACTGTCCACACAGGTGAGCCTGGCCTTGTCCCCGTGACGATCGAAGATGAACATTCGGCCCTCGCCCACCGAGGGCATGCTGTAACCATCGCCAACCTCACGTTGCCAGACGATGGGTAACTTGCCGTCGGACCAGTCGGTGCGAATGCCGATTTCGGTCGATTTGGCGTTCAGATTCGGGCCCAGAAATCGATACCAGTCGGCACTCTGATTCCGACGGCTCGAGTCCTGCGCAGACAACGAAGACCCAGCCAAGCAGACCGTCAAGGTCATCAACCATCCCAAATTCGATCGATACATCTGGACCGAGTATACGCTGCCGGCACCCCTGAAACTTCATCCTTGAAGCGCACGTAGTCCAAGAGAGGTCGCGAATCGCTCCGGAGGGAACACCATGAGACGCATCTTCAGCAAGAAGGGCTGTGTTCTTCTTATTTTGCTCCTGGTCCTGGGAGGCGGTATCGCCTACCTCGCCTTCGGCCGTTCCGACCCCCCTGACACTCGGTTCAACGGCGCCTACCGTCTCGAAGACGGTCGCTTGGTCTTCATCACGCCCTCCGAAGGCGAGATCCTCCGTTATCGTCTGATGAGCGGCCAAAGCAGCACCCTGTGGCCCGTGGGCGATCTGTCCTACGAGTCCGGACCAGGGTGGCGAAGCCGAGAACCGATCGAGCTACGTGTCGACTTCCAGATGCCTGCCGAGGGCGGCCCTCCGAACGCATTGTCCTGGCAGCCGACGGACGGCCCAGCACAGCGAGGAGATCGGATCGACCTACCCGAGATCTTCTCCACCATTCCAGCTGGCGAGCTCACACTACGGAGCAAGCTGGTGCTCCCTCTCGCTGACCCTCCATTTCCGTCCGTGATTCTGGTGCACGGCTCAGGTAAGGACAGTGCGGTCGATACCTACTACATGGCCTATCTGTTCGCCTCTCATGGTATTGCCACGCTCGCCTACGACAAGCGGGGCACCGGTGGCTCATCGGGTGAGTACAACCAGAATTTTCACCTGCTCTCCGATGACACGGTCGCCGCCGTCGAGTGGCTGCGCGACCGATCGGAGATCGACCCTCAGGCAATTCATCTCGCCGGCTACAGCCAAGGCGGCTGGATATCCCCCTTGGCCGCCTCGAAGATCCATGGAATCCGGAGTCTGCTGATCAACTACGGTCCCATGGTACCCATCACGGAGGAGGACCGCTGGGGTTACCGCTACGCCCTGTACGAGAAGGGTTTTGGCGAGGACGCAGTCGCCAAAGTCGATCGGATCAACGAGGTCATGGGCGCCATTTTCGACAGCGGTGAGAATCGCTGGAGCGAACTTGCCGAAATGCTCGAGGAGGCTGAGGACCAAGACTGGTTCGAGGCCATCGCAGGCAGTGACTCACTGGTCGGGTTTGTCGCTGGCACCAAGATGCCGCTATGGGTTGTGCGGCTCTATGGCTGGTGGATGACACGAGGCGATTCAGATTTCGTCGATCGTCTCTACGATCCCGTTCCCACTGTTTCTGCATTGGACATTCCCAGTCTGTGGATCTTTGGCGGCGAGGACTCGAGCATGCCTTCTGGTGACTCCATCGATATCTTGAGAGACCTCCAGCAACAGGGACGGCCCATCGAGGTGGAAATCTTCCCCGACGCCGAGCACGGAATTTTGCTTTTCGAAGGTGAGGACTCCTTCGATCGAAAATACCTGGGCTATGCCCCCGGTTACCTGGATCTGCAGGTCCAGTGGCTTCTTCACCAGAGTGGCGAATGGTAGAGGCGGGCCGCCACATGGCAGCCCTCCCTTACTTGATCTGGCCCAGCAAGTCGGCGGCCTGCTGACGCATACCGGCATCGCCAGCCTCGTTCTTGACCTTTTCGAGCAGCACCGCTGCTTCGTCGTACTTCTTGTCGCGGACCAACGCTACGGCATACTGGAAGTCCAGCTGCAGGAGGGTCTGCCTGGCCGGAGCTAGTTGCTCCTCCGACACGCCTCGCGCCTCGGCAGTGGCCACCAGATCGATGGCTTCCTGCCGCTTGCCCGCCCGCGCGTAGCCCAGCAGGAGGTTGTAGGCCACATCTCCTCTGCCCGGCAGCATTTCGTAGGCCTTCTCCAACGTCGCCACCGCATCCGCTGAGGGTTTGGCCTGCAGGTTGTAGGAGTAACCCAGCAGTGCCCAGCCTTCACCGTAGCTCGGCCGCAGCTCGACACTCTTCTTGAAGGCTGCGACAGCCTGATCGAGACGGGTCTGCTGTTCAGGAGTCTGCGGACGCCTCTTGCCTAGCAAACCCAGCTCCACTTCACCGATGAAGACCTGCAACCGAAAAGACTCCGGATACTCTTTCAGAGCCTGCAAGTAGTACCTCTCAGCCGTACTCAGGTCACCGGCAGCTTCGCTCACCAGGCCTAGTCCGGCGACAGCGGGAGCCAAATCAGGTGTCAGCTGTAGAGCCCCTTCGAAGTGGGCCTGGGCATCAGCTTGGCGTTCCGGATTGCTGTGGATGAGCAGATCTCCCAGGTGAAACAAGGCGAAATCCGGTGTCAGGGGTGCAATCTCGAGATCGGTGGGAACCCCTGCCGGCACTCGCATTTCCCTGTGCGGCAGCGGCGAGGCCTGCAGATAGTCTTCCACCGCTGCCTGCAATGCCGCTATATCCATGCCAAGAACTTCTGTGATCGAGATCCTCGAGGTGGGATCCTCAACTAGCTCGCCAACAAACCGTCTTGCAGCCTCGAATCGCTCCTCATCGTCCACCAGAAGGTAGTGCATCAGCGCCCACGAGCCGTGGATGAAGGCGTTCATCTGACCGGGGTCCGTCGGTAGCGACTCCGTCGCCAGGACCGCGGAGACAGACATCCGTTCCCCACCCAGAAGACCCAGGTTCGCCTCGTCGCCCCCACCGATGGGCAGGGCCACCTGAGCCATCGACCCGTCGGCCTGAAAAGTGCTGAAGATCTCCGCCCATCCGTGTTTGAACCACAGGGGCACCTGAGGCACATTGTAATTGATCACGTCATGGAGATACTGGCGGTAGACCACGGGCAGAGTTTCGTCGGGAGTGCTGCCAACCACGGCCGCGAAGTTGGCGTGCTTGTGGGGAGCGAAGTACCCGGAATGCCCCCCAGGCAGCGCATAGGGCTCGAAAGATTCCCGGTCCTTGAAAACGTAGATCAGCGTGTCCAAGGGCGAGTCGAACTCGGCCCGCGGGAAGATCTCCTCCAGAACCGCCTGAAGCCGCTCCAGGTCGAGACCGATCTCCTGCGTCGCGGCCTCATTCAAATTACTGAAAACAATGAAGTTCTCGGTCTCCAGCTGTCGCCAGCCGTCGCCGGTGGGAAGAGCCGAAATGACCGGCGTCGCCAGCAGAAAAGTGAAACCAAGCGAAATGACTCGTCTCATCGAAGACATACGGGGATCCATTCTGTTTGAAGCGGCCGGAGGAAGGCGGGCACAGAGGCCCGCCACTACAGTCCGGGCGCGCCTTGTCAACTCATTCCAATTCTGCCGTCCAGTTGACCACCAGGGTAATGGGCTCGAAAGCACTATCGCCAACAGTGTTCATCAGGAATCGTTCGCCATCCGACGTGACGTCGTAGTCGAAACCTGCCAAAGGCATCCGAGGAGCATCGAAGAGCTCCTCGACCTCCCCAACCTTGAATCCCGAGCCAGATGGGTCGACGTCGACCACCATCATCTTGGCGGTGGGGGTGAGAAAGAAGAGCTCCCGACCATCCGCTCTCCACCGTGGTTGTGCTCCGCCCTCCGCGGAGACCTGCCACTTGCGCCCCGGTTCTGGAAAGGAGGTCACATATACCTCGAACTGCCCCGACTCATCCGATCCGTACGCGAACCATCGCCCATCAGGAGAGATCTGGGCTGCCCCCTCGTTGAACTCGCTCACCACCAGGTCGATGGGCTCCCCATCCCCCTCCAAAGACAACAATCTGAGATCCGACTCGGCGGTTCCGGCACCTGATCCTCGCCAGTAAGCCAAATAGCGACCATCGGGCGAGAAACTCATGGGAATCTGTACCACGTCGCTCACCAGCACTTCCCGGTCTGTCTCGGCGCCGTCGACATTCTTGGCAAAGATGTCAAAGTCGGCCACTCGCGAAGAAGCCCAGAAGAGCTGTTGTCCATCCGGGGCCCAGACGGCTGTCACATCCTCGGAGGGGTCAAAGGTGAATCGACTGCGGACACCTCGTTCCAGATCGTAGATCCAGATGTCCCCGGCACCAGTCTCGCTGTCGGCAATGGTGACCGCAGCCCTGGTCTGATCAGGCGAGATCTGTGGACCCGTATGAAACGCCGGGTCACCCAGGGTCTTGAGTCGGGCCCCCTCCCGACTGAACCAGGCCAACTCGGTCATCAAGTCACCGCCACCGATTTGATAGGCCAGCAACCCCTGCTGCGACACCGAATAGGCTGCGATGGCTGCCCCTGACATTGCGACGACACCCTCGACGAGGGTCCGTGGCTCGCCCGTGAACTCCAGGCGATCGGGGTCGAATGGCTGCGCCAGGAGTGCGTCGCCGCGAGCGAAGAGCAGATGGCCAGAAGCGAACTCGGCCTGGGAGGAGGCATGGGTCAGGCGACGAGGCTCCCCACCGTCGAGCGAGGCGATCCAGACTCCGCTTCCCTCCACCGCTGTTCCCATCGCTCCGACGCGAGTGAAGTAGATGAAGTTTCGACCATCTGGAAGAAACCGCGGATGTCGGTGGCTATTCTCCTCTCGGGACACGCTGAGCTCGGTGACCGGGATCGGCTCTCCCCCGTCATCCGAGATCCTGTGGATGGGGCTGTTGTGCGCGGGCGCGAACAAGATGGTCCCGTCATCACCCCACGTCCCACCCTTCGGATTCTCGGCCTCCCCAATGGTGATGGAAGGCCCGCCCGAAGCCAGAACCTTCTTGATTTTGCCCTCGGCAAAGTACCCAACCGACCGACTATCGGGCGACCAGAACGGATAGGAAGTGCCCTCGCTGCCCTCGATCTCCCGGGAAGCCGTCTCATCGAGAGTCCGAACCCATAGTGTGGTGTTGCCGTCGATCCCTACGGCCGCCCAGGCCAGGTTTCGTCCGTCAGGCGATACAACGACAGGACCAGGTGAGCTGGGACTGAGGCTGAACACAGAATTGGTGGCGGGAGCGATCTCCGCTCGCAGAACCTGGGGCTCCGGAGTCGTATCTCGCAGCAACATAGCCACGGCCGCCAGCGCAATGACGGCGCTGATTGCCGCTACTCCCCATGCCAGCTTCTCCCGGGACTTCCGTCGCGTGGCCACGGGAACCGGCACGCCAGCCTGTGAGCCAGCATCGCGGATCCACTCGAGCTGCAGCATGACGTCATGGGCGTTCTGGAACCGATCGTCGGGATCCTTCGCCAGGCAGGTGCGAATGATCCGGTCGAGAGCCGGCGGCGCCATCGGCTGGACCTGCCCGAGCGGTACCGGCTCTCGGTCGAGCACCGCAGCGATCAGGCTCGCCTGCGTCTTGCCTTCAAAGGCCCTCTTGCCTGTGGCCATCTCATAGAGCACCGCACCAAAGGCGAAGAGATCGCTGCGAGCGTCGGCTTCCTCACCTTCCATCTGCTCCGGGGCCATGTACTGGAAGGTGCCCACCAGCATGCCCTTCTCGGTCAAGGGACTCATCGTGGGCGATTGGGTCAACGCCGCTGGGTCGGAAGCCAAGGCGGTGCCTTTGGCCAGGCCGAAGTCCAGCAGCTTGGCTCCCGCCTTGGTGAGCATGATGTTGCCGGGCTTCAAATCCCGGTGGACCAGCCCCTGACGGTGTGCCTTGTCCAGGGCGTCGGCCATGGCGGTGCCCACGGTCAGAAGCTCATCCATTTCCAGCGGACCGCGCTCCAAGCGCACTGCGAGGGTTTCCCCTTCCAGGTGCTCCATGACCAGAAAGTCGAGTCCATCCTCGGATCCGATGTCATGCAGGGTGCAAATGTTGGGGTGCTGCAGGCTGGAGATCGCCTTGGCCTCGCGCTCCAGACGCTGCTTGAGCTCCGGGCTTTCGGAGAGATGCTGCGGCAAGACCTTGATCGCTACGGTGCGATCCAACCGGGTGTCCTGGGCACGGTAGACCTCACCCATCCCTCCTGCACCCAGAGGTTCAGTGATCTCGAACGGCCCGAGACGTGTCCCAGATTCCAATCCCATAAATGTGGGAGGGATTGTAGCGCATGACGGCCGGATTGTAGGGGAGGGCCTCTGCGCCCTCCCGTGGGCCGGCACAGAGGCACGGCCCCTACCAGGAATCCCACGGCCGGCACAGAGGCACGGCCCCTACCAGGAATCCTACGGCCAACACAGACGCCTCCCCAACAATCCAGTGATCAGTCCGTAGCCATCGGGCGAACGGGGATCGGCACGTTGCAAAGCGAGATATGTCCTGTCGGATTGGCGAACCAGGATTCGTGACGGTTGCGGCGAGATTCCACCAGGGCTTCGAAGGTCGGAGTGTCGGTGCGCAGGATTTCCAGATGGGCACGCTCTGCCTCCGGCAGGTCACTGCCCAGCCGGATCGATTGGATGGGCACGAACTGTTGCGGGTCTTCGTAGAAACCCAGTCCACCTGTGCCCCGGGGCAAGGTCGACAAGACCTCCATGCCTTGCACGACACGGCCAGCCAAGGTCACGTTGAGATCGAGATGGCGCGGCGAGTGACCGATGACCACATAGAGCTCGGCACCACTGCCCGAGTCGGGACTCTCCGCACGTCCAGCGCCCAACATGCCGTAGCAGTGGGTCAGCCACATGCGGCCGCTCATCTCATCGACTGCCACCGGTAGACTCGCGGCAAAGCCCACCTGCGGGGCGTAAACGTCTCCATCCGGGAGAATCGTCACCGGCAAATCGTCGCCGATGGGCCGATCGAACTCGGCCGGGAGAGCCCGCTTGCCCTTCTTCATAGGTCGCTGATCCGCCTCTTCCTCTGCGGGATCTCCCCACTGCACCACATAGTTCTCCTGCGACCGCACGATCACCAAGCCGTCAAAGTACCCCTCCTGAACCAGGGCCTTGATGTTGGCCACGTGCCGAGGAGCGAACTCGGGCGCCAGCCGGATGATCACCCGGCCTCCCGGCAGATCCATATTCAAGCTG
>CAMYLC010000186.1:0-5653 GCA_947259195.1 Thermoanaerobaculia bacterium | reverse complement strand
CGGGTTGTGCTTCTTCGGCAGAGACAGGAGTCATGGACAACAACATGAGGGCTGCGGCGACAAGAAGAGATCGGGGGAGCTTCATGATTACGAGTCTACCCGAGGGCATCCTGCAGAACTCCGATCAATTGATCGATCTCTTCCAGGGTGTTGTAGTGAACCAAGCTGATGCGGACCACACCGTCGTCGGGATCGAGACCGGCGGCTTCGCACAGCCGGTAGGCGTACATGTGCCCGTGACGAATCGCCACTCCGGAGCGGTCAACGTGCTCGGTGATCTCGCTGGAGCTCTTGCTCGTGTGAACGAAGCTGACGGTCCCAACCCGATCTGTCCCATCGTGACCCGGACCCAGGATGCGGACGTCGGAGCGGGAATCCAGATATCCGATGAGCTCGGCGATCAATGGCTGCTCGCAGGCGGTCATGACCTCGAACGCCTGCTCGACCTCGGCTCGACTCAGCTCGGTCTCGGGGCCCACTTCGACGACCACCTTGAGATAGTCGGCAAGCCCCAGGATGCCAGCGCAGCCCTCATGACTGACCCCGCCGAGCTCGAACTGGTAGGGCACGTCGTCGATGAAGAAGTGATTGGGACCGGTCAGCTCGGCCACCGCGGCCGCACTGCCCCACATCGCCCCCATATGCGGGCCGTAGACCTTGTAGGTCGAATAGGCGTACCAATCCACACCCCACCCGGCGACGTCCATCGCTCGATGAGGTGAGAAGGCCACGCCATCCGCGACCACCTTGGCGCCTACCTGGTGGGCAAGTCCTGTAATGGCGCCGATGTCGACGATCTCACCGAGCAGATTCGAGACATGGGGAAAGGCGACGATGGCGGTGCGCTCGTTCAAGATCTCGTCCAGCTGCTCGAGCGGGCAAGTCAAGGTTTCAGGGTCCATTTTCCACCAGCGGATCTTCATCCCTAGGCGCTCCATCCTCACCCAGGGACCCACGTTGGCTTCATGGCCGGTTTGGGCCACGATGATCTCACTCCCGGGTTCGAGGACCCGTGAGTAGCTGTCGGCCAGCATCTGCAGGAGCGCCGAGGTCGAGGGTCCCAGAATCACCTCACCTTCGTGTCCCCCCATGAGGAGACGGACGAAGTCGTGGGCCTCCTGCACCACGGCAGTGGCTCGTTTGGAGAGCTCGTAGCCCGCTCCCAGTTGGACGTAGCTTTCCAGCATGTAGTCCCGGATTCGGTTCGCTACCGCGGCCGGAACCTGCGAGCCGCCAGCGTTTTCGAGGAATATCGTGTTGCCCTGCAAGGCCGGGAACTGGCTTCGCAGGCGGTTGCGCAAAGCGGTGTCGACGGTCATCGTCACAGTCATCTCCCTCCCTGCAGTATCCTTTCACCAATATGCGCCGACGCACCACAGCTCTCGTCGTTCTGGCAGCCTTCGCTCTGGTGGTCGCGGTCTCGGCCGCCGGTCTCTCCCCCACCACAACCGGCGACGTGGGCAGTCCCGAGCATCTGACGAAGATGGTCCTTTACGCCGCCGTGGCGTTGGTCTTTTCGTTCTTGTGCTCCGTGGCCGAGGCGGTATTGCTCAGCATCTCGCCCTCTTTTGTCGCCCACCTCGAGCAGCAGGGCGAACCGCTCGCCAAGCGCCTGAAGAAGCTCAAGAGAAACATCGATCGATCGCTGGCCGCCATCCTGACGTTGAACACCATCGCCCATACTCTGGGTGCCGGAGGAGCGGGCGCCGAGGCGGCCGCCTACTTCGGAGACCGATACGTCGGCGTTGCCATGGCGGTCTTGACGCTCCTGATTCTGTTCCTTTCGGAGATCGTTCCCAAGACGCTGGGAGCGCTCTACTGGCGCCAGCTGGCCGGACCGACCGCGACGTTCGTTCAACTCCTCATCTGGATCCTCTACCCGTTCATCTGGATCTCGGAGCTGCTGACCCAGCTCATCACCCGCGGCAAGAGTGTGCATACCTTCAGCCGGGACGAGTTCACGGCGCTCGCCGATGTAGGTGTCGAGAGGGGTCAGATCGACGTCGACGAGTCGAGAATTCTCAAAAACCTCTTCAAGCTGCCGGATCTGCATGCCGAAGATGTCATGACACCCCGGACAGTCGTCTTCGCGCTGCAACGGGACATGACTCTGGACCAGGTCATGGAAGAGCACCCGGAGATCCCGTTCTCGAGAGTTCCCATCTACGGTGAGAACCGCGATGATGTGTCAGGCTTCGTTCTCAAGACCGACATCCTGGTGCAGAAACTGCAAGGCCACGGCCACAAGAAATTGGCCGAGCTCAGTCGAGATATCCTTGCGGTCCCGGAGAGCGCCTCTCTCGAGCTGGTCTCCGAACAGCTCCTCGAGCACAAGCTCCACCTGCTGCTGGTGCTCGACGAGTACGGCGGTCTGGCCGGCGTTGTCTCCCTCGAAGACGTCGTCGAGACTCTCATCGGCATCGAGATCGTCGACGAAGCCGACCAGATCGATGACCTCCGCCGCCTCGCCCGCCAAAAGTGGCAGGAGCGCATGCAGCGCCTGGGGATCGATCCCAACATGTAGTGGCGGGCCTCTGCGACCTGAGGCCTACGTTTGATCCCAATTCAACAAGGCCGGCACAGAGACCGGCCACTACTTCCCAATGGCGATCAGCTTCGACGGCGTTCTGAAGAAGAGCACGCCCTCGGACACGGCGGGGGTGGCCATGAGGGGTTCGCCGAATTCGTGCATGGAGATCTCCTTGTATTCGGGGCCGGCCTCGAGAACGTAGAGGTAACCCTCCTCGGTCGGCAGGTAGAGCTTCCCGTTGACGGCCACGGGTGAGCCGGTGAAGACGCCGCCCTTCGAAAAGCGGCTCTTGTAGATCGCGTCGCCGCTCTTGGCGTCGTAGGTCACCAGGCGACCGTTGTGGTGGACGACGTAGTAGATGCCCCTGTAGAGAAGAGGTGTCGGCATGTAGGCACCGCCGATGCCGTGACTCCAGAACAGTCGATCGTCGTCACCTCGAGGGTCGACTTCCAGATCACCACGGGTGCCGGCACGAATCGCATAAATCGGCTTGACCGGTGGATAACCGGCAGAGACATACACCACGCCCTTGCCAACCACCGGAGCTGCGATGACCAGCTCGGAGTTGGGACCCAGGCTCCAGAGCTCTTTGCCTGTCTCCGGGTCGTAGCCATGGATGATGGAGCCGTTGACGATCAACTCCTCGCCCTGGTCCGTGCTCAGAATCGCCGGGGTCGACCACGACGGGGCCACATCGCGATCTACACGCCAGACTTCCTTCCCGGTCTCGAGATCCCAGGCAACCATGTAGGCGCCATCGTGGATATCCACCTGCTGGATCACCTTGGAACCGTGGATGATCGGTGAGCTGGCAAAGCCCCATTGGATGCCAGGATCGGTAAAGGCGCCGGCATTCAAACCGCCCATCTCCTTTTGCCACTGGATGTTGCCCTCCATGTCGAGGCAAGCCAGACCGGCGGTGGCGAAGATGACAACCACGTGTTTGCCGTCCGTGGCAGCCGTAGAGTTGGCCTGGGTTGCCTTGAAGTGACGGCGGGTCTCGGGGATGGCGTTGGCGATCTCCGTGTCCCAGAGCTTCTCGCCGGTCTGCTTGTCAAAAGCCATGGCCCGCCAACTGTGAGGCACTTCCTCGGAGATGCCGTCGCCGGCCCCCGTCAGCCCGGTCTTGATCTCTTGCTGCATGCCCTCCGCCACCGCGGTGGTGACGATGACCATGTTGCCCCATACCACCGGGCTGGAATTGCCAAGCCCCGGGAGGTCCGCCGACCACTTCACACCATCACCGGTTTCGAGATTCCAGTCGGTCAAGGTGTCGGCGCCATCGCCGATGCCGGCGGCGTTCTCACCCCTGAAGGAGGGCCAATTGACGGTGGGCTTGTCGACCTTCCACTCCCCTCCCTCCGCCGTGTACGCCTCGGCACCGACCGGTTCGGCGACGCTCCGACGCCCATAGACCGGCGCACTTCCCTTCTGGCTCACGACCACACCCTCGATCTCGCCCGCGCGCCCAGAGAACGACACTTCCAGATCACCGTCCGCTGAGCGAAACGTCTTGTCCGCCACAACTGCCACGGTTACCGGCTGCTCGCCGTTGATGCTCACCGCCATCTGCTCGCCTTCGACGACGACCTGGACTTCCATCCCAGAATCCCAGCCCTCGAAATTGCCCGCAAAGGGCTCGAGATCGGCAGCTGTGTATTGCGGCGGTGCTGGGTCCGGTCGGCTCTTGGCCTGCGCCAGCATCTCTTTGTACTTCTCAGGAATCGTCATCATGGTCATCCGCATCTGCTGCAACTTCGACTCGTAGAGGGGTCCGCTTTCCACGGCCGCGCGAGCCAACTCCTCGTTGTCCTCTTGGACGCCGTAACCAAATGCCATCGCCCGATCGTCGGCCCCGGCCTTGACCAGCAGCACCGCCACGTCCGGATGGCCCTGAAAGACAGCCATTGCCAACGGGTCGGCACCATAGAAGGTCTCGGTGTGGTTGGGATCGGCGCCCTTGGCGAGCAGCAATTCGACAACCGCAGCTTGCCCGGCGCTGGAAGCCATGATCAAAGCCGTCGCACCGTACTTGTCCGTCACATCGACTGGGACTCCAGCCTCGAGGAGGCCTGCAACCCTGTCCACTTCACCGGCCCGGGTGGCGGCGAAGAATTCCTCGAGCTGTGCCTCGCTGGCAGATCGCAGTACCGGGGGCGTGGTCAGAATCAACAAGGCGCAGATCAGAACCGTGGCACGTTTCATGGGTCCCTCCCATCAGTCAGCAGATACGCCCCAAGACTATTCGATCTTGGAGCTTGAACCCAGCTCACAGGCTGGCGATTGCAGAGGCCAGACAACCCAACGGGTTGCGTGAATCGACCTCGCTTGTCGCGTTTTCCTATCGCCAGGCGCCGACGTTCGACTTCGAATTCTCCGTGTTCGGAGGCCCCGCGAGCCAGGAGACGGACCTGCAACCCGGGGAACGCGTGGCGATCAACACCCGCATCGACTACCCAACCGTCTGGGGCGCCGGTCTTGCCTACCGCTCTTCTGACGGCAGATTGACCTTGAGCTTCGAGTGGGACCACGTCGAATATTCGAGCATCTTCGACAGCCTGGATGCGACGTCGTCCGGAGAGTTCATCCCAGATGGAGACGAGGTTCACTTCGGTGGCGAGTACGCCTTCCTTCAGTCGAAGCCGCTCTTTGCCCTACGCGCAGGCATCTGGCACGACCCCGACCACCAGGACCAACTCTCGCTCTCGGGCATCTACAGTTGGTAGGCCACGTCTTCACCGCCTGGGCCAGACAGCCAGTGCCAGGCCCACAAGGGCCAGCCCACCACCCAGCCACTCCATCAGGTTGATCTGCCAGAGGAACAAGGTAGGGAACAGAAATGAGAGCAACAGCTTGGATGTGGTGGTCAGAGCCGGGTTGAAGAACACCGTGAAGCCGAGAGTCGAAGCCGGCAGGTGGCGCAGCAGCCAGGTCCAGACCGCGTAACCTCCAACTGTGCAAGGGATCGACAGGTAGAGAACGGCGACCCAACCATCCAACGGCAGCAGCGCGGCTTCATGCTTCCCCTTCCAAGGAAAGAGCATGAGCAAAGGTAGAGTACCTATCGAGATGGCCAGGTACGTGAAGAGCAGGGGTGACGACCGGGCCATGACAGGCTTGGCT
>CAMYLC010000185.1 GCA_947259195.1 Thermoanaerobaculia bacterium | reverse complement strand
AGCCGCCGTAGACGATCAGCTCTGCCGGATGTTCGGCGACCTCGGGGTCCAGGTTGTTCATCAGCATCCGTAGCGCCGCTTCCTGCTGCCATCCCTTGCAACTGATCGTCGTGCCCCGTGGAGCCCGTATCGCGGTTTTCGTGGTCATTGCTGGTCCTTCCTCCTCGCAATCAGCGCAGGTCGCTAATGTGAGGCTCGATATCTTCGGTGAGAAACCTCTCCGCCACTGCCAGATCGGGAGCCAACTCACGATCTTCCTCCCACTTGGGAACCTGGGTGCGGATCGAGTCATACAACCGCTCCAATGCCGGGCTCGATCTCAAGGGCCGCCTCAGATCGATCCCCTGTGCGGCGGCCAGCAGCTCGATCCCCAGGATACGGTCGACGTTTCTCACCACCTGGCCGAGCTTTAGCGCTGCCCACATCCCCATTGAGACGTGGTCCTCCTTCTCCGCCGAAGTCGGAATCGAGTCGACGCTCGCTGGATGAGCCAGTGTCTTGTTTTCACTGACGAGTGCCGCGGCGGTGACCTGACCGATCATGAACCCGGAATTCAGCCCCGGGTCCCCGGTCAGAAACGGCGGCAGCCCAGAAAAGGTCGAATCGGTCAGCTTGTCGATTCGGCGCTCGCTGATCGAGCCCAGCTCGGCTGTCGCGATAGCCAGAAAATCGGCTGCCATAGCGATCGGCTCACCGTGGAAGTTCCCCCCGCTCAGAATCTCGTCGTCCTCGGCGAATACCAGTGGATTGTCGGTGACCGCGTTCATCTCCTTCTCGAGGCGACGCTCCACATCCGCCAGGACGTCGCGGACAGCGCCGTGGACCTGGGGTATGCATCGAACCGAGTAGGGATCCTGGACCCGCAGATCGTCCTCGCGATGCGACTCGCGCAGCCCCGAGCCCTGCATCAGGTTCCAGAGATTCGCTGCGCTCGCCAGCTGCCCCGGGTAGGCCCTCAGCTCATGAATGCGTGATTGGAAGGGAGTGTCGGTCCCGAGGAGGGCCTCGGTGCTCAAAGCTCCAACCAGATCGGCAACCTTCACCTGTCGGCGGACCTCGAGGCCAGCAAGAGCCAGCAATGAGGTCATCGCCTGGGTGCCGTTGATCAGAGCCAGGCCTTCTTTCGGCTCCAGGCCGAGAGGCGCTAGTCCGGCCCGCCGAAGGCCTTCCGAAGTCAGCATCTCTTCGCCTTCATATCGCACTCTGCCGCGACCGATGACGGGCAACGCCAGGTGAGCCAGCGGCGCCAGGTCACCACTCGCGCCGACAGAGCCGCGGCTGGGCACCACCGGCAATAGGTCCCCGTTGAGCATACCCAGCAGGAAATCGACCAACACCGGTCGCACCCCTGAGAATCCTCTCGCCAGGGTATTGGCTCGCAGCAGAAGCATGCCTCGGACCGCTTCGGAAGGCAGGGGCTCGCCGACTCCAGCTGCGTGGCTCATCACCAGACGTTCCTGGAGGAGGCGAATCTGATCTTGGGGGATCCGTACTCTGGCCAGGTCGCCGAAGCCCGTGTTGACACCGTAGACCGCTTCTCCCCCTCTCGGGCCTGGCCCGAGACCTCGCAGGGTTCCTGCTCATGCACGACGGCATCGAACTGCTCGAGAGTCAATCCGGTACCTGTGAGCTCGATCATCTGGCTTCCTCAGGTGGTGGTCTGCTTGTCGACTTCCCTTCGACTCTTGAACGATACCACCAGACCCGGACGCGAAATCGCCGTGCGAGACGACGCGGTGGCGAGTCCGGCACCGGAAGAGAATGGTCATGCTACTGTTGACTACGACGGAGTTCGAGCATGAGCCGGTTCTTCAGTCCTTTTCCAGCTACCCTGGTCTTGATCTGCTGCGGGGCTCTCCCTGCGACGACCCTAGAGCAAGAAAAAGCCACGGAGGAGCCGTCGTTCGCGACGCCTGTGCTACAGCAGGCCGAGATTGTCGAGGTCGTCCCGGGTACTTGGACGGAGATCGCCGACCGGTGCCAAACCGAGCAGCCCGTCGAACCTCCGAAGTCGCCAGGTCGCCTGCTGGTTCTGCTCGCGGGAAAGACCACCTACCGGATCTTCCTGAGCGATGGAAGGGTCATTCACTGTATGGATACCGATGAAGATGACGGGCAGACCGCAGCCCCCATCGATCCCGGGCTCCAGGAGATCGCCGACACCG
>CAMYLC010000184.1 GCA_947259195.1 Thermoanaerobaculia bacterium | reverse complement strand
AAGGTGGCCGGTGCGCGGTCAGCGCGGACGGACGCTACCTGGCCCTGGTCAACCTACGTCCCTGAGTCAAGGCCAGGCTAGTGAATCGTCGGCGGCGAATACGGCTCGTGTCCGTTCGCCGGGTCGAAATCGATCCCCATCAGTGTCACCAGTAGAGACGCCCTATCTTCTGGAGTTCGAGCCTCCAGTAGGGCCTGTTTCTCGACCGCACCGAAGGGAAGGGCCGTGCTCAGCGAATTGACCAGTCTGCCCCCGGACAAGGCGGCGAGAAGATCCGGATCGAACTCGAGGTCTCTTTGCCGCGCAAAGCCATCGAGGACCGACAGAACGGCTTGTCTGTCGATCTCCGGCTCGTCGGTGCGTCGGTCGATCTCGAACTCGGTAAAGTCCGCCTCGACCCGGCGATAATTCCGAACGGGCTCGAGCTCGCGAAGAATCCGGAAACGCATGATCCCCTCGAGGACGATGAGATACCGGCCGTCCGCCTGCAGCTCGTGCTGATGGATTTGGCCGCAACAGCCCACCGGGTAGAGCTCCGGCTCCTTGAGATCGAGAGGAGGGACGCCCCAGTTGTCGAGCCCCGGGATCCAAGGCTGGATCATACCGATCCTGCGATCCCCTTCGAGGGCGTCTCTGACCATGTTGACGTAGCGCTCTTCGAAAACATTGAGCGGCAGAAAGGTGCCCGGCAGCATCAAGGTCCCGGTCAAGGGAAATACAGGTATTGTCTGTTCCTCGGGACGCGCGGACATGGTGGCCCAAGTATAGCGAGAGACGCGGTGCCCTTGTGGACTCCTCGACCCAGCAACCCATCAACAGCTATGATTTGACTAGAGGTGAGCCATTATGGACATTTGGATTCTTCGCTTCCCAGACCCACGCCGCAAACCGAGCGATTCCAGACCGCTCATGGTCCTCCAACGGAACACCGATGGTGAGGTGACGGAGCTCGAAACCCTCGAGATAAAAGGCGGAAACGAGAATCTGCCGGATGTCGTCGAGGCCCAAATCGCCAAAGGTCGTAAGCGAATGGTCCTGGATCTGATCAACGAAAAGCACTTGAACTCCAATGATCTGGCGCAAATCATCGGGGCGATGAGATACGCACAGGACGCGGGAGGCGAGTTGGTGTTTGCCAATCCGAACCCCCGCGTCAGCGAGATCCTTCGCATCACCCACCTGGACGATGTGATGGCAATCTGCGATTCCATCGGGGCAGCCGCAGATCACTTCAAGAGTTCTGAATGAGAAGGGTCGTCCCTGCCGCCGCTCAGAAGCTCCAAAACCGTGGGATGAAGATCACGGAGAGGATCCAGAACAGGATGCTCAGGGGCACACCGGTGCGCAGGAAGTCCGTGTATTTATAGCCCCCGAAGTTGTAGATCATCGTGTTGGTCTGATAGCCGACGGGCGTCGAAAAACCGGTGGAGGCAGCAAATGTGATGGCCATCAAGAACGGGCGTGGATCGACCCCCATCTGTACCGCGGTCGAGATAGCGATCGGCGCGAGTAGAACAGCGGCGGCGTTGTTGCTCATGGTGTCGGTCATCACCGAAGTCATCAGGTAGACGACCGCCAACACCGCGACGGGCCCCATCCCACCGACCATGCCCACCGCTTTTCCTGCGATCAAGCCAGCCGCGCCGCTCTTCTGCATGGCGATGCCGAGAGGCAGAATACCCGCGAGCAGAAAGATCACTTGCCAGTTGATCGCTTTATAGGCCTCCTCCAGCCGCAAGCAGCGGGTCAAGACCATCGCCAGAGCGCCGAGAATCGCGGTAACCAGGATTGGCAGAACGTTGAAAGCCGCTAGACCGACGACGGCGACGAGGATTCCGATAACCAGAGGTGCCTTGTGCCGAAGTGGCTCCCCGGGCACCTCGTCGAGCACGATGAGGTTCTCGTCGCTGCGCAGCTTTTGGATCTGGTCTTGGTGCGCCTGGATCAAGAGTGCGTCGCCCAGGCGAAACCGCACCGAGTTCAACTTGTCGCGAATCGGCTCACCCCGCCGCTGGATCGCCAGCACCAACGCTTCATAGCGACTGCGAAAGTCGACCTCCTTCAAGGTCTGGCCGACGAGGTTCGAACCCGGTGCCACCAGAGCTTGCACGAGCCGCAGATCCTCGGATTGAAGCGTTTCGTCGCGCAGCTTGAACTCTGCATTGAGCTGCAGCCGCGCCGACTCTCGCAGCCGCATGAGCTCGCCGATCTTTCCCCGCACCAGAAGCACATCGCCTCCCTGAACCGCTTGTCGAAGAGGCGCCCAGACGGCCTTGGTGACGTGCAGAAGGCGCAGCACCGTGACGTCATGGTCCTGACCGAGTCGACTCTCCAACACGGACTTGCCGATCAGAGGGGAGTTTTCGCCAACCCGCAGCTCGGTGATGTACTCGCCGAGTTGATACACCACGGCGAGCTCTTGTGCCTGGCGCTCGGGGAGCAGCCAGCGGCCGAAAAGCAGGAAGAAGAGGACGCCAGCCACGAAGAGAACCAGTCCCATGCGGCTGAACTCGAACATGCTGAACGCCCCGTATCCGGCCTCGTCGGAGATCGAGCTCACCAGAAGGTTGGTCGAGGTGCCGATGAGCGTGCAGACGCCTCCGAATTGGGAAGCGTAGGACAATGGGATAAGCAATCTCGAGGCGGCGATCTTACGCTTGTTCGCGACGATCATCACCAACGGAATGAACACCGCCACGGCCGCCGTATTGTTGATGAAAGCCGAGATGACGGTGATCGTCCCCATGATGGTCACCAGCGCGGTGAAATACGAGCGCCCGAAGCGCACCATGAGTCGTCCGACCGCGGCGGTGGCCCCGGTCTTCTGCAGACCCGCGCTGAGAATGAACATCGCTGCGACCGTTACCGTCGCCGGGTTGCTGAAGCCGGAGATTCCCTCCTGTGGGGTGATCAGCCCAAACAGGAGTAGCGACCCGAGCACCAGCAACGCCACGAAATCGATCGGGTACTTCTCAGAAACGAAAAGAGCGACGGCGCCGACGAGGATCGCCAGCACCATGATCGCATCAAGTGTCATCGCAGCTCCATCCCTCCGGCGTCCGGGCTGTGCCGCCTGGTGGTAAACCTCTGAAATCTCAAGTTCTCCGGCATCCGCGTCTTCCTCGATCGGTAGCCTCACTGTACTAGCTGGGGAACCACTCGGGAAGGATACTATGACGAGGGACCTTCCTGCCGCACTCTCTTACCGTTCGAGAGTTCGCTTCGAAACCACTCTAGCGCAGGTTCTTGACGAACACGGGGTCCGGATGGGCTGACCAGACCGCCAACGCGGACTAGAAACCCGCGTCGGCTTGCTCTGCCACTTCAGAGTCCCAGTTGGTGACGTCTCGCGCCTGCACTGCCGCGGCAGTCTCGGCGAAGCTCTCGTCACGCGTGTAGCCGACATCGACGATACACGCATTCAGCAGATCGGGGTCCGTGACACCGGCCTCCTTGCACGCCGCCTCTGCTCGCCGCCGCCAGGCTGTCGGAAGCGCCGCCGGGGTCGCTTCTCGTGTGGGCGGCGAACGTCGGAAGGTAAACGTGCTCTGCCCCGGCTCGTATTCGAACAGGGACTCCTCTTGGGCCAGGAGCCTGCCGTCCTCATCTTCAGTGAACAGAGTCCTGGCCAGGTCAGCGAGTCCTGCACGCAGGGTCGCTTGAGATTCCGAGCCGAGATTGGCGATCGAAGCCTCGACGTCATCCGCGGCCACGCCGTTGAAATTGCCGAAGAGACCTGAGAGCGTGCTTCGACGAGTCTCGGAAGGCCTCAAGAAGGCATTCAAGTGACGTTTGCGGACGTCGACAGACAGGATCGAACCGTCGCTCCAGAAGATCTCGTACCCTCGCTTCGAGTGCTCGATTCGGCCACCGTCGGGCAGCTCGAGCACACCGTCAGTCAGAGCCGCGGGCTGCCCCTCGACAAAGAGCATCGGCTCACGGCCCAGGGCCACCGAAGCTCGGGTCGTATCGACGAGTACGGCCACAGACGTGGCAATCGACACGTTCGGCGAGAACCCTCTCGACTCCAGACGCAGCTGAACCTCGAGATCTCCTGTCGACGATCGGCTCGCTACGTACTCGCCAGACGCCTGAAACTCGTAGGTCGCTCCGTCCATGGTCTGGACGTGGATGTCTCCCCACGCTCGACCCTCTACAGCAGCGGCACTGCCCGCGGTCGTGAGGAGCGCGAGCAATGGGAGTGTGGCGTATCGATATCGGTGAGTCATCATGCTTTTGAAGGACAGCAAGAACCGTGCCTTTGTGCTTGTCCACTGCAAGGAGCTACACGCGGCGTAGCTGATGTTCGAACGTCCTCCTGCGCGGACACTGCAACCGCCATCGCTCCGGGCGTTGACATACTCTGGGCAGCATGCAACCGTAAGGGCCCTTCTGGACCCACCAAGTTCATAGTGACCATGATTCCTCGACTCTCCCCAGCAATTCTGCTTTTGACCCTGGTGTTTCTCCCCGGTGCCCTCATGGCGCATGCCTTGGGCGAGGACTACATCGTGATCAATTTTCATGAGGACTCGATCGAGGGTCATTTCGAGATCCACTTCGACGACCTCAGAGACAAGCTCGGGCTGGATCTCCCAGCCCGGCGCAAAGCAGCCCCCAGAGTCGCTGCCACGGCACCTCAGGTTCAGGACTACCTACTCGAAAACTTCAGCATCGGTCCTGCGGGAGGAGAGCCCTACGACCTCGAGTTCACCGGCCAGGATGTCCTCAAGCTCCCTCAGGGCTTTTACGCGCAATACCATTTCCGGGCGAACACCGGTCCGATTCCCGATGTCTTGGAACTCCGTCATGAGCTGCTTTACGAGAATGATCGCCTCCACCGGGGCCTGCTGCTGATCGAGTCCAACGCCAAGACCGACACCGAATACGGTGCCGAGTACACCGCCATGGTCTTTGGACCCTCCAAGCCCAGGCAGACGCTCGATCTGACTTCCATCTCCGGATTGATCACTCCGTTGGGGATGATCGAGCAGGGTGTCCTGCACATCTGGATTGGCATCGACCACATCTTGTTCTTGATTGCGCTGATTCTGCCAACCGTTCTCTATCGCGACGAGGACTCCTGGAGACCGGTGGTGAGTTTCCGGCAGGCCTTCTGGAACCTACTCAAGATCATCACGGTCTTTACGTTGGCCCATTCGGTTACCCTGTTGCTGGCCGCCTTGGGACTGCTGAGCGTGCCCTCGCGGTTTGTCGAGTCGATGATCGCTCTGTCGATCATCCTGGTGGCGATGAACAACATCACCGGCAGAGTTCGACATGGGACTCTCTGGGTGATTCTCGTTCTCGGCCTGTTTCACGGTCTCGGATTCGCCTCAGTCATGGGCCACCTCCCGTTTCGCATGGTGGACCTTCTCAAGAGTGTCGTCGCCTTCAACGTGGGCGTGGAGCTGGGCCAGGTTGTCATCGTCATGGCTCTATTCCCCTTGCTCTTCTTCCTGCGATCCAGACCCGCCTATGTGCCCCTTGTCCTCCGAGGGGTCTCTGCCGCCTTGATCGTGATCGCAGGAATTTGGTTCATCCAGCGGGCCTTCGGTTTCGCCTGATCCAGGCAACGCAGTGAGGATTTCTCCATGGCAACCACAGAAGAATTCGAGCGTCTGATCACCGATTTCATCGCCACAGAGCTCCTGGGTGCAAGCGGTCCGAAGATCGATCCCGACGAGAACCTCTTCGTCAGCGGTCACGTCGACTCCCTGGGGATCATGCGCCTCATCGCGCACCTCGAGTCGACCCTCAATCTCGAGATTCCGCCCGCCGATCTGGTGCCGGACAACTTCCGTAGCGTCCGGGTCATGGCCGAATACCTGGACCGAATGGCTGCCACCGGGGCACAGTGACCCGCAGCGCCACATCTTCAGCCTGAGACGAGACTCTTCAGCTGCTCGGCCAGAGCAGGGCGGTCGATCTTGCCACTGCCGGTGCGGGGAAAACGGTCAATCACCTCGATTTTCTGCGGCACGGCATAGGGTGGCAGCCGTTCGGCGCTTCGTCGGCGCACCTCGTTCGGATCACATCCGCTGCTGGATATCGGCGAGACGGCAGCCAGGATCGTCGTCTCGCCTTCCCCCGTCCGCACCACCACCGCAGCCGCCTCGGCGACTTCTTCGAGGCCACTCAGGACATTCTCGATCTCATCGAGCTCGACCCGGTATCCCCGCACCTTGATCTGGCGGTCCTTGCGCCCGAGAAACAACAGGTTGCCATCCGCGCGCTCGCGCACGAGATCTCCAGTGCGATAGAACTTCCTCCGGTCATCGGCCCACGGCTGCTTGATGAAGAAAGCCTCGCGGTCGAGATCGGGTCGGGCCCAGTAGCCCCGCATCATGGTCGGCGCCCGGATCAACAGCTCGCCTTCGGTTCCCGGCGCTGCAGGCTGGTCGCTCGCGTCGACGATCAGTCCCTCGGCACCGTCCCATACAGGGCCGATCGGGAACGGTTCCTGCGATCCCATATCCTCCCGCGGAACATGGTAGAAGGTGCACTGATTGACCTCGGCCGGCCCATACGAATTCGAGAATCGAGCCTGCGGCCAGAGCTCCATGAGCCGCCAGAGGTACTTCGGCGGAAAGGGCTCGCCGCCAAACAAAACCCATCGCAGGGAACTGGCATCGTAGCGCTCGATCTGACCGCGGGTGAGGAGCTGGATCAGGGCCAGCGGCACCGAGTACCAGAAGGTCAGCCTCTCGCGCTCGATCAACTCGGACAGATTGATCGGAAAAAGCGTCGCCTCCTCCGGGATGATCACCGTCGTCGCACCGCATAGCGGGCCCGTGAGGTATTCGAACGTGGACATGTCGAAGTGCAGGGGCGAGTGGTTGCCCAACCGATCGTCACAGGTCACGCTGTAGGTCCTGGCCGACATGTGCGCATAGCTCGAACCACTGCGATGGGTGTGCATCAGGCCCTTGGGGACCCCGGTCGACCCCGAGGTGTACATGATGTACGCCAGATCGTCCTCCGTCACCCGAATCCGGGGGTCGGAGTCCTTTGCGGTCTCGACTTCGCTCCAGGAGACGACTCGGGTGCCCTTACCCACCCCATCCGGGCCGGGCGCGATGATGCATTCCAGGGAGGCAGTACTCGCCCCTAGATCCATTGCCCGAGCAGCCCGTGACTCATCGGTCACCAGATGGCGAATCCCGCAGTCCTCGAGGATCGCCTGGATGCGCGACGGCGGCGCCGACGGGTCGACGGGCACGTAGGCACCGCCCGCCTTAAGGATGCCGTAAAGAGCGACCGGTAACTCGAGTCCCTTGAGCATGTAGATACCGACACGGTCCCCCGCCCCGACGCCCTGATCGAGAAGTGTGTGGGCCAGTTGGTTCGAGCGCTCTACCAGCTGCCCATAGGTCAGACCTCGCCCCTGGAACCGAAAGGCTTCCTGGTCAGCGAGCCGCTCGGCCGATTCATCGATCGCATGGTGTAGAAGGAAACTCATGGCTTCAGGGAGAGTGTCGGTTGGTCATCCCGAGATGCGTGTAGCCAAGGCTATGCAATCGGCCATGAACGGGTCAATCCGACACGATCGCGCCTGCCGGCTTCTCGCGCTATCCTGTCTTACTTTCTTGGTAGTGTTCATGGCCGAACGGGCTAGAGCCCTCATAGCATGAGAAGTTCCTCAGGAGCGAATTGATTTGTCGAACCCTAATCCACCCGACTCGAGCGGGCCTCCGCAGCGGCATGAACTGCGGGAAAGCCGATTGACTCAGAGTCAGGCGCAAATATGGATAGGCCAGCAACTCGCGCCGGCCGCGCCGCTCTACAACACCGCGTTTACGTTTCGCATCCACGGAGCCATCGACGAGGACCGCTTCGAGCGGGCTTTTCGGCAGTGCGTCAATGACTGTGACGCTTTGCGTACGGTCTTCGCCGAGAATCGTGACGGACCTTGCACAGTCGTCCGGCCAGACCTGGTCGTGCCGCTGGAACGCGTCGATGTCTCGAACTCCGCCCATCCGGCGCAGGATGCGGCGCGTCTGGTCGCGGAGCGCTGTCGCCGCCCGTTCCAGGTCGGCGAGCGGCTGCTGGATGCGATCCTCATCAAGCTGTCGGCCAACGACAACCTTTGGTTTCTCAATCAACATCACCTGATCACGGACGCCAGGTCAACGGTTCTTCTCTATCGCCGCGTGGCGGCCGAGTACGAGGCATTGCTCGACGGTCGTGACGACCTGTCGGAGCTGCCCGCCTACTACCCGACCGTGGCTGCCATGAAGGTGCCCGAGAATGCCGCGGCGGTGGCCCGCGAGCATTGGGCGCCTCGAACCGACACCGGGCTTCGCTCCACGCCTCTGTACGGGCGCGACGCCAAGGCCACGGGCACCGCAAGCTCACGGATGACGCTCGAGCTCATCGAAG
>CAMYLC010000183.1 GCA_947259195.1 Thermoanaerobaculia bacterium | reverse complement strand
CGTCGCCATCCAGCCGCGGCCCCGCTCCTTCGCGGCCGCCGCTGTGCCCCAGGCCTCGGCGAACACGCCGGACAAGACCTATCTGACCAGCTTCATCCCACTCCTCGAGGAGCCGATATGGCCGGGACGACTCGACGCCTACCTGCGGCCGGTACCGGTCTACGAGATCACGGTGGATCTGCCGGACGGCACCTCAGAACAGCGCTTCGTGCCGGACAACAGGGATTCGGCGAGCTGCGGTCCCGATTCCCAGGATCCGGACGTGGAGAGCCAATGTCACCTATGGAATGCCGGCGACGAGCTCCTGGCTCAAGCGCCCAGCGACGCCCAGGTCATGGCAGCCGACTACAACCTGGGTCTCGACGAAGACCAGCGGCGGGTGTTCTACCTGCGTGCCGAGAACCCTGCGCTCCCCTGGACCCGCCTCTACTATGAGCGGCCGACCGACGACGCCGGCTGGCAGGATCTCCTGGAGGCCTACGGAATCTGCGCCGTTGACGATCTCCCCTGCGGCCTGCTCACAGCGAATCGCGACGAGGCGATCGCGACGATGGATTTCTTCCACTCCGTCAAGGAGTACGAAGATCCGAGCATTCCGGGCAGTCCGCCGATCCCATTCATGTTGGGAGACATCTTCCACTCCGACCCGATCGTGCTGGGGAATCCGGACAATTTCCGATATTGGACGGCCGACGTCGGCGGCAGCGGCCTTCTACCCCTGCAGGATCCCTGCGACACCTCGCCGACCGGCTACCGCTGCTACCTGGCTCAACAGCAGCTGCGCCGAAAGATGTTGATGCTGGGCTCCAACTCCGGGCAGCTGCACGCCTTCGACGCAGGGATCTGGCGCGGGCTCAACGGCAACGGCTGCGAGAACAGCACGATCCTTCAAGGCAACTTCGACGGCGGCACCGGCCGGGAGCTCTTCTCGTATGTGCCCCGTATCTCGATGCCGAGTCAGTACGATCTGCGGGTGCTCGGTGACCACAGCTTCACCATCGACGGTAGGGTGTCGCATGGCGACGTCCTGATCGACCCACTGCATGACGGCATTCCCGCCGAGGATGATCGGGAGTGGCGGTCGGTGCTGCTCGGAGGCATGAGAGAGGGTGGCACGGGCTACTTCGCCCTGGACTACACGCAGCCGGACACACTGGCTGAATGCAACGGCGTTCCGGTGATTCCGGAACCGTTGCCTGGGCCCGACAACTGGGTCCCCTCCTGCACAGACGGTGGCGCCGGCTGTGGCACTCTGCCGTTCCCGACGCCGCTGTGGGAGTTCGCTGACAATGTCGACTGCGGGATCGCGCTGTCGGACGGCAGGTGTGACGACGACGACAACGGCCTGCCCGATCTCGGCGACTCCTGGGGTGCACCGGCGATCGGCCGCATTCAGGTGTTGGTGGACGGCGGCGACACCATCGAGGAGCGCTACGTGGCGATCTTCGGTGGCGGCATGGACCCCTTGCGCAAGGGCATGGCGGAGGCTGCAGGGGATCACATCTACATGGTCGATATCGAAACCGGTCGGACTCTCTACAAGCGTCCCGTCGAGGGCTCGATACCCATGGAGGTGGCTGCAGTCGATACCGACCAGAATGGGATTTTCGACACCATCTACTTCGGCACTACCGTCGGGATCATGTACAAAGTGGACATCCGAGCGCCGCAGATCCTGCAGGACGACGGCCTGGGGCCACGTGTCACCGCCGAGGAATGGGATCCCTTCCCCATCTTCGTGTCTCCGGGTCAGGCTTACTACTATCCACCGTCCGTCATCTTCGTGGCGGAGCTGGGCAAGTACGCCATCGCCTGGGGATCCGGCGAGCGCGAGGACCTCTGGGAGGTCACTCAGCAGCAGGGTCGCCTCTACATGCTGCTGGACAGGGATTTCAGTCGCGGCGATGTGCCCAAGCAGGAGAGCGACATCCAGCCGATTCAGCCAGGCGAGCCCTGCGCCGATATCGATTACCTGCGTCAGGCTCCATATGGTTGGTACATCGAGCTTCTGGAGGAGGAGCGGACTCTCAATCGCGCCTTCTCCTTGGCGGGTGTGACCGTGATCTCCACCTACCAGCCGCTCCAGACCATAGGCCAGGGCGGCGGAGTCTGCGTCCGCACCGGCGACAGCCGCACATTCGTGGTGAACACCACCAACGCCTGCGGGCTGCTGCCCACTGACGACCCGGACGTCCTGGATCGATTCTTCGTCATCGAAGGGGGTTTCCTCTCTTCGCCCTTCGTCGAGACCGGACAGACCAAGAACCCGGGCGCCGACGGCGAGGGCCCGACGGCCGATGACATCCCAGACGACCTGGTTTCAGTGATGAATGAGATTCGTAAGCTCTTCCCGGACGACTGCAAGTTCGCCAACTACACGATCAACATCAAGGCGGTCCGGGATGACACCGGTATCCAGTTCCTGGCGGCCATTCCGATCTGCACCGTAGAGACCAATTGGAGGGACTTCTAATGCACAGCCGTAGCTCGAATCTGGCGGTAGGAGTCCTCTCTCTGGTCCTCATGACGGTCGCGCTGCTGAGCTTCGGCTCGGCAGCGCGTGCCGACTGGCTGGTGACCAAAGACGGTACAGCTGTGGAAACCAAGGGGGGCTGGGAGGTCAAGGGCAAGACCGTGATATTCACCAGCCCGGCTGGAGTTCTCTCATCGCTCGCCGCTTCCGAGGTCAACCTGGCGGCCAGCGAGGCTCACACCCAGAAGATGCTGCGAGCGGCTACCAGTCCTCCTGAAGTCGAGGCGCCGGTGAGGCGTCCGGCTGTTCTGGTTCTGACGGATGCAGATGTCCGCCATGTCGATCCCACGAGTCCAATTCCAGAGGAAGCCGAGGATGCCGGTGAGACGGCCACGTCACCATCTCCACGAGATACCGGGTCCAGCCTCGCTGTGACGCAGTGGGACGAGAACTACAATATCGACGAGAACTCCGTGGAAGTCACCGGTAGCCTGCGCAACTCGGGTCGTAACCCAGCGACCAGCATCAGTCTCAGCGTCCTGGTCTACAGCGACTCCGGAGCTCTCTTGGGCAAGAGGGAGGCCCGGCTGGCAAAGGCGGCCCTGAACCCAGGTGAGAGCACCGGCTTCGTCGCCTCGTTCTCGAGCGGCCTGACCTTCACTGAGGCGAAGTTCGATATCCAGAGCCGAGGTTTCCAGACTCGCGAAGCGACTCCCGAGGAGGGAGACGAGGACATAGAACCGGAAGGGATGTAGGTCGCGAAGACGACCTCGCTCACTTTCCAGCAGCCGGACCGGGGCCAGAGGTTTGAGCCCCGACGGCATTCGTGACGCGGAAGCGCCGCAACTCGCTCCAGGGGCTCTGCACGCCATTGGCATCGACTGCGGCTACCCGCCAGACGAAGGTGCCTTGTCCCTGCAGACCGACCTTGGCGGTGGTTTCCTTCCGGTCGTGCACATCGATCACATTGCGCACGAAGAAGCGGCTTGGAGCGACCTGCAGGGCATAGCTCTCCGCCCCGGCCACCGGCGCCCAGGTGAGCACCAGCTCCGCGGCGGCATCGAGAAAGATCTCGAAGTCGTCATCCGGAGCCATGAGGACTGGAGACATGGGTAACGTCTCCGCCTTCGACAGCGTCCCCTGCGACTGCACGACCTGTTCGAGAGCCCCGACTTCGCGACTCGTTCCATCAGCGCTGGCCACCACCATGCTGCCTTCATAGGTCGCGAAACGACCGACGTCCTCTTCCTCGCTGTAGCTGATCAGGGCCGAGGTCTCCTCCCGCAGGCGAGCCTCCGCCCCAGGAGTCGAGACCCGGCTCCCACTCTGCCCGGTACCCAGATTGACCCACCCGAATTCCAGGTTGATGGCTTGTTGCCGGGTCACACCCGGTGCCGGCCGGGCCCGACCGACCAGGATCACCGTATCAGGACGAACCGTATAGAGCGTTCCATCTACCGTCATGACTTCGGCCGACCCACCCGCCGAGGTCTTGACATAGTCGCCGGCGTTGAGCGACACCCGGCTGCGCGCCTTCTGCCATGGGCCTCTTTCCCCGCGACGGAACTCGACTTCTCCCTCGACGGCCACGAACATCGCTTCTCCCTCGGGTCCTCGCAGACGCAAGGCGCTCAGGATCGAGGTCAGCAAGGTTCGACTTCGCTCGCCATTTCGGTAGGCCTCTTTCAGCTCACCTCTCGCGCGAGCGGCCTTCGCTTTCTCCAGATGCTCGATGGCCTGATCGTACTCTTCCCGATAGCTGTCGACACCACCGGCTTCTTTGACTGTCTGCAGCAGGTCCTGGGCTTCCTGGATCAAGGTCGCCACTTCCCGTTCCAGAACCATGCCCTCGACGAACCGATAGCCCAGGTAGCCGGCCGCAACCAGGACCAGGACGATCACGGCGAAGCCCCATCCCTTGATCGCCTCACCAGAGATGGTGTACCAGTCGTAGCTCTTGGGTCGTTTCTTTTCTTCGGTCACCGGACGGCAGCCTCATTTCAGACATCACGAGGTTTCAGGAATATAGCAGAGGCAGTCACTCTCGGCTGCGATACTCGGGATAGCCTGCCAGGTCGTGTTCTTTGATCCGCCGCAGCAGTGTGCGGTAGCTCATGTCCAGGTACTGGGCAGCTCGGTGCTTGTCACCGCTGCTTTGCTCGAGAGCGTCACAGATGCGCTGTCGCTCGCTTCTGCCGCTTTCGGCTGACAGCAGGGCCTTCAACTCCGCACCCTCGAGACGGGGGCCCTCGCCGACGATCATCGCCCTTTCGAGAACGTTCGCCAGCTGCCGGACATTTCCCGGCCAATCGTGGCTCTCGAGTAGGCTCGCAGCCTCCTTGGTCAACGCTCGAGGCGCGACGCCCTGCCTGGCTGCGATCTCCTCGACCAGGTGCGTCGCAAGCAGCGGAATGTCACTGGCTCGATCCTTGAGCGATGGCAGCTCGATCGGGAAGACCTCGAGACGATAGTAGAGGTCGTCTCTGAACCCACCGGCCTCGACCATGGAGCGGAGATCTCGGTTGGTGGCTGCCACAAGTCGAACGTCGGCCTTGCGGGACCGTGAGCTGCCGACTCGCTCGAAGGTACGCTCCTCCAGGACACGCAAGACCTTGCTCTGGGTGGTCAGGGGCAGCTCTCCGATCTCGTCCAGAAGCAAGGTGCCGCCATGAGCCGCCTCGAAGCGACCGGTTTGTCGCCGATGGGCACCCGTAAAGGCTCCCTTCTCGTGGCCGAACAGTTCGTTTTCCAGCAGGGTCTCGGGAATGGCGGCACAGTTGACGCCCACAAAGGGCCCGTCCTTCCTCGAGGAGAGCCCATGCAGGGCGCGCGCGAAAAGCTCTTTCCCAGTGCCGCTCTCGCCCGTGAGAAGCACCGTACTGTCAGTCTTGGCCACTCGCTCCAGAAGCCGCAGAGCCGCGCGCACGGTAGGATGCCGGCCGACAATTGTCGGACCCCCTGGTAGCCGAAAGACCGAGTTTTCCGCGTCCTCCCCGAGTAGCGAATCCACCAACTGAAAGAGATCCTCGATCTCGACCGGTTTTTCCAGGAAGTCCGCCGCGCCGAGCTTCATCGCCTCCACAGCAGTTCCGACGGTGCCGAAAGCCGTGAGGACCACCACCGGTAGCCGCGGGTGTGCCTCTCGCGAGGCTCGTAACACCTCGATCCCAGACATCCCGGGGAGCTTGAGATCCGTCAATACGAGCTCGAAAGAGCCCTGCGCCAGCTCACTGGTCGCCTGCTCGCCATCTGCACAAGCGGTCACTGCATAGCCCTCTTGCTGCAGGGCCCGCTCGAGCATACGGCGGAGTGATTGGCGATCCTCCACCACCAGAATTCGGGCCGACGGCATACTTCGATTCTACTCGTCGCAGGACACCAGAAAGTATGAGGTATTTGACCCTGTCTTCAGCCGGCGAGTGCCGCCGTGACCGCGGTCGCCAAGAGAGCATCGTCATCTGGATCAACCGTCCTGAGGTCCAGGATCAGACGACCCTCTCGGATATAGCCTACGACCGGCGGATCTCCAAGGCGCAGCCGGTACAGAAGGTCCGAGTCTCCAGGTAGGGCCAGCGCCTCTCCGGATATCGGTCGCTCCGGAGCCGCACCGCCACCGACGAAGGCCTCCGCTTCGACGATTTCCGCTCCGCAGGTCGGAGCCAGTCCCTCCAGGCGGCTTCTATGCACCGCCCTTTCTACCCAAAGTCGATTCAGGGGCAACGCGCCCTCGGCAAGGTGACAGCGCAGCACAGCCTCCAGGCAAGCGTAGGCAACTCGGTCCGGCCTCAAGGCCCGGTACAGAGGATGTCGATGGCAGCTCTGTATGAGCCCCTTGCTGCCGACCAGCAAACCGGCTTGAGGTCCGCCGAGCAGCTTGTCACCACTGCTACAGACCAGGTCGGCACCCAAGGCGATGAGCTCCTGGACGCTCTCATGCCCCTGGAGCTGAGGAGCTGGGTGCGGTCGAAGCAGGCCGCTTCCTTCATCGATCGCCAACGGCAGCCCGCGGCCTCGAGCCAGAGTCACCAGGCCGGCGGCTTCGGCGCTGGCTACGAAGCCCGAAATGCGGTAGTTGCTGGGGTGCACCTTGAGGAGAAGGGCCGTCTCCGGCCCTATAGCCTGCTCGTAGTCTTCGATCCGGGTGCGGTTGGTGGTACCCACCTCCACCAGCCGGGCTCCAGCGGCGCGCAGAATATCGGGAACTCGGAAGGATCCTCCGATCTCGACCAACTCGCCGCGGGAGACCACCACTTCCCGATCCCTGGCCAGCGTCGCCAAGACCAGTACCAGGGCGCCGGCGTTGTTGTTGGCCACCAGCGCCGCCTCGGCCCCTGTCAGCGTCGTCAACAGGAGCTCGGCGCGCCGGTTCCTCTCGCTCCTACGCCCCGAATCCAGGTCGAGCTCGAGGTCACAATAGGCATCGAGAAGAGCCGGCAGCCGGGCAGCGACACCGCGAGGTAGCGGCGCCCGCCCGAGGTTTGTATGGAGGAAGATCCCTGTCGCATTGAGAACCCGGCTCAGCTTCGAACCGACACCCGTGCGTAATTCTGCTGCCACCTGCTGAATCAGCTCATCGACGAGTTTCTTCAGACCTTCTTCACTGGTAGGCGGATCGTCGGCAAGCCGCCGACGGAGGGTGTCGATCCCTCGCCTCACCTGTCGGCGCACCAACTCTCTCCCGTATAATGCGACAAGAGACTCGATCCTGGGGTCTGCCAGTAGTCGGTCGATTGACGGGAGTTGTCGTCGTATATCTGAAGATTCCGTAACCATGTCACGCCCCTGCCGATTCTAGCCCGGAATTCCATGGTCGAACCCGAAGCTCCATCCCAGCACGACGAGTCTCTGCAAACGCTCGATCGAGATCTGAAACGCTTCAAGATCGATTTCGAGCGCTTCTTCAGCGGCAACCTCGCCACTCCTCCGGATCAACTCCGCCAGAACATTCAGAAGAAGATCCACCTCCTTCGAATGGAGCGCCTCAGAACCGTAGCTCAGCGATTCCAGCTCAACACCTTGGAAGCCCGTTTCAACACCCTCTGCGTTCAGTTCAATCGTCGCCTCCGCGAACAGGAGGAAGGTGGGGGGGCGCGCGAAGCCACTGTTACAAGGGAAAGGAAGATCGATACCAGCCAAGGCATCTTGATCGCTGAGTCACCGGACAAGAAAGCTGTCCGGGCACTGTATGACGATCTATACGGAGGATCGGGTCGGGGCAAGAAGACCGACTTCGACAGTTTTCAGGTCTACCTCGAGAAGCAGACCGCCAAGATCCGCAGCAAGACAGGCTGCGGCCAGGTGCGATTCCGGATCACGTCCGAAGACGGCGAGCTGAAACTCAAAGCCAAGCCGGAGTGAAAACACTCCTTTCCCAAAGACAGCTTTTCAGCCAGGCAGACAGTGCTCGCTCGGTCACGGGCTGCGGCGCAACTCCAGTCCCGTCACCAGCGTGGTGGGAGATCCGATCATCCCTGACCAGGGCTCGAACTCCAGATCTCGTGCAACCCCTTGAATCCCACGCAGCCAAGAGCTGATGCTGCCCGTGAGCCATGCCCCCGCGAGAGGCGCCGCAGCCCGGCCCTGGCGCAAGGCGAATCCACAGACCGGCAACTGGAACCTGTCCTGCTCCAAGTCGAAATGCCCGTTGCCCTGGGTATCGATCAGGTAGTAGCCCCGAGCTACCGCCGTCAACAGGGTTGCCACCTTCACCTCTGGATTGGGGGCCAGAAAGAGATGCGACGGGCCGACCTTCGGCAGATCTCGCCAACTGGCCCGCCGCACACACCCGGAAGCCACCAGGTCGGAACGCGTAGCCTCTTTCCAACCGACCAGTGACTGGTGAAACCGTCCTGAGCCTATGACCACCGACTCGCCGGTGGGGCGTCCTTC
Source organism: Thermoanaerobaculia bacterium (assembly GCA_947259195.1). Lineage (GTDB taxonomy): Bacteria > Acidobacteriota > Thermoanaerobaculia > Multivoradales > JAHEKO01 > JAUVRX01. The sequence goes on along the minus strand of CAMYLC010000183.1, from coordinate 107,683 downwards.
GCCGTCGACCGGCGCCTCCAGGACTCCTCCTCGGTACCTCCCGTCATCCGCGACTGTCAGCAACTCGCTTCCGATGCGACCCTGGCGATCACGCAAAGCTCTCACCATCGCACCACTGCCACCACCTACCGTCAGCGGCAGCAGAGCCACCAACAGGCGCACCCCCAGAGCCGGCCCGAGGAGGAACTCACCCCGGTCGCGCTCGGGTGACTCACCCTCCCCCTGCAGCAAGAGACGATCGACGAATCGACGCGCAATTGTCGGGGCGTGGAAGCTCCGCAGCTCCCGACGAGCCATGGCGATCCCTACCGTTTGGGCTCCAGGCCAGGGACCTGCCATCTCCACGAAGAGCGAAGCGGCCCGGCTCCGATACGTTTCTTCGATCCCTCGACTGCTCAGAATGCTGGTCTGGCTGGAGCCCTCGTCCAGCAGGCCCCGCAGAAGTCGGGTCCCCGCCAGCTCGCTACTGACTCCCTTCTCGATGGCTTCCAGAAGCCTGATGGCCTCGGTTTCTCCGGACAGGGGCGCCTCGAGATCCGCCGGCGGCCTCCACGGAGGTACCCGTGCAGCGGGAGGTAGCCGAAGTGGCAGCCCATCAGGGTCCGGCCAGGGGCCATCCAAGGCCGGCCGGCCCGTGCCGGCGACAAACAGGGAGGCCCTGTCGCTGCCTGCCCGGACCGCCCATCCCTCCTCCTGGCTCGAACTGGCGACTCTTCCCTGCGGGCCAATCTCGAAGCGGCGCGACCGACCTGATTTCAGGAAGACCTCGACGTCGTTCAGCCCGCGTCCGACGAGAGAGTCGACGACGCTTCTGGCCAGCGACTCGCTGGTCAACTTTCCACCTCCGCAGCCCCGATTCGAATCGCTGGGGACGAAGCCCACACCGGTAGCTTCAGCCCGTTCTTGGCGCACCAGCCAGCACCCGCAGACTCCAGATCTCGGCCAACGGCATCGATACCACTCAAGAGTCCGGAAACCGTACCCCGCAACCTGCAGGGACCTAGGAGCTCTCCCAACGAGCCTGCCTTGATTCTCTTCCCGTAGGGCAGGGAGATGGTGAACCTACCCGACAGTGGATCGAGACGACCGCTGGAGACCTCCGGAAAGTAGAGGCCTCCATCGGCTTCTGCAAACAGATCGTCCATTGAAGACTCATCCGGTAGAAGCTCGAGATGGGTCGAACGAGGCGCCGGTGACCGATGTCGGTTGCCGCGTCTTGCCGCTCCTGGCGTCAACGCCTTCGAGTGACGAGCCGAAAACAGATCGGCCAGCGGCTGTTCCACCACCCCTTCCCTGAGCAGCCAGCGGCGGGCCGCAATCATGCCCTCGTCGTCTGAGCTCCTGCGTACCGATTCGGGAGCGTTGGTAGGATCGTCCAGGACATTCAACAGCGGGCCTCCGAGCTGCAGGCCCAGGGCCGACTCGACCCTCCCTCCCAACATCAAGGTATCGGTCTCCAAGGCATGGGCTACTACCTCGTGTAGCAACACGGCGGCGGCATGGGGACCAAGCACCACGCGGCATGTGGTGGGCTCGACGCGGGGCGCCTCCTGTGCCCGGAAGAGGGTCGTCAAGCTGGTCGCCAGACCTTCTACCGTGGCCGCCGAGAGGTCGGGTGTCAGCACTCCGAACCGCCCCCAGGGCAGATCCGCGTCGCAGCTGTAGAAGCTCTCGGATTGTGGCTCGGGCGCCAACTGAGTCCCAATGACGCGAATCCAACGGCGATGCCGTCTGACTCTCAGGCGCATCGGGAACGCCGCCAGCTGGCGGCGAATCGCACGAGTCACAAGCGTCGGGAAGCGAGCCAGGCGACTCGTGTCTTCCAATAGAGGGAACGGGGCCCGATCCAACGTTGGTTCGGGGTAGGGCGCCGACGGCTGGGCGCGAGCCACCTGCCGCAACGCCTCACCGAACTCGGTGGCGGCAATCTGGTCACGCGCCGCCAACCAGGTGCGCCCGCCCCGGACCAGCCGGATTGCGAAACCCTCCTCGCGGCGAACCCGAATGCCCGGCTCCTCATCGGCAGCCGGGTATTCCACCTCTTCCAGTCGCTCGAAGTAAGCATCGGCCAGATCATCTTCATGATCCGCCATCTGTGAGAGACAACGGGCGACAGCGGTGGCGTCGAGACCAGACAATGGCACCTGCGAATTGTCGCATAGCTGTGCACCTGGGAATCACCGGTCGCTTCCCCGATCCCCAAGCCGTGCGCCAGAGCCTTCCGGCAAGACGAAGTCGTCGTCTGAATTGCGGCTTCGCTGTAGATAAGATAAAGCCGGGCGAGATGATCCAAGCCCAATCGAGGACGGACGACAAGATGGCTGAAACGAAACAGAGTACCCACAGTCGCAAGCTTCAGGAGCTCGAGGAGAAACTGGCCAAGGCAAGATTGGGAGGTGGTGAGCAGCGCATCGAGCGACAGCACTCCGCTGGCAAGCTCACGGCTCGCGAACGTATAGAGCTGCTAATGGACTCCGGCTCGTTCGTCGAAGTCGATGCACTGGTCATGCATCGTTGCCAGGATTTCCAGATGCAGGACCAGCGGGTTCCCGGCGATGGTGTGGTTTGCGGCTACGGCACCATCGAGAACCGCCTGGTCTATGTGTTCGCCCAGGATTTCACGGTATTCGGGGGTTCCCTCTCCGAAACCAACGCGCTGAAGATCTGCAAGATCATGGATTTGGCGATGGAGAACGGTGCACCGATCATCGGACTCAATGACTCCGGTGGGGCTCGGATCCAGGAAGGGGTGGCCTCTCTTGGTGGCTATGCCGACATCTTCTTGCGCAACACCCTGGCCTCCGGAGTCGTCCCTCAAATCAGCGCCATCATGGGGCCTTGTGCTGGTGGAGCCGTCTACTCGCCCGCCATTACGGACTACATCTTCATGGTTCAAGACACCTCCTACATGTTCGTGACCGGGCCTGACGTGATTCGCACGGTGACCCACGAAGAGGTTACGAAAGAGGAGCTCGGCGGAGCCATGACCCACGCCACGAAGAGCGGCGTCTGCCATTTCACGGTTGCCAACGATGCCGCTTGCCTGCTGGCCATTCGTGAGCTTCTCTCCTTCCTGCCGAGCAACAACCTGGAAGACCCGCCGCCCGGCAGGAGCAGCGACAGCCCAGATCGGGTGGACGAATCCCTCGACGCTCTCATCCCCGATGACCCAAACCGACCGTACGACATCAAGCGGCTCATCTCGTCCGTTGTGGACGACGCGAGGTTCCTCGAAGTGCAAGCCGACTACGCCAAGAATCTGGTAGTCGGTTTCGGTAGGTTGGCCAACCAGAGCGTCGGAATCGTCGCCAATCAGCCGGCCTACCTGGCAGGAGTCCTCGACATTGATGCCTCTCTCAAGGGGGCCCGCTTCGTTCGCTTCTGCGATGCCTTCAATATCCCCCTGGTGACGTTCGAGGACGTGCCCGGGTTCCTGCCCGGAACCCAGCAGGAGTTCGGGGGCATCATCAAGCATGGCGCCAAGCTGCTTTACGCTTTCGCCGAGGCGACGGTGCCCAAGATTACGGTGATCACCCGGAAGGCCTATGGCGGGGCCTACTGCGTCATGTCCAGCAAGCATCTGCGCACGGACGTCAACCTTGCCTACCCGGGAGCCGAGATTGCGGTCATGGGTCCAGAGGGAGCTGTCAACATCCTCTTTCGCCGCGACCTCGAGAAGGCCGGCGAGAACGCTGCGGACCTGCGCTCCGAGCTGGTGTCCAAGTATCGCGAGAAATTCTCCAATCCCTACGTCGCGGCCGAGCGTGGATTCATCGATGCCGTTATCGAGCCGCGACACACGAGGGCGGAGATCATTCGTGCCTTGCGGCAGCTCGGTTGCAAGCGCCAGAGCGTGCCGCCCAAGAAACATGGCAACCTACCCATCTAGCAGGCGACCTTGACAGCAAACTCAAGGTCGGGCAAGCTGACGACTCTGTCAGGGCCGGAACCGCCAAAGAGGAGAACCAATGCGGGAAAAAGATCGCCAGCTGAGACGACGACGACAACGCCGAAAGAAGCGCCTGCGAGAGCAGCGTCGCGAGCGGATGGCTCGGATCAAGACGTCACATCGCAAGCCTGCGAAGAAGAAGGCCGAGAAAAAGCCTGCGGCAGAGGCTGAGGGCAGTCAGGCCGCACCCAAGGCTCCGGCCAAGAAGACCACTGCCAAAAAGGTCGCGGCGAAGAAGACCACCGCCAAGAAGGCGGCGGTGAAAAAGAAGGCTGCCAAGAAGGCTACCGCTAAGAAGACTGCCACCAAGAAGACTACCGCTAAGAAGACTGCCACCAAGAAGACTGCCGCTAAGAAGACTGCCACCAAGAAGACTGCCACCAAGAAGGCCGCGGTGAAGAAGACCACCAAGAAAGCGGCCAAGAAAACACGCGCCAAGAAGGCGGACAGCGAAGACTAGGGCTTCAGGAAGCTCCCAGCCCTCTGCTGCAAGTCCTTTCGCGACCCGGCCTGCTTGTCTGGGAGGAGATTTCGTATGTCCGATTACCGCTCGTTGGAAGCTGCCGACCCCGAGATCTTCACAGCTATCGCCGGCGAACAACAGCGCCAGAACCAGGCGATCGAGCTGATTGCCTCGGAGAACTTTGTCAGCCAAGCAGTCCTCGAAGCTGCTGGCAGTGTGATGACGAACAAATACGCCGAGGGTTATCCCGGGCGTCGCTACTACGGTGGCTGCGAATACGTCGACGTCGCCGAGCGGCTCGCTATCGAGCGCGCCAAGGAGCTCTTTGGGGCCGAGCATGTCAACGTGCAACCTCATAGTGGCACCCAGGCCAACATGGCTGTCTACTTCTCGTGCCTGGAGCCGGGCGACACGCTGATGGGGATGGACTTATCCAGTGGCGGCCACCTCACGCATGGACACCCCCTCTCCTACTCCGGTAGAGATTTCGAGGTCGTGGCCTACGGAGTGGATAGGGAGACTGAAGTCATCGACTATGAAGAGGTGTCGCGACTGGCGGAGGAGCATCGGCCAAAGCTCATCGTCTGCGGTGCCAGTGCCTACAGTCGAGAGATCGATTTCGAGCTCTTCCGCAGCATCGCGGATGCAGTCGACGCCCTGCTGATGGCGGACATCGCACATATCGCCGGCCTCGTGGCCGCCAATCTGCATCCATCGCCGGTGCCGCATTGTGATTTCGTGACCACCACGACCCACAAGACCTTGCGGGGCCCCAGAGGTGGTTTGGTGCTGTGCAAGGAGAAGTTCGCCAAGCAAGTGGACAGGGCCGTATTTCCAGGCATTCAGGGTGGTCCCTTGATGCACATCATCGCTGCCAAGGCGGTTGCCCTACGTGAGGCTCTCGGCGAGAGCTTCAAGCTCTATCAGGGGCAACTGGTGCGCAACGCCTCCGCGATGGCCGACAGGCTAGCCCAGCACGGGTTTCGCATTGTCGCCGGCGGTACGGAAAACCATCTATTCCTGCTCGATGTCTCAGCCTCCGGCTTGACGGGCAAGCAGGCTCAAGTAGCGCTGGAGGCCGCCGGGATTACGGTCAACAAGAACACCATCCCCTACGACCCGAACCCCCCTCTAGTGGCGTCCGGCATCAGGATCGGCACTCCCGCGGTTACTTCTCGCGAGATGAAGGAGCAGGAGATGAGTCTCATTGCCGATCTGATCGCCAAGGTGCTCCGTCAGCCGGACGAGGCTGGGGTTCAGCGCCAGGTGCAGATGGAAGTGCAGGACCTCTGCAGGAAGTTCCCACTCTACGGGCCCGCAAACTGATCTCAGACCTCGGCCTGCGAGGGCAACTCGAGGCCCCGCCGGGTCCAGCAGGGTTGACTGGAAGCCGGCTGTGGCAGGCCGCAACGGTGCCTCAGCAGTGTCCGTAGTTCGCCCACCAGATATACGGATCCACAAATGACCAAGGGGTCATCTCCGTCCTCCAGGGCACGATGAAGAGCCGCTGCAGGCTCGGCCTCACTCACCACCTCTCGATTCGCCAGAAGAGGAGCCAGCCGCTCGACCGGCATCGATCGGCTGCTGGTCGGAGAGGTCAGGATCACCTTCCCCGCCTGGCGAGCGAGGCTCGGCAAGAAGGTCGAAACCTCCTTGTCGTCCAGCACGCCGAACAGCAGATCAAACCGGCCCAAGGCGTCGTTTAGAAAGCTGGCCAGAGTCGCCGCCCCGTCCGCATTGTGAGCGACATCCAGAATCACCGTTCGGCCACCAGGCAACTCGACTCTCTCCAGTCGACCCGGCCAGTAGGTGCTTGCGACGCCTCGCTCGATCGCCTGGCGATCGATTCGTGTCCAACCGAGCTCGCGGAGGCCTTCGGCACCGAGGGTCGCCAGCGCCAGGTTCTTGACCTGATGTGCCCCCAGGAGCGGTGTCCGCACGAGATAGCTGTCCACAGAAGTCTCCATCTGGACCTCTTGCCCTTCCCATCCCAGCTGTTTCGTCTCGATCAGCTTCGCGGCTTCCGGCCCGCGGTGGAGCTTCGCACCGACCTCGCCGCCTACGGCACGAATCGCTTCCCAGGCTTCGTCTCTTTCTACCCAGGCCCAGGCGGGGCGACCTTGCCGCAAAATGCCAGCCTTCTCTCGCGCGATAGTGGAGAGGGTCTCACCCAGGTACTGGCGATGCTCCAGTCCGATCTCGGTAATCAGGGACAGCGCAGGCTCACAGGCATTCGTCGCGTCCAGTCGTCCACCCAGGCCCACCTCCATGATGGCCACGTCCACCTTCTGTTCGGCAAAAATCAGAAACGCCGCTGCTGTCACGGCTTCGAAGTATGTCGGAAGGTGGCCGAGAGCCCCGGCGGCGTTTTCAACCACCCGTGTCAGGGTGCCACTGAAGAGCTGCGCCGAAACGGCGGCCCCATCGACTCGAATCCGCTCCGTGATCTCCTCGAGATGTGGCGAGGTATAGAGACCGGTTCGATAGCCAGCCGCGGCAGCGATAGAGGCGAGCTGAACTGCGGTGGAGCCTTTGCCGTTCGTGCCCGCGACCAGAACCGAAGGATAGCCCGACTCTGGGTTTCCGAGGCTCGACAACACCATGTGAGTGGTCTCTAACCCGAGCCGAATGCCGTGTTGCTCCAGGCGCTTCAGCAACTCGGCGCTGGAGGGTTCGTGCCTCACGCTAGTGCGAGAAGTGATTGAGACATTTGGCCACAGTCGCCTTCATCTCGGAGCGCTCGACCACGAGATCGAGGAAGCCGTGCTGCAGCAGGAACTCACTGCGCTGGAAGCCTTCCGGCAGGCTCTCACCAATGGTCTGTTCGATCACGCGGGGACCTGCGAAGCCGATAAGGGCACCAGGCTCGGCGACGTTCAGGTCCCCCAGCATGGCGAACGAAGCTGTCACACCCCCTGTCGTCGGATCGGTCAGGATGGAGATGTAGGGTAGCCGGGCGTCACTCAATCTGGCTAGCGCGGCGCTGATCTTGGCCAGTTGCATCAGGGAAAGAGCACCTTCCTGCATCCTGGCCCCTCCCGATGCCGAGACGATGATCAAAGCCCGGTCGCGCCTGATGGCCTCCTCCGCGGCCCGGGTGATCTTCTCCCCCACCACAGAGCCCATCGAACCACCCATGAAACCGTACTCGAGAGCCGCGACAATCACCGGCAGCCCCTCCAAGTGCCCCTCAACCACCACCACCGCATCACGGGCCCCGGTTCTTCGCTGGTAATGCTTGAGCCGCTCCTTGTATGGCAGGGTGTCCTTGAACTTGAGTGGGTCCGCTGGGGCTACTCGATCGAACAGCTCTTTCGGGCTCTCCTCGTCGAGGAGAAGATCGATCCGCTCCCAGGCAGAGATGCGAAAGTGAAACCCGCACTTGGGACAGATTTGCTGGTTGCGCTCCAGTTCCTTCGAATAGATGATCTCGCGACAGCCATCGCACTTGACCCAGAGCCCCTCCGGCACCTGGCTGCGCGGACGGGCTTCCGCGGTCGGCTTACCTTTCTTCGATCTTCTGAACCAGGGCATGGTGTCGATTGCGAGCTCGCTACGCCGCCGCTCCCCAGCGGCCTCCGCCGCCTGGTCGTCCCCTACCAACTAAGGCGATTCGTTGCGTTTCTAACACCGTTCCTCTTTGAGAGTCAACGAAAGACTCGCAGAGTGCAAGCTGCCAGGAATATCCACCCGGCAAGACAAGGACAGCGAGACGGGGGCGCCATTCGAGCTAGAATGGGTGACAGTTCCGCTACACGCGGAGGCTTTAGCGGTTGTTCAACCACCGCCTGATATCTCAACCACAGGCGAGAACTCTCATGGGGGCTTCCGAGACTCATGGCCGGTCACAGCAAGTGGTCTCAGATCAAACGCAAGAAAGCGGTCACCGATGCCAGGCGCGGTCAGCTCTGGACCAAGCTTCTCAAGGAGATTACGGTGGCAGCGAAACTCGGCGGTGGCGATCCGGACGGCAACGCGCGGCTTCGATCGGCCATTCAAGAAGCCAAAAGTGCCAACGTACCCAACGACAATATCGAACGAGCCGTCAAACGCGGCAGTGGCCAATTGGAAGGCTTCACTCTCGAGGAGATCACCTACGAAGGCTACGGACCAGGCGGCGTGGCCATCCTCGTCGAGGCACTGACGGACAACAAGAACAGAACCGTTTCCGATGTGCGCCATCTGTTCTCCAAGAGTGGCGGCAATCTGGGCGAGAACGGCTGCGTCGCCTGGATGTTCCAGAAGCGCGGCTTCTTCGCCATCGACGCACAGGCCATGAGCGAAGAGGCCTTCATGGACCTGGTGCTCGAGTTGGAAGCCGACGACATCTCCATTGAAGAAGAGACCTACGAAATCTATACGGCACCAGAGGACTACGGCCCCGTTCTCGACGAGCTCGAAAAGCGTGGCGTAGGTCTCGTTGCCAAAGAGCTGGCCATGTTGCCCCAGAGCTTGGTCGATCTCGGCGCGGATCAGGCTCCCAAACTGCTGAAGCTCCTCGAGGCCCTGGAAGACAACGACGACGTGCAGCACGTCTGGGCCAACTTCGACATCGACCCCTCGGTGTTGGCGGAACAGGCCAGCTGAGGCGGCAGGGGGTGTCTTGCTGATCCTCGGCCTGGACCCCGGCAGCCGGCATACCGGCTTCGCCTTGCTCGAGGCACGGGGTGACCACCTGGAAGCTCTCGATTTCGGTCGCCTCTCGTGCCCAGCCGGTCATCCGACACCTCGGAGATTGGCCTCGCTCGTCGAGCAACTCACCGAGTTGCTGGATCGCCAGCCACCACAGGTGGCAGTCCTGGAGACACCGTTTCACGGCCTCAACAGCCGTTCACTCGTAGTTCTGGCGCAGGCTCGAGGTGCTCTGCTGGCCACATTGGCGAGTCGCAACATCGAGATAGCCGAGTACAGTCCGGCCGAGGTCAAGAGTGCCGTCGCCGGCACCGGTCGCGCTGACAAGACACAAGTAGCGCGAATGGTCTCGGTCCTGCTGGCACTCGACACGCAGAAGCTGTCCTCCGATGCGGCGGACGCCCTGGCGATCGCCATCTGCTACGCCCATCGCAGTCGCTTCGAGCGCCTCGCAGGCGGCCGCCAATGACGATGTGGACCTCACTCCTGGTGAGTCTTCGGCCTATTTGTGTGGTCAGCAAACCCTGTGCTAGCATCCCGACCTTGTCTCCACGGCCGGTGAGGAATAAACTCTCGCTGTTGACAACCAGAGAGTAACGAAGTCAATCTTCAGCGTCTCTGGGTTCAGTCGCACCAGCGCGGGGAGACTTTTTTGGGAACTCGATCCAATACTGTTGAGTCTAAATTCTAGGTAGAGGAGGAACGACGTGGAAATCGGCGGAACTTTCATGAAGCTGTTCAAAGATGGCGGACCTGTTATGTACCCCCTTCTGATTTTCTCGGTCCTCGGCTTGGTCTTCATCATCGAGCGCGCCATCGCCCTACGCAAGGCCAAGATCAACGTCAATGAGTTCCTGGCCAGGATCCGTAAGTCACTGATTGCCAATCGGTCGATCAAGGACGCCATCAAGGTTTGCGAGGACTATCGGGGCCCCGTTCCCTCGATCATGAAGGCTGGCCTGCTCAAGTATGGCGAGCCCAAAGAAGACGTTGAAAAGACGATCGAGAATGCAGCCCTCTTCGAGATGGGTCGCCTCGAGCGCAATCTGGTCTGGCTTGCCACCATCGCCAACGTTTCTCCGCTCCTCGGCTTCTTTGGCACGGTGGCCGGGATGATCAAGTCCTTCGATGCTCTGGCCGAGGCCGGCCTCTCGAATCCAGGCCTCGTGGCTGCCGGTATCTCTGAGGCGCTGATCACCACGGCCGCAGGTCTGGCCGTCGCGATTCCAGCGCAGCTGGCCTACAACTTCTTCATGAGCAAGATCAACAAGTTCGTGCGGGATATCGAGATCTCGACCAATATGCTGCTCGAGACTTTCGGTGAGATGCAGCGTAGTGGCATCAGTCCCGAGCCTGCCGCTGCAGCGCGAGCGGCCGCAACCGCCCCCGCGAAGCCGGCGGGGAGCTAGACGACGCCATAGGGGCTTCGTCTGGAAAGCGAAATCATGCGTCTGAGTGTCCGATCGGTTCAGAATCAGGGAATCCCAACCGCGTCGATGGCGGATATCGCCTTCTTGTTGATCATCTTCTTCATGGTGACGATCAACTTCGAGGTCGACAAGACCCAGGTGTTTCTGCCCAAGACACAGATTCGGGAGGAGATTCCCAAGAAGGCCGCCTACATCTCGATCACCGAAAGCGGGCAGATTCGGGTGAGTGGCGGCGAGGAGATCAGTGTTCCGGTTCACCCCGAGGACGTCCTCTCCTTCGCCGCGGATGTCGTCGCCCGGGACCCGCAGAAGCAATTCGTGCTCAAGGCCGACAAGTCGGTGCCCTATCGCTATGTCGATGGGGTCATCGACTCTCTCAAGCAAGCCAAGGCATCTGTGATCTATCTGCTGTCCGAGCAGGAGACCGTAGACTCTGGCGCGGAGGGGGGCTAACCAATGAAGCTCAAACGTGGATCGGTCAACGATGAGATTCCGACCGCCTCGATGGCGGACATCGCCTTCTTGCTCATCATCTACTTCATGGTGACGACCACTTTCGCTGCCACGCGTGGCATCGATTTCTCGCTACCGCAGGAAGACAACAGCTCGCTGGTCGACAAGGAGGAGTCCGTCCTCATCGAGATCCAGCCCGGCGGCGTCTTGCTGGTCGACAACAAACCCCTTCCCCTGGATGGGGTGCTCGAGTATCTGAAGCCCAAGCTCGAGCGCAATCCCATGAAGCCGGTGATTATTCGCGCCAACGAGATGACCGAATACGGTTACATGGTCAGCGTGTTCGATGAGCTGCGACAAGCTCCAGAAAAGATCGGGTTAGAGGTGAAGAACGTATCGATCCCGACACAACGTGAAATCAACATGTTCTGGTACTGATCGCTATGGCCCAAGAGACGAAAAAGGACAAACCCAAGAAGACTCTGAAGAAGGCGGCCTCGGCTACCTACGGATCGGCAGAGGACACCTTCGCTCTCGAGTATGAGGAAGACCAAAAGACCATGCGCTGGGCCGTTGTCGGCGCAGTGATCATCCACATTATTATCTTCCTCATACAGGTACCCGAGATCATTGCGGAGGCCGGAGAGATCAAGAAGACCAAGGTCTACGTGGTGCAGCAGGTGAGGTTCAAGCCGCCGCCGCCCAAGCAGCAACAAGACATCCCCAAGGCGAGAGCCAAGAAGGTGCCGATTCCGGATCCGACACCGGATGAACCAGAGCCCATCCGTCTACCGGATGAGATCGACCAACCCGAGATCGACATGCCCGATACCGACATCATCTTCGGGATCCCCGAGGGTCCGCCGCCAGCGGAGCCCGAAGGTCCGATTCGCGTCGGAGGCGACGTGGCACCGCCGGTCAAGATCACTGCACCTCCACCCCAGTACACGGAGATTGCCCGCAAGGCGCGAGTCCAGGGGGTGGTGATCGTCGAGGCCATCATCGACAAACAGGGCAACGTGACGAACGTCAAGGTGCTCAAAGGCCTGCCGATGGGGCTGGATACCGCTGCTGCGGACGCGGTCAAGAAGTGGAAATTCGAACCGGCCACCCTGAACGGAAAGCCGGTGGCGGTCATCTACAATCTGACCGTCAATTTCCGCCTGCAATAGGCGGTCAGAGTTCTTTCAAGGATGACGTTCGGGTAGGTGCGCCTGCTCGACATCGTTCAGGTCGGCGAGCTTGGACGTCTCCAATCTAGTAGGATGGAGAAAGCGCCGACGATCGGACCAATCCTCGGTGCTTTCGGCCCTCTTGCTGCCCTTGCCGGGTCACGTAGTGGATCACAGATCTGGAATCGGGCTCGAGAGTAGTGAGGTTCGAGTGCCGGTGTAAGAATTGCATAGCGTTCAAGAGACGCGGCACGAGCGTTGGCGACCACAACGACAGAGGAGTACTTACGATGAAGAGACAACGGACCATCAGTTACTTGCTTGCTGTTCTCTTGCTGGGAGCCGTCGCGGTGGTCGAGGCGGGATGGGATGAAGGCGTCGCCGCCTTCAAGGCAGGAAACTACACAGCGGCAGCAAAACAGTTCCAGACCTTCGTCGACGAGCGACCCGACGTCTTTCAGGGACACTACATGTTGGGCCAGACCCTGGCCAAGCTGGAGCGCAACCAAGAGGCGATATCCCACCTGCAGAAGGCTCTGGAGCTCGAGCCGGGCAACGTCGGCGTCCAGCTAGCGCTCGGCAAGGTCTACTTGAGCGCCGGCCGACATAACGACGCCGCCGTAGTGCTCAGCAAGATCGACTCCTCATCGCTACCGGCTGCCCAACAGACTGCCGTCCATCAGATGATGGCAGTGGCGCTGGAGAAGTCCGGCGATTCGGATCGGGCTCTCGACTCACTGGCGCGAGCGGCCAGAGCCAAGCCCAACGATGCGGACATCCAGTTCCAATACGGTGCAGCTGCCCTGAGGGCTGGCGACGGTGCCACTGCCGCATCGGCTTTGGCCAAGGCCGTACAGCTGGATCCCAACGACATCGACAAACAGAAGACCTGGGCCCAGGCCCTTCTGAGACAGGGGCGCACAAGCAGGGGCGATGCCAAAACAAACGCCTACAAGAAGGCCGCAACAGCTGCACAGAAGGTCGTGTCCGCCGACGGCAGCTACGATAATCTCATGCTGTTGGCGGGCGCCCAACTCGGAGCCAAACAGTACGACGGGGCCTTGGCCACCTTGAAGCAGGCGGCTGGCAAGAATCCCAACGATTGGCTGCCGCTCTACTACCAGGGGCAGGCTCTCACCCAGAAGGGGCAGTTCCGGACTGCAGAGAGCACTCTCAAGCAAGCTCTTGGCAAAGCCTCTTCCAGTGCAGACAAAGTGACGGTCTGGAAGCAGCTCGGCTTCGTGTACGAGAAGCAGAAGAGCTACGATCAGGCAGTCACCGCGTACAAGAATGCTGGTGACAGCGCATCGATTGCCCGGGTAGAGGAAAACCGCAAGACCGACCAGTACAACCAGCAAATCGAGCAGGAGAACGAGAAGATTCGCGCCCTCGCCGAAGAGGAAGAGCGGCTCAAGGAAGAGTTGAAGAACCTGCCAGGAGGTCCGCCTCCACAGGACTGACGCTCATCAACCCGAAGTACACGAGAAAGGGGCCCCTTCGGCCCCTTTTTTCTTGCTCACAGGGAGGGGCAACAGGAGCGCAGGGGCCTAAGGACGTAGGGGCTCAGGGGGGGCCAGTCCTCAACGAGAAACACTGGCGTCAAAGGATCGGCGTGGGGACCAACGGGGGGTTGTTGCAGCAGACTGGAGCGAGCGCTCCGGGTAGGTCCAAGAGGTCGGTCCGGGGGGCAGGATCCCAAGGGGTTCTTGCAGCGGAAGGGAGGATAGCCCCCTGGGATGCTGCCCTCGGGCTGACCTCACAAGATCGTGGTCATCTGCCGAGGACCCAGGACCTCAGTGCGACACTGCCTCGAGGATTGGCCGAAGGTACGCCGGCCACCTCAACCCCAAAGCCCCTACTGCCCTAATTCTTCACGCCTCAAAGAAAGCACTGCACCCAAGAGTCCCGCCAGACTGCCAAGTAGCAGGATCGATATCAGCGCCCCGGGTGAGAGAAATCGATCAATCAGCACATTGCCCAGAAACGTAGTGCTGGCTTTCGGGTTCAAGAGCAGATAGCCGCCGAACAGACCCACCACGGCAAGAACGCCGCCAATCAAGCCCTGAAACGTGCCCTCGACGTAGAACGGGCCCCGAATGAAGAGCTCGGTGGCGCCGACCAAACGCATCACTTCAATCTCATCGCGGTATAGGTAGGCCGTGAGGCGAATGACGCTGGCGATAGTGAAGACTGCAGCAGTCAACAAGGCCATACCGACTACGGCACCCAGACCGGTGAGAATGGCGATCAGAGCCTCCAGTTGTCGCAGCCAATCGCGATCGTCGTCGACCATCAAGACCGACGGGTCCGATCGAAGAGCAGTCAGCCACTGGTCGAGCCTCTCTGCTTCAACACTGTCTGCCTCGAAGGCTACTTCCAACGACGGCGGAAGCGGCTCTTCCTCCCAGTCCTTGAACAGCTCTCGGACACTGGGAAAGGTGGCCTCGAATCTCGAGCGCGCTTCAGCCGCTGAGACCTCCTCGACAGCCGTTACCCAGGGCGGTTCCGACGCCAGAAGCACGGCCCGAGAGTCCTCTTTCGCCAATTCATCTGCGGTCAAGTAGATGACAATCCTGGCTTCGCCCCGCCAGTTCTCGACCACTCTCGAGAGATTTGCGGTGAGTAGCAGGAAGGTACCCCCGATGAAGAGACTCATGGCAATAGTCACAATGGCCACTAGGCTAACCTTCCAACTCCGCCGCAGGCTCATTGCTGCTTCGGAAAGGAAATAGCCGAAGACTCTGACCAGCATCAGGCCGTCCTCTCCGTCGAGGACCGTCGACGGTCTGTCGCTTCTCCAGCGAAGTCCGACTCGATGTCTCCGACATGACCCTCGACATACTCGTCTTTTACCAGGCGCCCACGATCCAGAACCAGGGACCGACCACCGAGGGCTTGAACGTAGCTGTGCTCGTGGGTTGCCAACAGGACCGTGGTGCCTTTTCCATTGATCTCCAGAAAGAGTCTGACAATCTCCCAGGACAACTCCGGATCGAGGTTGCCCGTCGGCTCGTCCGCGATGAGGATTTCCGGCCGATTGATCAGAGCTCGTGCAATGGTCACCCGCTGTTGCTCTCCACCCGACAGCTCCGATGGAAAGGCGCTCATGCGGTGAGCCAGACCGACGCGCCGCAGGGTGTTGTAGGCTAAACGCCTCCTTTCCTGCTGACTCATCCCGAGAATCCTGGGCAGATAGCTGACGTTCTCCAGTACGGTCTTGCGGGAGATGAGTCGAAAGTTCTGGAATACCACACCGATCGTTCGGCGCAGAAAGGGTACTTTGGCCCGCGGGATGGATGCCACGTTCCGGCCGTTGACCAGGATCTGTCCCGAGCTAGGCTCGATTTCGCGATAGATCAGTTTCAACAGGGTGGTTTTGCCTGCACCGCTGGCGCCACTTAGAAAGGCGAACTCTCCTCTCTCGAGGTGGAAGCAGACGTCTTCCAGCGCACTTCGGCCGCCAGGGAAAGCCTTGCCGACATGGAGGAACTGGATCATCTTCTGCTCGGGCTCTTCGTTGTATGGCTGGAGCTATCCGTGTCGCCTTGCCGGTCCATTCCACACCCCGGTCAACGTTGACTTGGCAAGGCCAAGTTTACTCAAGGTCTCCCATCCCTTCGATGAAATCCTCTATAGTCTTCATCCGATCTCAGCTCCGGAGTCCGAGCAGTTCCGTGGCCAACCAGGGATGAACCACCAGACAAGCAATGAGAGGCCCAAGAAGATCGGCGGGCACTGGGTCTGGCAGGCGTCGGGAGTTCGCACACGCATCTGTCTGGTTGGCCGCGGCCCCGAGACGCAACTCCAGCGAATCCTGTCACTGCTGGCAAGCTCTCCAGGGCGCGTAGCCCGACTGCGCCAAGTCCACTCCTCTAGCGTAGTCCAGGCCTCCGAGGGGCTCTGCGGAGAGGCCGACGCCCTCTTCACTGGCGAAACCGATCTCGCCATGGGGGTGGCAACAGCCGACTGTCTTCCCATCGTACTGAGCGGCCAGCGTCAGAGCGCTGCTGTCCATGCCGGATGGCGAGGCCTGGAATGCGGCATCCTCGACCGCACCCTGGAGTGCCTGACTGACCCTGGAGAGGATCTGGCAGCTTGGATCGGACCCGGAATCGGACCCTGCTGCTACGAGGTCGGCCAAGACGTTGCGAATAGGGTGGCCGGCTCGAGCTCATCCGAAGTGATCGTCGAGCAGCGCTCTGGAGCCGTGCACCTCGACCTTATGCAGGCCGCAAGAATCCAGCTGTCAGCCGCGGGTGTGCAGGAGATCGTGAGCCTGCCCGTTTGTACCTACTGCGAGGTCGAGAAGCTTTGGAGCTACAGGCGAGAAGGCCCACGCGCCGGTCGCAACTGGACCCTTGCCTGGCGAACCCCCAAATCAGCGATCTAGCGGGGGCTCCGTCAACTCAGTGGCGACGACGACGCAACCTGCGCGTCGGATCGATCCCAATCGATCTCAGAAACTCCAGATCCTGTCTGTCGATCCGAAAGACGACCTCCCTCGTCGAGGTACGCTCGGCAGTCAATTCGATGCCCTCTGGCGTCTCGTCCTCCCGCTTGCGGTCGACCACGAGGTAGACCGACCAGCCCTCATTGCGAATGCGGTCCATGGATCGCTCTACATTGGGAGAGTCAGTCAGCGTCTTGGAGATGGCGCCTTTGAGATCCTGCAGCAGTTGTCGAAGTTTGGCGTCCACTGATGGATTCTCCCGTACATCAACTCCCAATTTCAGCTCCGCAGCCTGGCTGGATTATCCACCGCCCCCCTACCCCTGTCAAACAGGATGCTGGCGAGTGTGCTACCGTCTGGCGCGTGTCGCCACCGGCGGCATGACAGATTGTCGTGAGCCCGAGGTAGGACGCTGACGCTGCGAGCCCAGGCCGCCGGAAACGATCGTCGACAATGGCCCTCCCTGACCAGCTTCCCGATCCGACGGTCTCGAATCCCTGGCTAGCTGCACTGGGATACAAGGTAGAAAGAGTCAGAAGTCTAGCTGGAGATGTCTCACCGCGGATGTACTTTCGGCTGGACCTGGGCCAGGGACAAACGGCCATTCTGGCCTACTACCCCGCAGACGCTCGAGAAGCCTGCACTCGCTTCACATCCACTACGAAGCTCCTCGCGGCCTCATCGGTTCCGGTACCTGCCATTCTGGGTTCGAACTGCGCCGCAGGCCTCATGCTGCTGGAAGATCTCGGGTCATCCACCCTCTACGATCGGCAGGGAGAAGACTGGGCCTCTCTCATGCCCTATTTCGAGGAGTCCATTGTCCTCTGGAAGCGCATTCGGAACCTGCCATTGGAGTCGGTTCAGCACTTGAATCCCGCTCTCGATCGGGATCTTCTGGTTGCGGAAGTGCGGCAGACCTGGGAGATTTTCCTGAAACCTCGACGGCTGACGGGTGAGTCGGACTTGGGGAGCGCCCTGTGGCAAGCACTCGAGGAGACCTGCGATCAGTTGTCAAAGCAGCCCCAGGTCGTCTGTCATCGGGACTTCATGGCTCGTAACCTGGTCCCTGGCGCCACACCGCCCAATCTCGGTGTTCTCGACCACCAGGACCTCCGGGTGGGGCCGTCCTTCTACGACCTCGCCTCACTCCTCAACGACAGCCTCTTTCCACCACCCGAGATCGAGAGCTCCCTGGTAGCCACCTGCATCTCCGACGAATCCGGCATGCTGGCCTATCATCGAGCGGCCCTACAGAGAACGATCAAGGTCGTAGGTACCTTCGAGGCCTTTGCCCGCCGGGGAAATCCCAGCCGGCTCCACCTTATTCCTCCAACCCTTGGCAAGGCTCTATACCACCTGGCAAGAACTCCCGAAGGCAAGGGGCTGAGATCTTCCCTTTCCGTGCTCTGGCGGCCCATTCTGGGCTCCTGACCAGGCAGGGAGCCTGAGCCTCCGAGCAGCGAGTCGGTACCGTCCGGCACAGCGGTCCGGTGGCCATAGTCTGCTAAACTTGCCCCTACTGAGTTGTCGCGCACGGTATTCTCAGAGGAGAAAGAACCCGATGCCAGGATTTCAAGAGCTGCTCGTCATCTTGCTGATCGTGATCATCATCTTCGGAGCCTCGAAGCTTCCGCAGCTCGGGAAAGGTCTTGGTGAGGGTATTCGCAACTTCAAGAGCGGCCTGAAGAGCGACAAAGACTCCAAAGATCAGGATGACGCTGCCGGCAGCACGAACGCCAAGCCCCAGTAGGACAATCCCCAGAGGGGATCCCTCCTCCAGAGCTTCTCCAGATTCAACCTATCAGAACAGGAAATCCTGATCGCCCGATGACTGCCAGATGTCTCGATGGTGCTCCACATAGCGGCTCAGCACCCGGTCGACATAGTCCCGCGTCTCGCGAAATGGCGGCATGCCACCGAACCGCCTAACGTTCCCGGGCCCTGAGTTGTAGCCGGCTAGAGCGAGAGCCACATCCCCATCGAAATCCCTCAGCATCTTGGCGATATAGCGCCCCCCGAGGTCGATGTTGACGGCCGGCTCTAGCAGGTCGTCTACCGAGAAGGGATTGGCAGTCTCGGGCATGATCTGCATCAGTCCCAGCGCTCCCTGCGGCGAGATGGCGTACGGATTGAATCCCGACTCGGCTTCTACGATCGAAGCCAGAAGGAGGCTGTCCACTTGATAGCGCTGCGCCGTTGACCGAATCAGATCGCCGTAGGGCATGCTCTGAACCAGGTCCCATCGTGAGGGAGCTCCTCCGTACTTCCTGAAGAGATCGAAGCTCCGCGGTCGGGAACGGACTGCCGCTACCACGTCCGCTTCGCTAAAGGCGCTGAAGTCCTCCGACAGTGGCTTGCCCAGCACCCACTCGGCAACCTCTTCGAGAAGGTAAATCTCCTCTGGGCTCGGGGGTTCCTGCCGGAGTCCCGGTACGGAGGGCAGGGTTGGAGGAGAGTTGAACGAGACAACCAGGAATAGAGCCGTGGCGATCGCCACCCTCATGGTGCGACTGCGCTTGAAGAACTGCAACGCAGCGGGCTCTATCGCTTCATACAACAATGACATGTGCTCTTCACTGACTCTGCAACCAGAGTGTTCCGGTTCATCGAGAGTCTGGTCTTTAGATTCTTGGAGAGTCTGGCGGTCGATCGTCTCACCATCGGCGATTGCCGCCCGGGCACACATATGGGCCCTCGGTCAGCCTATTTTAGCAAATCGTGTGCCACGCGATCGACCGAAGCCCAGTATCACCAATGAATACCTAGCTTCTCAGCACTCTTGGAGAGCCTCTCAAAGCCACAAGGGAGTCCTTCCGAAAGTGGCAGATTGGCACCGCTGAGCCGCCAACATGGCAGCCCGCACTGCGGCCCACAGACCGATACTGCCGGTACATCCTGACATGGGGCTGACAACAAACTTCAGTGCCGCTGAGAGCGGCGGCGGCTCGAGGTGGGAGCAACGTAGTCACCGGCGACGATTCCCAGATCGCAGACTTTGTTGCGCAGGGTGTTCCGGTGGACTCCCATGTACTTGGCCGTGCGGGTCAGATTGCCCTCGTTGGTGCGGAGCATGGCGACGATGTACTGCTTCTCGAATTCGCGCTTAGCCTGGTCGAGGGTCACACCTCGGCGGACCAACTCATCGACAATCTGAAAGAGGCGCCCGTTTAGATTCTGCTTCGTCACCACACCAACCCCGTGTCTTCTGAGGAAAGCTCAGAATACCACAGCACGGGATCAGATCAAGACGGGTTTTGCGCGGTCTTTTCTGCGGCTCGCGTCGCAGTCTCAGTCGGCTCTCGGCGAGAGCCGATCGCCGACGTGCACCACCTGGCGCGAGTCCAGGATCTTGGCGACCGCCGTGGTCTCCCCGACAGACAGCACCGCCAACTCACCAATGATCAAAGGCGGAATCTCCGACGGCGTCGGTCGGTAGATCGTGAACAGGTCACCTGGAGAGACATCTTCGGCCCCACGATCGATATAGACGACGTGCCCCTGACCGAGTGACAACACACCGGCATCCGACAGCACGATAATCGGAGCGTCGGTCAGGGCCTCTTCAGTGACCGGGTCGTTGAGACCGATCATTCCAGAGTACCGGGCGAGAGGCACCGGTTCCGGGGTAAAGGGCATCAAAACGGCACCGACCGAAATCGGATGGCAGGAGTGCGATATTTCGCCGATGGCGGTGGTGTCCTGCGCCGACAGGATCCGGACCCGACCGTTGTAGCGATAGTGTTCCCCGATCGTCTCTTTGCTGATGGGATGCTTGACGATGCCTTTCGTCTCGACGACAGTAAAGACGCTGCCTGGCATCAGACCGGCCTCTCGGCCACCGCTGACATAGACGATGTCACCGAGGCTCAGGTCCATGATGTAGCCTTCGCTCGAGCCATACCCAGCTCTCAGAGGGTCATCATAGGACGATCCCGAGTACTCGGACCCGATGATCTCGAAGTCGAAAGCCTGATCGATAGGGCCGATGAAACCGCTACAGTAGATGTCGGATTCGCTGCCCAGTTGCATGGGTGGTGTGGCCGTAGAGTCGAGGCCAAGGGAGTCATCCCCCTGCCCCTGATCAGCGGCGTCGCCGTCGTCCGGGGAGAGAACGTCTTCAACAGGCGTCACTTCGACACCGACGACCAACGGATCACCGGGGTAGATCCAGTGTGCATCCAGAATGTAGCTGTTGCGCTCCCAAAGCTGTGGCCAAAGATAGGGATCCCCATAGAACTGACCGGCTAGATCCCAAAGCGTGTCTCCACGCTGCACGATGTAGACCTCGGTGTCGTCTGGCAGCGAAGTCGGTGGGTCCCAAGCCGTCCAATGATCCCCGACCATATGAAGAGGCTTGGGTGGTGTCTCATCCGCGACTAGGCCGGCGGCCATCGTGATTAGCAGTACCGATAGAGCCAGGCAAATAAGGCGGCTTGGCGACATACCTGGACCTCCTTGAATTCCTCAACAAACGCGCGTAAAGCGACTAGAATGAGTCCGTTACGATCCAAAACAGAACGTACACACTATTTTGGGGCCTGTCAAGGAACCCATCCACAAGCGTCGGCACCCGCGCCCTTGACTTACTGGAGATCGTCGATTCTCTCACCGGCAGTGACAGCGGCCGCCGAGCCAGGGAATCGTCGAATCACAGCTTCGTAGCTCTGCCGGGCACCGTCCCTGTCACCCATTCCTGCCAGACAGTCCCCCTCCTTGACGAGGGCATCGGGAGTCTTGTTGCCTTCCGGGTACAGCTGAAGGGTCTCGCGAAATGCCGACAGAGCCCCCGAGATGTCACCTCTCGCATAGCGACTCTCGCCAATCCAGAACTGTGCATTGTCCGACAGATCTGTCCTTGGGTAAGCCTGTAGAAAGCGCTGGAAGCTCGACTCCGCATCCAAATACCTACCTTGGTGGAAGAGGGTGTAACCACGGTCGTAGAGGGCCTGTGCCGCCGGTACCACCGGCTCATTGGCCATGGTGCCGGAACCGCCATCCGGACTGCCGGGCGCTATCGTCGAACCATCAGCTGCGTCGCCGGTGATCGGTGGTTTGATCTCGGCCTGATCTGCCGTCTGCCGCTGCATCACGGCCGAGTCCTGCTCGAGCGGCAAATCCGACTCCTCCAAGACGCCTTGTTGTGGTGAATTCGCCCCCTGCCAGCTGGAATCAACTGCAGGCCGATCGACGACAACCGGCTCGACCACGGCGATCTCAACGATGGGTTCCTCCACCACGGGACGTGCTTCCAGCCTGGCTACTTGCTCTCGCAGGCGCTTCATTTCCACCTCCGCCATGGCGGCTTTCTCCTGGAGGTCGAGGATTCGCCGCTTCATCTGCTCGAGATCGCTCTGGACGGCCGGATCGGGTTGAGAGCCGCCATATGACGAACACGCACCCAGGAAAGCTACACAAGCGATCGTCCACCAGCATGTCCCGTGGTTCATTCGCATCCCTTCCTTTTCGTCGGTATCTGTCCCACGTACTTACTCTCCGGGTAATCGGACCGCAGGTGCGCGAAGGTCTGATCCGCTTCCTCGCATTTCTTCCAGCGCAGCTCGGCTGAACCCTTGAAGTACAGCACCTTGTCTGTCTCGAGGTATTCCGGATACTGCTCCAGGAGCCCCTCGAAGCGGCGGATAGCAGCGGGCCAGAGCTTGCGAGTCATGTTGTAGCGGCCGATGATGAACTCGTGCTCCGCCATGTCCTGCCGGAGAGTCACGATCTGCAGCTGGCCTTCATCGACGTGCTCGCTGGTCGGATACAGGCGCACGAGCTCTTCATAGGCATTCAACGCATCGATTGTCGGAGTCTGATCGCGATCAGGCTTTCGAGTCTGGCTTTCCAGACAGTTGGCAATCTGAAACTGAACGTAGTCGCTACGATCGCTGGTTGGAAATCGATTCTGGAAATCTGTGTACTTCGCCTGCGCCTTGATGAAATTGGCGACGCCACCGTCCAGGAACAGCGCATCGGCGGACAACAGCAGCGCTTCCCTACCGCTCGCCGAGTTGGGTGCCACTTCGAACGCGTGCGCCAGGTACTCGACAGCGGGGCGGTACTTGCCGGCCTCCATCAGCTCCTTTCCACGCTCCAGGGACTCGTCGGCTGACAACTGGAGAATCGGGTCGTTCTCGACTTTGGAGCCACCCGAGCTCTTACAACCCACCACGGACAGGATCACGACCCCCACCAACGCGGCGGTCTGCAACAGAGAATGGCTCACAGCCCCATTGGCGTTCGGGTTCTTCATACCGGCTCCGATTCTGCCCGACGCCTGAGCTCTTGCATGGCCGCAACCGGATCCTCGCTCGCGAAGACCGCTGATCCCGCGACGCAAAGATCGACTCCGGAGGCCACGACCCGGTGGATGTTGTCGACACCGATTCCACCGTCCATTGCTATCGTCACGTCGAGCAAACGTCGCTCGATCGCACCTCGCAATCTACATGCCTTTTCCAGCGTATAGGGCAGAAAAGCCTGCCCAGCGAAGCCCGGATTCACCGACATCAGGAGGACAAAGTCGAGCATCGGTAAGATGTCTTCGAGCACCTCGATCGGAGTTGCGGGATTCAAGACGACGCCAGCCGCAGCTCCCTTCTGTTGAATCAGACCGATGACTCGATCCAGATGAACGGTAGCCTCCCAATGAACCGACAGCCAACTGGCACCAGCAGCCAGGTACTCCTCCAGCAGCCGGTCGGGATTGCTCACCATCAAGTGGACTTCCAGGGGGATCTCGCTGCATGCGGCCAGAGCCTCGACGACAGGCACCCCGATGGTCAAGTTCGGCACGAAGTGTCCGTCCATGACATCGACGTGAATGAAGTCTGCGCCGCCCTGACTGCACTGTACGGCTGCGGTCTTCAGGTCCGCCAGATCTGCCGCCAGGATGGATGGTGCTAGGAACATCGACTCAGACTCCTTCTCGCTCGAATGTGGTCACCACCAGTGAGATGACATCCTGCCGGCGCAACTGGTGGCCTGGAAGAGGATACTGTCGCAGAACGATTCCCGGTGAAATGCCCTCGTAGGGCTCGAACTTTACACTGCCCAGACGGAACCCACGGCGCTCGAAGAAGTGACGCACCCTCTCGAAGTTGCGGTAGGTGAGATCCGGCATCACAAAGGTACCATGTCGGCTGGCCGATGACAGAAACAGGTCCACGGCGCTGCCCCGACCTGCTTGCGCTTCGGCCGATGGATCCTGAAGCACGACGGTTCCCGGAGTCGTGCCTCGGCTGACCACATTGAAGACCCGGCCGATACTCAGCCCGGATGCGGTCAGGGTCACCTGCGCCGCCTGCAAAGCCTGACCCTCGACTGCAGGAACCCTCAAGCGCTCCGGCCCCAGCGAAACCACGACTTCTACTGCTGCCCCACGTTTGACCAGGCTGGCAGAACGGGGGGACTGCTGCAAGACGTGACCGGCGGGTATTTCTTCATCGAACCGGTCCGCGGCCCAGAGCCGGCGCAAGATCAACCCATGGTCGATCAACTGCCCCTCGATTTCGGTTTCGGGCCGACCCACTAACTCCGGAACCGGCGTAACGCCGCTCCGCACGAACAAGTTGAACGAGAAATAGCCAGCGAAAGTGAAGATCGCCAGCAGCAAGACACCGTATGTCAGCCAGCCTAAGGCTCGGGTAACCCCCCTCAGCATCGGCGGGAGTCTAGCAGCCGGCAGCGACAGACCCAAGAGGTAGCTGCCCGGGCGCTCGACTCTCGAAGTTGTGGCAAGATACGCCCTCTCATGCAGCCTCTACTCGGTGCCCATGTTTCCATCGCAGGCGGTGTCTACCGAGCCGTCCCCAGAGGAACCGATCTGACCTGCCACGCCATTCAGATCTTCGTCAAGAACGCCAGCCAGTGGGAGGGAAAACCGCTCACAGAAACCGACGTGGAGCGGTTCGAGCAGGAGCTTCGCGATAGCGAGATCTCGACCCTGGTAGCTCACTCCACCTATCTGGTGAATCTCGCCGCGACCAATCCGGACAATCTCCGACGCTCGCGAGCGACCCTCGGCGACGAGTTGGATCGCTGTCACCGACTCGGGGTCCCCGGACTCGTGGTGCATCCCGGCGCCCACCTGGGCGCTGGAGAAGAGAAGGGGATCGATCGCATCGCGGACTCCCTCCGCAGAGTCTTCGCTGCCCGCCCCGAATGTCACACCAGGGTCCTCCTGGAGAACACCGCAGGGCAGGGAACTCTCATCGGCCACCGATTGGAGCAGCTTGCAGCAATCGTCGATCGGGCCCAGTGCGAGGGAAATCTCGGTCTCTGCGTCGATACCTGTCACGCCTTCGCCGCCGGTCATCCCATCGACGATGAGGCGGGCTACGAGGCGTTCTTTCAACAGGCTCAGGATCTCTTCGGCCCCGACGAGCCCAGCTGCTTCCATCTCAATGACTCCCGTCACCCACAGGGATCGAACAAAGACCGTCACGCCAATCTGGGAGAGGGTCACCTGGGCCTCGAAGTATTCGAGCGCCTGGTCAACGACCCCCGCTGGCATGGCAGGCCGATGATCCTGGAGACGCCGCTGGGCGACGACGGCGAAGGCCATCGCCGCGACCTGGAGCTCTTGCGGTCCTTTCTGGAGTGATCCCGCCCCGGGGCTACGGTCCTGGGTCTTGGGCAAGTGACCACGATCTAGAAGAGGCCCGTCTGAGTGGTCCGCAGGGGGACGGCGACGGCTACTCGGACTGCGGCGGGCTGGCCGCCACCTTGTCACGTCATCGCGCCGGATCTCTCGTGCTCTTCGCCGGCCCTCGCGCTGCGCTCGACGTGGCACCCCCTGTCGAACCACCCGAACGAACCTCTGGCACCGATGAAGGCAATTGGGGCTTAGGGGCGTAAGGGCCTAGGGGAACAACGGCCCAATTCCACCAGCAGCTATGTCTGGGGACGGGTGTCGAGGGTTCGGCGTGGGGACCTCCAGGGGGTTCTTGCAGCGGAAGGGAGGAAAGCACCCTGGGGGCCCCACGTCGGACCCCAACGAAATCCGGTCATAAGCCCAGGACCCAGGACCCAGCCCCAGAGACCGGCCGGGAGGAACGACCGGCCGCTTCAACCCCCAGGGTGGGGGGGGTGGGGTTCAGGCTGCCCGTGGACGGCGGACCTTGCTGACCCACCAGTTCACGACACGATTCACGACCGTCTTGGGATAGGTGGCCATCTGGCTGGGCAGAGTCTTTAGGGCTTTGTCAATGTCCCCCAGGGCACCTTCGACGGAAGCTGCAGGACAGGCCATCCACAGAATCTTCTGCCTGCGGTCGACCAGAAACAGACCTGGCGCCGCTGATTCGTCCTCCGAGGGGGCGACTACTCCGTATTGGGCCGAGAAGTCCCGATCGTCGTTGAGCAGAGGAAATTGCAGATGCAGATCCCACTGAAGCGCCTTGAGCGCATCCATCTTCGCCGCGGAGATGCCGAGAATCACGGCCCCCCGCTCTTTGAGCCTACGTTGGCCCTTGGCGAGACACTCCAAGTCGGACCGGACCCGGTCGCCATCGCCGTCGAAGAAGTACAGCAGCACGGCCATACGCGACACCTCGTCCCGCAGCATGAGAACCACGTCTTCGGTCGAGGTCAGATCGAAATTGGGTGCTTCCGCGCCAACGACAAGCGTTGCTGCCATCGCCCTTACCTTTCCCTCGACACTGGAGATCAGCTATCCGATCCCGGGAGGAGTCCCGGTGGGATGTTCTTGGCCACGTCGAAATATATCACCACGACCATCAGCATCACGATGAGCACGAAACCCACCTGGTTGATCCTCTCCTTGGTGCGGAGCGAGAGGTCTTTTCGCCGCAGCTCTTCGATCAACAGAATCGTTATCTGTCCCCCGTCGAGGACTGGGATGGGCAGCAGGTTCAGAATCGCGATGCTGATACTGATCAGGCCCATCAGCTGCACCAGGTGCTTGAGTCCGGTCCTGGCAGCAGCCCCACTGAGGGCGGCAATCTCAATTGGTCCCGAGAGGGCACTCTTGGCCGCCAGTTGACCGGTGACGATCTTGTAGAGCACCGACAGCGTCTGGCGTGTGATCTGCCAGTTATAGCGCACGCTCTCCACCAGCGCGGCGCCTGGAGGGAGCTGCTGATAGTAGCCGTGAGCGACGCCAATCCGCCCTTTGCCTCCTTCATCTCGAGGCACGACATGAAGGATCTCTGGCTGTTGATCTCGCAGTACCTCTACCGCCACGCTCTGGTCGGCATGGGCTTCGATGTAGTCGACGAACTCCTGCCATTGCGCGATCGCCTGCCCGTCCACGCTGCGGATCTCATCTCCCGGTTGAAAGCCCGCAGCTTCCGCCGGGCTGTCTGCCAGGACCTGCGCGATTCTCGGTAGAACTGTCGGAAAAGCACCGGCGTACCCAAACTCGTACTTGGGCACCTTGGCAGGGACGATGGACACGTCGCGCTCCCGCCCCTGCCGCAGGACGGTGAGATCGACTTCCCGCTCTGGCGAAGTAATGAAGGCGAAATGAACGTCCTCCCAGTCCCTGGCCGCCTTGCCGTTCGCTGACACTACTTCGTCTCCGGCTAGGAGTCCGGCAGCTTCGGCGGGAGAGCCCTCGGCTACGCTGCCGATGATCGGAGGGATCTCGGGCAGCGTTGGCACCTGGATACCGGCCATCAGCACGCCGGCAATGAGCAGGATCGCCAGGATCACGTTCATGGCAGGACCGGCCAAATAGACCAGGATCCGCTGCCAGCGTGGCGTGTTCATGAAGTCTCGGGGATCGGCACTGACCTCACCCGGATCTTCACCTCCCAACCGAACATACCCTCCCAAGGGGATCAGAGAGACTTTGTACTCGGTCCCGTCGCGGGTGAATCCCCAGATGCGTTTTCCGAAACCGAGAGAAAAGGTCAAGACACGCATCCCGAAGGCCTTGGCCATCAGGAGATGACCCGCCTCGTGGACGAAGATGATGACGCCCAGGGCGACTATAAACGCAGCTAAATTGCTCAGAACATTTGACATTTCTAGCCTCGATAGGGAGTGATTCTCCCCTCAACACGCATCAGGATCAAGTCTCGGGGTTCCGCGACTCCGCCGGACGGGCGAATAGGCTCGCGCAAACATCCCTCTCTTCGACTCCGACAGCACAAGCAACTCCCATGCCCACTCCCCTTGTCGGAGCCGGGCTGCGAGGTTGTATTGACCTGTATCCTTGGATGCGAAATGTGGAGGAGCTTTCATTCGAACGGTCGTCACCGGATTCCACGCCATCCGGACCAGTTCCGGAGCGCACAGGCGAATTTCACGATGCGTTTCCCCCTGCCGCTCCTTGTGCTCTGTGTTCTCGGTTGTCTCGTTCCTGGTCTGAGCCGAGCCAGTGACCTGGATGACGACCTGGGACGCAATGAAGTTCGCGTCTACTCGGGCCGCATGCCGATCGAGTCGGGGCGCACCATAACTCAACTCGACCTTCCCCGTCGACTGGAGCGCCTGGGCTACGAGAGGCGACAAGGGGAACAACCGAGGAAGCCGGGCGAATATTTCTTCGGCTTCGAGAAATTCTGGTTCTATCGCCGGCCGATGCGAATCGGCAAAAAGCAGCACCCTGCCCGAATGATCGGGCTCAGGCTGCATCGCGGAGACGGCATGATCCTCGAGGGAATGGACGAGAACGAGGCCCCTCTCCGCAGCAAGCACCTATGGTTGGAGCCCGAATTGCTGGCAGAGTCCTTCGACACCAACCGCGGGCGGCGCTCACGGGTGCGCTTCGAACAGCTGCCCGAGCATGTCTGGCAACCGGTGTTGGCGGCGGAAGACGGTCGCTTCTTCGAGCACTCGGGGGTCGACGCCCAGGCGCTGGCGCGCGCCACCCTGCGCAATGTCAAGGCAGGCAAGGTGGTGCAGGGCGGCAGCACGATTACCCAGCAACTCGTCAAGCTGCGCGACTTGAGCCCCAAGCGCTCGATGGGGCGCAAGGCCTCGGAGGCGGTCCGCGCCCTGGCGCTCGAGGCCGAGTACGACAAGACTGAAATCCTAGAGGCCTACCTCAACGCCGTCTATTTCGGGCATCTGGACGGCGTTCAGATCTTCGGCCTCGGCTCCGCGGCCCGAGCCTATTTCTCGAAATCAGTCGACCAGCTCGATGTCGCTGAATCGGCACTGCTCGCGGCGATGATTCAGGGACCGAACCGGCTGAGCCCGGTACGCAATCCCGAAGCCGTGCTGGAGCGCTACCGCTGGGTACTGACGCGCCTCGTCGCACTCGACTGGCTGACTCCCACTCAGATGCACGACGCCCACCGCCGGGGTTTGCCCTCTCTCCGGCCATCCGCTCCCGCACTTCCTGACGCGCCGTATTTCCTCGACTGGCTCGAGGACGAGGTCGAATCCAACGCCCCCAGGCGTGCCGAGGACGGGCGGGGCGCGGTTGTGTTCTCGACGCTCGACCCACTTCTCCAGGAGGCGGCCGAAGAAGCGGTCCTCGATGGCTTGCGCAGGCTGCGCTCGGGCCATTCGCGATTGAGAGCCCAGCCACTCTCAGCGGCGCTGGTGGCGCTAGACACACACACTGGTGATGTTCTCGCCTATGTCGGGGGCGACCCTCGACTGCGCTCCGACAGTTTCGACCGGGCGCGACGCGCCGAGCGCCAGCCGGGCTCGGCGGTCAAGCCGCTGGTGCTGTTGGGACCCTTGCAGGACTGCGGGGACCGAGATCCACTCTTTCCCGCCCGACGCGTCTCCGATCAGTCACTGACCCTGGACCTGCCCTCCGGACCTTGGAGCCCCGAGAACCCCGACCAAGAGTTCCGACCATCGGTCTCGGTTCGGCAGGCGACCGTCCAGTCGCTCAATGTACCCTTCGTGCGGATTGGCCGTTGGTGCGGTTTCCGCAACACGGCTGAGCGCCTACGTCGCAGCGGAATGGAGCTTCCCAAGAATCTTCCACCCGCTTTCGTGCTCGGCGCGGTCGAAACCACGCCACTGACTCTGGCGCGTGCCTATACGGTCTTCGGCTCTCTGGGTCGAGCTCTCCTGCCGCGACCCTACGACAAGATCTTCCTACCCGGCGGTCGGTTGCTGGTGCAACACAAAACGACCTCGGTCAAAGTCGTCGAGCCCGCCACGGCCTACCTGATTCGAGATCTGTTGGAGGACTCTGTCCGGCAGGGGACCTCGGCCGCCGCCGCCCTGGAGAATCACAAGGCGTTCGGCAAGACAGGCACATCCTCGCGAGCTCGCGACGCCTGGTTCGCCGGTGGTGCCGGGTCAGTAGTGGCAGTCGTGTGGGTCGGACTCGACGACAATGACCCGCTACGCCTGTCTGGAGCCGCGGCGGCAGCCCCGATCTGGAAAGCGTTCATGGAGCGGGCAGTGCCGCTGCGACCGGCAGGGGACCCTGGCCGCCCTGCCAAGATCGTCGAGCATTGGTTCGAGACCGAAACCGGTCTGCTGGTACCTCGTCAGCGCAGCGGAGCGGAGCTGGACCTCTTCCGAAAAGGGGCCACACCACCCAAACGACGTCTTCTCAAGAAAGACGAACCCGTGCCGAAGATCGAGTAGGCTGAGCCCAACGAAATCCGATTCCGAGATCCACAGAAGGGAGACGTCATGAACTGGACCGAATTGCTGACCGATGAACTGGAGTACCTTTACCGCGTGACCGACGCGCTGTTCGAAGTCGCCGAAGACGAGGCGCTCGACTGGAAGCCGGCCACCGGGGAGAACTGGATGACTATGGGGCAGCTCTTGATGCACACAGCCACCTCCAATGGTCCTGGATTCAGAGGCTTCGTCACCGGTGACTGGGGCATGCCCGACGGCATGAGCCTGGAGGACATGGAGCCGGGCGAAATGCTCCCGCCGGCCGAGAAGATGTCAAGTGTAGAGAGCGTGGCTCAGGCCCGGAAGCTGCTCGCCGAGGACGCAGACCAGGCCTTCGAAATGCTGCAGAGCGTCAGCGAGGAGGACCTGGCAGATCGAGAGCTTGCTGCTCCCTGGCATCCTGACGAAACCTTCGCGTTGGGCCGGCACCTTCTGCACTCGATCCGTCACACGATGCAACACAAGGGACAACTCTTCTACTACTTGAAGCTTCAGGGCAAGCCGGTCAACACCGGCCACTTGTGGGGAATGTAGGCTTGTCGACAGATGGCTGGGGCGCCGCTACGATGACTGGTTTCTCGATTGTCACTGTCGACGCCGAGAACGTGGAAGAGACGGGCTTCTTTTGCCTGAAGAACAAGAGGCATGCCGGGTACCTGGCCAAGCGATCGTGGCTTCAGAGACGCTTCGAGGAGGGTATGCGAATCAAGCTGCTTCTCACAGAGGGGGGCAAGCAGGCGGGCTTCCTCGAGTACATACCTGGGGAAAACACCTGGCGCGTCATTCGCGCGCCGAACTATCTGGTCATCCATTGCCTCTGGGTGAAGTCCGGCCAATTGGCCTCCAGGGGGCTCGCATCGACACTGTTGCAGCACTGCATAGACGATGCGGCAACCACCGGCCTTGAGGGGGTGGCAGTCGTCACCAGTGATGGTCCTTGGATGGCGAACAAGGGCGTTTTCCTCAAGAACGGTTTCGTGCCGGTCGACGAGGCACCGTCCAGCTTTCAGTTGTTGGTAAGACGAACCGGAGGAGGCCCCTTCCCTTCTTTCCCGAACGACTGGGACGAAAGACTGAGCCGGTGTCGTGATTTGCAACTGCTCTATACGAATCAGTGCCCGTATATCGGCAAAGCCATTGCAGAACTGCCGCCGGTCGCGGAGCGACATGGAATTCAGCTACACCTGGTGGAAATGGTCGATTCAGTGGAGGCACGAGAGAGGATGCCATCTCCCTATGGCGTATTCAGTCTTGTCTACGAAGGTCGCCTTCTCGCCGATCACCCAATCAGCGCGACGCGTTTCAAGAACATCTTGCAGAAGGACTTGAGCCTGCAACCGAAAAACAACAGCTGACCTGTACTGACATCGACGGCCGTCCCAAGGGTAGAAGCGATCCTCGAGAAGAGACCGTGAGCGCGATGGCGAATGTCGTCCTCGCCCGAAAGGAGTGCAATACTGGTTGGGTAAAGGCCCTCCAACGATCTTCGACCACCGCAGGGAATCAGAGAGACTTTCGCTGGGGCGACTCCAGCTCGAGCAGTTCCCTTGCCCGCTGTCGTCCCCAAGCATCGTAGCCGAGCGCGTCCTCCAGGCTGGTGATCGGTCCAGGATCGTGTAACCCCAGAACCTGCTCCACCGTAGAGACGATCGCCGGGAACGGGATTCGGCCTTCCAGGAACGCGCGAACGGCGACCTCGTTAGCGGCATTCAGCACCGCCGGAGCGGAGTCACCCAACGACAGTGTCCCGCGGGCCAGATCGACGCTCGGGAACCGGAGGTCGTCAACCGGTTCGAACTCCAGACGGCCGAGTTGGTGTGGTTCCAACCTCTCGAACTCGTTCTCCCAGCGATCCGGATACGACAGAGCGTATTGAATGGGGAAGATCATATCGTTGACCGACATCTGTGCCAGCCAGCTGCCATCGCGGTACTCCACCAACGAGTGCACGATGGACTGAGGGTGGATCACGACTTCGATCCTGTCTGGCGGGACCTCGAAGAGGTGATGCGCCTCGATCAGCTCGAACCCTTTGTTCATCAGTGTTGCCGAGTCGATGCTGATCTTCGCCCCCATCTGCCAAGTTGGATGCCGAAGGGCTTCCTCGGGCCCGATTTCTTCCCAGGTAGTGATATCCCGCGTGCGAAAGGGGCCCCCTGAGGCCGTCAGCATCAGCCGGTGAACCTCTGATGGATGACCCGAGCGCAAGGATTGATGCAGGGCCACATGCTCACTGTCGATGGGCAGCAGCTGGGCCCCGGTGGCCTGGGCCACCTCCTTGAGTAGTCGGCCGGCCACGACGAGGGACTCTTTGTTGGCCAGCGCCACGTCTTTTCCCGCCTCGAGGGAAGCATGGGTAGCAGGCAGCCCTGCCGCTCCCACCACAGCCGCAACCACCAGATCGACCCCTTGCAAGCGGGCGGCCTGCAGAAGGCCCAGCTCACCGGAAACTACCTTCGTCTCCTTGCCCACCCGATCCTGGAGCTCGCTCGCCTTCAACGGGTCGCTCACGGCCACCAGACGCGGACGAAACTCTCGAACCTGCTGCTCGAGCCTGTCCAGTTTGCTGCCAAGGGCAGCCAGCGCCTCGACATGCAATCTGTCAGGGTGATGACGGATGACCTGCAGCGTGCTCTCGCCAACGGACCCGGTCGAGCCGAGCAGCGCAATACTCCGGCTCACGGCAACATCCTGCTGGCGCCCAACAGCTCGACACCGAGCCACATGACCGGCGCCGCAAACAGTAGCGCGTCCATCCTGTCCAACATCCCACCGTGGCCAGGCAGGATTTGACCCGAATCTTTGACTCCGGCGCCGCGCTTCAGCAGCGATTCCACGAGGTCCCCGATCTGGGCCGCGATCGAGACCAGGCCGGCAAGAAGTAGAATCCAACCGTCGACTTCACCCAGACGCCAGTAGCTCCAGACTGCGGCTGCCAGCAACCCTGTGGCAGTACTGGCGATCGAGCCCTCCCAGGTCTTGTTCGGGCTCACTCTCGGTGCCAACTTGTGTCGACCCCAAGTCTTGCCAATGTAGTAGGCACCGCTATCGCCCAGCCATACAATGGCCAGCAGAAGTACGAGGACCCAGGGATCGAAGCCTTGAAGTCGGTAGAGGCCGGCGGCGGGAAGAGCGAAATAGAGATTTCCAAAAGCGAGCAATCCGACCGAGGCGGCGCCCTGTTCGATCGGCGCTCGGGCCGAGATTGCCAGGGCTCCCGACCCGACAGTGATCAGAACCAGCGCCAGCCACCATAAGGCACCATCGAGGCTCGCAAGCTCTGCCGGTAGGAGGCCCCCGGCCAGCAGGACCGAGACGATCGGCACACTCAAGAGTAGGGATTTGAGAACGCCGCCAAGAGCCCAATGCTCCCCTACCTTGACGTACTCCAAGACAGCGATTTCGAGCAGTGCCACGATGCAGAGCAGAAACCAGACACCAGGAAGACGGAATACCGCCAGCAGGGCCACGGGAATGAGGACTGCGGCTGTCAGAAGACGCTGCATGCTCGAACCTGGGCCAGTACGGGCGACCCGATCCCTGTCAGCCGATCACGCCGAGCCCTGATCGGCGACCGTCTCTTTGTCCGCCTCGGCCACCGCACCAAATCGCCGATCCCGAGTCTGAAAGTCGACAATGGCCTGCAGAAGATGACCTCGCCGGAAGTCGGGCCAGAGAGTCTCGGTCATCCAGATCTCCGAGTAGGCGATCTGCCAGAGCAGAAAGTTGCTCACCCGCAGCTCACCAGAGCTGCGAATCAGCAGATCGGGGTCCGGTTGCCCGGAGGTGTACAGGTAGCGCCCGATCGTGGCCTCGTCGATCTCGACGCTTTCGCCGCCGGCCCAGTCCGCCACAATGTCGCGACAGGCATCAACGATCTCGCAGCGGCCCGAGTAGTTGAGAGCGATGTTGAGCTGCATGGCCCGACCATCGGCTGTAGCCTCCAGAGCTCGTTCCAGCTCTCCGACTACTGAGGGATCCAGCTCACGCCAACGTCCCAACAAATGGAGGCGAATGCCATTGTCCACCAGGGTCGCCAGTTCCCTCCTCAAGTAGTCTTTGAGCAGGTTCATGAGAGCCCAGACCTCGTAGCGTGGCCGCTTCCAGTTCTCGACCGAAAATGCGTAGAGGGTCAGGACTTCGACCCTCAACTGGGCGGCAGCCTCGATGACGTCCCTTACCGCCACTACTCCCGCCCTGTGGCCCTCCACTCGCGGCAGACCACGGGCTTTGGCCCAACGGCCATTGCCATCCATGATGATGGCCACATGCCGTGGGACCCGCGACCGATCCAGTCGACGCAGGAGGCGCTCATCGAACGAGCCAGCTCGCGCTACCTTCGAGAATTCAGTCATTTCGTGCGGCCAGTAATCTAGCACACCGGCCAGGCATCTCCTGATGTGCCGACGGACTGATCAGAGGCCTTCCTGCTCTGTAAGCGGCCTCCATTCCGGCGGATAGCCGACCCTCTCCAGAGTCAATCCCCGCGCCGGGGCGGTCGGACCCGCTTCGGACCGCGGTCGCCCGTCGAGAAGGCGCTGAATGTCGTCGATGCTTCGTTGGCCCCTACCCACCTCCAAGAGGGTGCCGACAATCGATCGCACCATCCCACGGAGAAAGCCATTGCCGACAACTCGAAACTCCAGTGCGCCGCTGTCCCGCCGCCAACCCGCCTCATCGATGCGTCGTACCGGCTGCGTGTGACTGCCACCGGAGAGCGCGAAAGCAGTGAAATCATGCTCTCCCACCAGGTGCTCCGCAGCCAGTCTCATGGCGGCGAGATCGACCACCCCCGGTAGATGGACAACAAACAGGGCATCCAGGGGAGAGAGAACCGGCCCCTGGACGAACCGGTAGCGATACAGCTTGAAGGCGGCATGTTTCCGCGCGTGGAATCCCTCACGCATCCGCTCTGCCGCCATGACACGTATGTCCTCGGGAAGGCGTTGATTGGCACCATGCACCAATCCACGGGCGGGAAAATCGATGGGCAGCTCCAGATGAGCGACCTGTCCTCGTGCGTGAACTCCGGCGTCGGTGCGGCTCGCCCCGACGACATGCACCGGCTGGGACAAGAGGTCGCTCAGAGCTCGCTCCACGACTTGCTGAACCGTGGTGGCATTGTTCTGCCGCTGCCAGCCGGCGTAGGAGGTGCCGCGATACGAAAGCGTCAGTCGGAAGACCATCGATGTCGGGTCCACACCAGCAAAGGAGGCAACCAAACCGCAAGATAGATCCAAGGAAAGAGCGCCACCTCCGTGAACTGGGGAATATACGACAGGATCACGGTAGCGGAGGCAACCAGCCAGGCTCGATTGCCCGTCAGGGCCGCCCAGGGGAGGATCCAGAGAAGGTACCAGGGATAGACGGTTGCGGAAAAAAGGACCAGGCTGCCGAAGATCCACAGCATTCCAGCCAGAGGCAGCCGCCGAGCGAAGCCAACACCGAGGGCCGCCACCAGGGCAATTCCCAGAAGCAACTTGGCCAAAAGCTGTGGATAATTGAAAGGGTAGAGCTGATTCCACAAGTCGTGATTACCGGTCTCGATCTTGAGCAAATCGAGCAGCCTGCTCACCGCGAAGGGAATCTCGAGCCTGTCGATGAACCGCCACAGGGGCTCGTAGATCGGACCATTGAACTCCCAACTGACGCCAAAGGCGACAAGGCCCGCTGGCACCCCGCCGCTGGACACGGCCACCGGTACCAGGGCCATCGCAGCAATACCGATAGCGATCGAAAAGAAGAGGACAGGCCGTCCGCTCTGGCGGGCCCAGGTCGGGAAACCCAGCAATGGAACAAGCTTGGCCAGCACCCCGCCAGCTGCAGCCAACGCCGCCCCGGCAAACCACTTTGGGCGGCGACTCAGGCAGACAGCCAACAACACCATGCAGGCGACACCCAGGGCATCCACATGCCCCATCCCCGCGACTTCCAACGTGACCAACGGATTCCAGGCGTACCAAACCACCCGGCTGATAGGCAGACCCACAGCCCGGGCCAACACCAACAAGAGCCAACAGGTCGCGAGATCGAACAGCGTAAGCAGCGCCTTGAGAGCGAATGCCGACATCGGAAAATGAGTCGACGCGCTGAACACCGCCAGGGCCAATGGCGGATAGACCGTCGGCACCTGCCGATGTGGAAGTCGCTCCCAGGCCTCGTCCCGCAGCTGCCTAACCTCCGGCGCATTCGGTTCAAAGCGGTAGGGATTGAGGCCCGAAGAGGCGACCTTGCCGTCCCACAGATAGCGCTGGATGTCGTCAGACAACGTCGATGGCAACGGCAGCATCAGCATTCGAACCACCACCGCCACCAGCAGAATCAGTGCACCGCTTGCCGCATTCATTCTGGAGAGCCGCCGGCTACCCAGACTCATTCCGACGACGGCGAGAGCCAACCAAGAGAAGGCAATACCGAGGTGAGCCGCGAGATCCCACGTCAGCAAGAGGCCAGCATGGGCTAGGATGGGCAGCCAGCCGATTCTTACAAATTGACGGGAATCGAGCCTACCGAACAGAGATGACCGGGATGGAGATACTTCTCGAGAAAGTTCTGCTGGCAATCTATTACCTGACTCTGGGAAGTCTGGCGATCTACGGCTCTCATCGCCTAGTGTTGATAGCACTCTACTACCGAAACCGCCATCGATTGAACCCGTCCGTAGCCGCACCCTCGGATTGGCCAGTGGTGACGATTCAACTGCCTCTCTTCAACGAGATGTACGTGGCGTCCCGACTCATCGACTCCATCTGCCGGCTGGACTACCCCAGGGATCGTCTCGAGATCCAGGTGCTCGACGACTCCACGGACGAGACCTCGAAGCTGGTCTCAGAGCGGGTGAGCCACTATCTCTCCAGGGGTTTTCGGATCGACCACCTGCGCCGTACCCACCGCCATGGCTACAAGGCCGGAGCGCTCGAGAGTGGGCTCACCAGGGCTCGTGGCAACCTATTGGCCGTGTTCGACGCCGACTTCTCTCCGCGGCCAGACTTCCTCAAACAA
This sequence comes from Thermoanaerobaculia bacterium, assembly GCA_947259195.1. GTDB lineage: Bacteria > Acidobacteriota > Thermoanaerobaculia > Multivoradales > JAHEKO01 > JAUVRX01. Next base: position 70,560 of record CAMYLC010000183.1, on the reverse strand, counting down.
ACGGTTCCACACTTCGCCAACCCCGAAGTCGGCATGGTTCAGGCCAGGTGGGAGCACATCAACCGCCGCTACTCTCTGTTGACTCGGATTCAGGCCGTTCTCCTCGACGGTCACTTCGCCATCGAGCATGCGGCTAGGCATGCTTCGGGACGTTTCTTCAACTTCAACGGTACCGCGGGAATCTGGAGGAAGGAGGCGATCGTCGACGCCGGAGGCTGGCAGCACGACACTCTCACCGAGGATCTGGATCTTTCGTTCCGCGCTCAGCTTCGAGGTTGGCGCTTCATCTTCCTGCCGGCCGTCATCGCTCCGGCCGAGCTGCCCGTGGACATTCACGCCTTCAAGAGTCAACAGTTCCGCTGGGCCAAGGGCTCGATTCAAACCGCCCGGAAGCTGCTGGACACGATCCTACGCTCGTCAGTCGCGACACCCATCAAGGTCGAGGCATTGATCCATTTGACGAGCAACGCCTGCTACCCACTGATGATCCTGCTCTCCTTGCTGATGTTCCCCGCCATGTACCTGAGGCGGGATGCCGACCCCAGGATGTTGCTGCTGCTCGATTTGCCTATCTTCCTGGGCGCCACAGGCGCAATCGTATTGTTCTACATCATCAGCCAGATAGTGATTGGTCCCGATGGGCGTCGCAATTTCCATACCATTCCATCCCTGATGGGATTAGGCGTCGGACTGGCCGTCAACAACACCAGAGCCGTGCTCTCGGGTCTGCTTCACGATGGCGGGGAGTTCCAAAGGACACCGAAGTATCACATCGAGAATCCGGCCGATCGTTGGTTGGGCAAGCAATACCACGCCTTGGGCACCAGGACTGTGATCTTCGAGTCGGTGCTCGCGGGATACATGATCTTGTGCTTTACTGTGGCCTGCAGCCTGCGGATGTGGTTCTCGCTTCCCTTTCTCTACCTTTTCCTGCACGGCTACTGCTATATGACCTTTCTGACCCTCCAGCACGAACGAGCGACCCGGAGCTTCAAAGACCTGGGAGCTCCCTCGATGCGGCTGGCGACCAGCACAGACGATACCGCTGCGGGGCTCGGAACGTGACCACCGCTCATCCAAGCGACTCACCAAGGTCGATCCTGCAGCCACAGACCGACTCGCGGCCACCCAGAGTCTCGCTCAGACCCGCAGTCCCGGGCGATGCGGGCCTGCTCCGCGATTGGCGGGGTCAGCCGAGCGTGCGGCAGTTTCAACCTCTCGGGGAGGCCTCGCTAGGTCAACTGGGTGCCGAGCTCGTGCGACAGAGGATGAGCAACCTTTACCACGGTCAAGGGGACAAATTCCAGTGGATCGTCCGATGCGATGAGCAGCCGGCTGGCTGGCTCACGCTCGTGATCACCAATTGGGACCATGGCTTGGCGGAGATCGGCTATGCCCTCTCCACACCCTTCCAGAAACGGGGAATCATGGTGCAGGCGCTCCACCTTCTCCTGGCTGACCTGTTCCTCAACTCTCCCCTCGAACGAATCGAGGCCCGCTGTGATACCCGCAACTACGCCTCGCAGCGAGTTCTGCAGAAGGTCGGCTTCCGCCAGGAGGGCTGTCTCAGAGGGTACTTCATCCTTGACGACGACAGGGTCGACAACTACCTCTATGCGATCCTGCGTAGCGACCACCTACCCGTTGGACCCGTCGACAGTTCGGACAGCTGAGAAGCACCCCTACAACAGCTCCAGGTTGGCGTACTTGGCGACCAGCTTCCGTTTTCCCGAGCGGTCGAAGAACACGGTCAGCTTGGCGTTGTCTCCTTCCCCTTCGAGCTGCATGAGCACTCCTTCTCCAAGCGTCGGGTGACGGACTCGACGGCCGCGTCTCAGGGCGTCGCCGGTCACGACTTCGGGCTCGATCTCGACCGGCTCGCGACGGCCGAAGAATCCATAGGCAGCTCGCGTACGACCGTCATAAAACAGCTCTGAGCTCTCACTGATGACCAGGTCCTGTTCTGGAATCTCCAGCAGGAAGGGTGACTCTTGCTGATCCTGGTAGCGACCCGCGATGCGGCGGCGGCGACACCCGGTGAGAAAGAGGCGCTGCTTGGCGCGCGTCATTCCGACGTATAGCAAGCGCCGCTCCTCCTCGATCTCGTCCTGTGTCCCACCGCTATTGAAGTGCGGCAGCAGTCCATCCTCGAGCCCGGCAACGCAAACCGCTTCGAATTCCAGGCCTTTCGCGCTGTGCAGGGTCATCAGAGAGACGCCCTGTTCCCGCCGCCACTCGTCGATGTCGCTGACCAGTGAAATGTGGTCGAGGAAGGCGCTCAAGAGATCCGCCTCGTCGCTCCAGTCGGTTTCCTCGGTGAACTCCTGGGCCGCCGTCACGAGCTCTTCGAGATTCTCCAACTTGGCGCGCAGCTCCGGGTCGTCCTTATCATAGAGATCCAGGTACCCGGTCTGGTCGAGAAGGCGCTCCAAGACGACAGGTAGGGGTGTTTCTTCCAGATCTTCTCGCAGCGACTGGAGCAGGTCCCGGAATCGCGCCAGCGCCTTCGCGCTGCGAGCGGGGAGACTCCCCAATTCAGCGTAGAGGAGTGTCTCCCACAGTGAGTTCCCGTGCTCTGCGGACATCTGGACCAGCATCTCCTGCGTCGCCTTACCGATGCCGCGTGCCGGGCGGTTCAGGATCCGGGTCAGGGAGAAGTTGTCCCTGGGGTTGCGCAGGACTCGCAGATAGGACACTACGTCCTTGATCTCAGCACGCTCGTAGAACCGCACACCTCCTACCAGCTCGTAGGGGATCTGACGCTTCAGCAGCTCCTCTTCGAAGGCCCGGGTCTGGGCGTTGGTCCGCACCAGGATTCCCATCTCGCGCAAAGAGATCTGACCTCGCAGTCCCTCGAATGTATTCAAGACCCAGCGGGCCTCGTCCTGATCGTCGCGCGCCCGATAGAGCTCCACCTTGTTGCCTTCACCGGCCTCGGTCCAAAGCCGTTTGCCCCGGCGGCGTTGGTTGTGCTCCACCAAGTCACCGGCGATGTCGAGAATATTCTGGGTCGATCGGTAGTTCTGTTCCAGGGCACGAACGACGGCACCCGGAAACACCCGCTCGAAGTTGAGCACATTGTCGAGGTCTGCACCGCGCCAGCGGTAGATACCCTGATCCTCGTCACCCACAGCGGTCAGGTTTCCCGCCTCAGCGACGATCTCCTGCACCATCCGCATCTGGGCGTGATTCGTGTCCTGGAACTCATCGACTAGAAGATACTGAATGCGGTGGCGCAAACGGTCCCGAATGGCTTTCTCGGTTGTCAGGAGTTTGACGGCCAGCCGCAGCATGTCGTCGAAATCCACGCCGGACGATTGGATCAGGAGACGCTGGTACTGCTTGTAGACCCTGGCTGCCTGCTTCTCGTAGAAGTCCTCGGCAGAGGCGGCGTAGGCTTCCGGGTCGAGCAGTCGGTTCTTGGCCGAGCTGATGGTGCCCAGCATCGAGCGCGGCGGGAAGGCCGACTCCGACAAGTTCTCCTCGGCCAGTGCCTTTTTCACCAGCGACACCTGGTCGGCGCTGTCGAATATCGCGAAGCTCGGATCGACACCGACGTGCTTCCCATAGCGTCGCAACAGGCCGAGAGCGAAGCGATGAAACGTGCCGACGAACGTTGGTAAGGGTTGCAGGCCAAGCAGATCCTCAACCCGCTCCCGCATCTCTCCTGCGGCCTTGTTCGTGAAGGTCATCGCCACGATACTCGCGGGATCGACCTGGCACTCCTTGACCAGCCAGGCGACCCGATAGGTGATGACACGGGTCTTGCCGGAGCCAGCTCCCGCCAACACCAATTGGGGTCCGTCGCCGTGAGTGACGGCGGCGGCTTGCTCAGGGTTCAGATCGCGCTCGAGATCGAGGGCGGGGTTCGACGGCATCGGTAACGGTCCTGCTGCACTTTCTACTCGACCGTCACGCTCTTGGCCAGGTTCCGAGGCTGATCCACGTCGGCGCCCCGGCGCACGGCTACAAAGTAGGCGAACAGCTGCAGAGGAATGACATTGACCACCGGCTGCAACAGATCTGAAGAACGAGGCACCTGAATGACTTCGTCGGCGATTTCCGCAAGCTCTTCGGCCGGGCGATCGGTTACGGCGATGACCACGCCATCCCTTGCCTTGACCTCCTGCATGTTGCTGCAGACCTTGTCGAAGACCCGACTGCCGGTGGCGATCGCCACCACCGGAAAGTCTTCGTCGATCAGGGCGATCGGTCCGTGCTTCATTTCCCCAGCCGGGTAGCCCTCCGCGTGACTGTAAGAGATCTCTTTCAGTTTCAGGGCACCTTCGAGCGCGATCGGATAGTTGATGCCACGCCCGAGGTAGAGGAAGTCCTCTAGACGGGAATAGCGGCGCGCCATCTCCTCGAGCTCCGCCTCGCTTTCCATGATCTCGGCCACCGCATGAGGTAGCCCCGCAAGCACTGAAAGAAGCTCTGACTCTATCGCCATTCCCCGCTGCTGCCGAAGGTACAGGGCGAAGAGGTAGAGGGCCGTCAGCTGCGTCGTGAACGCCTTGGTCGAGGCGACCCCTATCTCTGGCCCGGCATGTGTATAGATCACACCATCGCTTACGCGTGTGGCCTGGCTGCCAGGGACATTGCAGATGGCCAACAGCTTCGCTCCTCGATCGCTGGCCGCTTCCATGGCTGACAGGGTATCGGCCGTTTCACCTGACTGGGAGATGCCGATTGCCAGCACACCCTCGCCGACCACGGGGTCTCGGTACCGATACTCGGAACCGTAGTCCACCTCGACCGGAATGCGCGCCAGCTCTTCGATCATGAATTTGCCAACCAGCCCCGAATGCCAGGAGGTGCCACAGGCCAGAATCTGGACTCGCTGAATCTGGGTCGCCTCTTCGGGGGTCAGCGCGAAGTCGTCGAATCCGACGGTGTTGAGCTCGAAGTCCACACGCCCGGCGAACGTGTCCTGGATCGCCTGCGACTGCTCGTGGATTTCTTTGAGCATGAAATGCTTGAAGCCACCCTTTTCGGCCTGGATCGGGTCCCAGGTGAGCCTCACCGCCGGGCGCTCGACCGGCTCGCCATTTTCGTCCCAGATCTCCGGACCGGCGTCGGTCAGGCGACATAGATCCATGTTCTCCAAGAAGAGCACTCTCTTCGTATAGGCCAGCACAGCCGCTGGGTCCGAGGCCAGGAAGAACTCGTCGTCGCCCAGTCCGATGACCAGGGGCGGACCCTTTCGAGCAGCGACGATCTCGGCCTGCCCCGACACCGTCGAGACGGCGGCAAATGCGTACATGCCCTCGAGCTCTGCCATGGCCTGCTGCGTCGCCGCCCTCAGATCGCCCTTTAGATGGGAGCTGATTAGATTGGCTACCACCTCCGTATCGGTGTCGGAAGTGAACTCCCAACCCTCATCGATCAGGCGCTTCTTGAGGGGGAGGAAATTCTCGATGATGCCGTTGTGGATGAGTGCCAGGCGCCCCTTCGAGTCCATGACCGGGTGAGCATTGCGCTCTGACGGCTCCCCGTGAGTCGCCCAGCGAGTATGTCCCAGGCCATAGGTTCCCACCAGGGACTCACCCTTCAGAGTCTCGACCAGGCGTTCCAGTTTGCCCTCGGCCTTGACCGCCTCCAGCTCACCGTCACGAACCACGACGACGCCCGCCGAGTCATAACCCCGATAAGCGAGGCTCTCGAGCCCCGAGATGAGCACAGGGACGACTTCGCGCTGTCCGATATAGCCGACGATTCCGCACATAGGTAGTGGAGTTTACTGCTTTCTGATCTTTCGCCGCTCGAGCTTGCGCTTGGCGTAGCCAAGCACGGTCTTCTGCTCGCACCTCTCGATCGCTAGCGCCCCCGGCGGCACATCTTTGGAGATCACCGAGCCAGCGGCCGTCATGGCACCATCACCCACACTAACGGGTGCGACGAACATGGTGTCGCTGCCAACAAAAGCTCCCTTGCCGATCTCCGTGCGGTGCTTCGACACTCCGTCATAGTTGCAAGTGATCGTACCGGCGCCCAGGTTCGCGTTCTCCCCCACCGTCGCGTCACCTACATAGGCCAAATGATTCACCTTCACGCCTTGGGCGAGCACCGAGTTCTTGATCTCCACGAAATTGCCGATCTTGGCTCGCTCCTTCATCACCGCGCCCGGCCGCATGCGAGCGAAAGGTCCGATACGGCAAGCGTTGCCGACCTCCACCTCCTCCAAGACACAGTAAGGCTCGACCACGACCTGGTCGCCGAGCTGGGCATCTCTCAGCCAGGCCCCCTGATGCACGGTGCACCCCTCACCCAACCTGGACCTTCCTGTCAGGGAGACCCCAGGATGAATCACCGAGTCTCTTCCCACCTCCACGTCGACCTCTACGACCACGCGACTCGGATCCAGAATCGACACACCCTCTCTCATCAACGCTTCTACCTTGCGTCGCAGCAGTACCCCGTGGACCCGAGCGAGGTCAAGCCGATCGTTGACTCCGAAAGCCTCCTCCACCTCCGGCAGCGACACCAACGCCAAATCCTGACCCCCGTCTGCAGCTGCGGTAAGGGCATCCGTCAAATAGAACTCTTGCTTGGCGTTGTCGGGTTTCAATTGCTCCACGAACTCGAAGATGTCAGGCGCAGGAAGAGCGTAGATTCCAGCGTTGATCCAGTGATTCTCCAGTTCCTCGCTGGTGGCGTCCGCCACCTCGACGATTCGCTGGAGACTGCCGTCTGGCGCAGCTACGACCCGCCCGAGAGAACCCGGATCCGGCATCTCAGCCACGACCATGGAACCCCAGCTCGATCGAGCACTTGCCGCTAGCCGGACCAGGGTCTCTGGGGCTACTAACGGCACGTCGCCGGAGAGCACCAGTAGCGTCGTTGGCGCCTGCAGATGACTTGCCACCTGCAGCAAAGCATGGCCCGTGCCGAGCTGTTCCTCCTGTGGTACCCAGGTGACGTCGTCTGCTTCGATCTCGTTGCGCACCTGATCCGCACCGTGCCCCACCACGACATAGATCTGTTCACATCCCGCGGCTCTCGCTGCCCTCAGCACCCACTCCAACATCGGCCTGCCCGCAACGGTATGCAGTACCTTGGGCAACGTCGATCGCAAGCGAGTACCCTTGCCTGCCGCCAGAACCACCGCTGACAGGGGTAGTGGTTTCGTCACCTGCACTCCTTTCTCATGGTCACCATCCTGTCCAGGGGTCGTCATGGTTCTACTACCTCAGTGCCTCGAAGCCAGCGGTCGCTCAATCGGTCGCAGGGCCCCCCGATCTTCCTTCGCTCTCCAGGACCGACAGGATCGTGCGAGCGAGCTTGAACTTGTCGTGCCGAATCAGTCTGCCGGGTGCCAAAAGGTCGGCATCGACCACCTCGACTCCTCGCTCCCGAAATGCCGCCTCATCGACGATCACCGGCTCGGAACCTTCCTCGCGGTAGGCCGGCAAGCGCTCGGCTGGTAACTCTCCAGTGTTGACGACTACGGTGTCGACTGTGCCGGTTCCCAGATAGCGCTCGATGGCATCCAGATGATCGAGCCCATCCATGCCGTCGGTCTCACCAGGCTGGGTCATGAGATTCAGCGGCAGGACGACCTTGCCCCGGCCCTGCTGAATCGCGGTGTCGATGTCGGGAATCAGAAGATTCGCGATTACCGAGGTGTAAAGCGAACCGGGGCCGAGAATCACGAGATCGGCCTGCTGGATAGCTTCGATGGCCGGGCCAAAGCCCGGGGGTGCTTCCGGCTCCAGCAAGACCTCCTGCAGTGGCTCGCCCGAGCCCCCCACTGCTGACTCTCCCTCGTAGGTTCTTCCCGACAAGCCTCTGGCATGCAGCCTGAGATCGCTCAAGGTCGCTGGCAGGATCCGACCCCGCACCGACAGCACCGCCTCCGCCGTCAGGATGGCCTGATAGAACTCCCCGGTGATGCCCGCTAGAGCCGCCAGGAAGAGGTTGCCGAAAGAGTGACCTGAGAGTCCCTCGCCCTCGTCGAAGCGATAGTCGAACAAGCGCGCCAGCAGATCCTCATCATCAGCCAGCGCGACGATGCAGCTGCGAATGTCGCCTGGGGGGAGGATTCCAAACTCGCGTCGGAGTCGTCCGGAGGAGCCACCGTCATCGCTAACTGTCACTACAGCGGTGAGATCCCCAATGGGACCGCCGACCGAGTGCTTCAAACCGCTCAGCAATACCGACAGACCGCTGCCACCACCTATGGTGACCAGGGCGCTCCTCGGAGCTCGAGAGGCCGTTGGCTCAGTCGAAGAGATGTCCGTACTCTGAGCTGTCTCGGAGGGCTTCGAAGTCCGAGTCGTGGTAGGCATGGATGCGGTTCTTCGGGTTGAGCTCGATTGCCAGGGCCAGGAACTTCGAGGCCTTGTCGAGATCTGCCGTCAAACTGTAAACAGAAGCTGCCAGGTAGGCAAAGCGCTCGTCCTTGCTCTGGCGACCACCTCGGCTGCACAGTGCCAGCGCCTCTTCGTAGTTACCGCGGTTGCTTTCGTAGACTGCCAACAGGAAGGGGTCTTCAACGTTCACTCCCCCCTTCAACAGGTTCTGGCGACAGACTCCCAGATAGCGTCGAGAACTCTGAGCGAGGTCACTCTCGCCTGTCTCTTGCAGGATCTTCTCGAAGTACTTACTGGCTTCTCGCCATTTGCTCTGATGTAGAGCCTTGAGCCCCTTCTCGAAGATCCCGAGTTGCGGATCTGGTGGAAGTGCCCTGATCGTGGCGCTGTCCTTGGCCTCGAGCCCCAGTTCGGTCAGTTTCCTGGAGACTTCGTCGTTGTTGGTCCGAAATCGCTCCGCCAATTCGGCTACGTGTTTCTTCTCGGCATACCGCTTGAGGTAGGTGATCTCTTGTTTTTTCCACCGCTTCGCCATCTGTCTCCCTAGCTATTGTGCGCTCTTACTTCTTCCGCAGCTCGACCAGTATCTGTTTGGCGACCGATTTGAGCGTCTCGAAGACGCCCACACCTTGAGGAGCGATACCGGCAAAGGTGGGTTCGCGTTTGTAGTTCAGCATCCGGTACATCTCATCGACCGGCATGATGCTGGGCAGATCCCGCTTGTTGAACTGCAGGGCATAGGGGATATTGATCAGTTCGAATCCGTGTTCCTGCAGGTTTAGCTCGAGATTGCGAATCGACTCGACATTGGCCTCCATCCGATCGGTCTGGCTGTCGGCCACGAACACGACCCCGTCAACACCCTTGAGAATCAGCTTCCTGCTGGCATCATAGAAAACCTGACCGGGGACCGTATAGAGATGGAATCGGGTCGTGAATCCACGAATCGATCCCAGGTCCAGGGGTAGAAAATCGAAGAACAGGGTGCGATCGGCCTCGGTGGCCAGCGAGATCATCTTGCCTCGACGGTCTGGAGCCGTCTTGTTGTAGATGTGCTGCAGATTCGTCGTCTTGCCGCCGAGACCCGGACCATAGTAGACGATCTTGCAGTTGATCTCCTTCGCGGCGTAGTTGATGAAGGTCATTTCGCTTCGATCCGCGTCAAGGCGCCTTGGTCAGCTCCTGCCGCGAGCCTCCTGATTCTCTCGGTCCCAACTCCGGCAAGTCGGAGCTGGGAAGGTTGGAGGCCGGACCCAAATCGTGGCCCTGCCCCCGGCTCAGTCTCCGAACAGGGAATCGATGTCCTCGTCGGTAATCTCGGAAAATGGGCTCGTCTCGACCTGCCCTTCGGGGCCCCGATTCTCCTTCCGGTTCATGTCCTCGAAAATCTCGTCCATCTCGGTGCTTGCCCTCTTGACACGCAACCGGACGAGACCCAGCGAGGATCGCTCGTCGAAGATCACCAGCAAGATCGCTCGGCGGGCGACGATTGAGATGTGAATATGATCGCGCTGCCCTTCATGGAACAGCACCGAGAACTCCCGCTCGCCAATCAGCTTGGCGAGCCCATCGGTTGCCGCCACGTTTCCTGCGGTCAGCGAGGCCAGAGAGGTGGTGTCGAACTCCTCCACGTCCCCAACCGCTGCGATCTGTTGGCCATTCTTATCGATCAGGAATACGGCCTTGGCATTCGAGTCATATCGCAGACGTCGTAGCGCCTGCTCCAATCGTTCGAATTCCTCCTCATAGACCTCGACGTAAGCTGTCGGCATGACTCGTCTCTCCGGGAGCAGCGCGAAAGTATCACATAGCTGCCTTGAGCCCTCAAATCATTGATTTCAAGGCCTTTGTCTGTCAAGGAAATAGTCCATAGCTCTTCATTTCAACTCCGGCCAAAACCGGTAACCACATAACTGCCGGATTTCTGGTCTTTGCGGAGCTCTATGATCCCGGCCAGTTCCGCCTCCTCCAGCATTTTCGAGAACGAAGAGTAGCCGTGACGGCTCTCATTGAACGAGGGATGTTTGCGCTGGATGGTCTGCTTGACCACCGATCCCCATAGGATCTGCTGGTTTTCACGCATCAACGCCTCTATCGCCTCGACCAAGAGAGCGAAGACCTCGACCTGACCTTCCGCGGCTTCGCCCAGCTTCGGTGGTGCCGCAGCCTGGCTACGAACATCCTCGAAAAAAAGGTACTCGTCGCAGTTCTCGATGAGGATCTGCGAGGCGGAGTTCACGGATCCGACGCCGATGACATGCTTGTTGTTCGACTTGAGCTTGGAGACCAGAGGTGTCAAATCGCCGTCACCAGAAATCAGGACAAAGGTGTCCAGGTGCTGCTTCGAATAGCAGAGCTCCATGGCGTCCACGGCGATCCGTATGTCCACCCTGCTCTTGCCCGAGACCTGCATTTGCGGGATGTCAATGAGCTCCATTCCCGCCTGGTGCAATCCCCGTTTCCCAGCTCTGTGGCGGTCCCAGTCCGCGTAGGCCTTCTTGACGATGATCTTGCCTTTGTCGAGTAGCCGCTCCAGAACGAGATCGATTTCGGAGGGCCCTGCGTCGCTCTCTCTCACTCCCAGGAGGGCGCTCTCCAGATCACAGATCACAGCCAGCCTGCGGTCCCCGAGAGGCGGTCGATCCTGCGACCTTGCGGCTACTCCGGACTCTTCTCTGGATCCACCGCTCACCGCGGAGCTCGTGTCGGCCCCACTGCCCTTGCTGGCTGGCGAGGTTCTCCGGCCTCGTCTTCCAGGGCGGGAAGTAGCCGGTGCCGACTTCCGCTCACCACCTTCGCGACTGCCCCGCCGCGCCTGGCCTCCCCTCTGGGAACGACGGCGGGAAGTCCTCTGACCGCTCCGTTCAGCTGGCTCGGCAGGCTGTACCCCCTTCTCCCCAGAACTTGCCGTTACGCTTTCCGCAGGAACTTCCTTCCTCGGCTCTTGATTCTTCTCTGGACCTCTCGGTCCTTCATCGCCTACCGGCTCGTCGGCCGGCGGACGTAGCCACCACGGACTCACGTTGCCACTCCTGGGGTCCAGAATCTGCCCAACTTGTATTTGGAAGTGCACACGTCGAGAGTTCGATCCTAACACTCGATTCCCTGTCATACGCGAGGCGTCGAGCCCGGCGGCACAGGATCCCAGCCGGAGTAGGCCAGGAGACGCTCCCGTCGCAGCATACGGATCAGCTGACCTGCGCGCTCCTCGGCCGGCTCGACCTCCTCACCAAACCGCTGGCGCATGGCCTCGGCGACCTCTGCAACGCTGTGCTCGCCGTCAACCAGGCGCCAGAGAAAGCTGCCTCGCTCATCGAGACGAATCTTGCGCATGGACAGGTTGTAGCTCAGCCGCTCGCCGAGACCGCGTAACCCTCTTGCGCTCGGCCGCGGTCGCTCCACGACCACCCGATCCTCTACCTCCTGCCAGGCTGCCACCCGTTGTGGAATCAGCTCCAAGAGATTCTCACTGGCGAGAGCCTCTTCCTGGCTCGACCTGCGAATGGGCAGCTTCATGGCTCGTCGGAACCAGAGCCAGCTCGCCTCATTCGCGCAACTTCTTCACCGGCAGATAGACCAGCAGATAGGCGAGAGCCGGATACATGATGAGACTGAGCCAGAACACAGGGAATCCCATTCCCGTCAGGCCGCCGGCAATCTTCTCGTGCACAGCGATCAGCGGCGGGAAGAAATCGCCTCCAAGCACCAGAAATGCCAGCCCCACAGCCATCAGGGCCTCGCCTGCGATGAACCCCGACGACAGTAGGATCCCGGTGTTTTCCGCCTTGGTTTTTTCCTCCTCGGTGGCGTCGTTTCTCGCAGCCCACCACTCGAAGCCCGACTTGAGAAGGCCGCCAACGAAGATCGCGGCGGTGGAATAGAAGGGCAAGTACATGCCCACGGCGACCAGCATGGGTGAAGGCGAGCCGATCAAGATCAATCCCACGGCGAGAAACATGCCGACGATGACCAACGGCCAGGCCATCTCACCACCGACGATGCCATTGGCCATGAGAGCCATGAGCCCGGCCTGGGGTGCGGGTAGTTCGGCCGAACCGATCTCGTAGACCTTGTCGAGAGCCATCAGAGGGAACACCAGGACGGCGGCGGCAAAGATGACGCCGATGATCTCGCCGATCTCCATCCGCCAGGGCGTGCCGCCGAGAATGTGCCCGACTTTCAGATCCTGCATCATGTCGCCGGCAACTCCGGCCGCGCAGCAAACCACGCCCGCCACGCCCAGTACTGCAGCGACACCCTTGATACCGGTCAGGCCCATCAACACCATGAGTACAGCCGAGATCAACAGAGCGCTCAGGGTGAGGCCCGAGATCGGGTTGTTGGAGCTTCCGATCAGGGCCACCAGGTAACCCGCCACAGCCGCGAACAGAAAGCCGAGGACAACCATGACAACTGTCAGAACCAGGGCACCGGGTACGCTATTCGCGAAGAAGTAATAGAGGAAAAACGTCGCCACGGCCATGACACCGATCGCCATGAAGACCTTCTTGAAGTCCAGGTCCTTCTCCGTCCGAAGAGTCTCCTCGCCACCGCCTTTGACATTGAGATCCTTCAGTGCTTTGCCGATACCGGCGATCAGCGAGCCCCGCAGGTTCCAAAGGGTGTAGAACGCCGCGACGATCATCGTTCCCACCGCTAGAGGACGAACCTGCCTCGCCCAGATATCGGTCGCCAGCGCCAGCATGGAGCCATCATCGAGCCCCTCGGCCAGGGAAGGATTGAGGAACAACGCCAGAGGAACGAACAGCCACCACCCCATCACAGCACCAGCGAACAGCACGGCCGAGACCCTCATGCCGACGATGAAGCCCACGCCAACCAGGGCCGGTGAGGCGGAGGGGGTCTCTAGCAACATCCCCCCCCCATATTGGATCTTGTTCCCCAGGATCTCGATGTTGGACTTGCCGAAAGCGAAGAACTTCTGGACGCTCGATTGCACCAGATGGATGCCGTTGGAGTTCTTGAGGAGCTCCCAGAGCGCCGCCAGACCCATGGCACCAAAGACATAGGCCGCACCTGTCTGGCCGCCCTGTCCGGCTTTGACGATCTCGGCCGCCGCGACGCTCTCTGGGAACGGAAGGTCGGCTTCGACGACGAGTGTCCGGCGGAGCACAATCACGAAAAGAACACCGAGGACACCGCCGATGACCATAATCGCCGTGGATTCCCAGTAGTGCAGAGTCTCCCAAGCTCCACTGATGACGAAAGCCGGGATGGTGAAGATGGCACCTGCCACCAGCGCCTCCCCGACCGAGGCGGTCGTTCGCGCCACGTTCTCCTCGAGCACTGTCCCGCCGAGGAGGCGCAGAGCCGCCATCGCTACTACCGCGGCCGGAAAAGTGGCTGCGACTGTGAGTCCTGCCTTCATCCCCAAATAGGCGTTGGCCGCTCCGAGGCCGATTGCCATCGCCACACCCAGCACCACTGCCTTGACCGTCAGCTCCGCCATCTGGGTGGAAGCAGGAACGAACGGCTTATCCGTATTCTTGGCCATTGAGCCCTCCAACAAGTCGAAAATCCTGAGGATTGTATCGGAAAAAGAACTCTGCAGCCGCCCAGCCACCCGTCTGCAGGCGATACAATGCCGCTGAACAGGAGGAGGAACGAATGACTTTCGTATCAGAGCTGGAACCCAGGACCCTGTGGCGGCATTTCGATCAGATTCTGACCATCCCGCGCGGCTCCAAGGAGGAGGACCGCATTCGGGCCTACGTCGTCGCCCAGGCCGAGGAGTTGGGACTGCCGTTCCAGGTGGACGGCACCGGCAACGTCGTGGTCAACAAACCGGGAACGGCTGGCTACGAGGATCGGCCCGTCACCATCCTGCAGAGCCATCTGGACATGGTCAACGAGAAGAACTCCGACGTCGATCACGACTTCGACAAGGATCCCATCCAACCCAGAGAAGACGGTGAGTATCTGACCGCCTCGGGCACCACGCTGGGCTCGGACAACGGTGTCGGCGTGTCGGCCATGCTGGCGGTCATGGAAGCTGACGATCTCACCCACGGCCCCTTGGAGCTGCTCTTCACCATCGACGAGGAAACAGGGCTCACCGGAGCCTCGAACCTGGATCCCGAGATGCTGGGCGGCCGGAAATTGATCAATCTCGACTCCGAGGAGGAAGGCAGCCTCTGTGTCGGCTGCGCCGGCGGAGCCGACAGTGCTCTGTCTCTACCTATCGTCAAGATCCCGGCACCGACAGGCTCGGTGGCTCTCGAGGTCGTGCTCAAGGGGCTCAAGGGAGGTCACTCCGGGATCGATATCCATCTGCAGCGCGGGAACGCGACTCAGCTACTGACGCGGGCCTTGTGGGACGTCGGACAGGACATCCCGTTTCACCTCGCGAACCTCGACGGCGGAAACAAGCACAATGCCGTGCCACGTGAGGCCTCGGCACTGGTGGTGCTCGACGAGAAGAATCGGGCGAATTTCAAGGCGGCCCTGACGGCAGACCTCGAAGACATCCAGGCGGAGTTTCGACCTGCCGAGCCCGGCGCAGAGTTTTCGATCTCGCAGGTCGAAGTTCCCGACGAGGTTTGGGACCATGACTCGACTGGCAAGGTCATGGCGCTCGTCGTGGCGCTACCCCACGGTGTCATCTCCATGAGCTACGACATCCCGGGCCTGGTGGAGACCAGCACGAATCTCGCCACCGTCAAGACTCGGAACGGTGCTGTAGAGATCGGTCTCTCGAGCCGTAGCTCAGTCGCCTCGGCCCTCGACGCACTTCGCCAACGGATTCGGTCCGCTGCGACCCTGGCCGGTGCCAGAGTCGAAGAAGGCGACGGCTATCCCGGCTGGAAACCAGACCTGCAGTCCGAGCTGCTACAAGTAGTGCGCAAGGTCCACAAGCGGGAGTTGGGTACAGATCCGAAGATCGAGGCCATTCATGCGGGCCTGGAATGTGGCTTGATCGGCGAGATGATTCCGGGCATGGACATGATCTCCTTCGGCCCCCAGATCGAATTTCCCCACTCGCCCGACGAGCGGGTGAAGATCGCATCGGTCGACAGGTTCTACAAGTTGCTGGCCGCCACCCTGGAGGATCTTGCCACCGCTAGCTGAGGCACGCGTGGAGCATCGCCTGGCGCTGCTGGTGACCGGAGCGTCCGGCATGGCTCTACCCAGAGCTGCACTCGCAGCCATGGCGCGGAGCCCCGAGGTGGAGAGAATCCACCTGGTGGTCTCCCGTGGGGCCAGTCAAGTGCTGCAGCACGAGCTGTCTCGCAGCACTGGCGCGCCCGACCTCATCGAGGCTGCAAACTTGACCGAAGCCGAGCGCGCCAAGATCGCCGTTCACCGAGACAATGAGCTCGACGCTCCCATCTCCTCTGGTTCCTACCGCCTGACCGGAACGGCAGTGATTCCGTGCAGCGCCGGAACACTGGGGGCACTGGCTACCGGATCCGCCGGCACTCTCATACATCGGGCTGGGGCCGTGGCCCTGAAGGAGCAATGGCCTTTTGTACTCGGTTTCCGCGAGACTCCCCTGACGACGATCCATCTGGAGAACCTGAGGAGGCTTGCCTACCTCCGAGCCGTGATCCTGCCCCCGGTTCCAGCGTTCTATGTCGGCGGAGAAGATTTCAACCGTTTCTTGGACCACTACGTCCTGCGCGTGCTAGATCACCTCGGAATCCATGAGCCCGGCGAAGACGGCCTCCGCTGGTCGTAGGAAAACCTGGCCGTTGTCAATGGGGGTCCGCCGCGGGGCCCCCATGGAGGTCCCCACGCCGAACCCTGAACACCCGTCCCCAGCCATCGCCGCCGCTGGTATTGGGCCATTCCCGAGCCTCCCTCCCACCCGTCCTGAGGCTTGGGTCCTGGGTCCTGGGCCAAGAGCTTCGACCGTGGGGGAGGCCGGCCGCTTCAAGACCTCGAACGCAGCCTTGCGCCGCTGTTCCCCTAAGCCCTTACGCCCCCATGCCCCTTTTGCCTTCAACGGTGCTAGAGGTTCGTTCGGGTGGCTCGACTGTGGGGTGCCACGTCGAGCGCAGCGCACGGGCCATCGCAGGGCACAAGAGATCCGGCGCGATGACGTGACAAGGTGGCGGCCCGCCCGTTGCAGTCTGAGTAGCCGACGCCGTCCCCCAGGCGGGCCATCCGGACGTACCTCCAGTTCACCACCATGTCTGGGGATCGGTGTCAGGCTTTTTCGACTTCGACGCGTGCGTCGTTGAAGCAGGCGGCGCCGGCTACCCCGTTGACGTGGTCGGGGCATAGGGCATTGGCCGTGCAGCCGTTGAACGAGGCTTTCCTCCAGGCCCCTTTCGGTATCACCACAACCCCGGGACGGACCGCTGATCCGACTTCCGCCAGGCAGACCAGCTCACCCAGGTCGTTATGTACGCGCACCCGATCGCCGGGCTCAATGTCGCGTCGCTCAGCATCGTCAGGGTGGAGCTTTGCCCTCACCCGACCCGTTTCGAGCTCTCCGAAGGTGCTGTTCGTGCGCCGCGAGGAGGCAGGCGTGATGAGAGCCAGCGGGAAGTCGGACATCGGGTTCTTCAGGAAACGGAAGGGAGTCTTGCCCAGAACCTCCGGCGCCAAATGAACCTTGCCGTCGTGCGTTCGCGGAAATACGGTAGCGTACTGCACCGGCGTGCCGCGTTCGAACTGGACAGGAATGGTTCGGCCTTCCGCCAGCTCCGCCATACCCGGCCGCCGGCCCGCAAGCTCCATGGCATCGACAGCCCGCGCTATCAACTCCTCCTCGCTCCAGTGGAATGGCGGATCGTCCCAACCCATCGAGCGCCCCAGCTCTGCGAACACCACCGCATTGCTTCGCGCCTCACCGTAAGCAGGGATCACCGGTTGGATTCCTCCAAAGGCGTAGCTTCCGTACCCGCCCAGTAGATCGTTGCCCTCCAGAAACGTGACGGCGGGCAGTAGCAGGTCCGCGAAGGCAGCGGTGTCCGTGAGCACCTGCTCGAAGACCACGGTGAAAAGGTCGGAGCGACTGAGTCCCCGCAGCACGGCGTTCTGGTCAGGCACCGTCGCCACCGGGTTGGCGTTGTAGACGAAGAGTGCCTTGACCGGGGGCTCCAGGCGATCGTTGAGCCAGCGACCGAGCTGCGTCATATTCAGGCTTCGGGTCTCGTCCTCCATCTCGCCCAACAGCTGCTGGCGATCGAAAGAATAGGCACCGGAGTTACTCATGGCATAGCCGCCGCCGCGCCGGCCAAACTTACCCAGCAGGGCCGGTAGGGCCAGCACGGCAGCCACGGCCTGGCCACCATTGCGATTGCGCTCCAGGCCCCAGCCGCAGCGAATCAGGGCCGGCTCCGAGTCGGCATAGATCTCGGCCAGTTGCTGAATCGACTGCGCTGGAACACCTGCCACCTCGGCGGCCCGTTCCAGCGACCAGTTTTGTGCCTGCTCAAGGAGCAGCTCGAGTTCGACCACGTGGTGCTCGATGAATGTCTCGTCGAGACGCGCAGTTCGTACGAGGTGGTCGATCATCGCCAGAGCCACTGGCAGGTCGGTGCCTGGCAGGACGGGCAAATGCAAGTCCACCTCCGCGTCCGAGAAGTTTCGTCTCGGATCCACCACAGCGATGAACGTGCCCCGACTCTTGGCCTCTCGCAGATAGGGTACGAGGTGGATGTTGGAGGTCTTCGGATTGGCTCCCCAGATCACGATGCAACGGGCCCGCGGGAAGTCCTCGAAGGCAACTGTCGGCATCTTGCCGTACATTCCCCTGGCTACCTCGGTAGTTGGGGCCGCACAGATAGTCTTCTCCAGTCGCGAGGCCCCGAGTCTTCTGAAGAAGAGATCATCCAACAGATTGTCGCTCAGAAGACCATTGGAACCGCCATAGTGAAACGGAACAATCGCCTCGCCCCCCCACTCGCTCCGAATGTCCGCGAAGCGTCGTGTGATCTCCGCTACCGCCTCGGCCCAGGTGATGGGCTCGAAGCCACCCTCTCCCTTCGCGCCGACGCGACGCATCGGCTGCAGCACCCGGTCCTCGTGCTCCAGGCGTCGGTGAAAGCCGGCGACCTTGCTGCAGATGAAGCCAGCAGTATCCGGATGATCGCTGCCACCTTTGATCTTCTGCACCCGGCCTCCCTGCACCACGACCTCCAGCGCGCAGGCGTCGGGACAGTCCATCGGGCAGGTGGTACGAACGGTTCGTGTCGTCATCTCTTCCAAGCTTGGCAGGCGTTGTAGTCTACGCTACCCGGCTGCACGCCAAAGCCCGGACAGCTGCCGAGGATCACGCTAAGCTACTGCACCCATCATGAGCAGATTCAAGAACCTACGCACCGTGCTCGAAATGATCAAATTCGAGCACACTCTGTTCGCCCTGCCGTTCGCCTTTCTGGGCATGCTGCTGGCAGCCGAGGGCTGGCCTGAGTGGCGCGTCGTCGGATGGATCGTCGTCGCTATGGTCGGGGCACGCAGCGCCGCCATGGGCTTCAACCGCCTGGTAGATCGCACGATCGACGCGGCCAATCCCCGAACGGCGGACAGGGCCCTTCCAGCCGGCCATGTCACTCCTACGTTCGTCGGGCTCTTCGTCGTGGCCAGCTGTCTGGTTCTCGTCTTCGCCGCCTCGAGACTCAACCCCCTGGCCCTGGCTCTGACGCCCTTCGCACTGCTCATCCTTCTCGGCTACTCGTACTCGAAGAGGTGCACGCACTGGTCCCACCTGGTTCTCGGCCTGGCCCTGGCCGGAGCCCCCGTCGGAGCATGGGTCGCGGTGCGGGGCGACATCGCGTCCACGCCGCTTGTCCTGGCCGGGGCCGTGCTGCTCTGGGTCGCAGGATTCGACGTCCTCTACGCGTTACAGGATCGGGAGTTCGACCTCGTCACCGGCCTCCACTCGGTACCGGTCCGCTTCGGTGAGGTTTCAGCTCTCTGGATCTCTGGCCTTCTCCACCTGGGAATGCTGCTGCTCTTGGCTCTGCTGCCCCGCTTCTACCCACCTGGTCTCGGTCTGGGCTACTGGATCGGATTCGCCGGGTGTGTGGTTCTTCTGACCTATCAGCATCGAATCGTGCAACCAGGCGACTTGTCACGCCTCGATCCCGCCTTCTTCCAGGCCAACGGCTTGCTGGCAACCTGGTTGTTCCTTTGGACCGGGGTCGATTTCTGGCTGCGCGGCTAGGGGCCAGAGCGCAGGTCTCAGCCCCAGTGCCACCGGTATCCCCTTGATATACTGCCGATCCTTCGATCGGACCCGTCATTTCATGACCGTTCAAATCAGGCCAGAGATCTACCCCGAACCGCTATGCGACCTGGCTGCCAAAGTGCGAGCAGGTGAGAGGCTCAATGAAGAGGATGCCCTGCTCTGCCTGCAGACGCCGCACCTCCTCCATCTCGGCCAACTGGCCAACGCCGTCAGGCAGCACAAACACGGCGAGACGGCCTTCTACAACGTCAACCGGCACATCAACCCGACCAACATCTGCGTCTATACCTACAACTGCAAATTCTGCAGCTTCGCGGCGCTGCCCGGCGAGGATCACGCCTGGGCCATGTCCCACGACCAGGTCTACGAGCACGCGGCAGCGCAGGGCGGCGATCGGGCCACCGAGTTCCACATCGTCGGAGGTCTCCACCCCGACCTGTCTCTCGAGTGGTATCTGGAGATGCTGCGGGGCCTGAAGGAGCGATTCCCAGAAGTCCACCTCAAGGCCTTCACGGCCATCGAGATAGGGTGGTTCGCCAAGCGCGAGGGCATCGGCATCGAGGAAGTCCTGTTACGGCTCAGGCAAGCCGGCCTCGGCTCGCTGCCGGGAGGAGGCGCAGAGATCTTCCACTCGGAGGTTCGCGAGATCATCTGCGATGGCAAGCTGGATGCTGACGAATGGCTCGAAGTTCACCGCATCGCCCATGGTCTCGGAATCCGCAGCAATTGCACGATGCTCTACGGCCACGTGGAAAAGCCTGAGCACAAAGTGGATCATCTGTTGAAGCTGAGGGGCCTGCAGGACGAAACCGGTGGCTTCAACGCCTTCATCCCCCTGGCCTACCACCCCGAGAACAACTACATGGGCTTGACGTACCACACCACTGGTAGCGAAGATCTGCGACATCTCGCCGCCTCGCGGCTGGTGCTCGACAACGTTGGGCACATCAAGGCCTATTGGATTATGCTCACACCCAAGCTGGCGCAGGTGGCCCTGAGCTTCGGCGCCGACGACTTGGACGGTACCGTCGTAGAAGAAACGATCTACCACATGGCTGGCGCCCAGACCGACCAGTCCCTGTCGCGCTCGGAGTTGGAGCGTGTCGTCCGAGAGGCGGGCTTCGTGCCAGTCGAGCGCGATACGCTCTACAAGCCACTGCAGCAATCTCCGGTGGCAACCGGATCATGAGCAACGACTCGCTTCCGTTCCACTACCTGGCCGTCGATGGTCCCATTGGCGTCGGCAAGACTTCCCTGGTCGAGAAGCTGGCCCGACGATTCGAGGGCGTCAAGATCCTCGAAGATGTCGACAACCCGTTCTTGCCCGATTTCTACCGAGACCGACCAGGAGCGGCATTCCAGACCGAGCTCTACTTCCTGTTGTCACGCTTCAAGCAGCAGCAGGACATCGCTCAAAGAGAGCTCTTCGACCGCCTGCTCCTGAGTGACTACACATTTCCGAAGAACCGAATTTTCGCCTATCTCAATCTGTCGGATGACGAGCTGTTGCTGTTCGACAAGCTCTACACCCTGCTGGAGCCCCAGATTCCAGTACCCGACCTGGTTCTCTACCTGGTCGCTGATCTGGATACCTGCATGAAGCGTATTACCAAGCGGGAGCGGAGCTTCGAACGGGACATGTCCGAGGAGTACCTGACGGAGTTGATTGACGCGTACCATCACTACTACCATTACTACAACCGGTCGCCGCTCTTGGTAGTGGACACGCGCAATTTGAACTTTGTCGATCGGTCTGAGGATTTCGAGGAGCTGGTACGCCAGCTCCAGAGGCCCGTCAAGGGCACGCAGTATTACGTACCGCTTGGATCCCAGTAGGGACCGAGACGGAAGAACCCAGCACCGTCGGCTGACGAGTGCGGTCACTTGGGGCCTGATCCCAAATCTGGGACAGGCACCTCAAAGCGCAGTGACCGATCGGCTCAGTTGCTGGTACTACGGCTCTCCGAGCCCTTCTGTCTTGTTGCGGACAGAAGGGTTTTTTTGATGTCGGCTCGAGCGGGTCGGCTCGAAGAAGGAGGTACTCGATGGACGAGAAAAGCTACGAGAAACCGAGCAGACGTGTCAGCGTTCCCTGGGTAATGAACGCGCCAGCCCGCAACGAGCGCCTGGTCATGATGACGGCCTACGACTTCTCCCAGGCTCGGTTGGTGGAGCAGGCAGGTGCCGACATCGTGCTGGTGGGTGATTCCCTGGCCATGGTCGTGCTGGGCCATACCGACACCCTTTCGGTGACCGTCGACGAGATGCTTCACCACGTCAAGGCCGTCAAACGAGGCGTCGAGAATTCCCTGCTGGTGGCGGACATGCCCTACGGCTCGTTTCATCTCGGCCGTCGGCAGACCGTCGCCGAGGCCATGCGCTTCATCAAGGAAGCCGGCGCCCAGGCCGTCAAGATCGAAGGCCGGCGCCCTGAGACTGTGGCTGCCCTGGTAGATGTCGAGATCCCCGTCATGGCGCACCTGGGCCTGACTCCCCAATCGATCCACAAGCTGGGTGGCTTTCGAGTCCAGGGTCGTGGTGATGGGCCGCGGACGGAGTTGCTGGAGGCGGCCCGAGAGATCGAGGCGGCCGGAGCCTTCTCCCTGGTGCTGGAGTGTGTGCCCGCCGACCTGGCCCGCGAAGTAACCGCAGTCCTCGAGATCCCGACCATCGGCATCGGCGCCGGGCCGAATTGCGACGGCCAGGTGCTGGTCTTTCACGATCTTCTCGGATTGGAGGACCGTCTCTCTCCGCGGTTCGTCCGACGCTATGCCGAGCTGGGGAGCGACGCGCGACGAGCGCTGAGCGCCTTCGCCGAAGACGTTCGTCACGGCAGATTTCCCTCCCCTGCGGAGAGTTACGACGACCCGGAGCATCTCAGGGCTGAGCCCATCAGGAAGATCTACGGCTGAGGCTGCCCGAGAGAAACGATGAGACCACAAGCCTTGACCTACACGAGGAACTGCTGTGGAAACCGTACGTTCGACAAATGAGCTGAGCTCTTGGGTGGAGTCCTGGAGACTCGAGAACCGCACGGTCGGTTTCGTGCCCACGATGGGAGCCTTGCATGAAGGGCACCTGGAGCTGGTGCGACACGCCTCCCAGCTGGCCGATCGAGTGGTCGTGTCCATCTTCGTGAATCCGACTCAGTTCGGGCCTGGAGAAGACTTCGCACGCTATCCCAGGAACGAAGATCAGGATTCCGAGCTGCTTCAGGAAGGTGGCTGCCATTTGCTCTTCTTGCCCGAAACCTCGACGATCTATCAGGAAGGTCACAGCACCTGCGTGGAGGTGGATACACCCGCCAAGCGACTCGAAGGCGAGTCCCGGCCGGGTCATTTCCGCGGCGTAGCCACGGTCGTAACCCAGCTGCTGAATCTGGTGCGCCCGAGCGTCGCGGTGTTTGGTCAGAAGGACGCCCAGCAGCTGGCGGTTATCCGGCGTCTGGTCCGAGACCTGCACCTGCCGGTCGAGATCGCCAGCCACCCTACTGTCCGAGAGCCCGACGGCCTCGCCATGTCGTCTCGCAACGCCAATCTGTCGGCAGACGAGCGCACTGCGGCTGCTGCGATCTATCGCGCCCTGAGTTCCGCGCGACAGCGGATCGAGCAGGGCGAACGCTCAGCCGAGGCGATCCGTCGAGGGCTCCGCGAGGTCCTCGAGGGAGAGCTCCTCATCGACATCGAGTACGCCGAAGTCGTCGAGGCCGACAACTTCGAACCCATCCGCCGACTTCGCGGCAGCATAGTCATGCCGGTCGCGGTCCGCATCGGCACAACTAGACTGATCGACAATTTTTCCCTGGAGATCGATTGATGAATCGCACCCTGCTCAAGTCCAAAATCCACCGCGCCACGGTGACCGATGCCGACCTCGACTACGAGGGATCCATCAGTATCGACCCCGTCCTGGCGCGGGCTGCAGATCTGGTTCCCTTTGAAAGGGTAGAGATCTACAACATCACCAACGGCGAGCGATTCGCCACCTACTTCATCGAGGGTCGCGAGGGGTCCGGCGAGATCACGCTCAACGGGGCTGCAGCCCACAAGGCCGGACGCGATGATCTGGTGATCATCTGCAGCTACGCGGACTACACCGAACAGGAGGCTCAGGGCCACGAGCCGAAGCTCGTCTATGTCGACAGCTGCAACAAAATGCAGCGAAAAGCCGTAGCTGTAGCCTGAGGGGCTCGGATGGTAGTGTCGGCCTGCAGGTCCGGCCGGGTTCCGGCCCCTTCCTTGAAACAGCTACTACCCAGAACTCCAAGGAGTTGCCCATGAAGCCAGTTCGTCATCCACTTTCCCTGTCCCTTTCCGCTCTGCTTGTCGTGCTGGGCCTTTCAGGCTGTGCAAAATCCGACCCTGAATCGGCTCAAACTCCTAAGGTACCGGTGACCTACCCCGCTTCCGAGCGCAGCGACCACATCGACACCTACCATGGGGTCGAGGTTGCCGATCCCTATCGCTGGCTCGAGGATGTGGATGGGGAAAAGACGGCGCAGTGGATTGCGGCCGAGAACGCCGTGACCCAGCCCTTCCTCGAAGCCATACCAGCTCGGGACACGATCAATCAGCGTCTTACCGAAGTCTGGAACTACGAGCGCTTCAAGACTCCGGTCAAGGAGGGAGGGCGCTACTTTTATCGGCGCAACGACGGGCTGCAAGATCAGGATGTCTTGTACGTGGCCGACGCTTTGGACGGTGAGGCCCGGATTCTGATCGACCCCAATACCTTCAGCGAAGACCGGACTGCCTCGATGACCAGCTTCGTGGTCAGCCCGGACGGGAGTCGGATCGCCTACAGCATCTCCGAGAGCGGCTCGGACTGGCGCTACTGGAAGGTCCGCGACGTCGAAACCGGCGAGGATCTCGAGGACCGCCTCGACGGCATCAAGTTCTCGGGCGCTGCCTGGTCAGCCGATGGCGAGGGGCTCTACTACAGCCGCTATCCGGAGAGTGAAAGTGGCGAGGCGGACGACTCGCAGCAAGTCTCGGTCTACTACCACCGGCTTGGAACCGAGCAAGCGGAGGACATCCACGTCTACTCCATCACCGACCACGAGACCCGCAACCCTTATGCCGAGGTGACGGACGACGGGCGCTACCTGATTGTCGGTGTCTTCGACGGCTACGATTCCAATGGTGTCTACTATCAGGAGCTCGGAAAGCCCGACACTCCGGTGGTCAAACTGCTCGACGAGTGGGATGCGCTCTACGACCTCCTTGGTAACAAAGGCGACGTCTTCTACTTTTCCACGACCCACGACGCTCCCAAGTACCGGATTGTCGCCGTCGACCTGAAGAACCCGGCACCCGACAACTGGCAGGAGGTCGTGCCGGAGGCCGAAGAAACCATCGAGGGCGCCTCGCTGGCCGGCGGTCATCTGATCGTTCAGTACCTCAAGGATGCCAAGTCGCTGGTGAAGGTCTTCGACCTGGAAGGTCAACCGATTCGGCAGGTCGAGTTGCCCGGCATCGGCAGTGTGGGTGGCTTCAGCGGCAAACTGGACGACCCCGAGACCTTCTACTCCTTCACCGGCTACACGACCCCGGATCGCATCTACCACTACGACATCGTGAGCGGCGAAAGCACTCTTTTCCGGGAAGCCAAAGTGAACGTGGATCTGAGCCCTTTCGTCACTAGGCAGGTCTTCTACGAAAGCAAGGACGGAACCCGCGTACCGATGTTCGTCGTTCACCGCGAGGACATCGAGCTCGACGGCAACAATCCGACCCTGCTCTACGGCTATGGCGGCTTCAACGTTTCCCGCACCCCCTACTACAGCCCCCGTCGGATCGTCTGGATGGAAATGGGAGGGGTGTTGGCCGTGGCCAACCTCCGTGGTGGTGGTGAGTACGGCGAAGAGTGGCACAAGGCCGGCACCAAGCTGGAAAAGCAGAACGTCTTCGACGACTTCATCGCAGCCGCCGAGTGGTTGATCGCCAACGGCTACACCTCGCCGGAGAAGCTGGCGATTCGCGGCGGTTCGAACGGCGGCCTGCTGGTGGGTGCCGTCGTGAATCAGCGGCCGGATCTCTTCGGCGCCGCGCTACCCGCCGTTGGAGTCATGGACATGCTGCGCTACCACACAGCCAGCGCCAATGCTCGCCAGTGGTCCAGCGACTACGGCCTCAGCGAGAACGAGAAGGAGTTCCACGCCCTGCTGGCCTACTCGCCCTACCACAACACCGAAGAGGGCACCTGCTACCCCCCGACTCTCGTGACGACCGCGGACCACGACAACCGAGTCGTGCCCTGGCACAGCTTCAAGTACGCCGCCGCCCTGCAGCACGACCAGGGTTGCGAGAATCCTCTTCTCATCCGGGTGGAGACCCGCGCCGGTCACGGTGCCGGCAAACCCACCTGGATGCAGATCGAGGAGATCGCCGACCAGTGGGCGTTCTTGAGCTGGGCGCTGGGGATGGAAGAAGGGAACTAGGGCCTAGGGGTTTAGGGGGCGTGGGGGCTTAGGGGCGTGGAGGCTCAGTGGCGGCTTGCCCTGGCTGGGAGGTTGCCCTAGAATCCCTCTCTCGCAGTTCTTTGCGCACCCGTAGCTCAACTGGATAGAGCACCTGACTACGGATCAGGAGGTTGGGGATTCGAATTCTCCCGGGTGCGCCATATTCGACCCTAGAAAGGGGACAGTCCCCACTCGAAAATGATCAGAGCCGGGGCCCGGGACCGGCACCCCGGCTCTGGGCGCGCATGCGCGCCCCTCAGTTCTTCCCATCAAACTTCACGTACAGGTGCAATTCACCAGCTTCGGCGGCGTTACCGCCAGCTTCCATCCTCCCCCAGGGTGGTTCTCCAGCTTTCCCTTCGAAAGCCCCGCCCACACGCCATCATCACAGGGATTCTGATCGTATTCAGTGCGACACTCGTGGTAGAGCACTCCACGGTATGTCCACCCCCAAGCGGTCGAGCATCCGTCTAGTCGCTGTCCCTCCCAGAGGAGCTCACCCGTAGTCAGCCTCGAGCGAATCGGGAAGAGTCGGTCGGCAAGCGAGAGCTGATTGAGTATCAGGCGGTGTGTACCGCGACCACGAACCTTCGAAGACTGGTGATCGATTGGTCTCTCGGTCGCAAACACGTGAGCTTCTATGTTCCATTCCAAAGCCGAGCCAGCTGTCGCGACCAGAAACCCGGTCGCCATGCACAGGAAAACGGCTCGTGTCCCCGTCATCGTTCTACCTCCTGACTAAAGAAGAGAGCGGCCTCGGCACTGGCCTCCCTGGCGCCGCGCCAAAACAACCCCCCATAACGTTCGAGCTCATCCTCGTCGAGCGGTTCACTGCTGTAGCGATTGAACGAGCCTCGGTTCCGATACTCGATCACTGCCACGAATCGATCAAAGGCAAACGGGAGTCCGTCTCGACGCAGGTCCTCATACACCTCCGCAAACGCCCGTCCGAGCGCCTCGGTCTTCCAGTCGTTCGGATCCAGGCCGGTGTTGTCCTTGTAGTCCGGATCGGTCAGTGCCTGGTCGAGACGCTTTGCGTACTCCTCGTAGATCTTGCGGTGAGCGGTTCCCAGCCGCTCGGCCGACGGCCAGCGGGATTCGATGCTGTACTCGTGGCAAAAATCCCGATAGAACTCCGGGTCATGATCAGCACCTCCGTGGGCCCCTGAGGCTAGGCTCAAGAAGGTTTCAAGAACGTATGCCACGGGGGCCTCGGTACCCTTCAGCTCGTACGGTCCCTCCTTTATTGGCACCTTTTCCTGACTCAGCAGAGCACCGCCCGAGAGCAGGGCTGCGGCTATCAACACTCCTCCAATACGGCAGGTCAAGTTTTCCTCCTTTCGAATCAGACTGCCTGGGTTATCAGATCAAGCGTCGGGTGTCCGCGGGTTCCTTCACTTGAGTGGTACTGTCCATCGAGGTATCGATTCCGTTACACCCCGCGAGCGTGGAGCTTGGTCAAGCTGAAAGGCGCCGCGTGCGCCCTGCCGTCTCCTTTTGTACCATCAGACCGTGATATCGGAATCGAAGACCACTCTTCTCAGTGCCAGCGACCTGGGGCGGCGTCACCCTGGTGACGATAGCTGGCTCTTCCACGACATCGATATCGATCTTCAAGCCGGAGATCGGCTGGCCCTGGTAGGTCCTACGGGATCGGGAAAGAGCTTGATCCTGCGTGCCCTGGCGCTTCTGGACCCGGTCGATAGTGGCGAGGTTCTCTGGAGAGGACACCGTGTTGCAGATGCTGAGGTTCCGAGCTTCCGGAGCCAGATAACCTACCTGCAGCAACGATCTCCACTGATGCCAGGAACGGTCGAAGACAATCTGAGGGTTCCGTTCGAGCTGCAGGTACGAAGCAAGCTTGCCTTCCCTCGCGACGAGGCTCGGCACCTTCTCGACACGTTTGGAGCCGGCGACGACTTTCTCGCGAAGAAAGGGGCCAACCTCTCGGGGGGAGAACGACAGATCGTCGGCTTGCTGAGAGCATTCCTTGCACAACCGACCGTGCTGCTCCTGGACGAGCCCACCGCATCACTCGACCGCGACTCTGCGGCCAGCGTGGAAGAGCTGGTCCTGGCCTGGCAGGCGGACGCGGCAGAGCATCGAACCTACCTCTGGGTGAGCCACGATCCCGAACAAGTCGCGCGCGTCGCAAACCGGACCCTGAACCTCGCACGGGGACGGCTCGAGGAGGGCGCATGAGCCAATCCGCTTCGTACCTCGAGCTTTCCTACCTCCAGGTCGGTCTTGCGACCCTGTTGATCCTGTTCAATGGAGCGCTGTCGGTAGCTCTGCGCCTTGGCCTCGGTAAGCGCCTTCTGGTGGCATCATTCAGAACTACTGTGCAGCTTCTGCTGGTCGGGCTTGTTCTCCAGCAGGTGTTCTCACTGCGTCACTGGGCACCCGTTTTGGCGCTGGCCTTCGCAATGGTAGTCATCGCGGGCATCGCGGCCGTTCGGCGCACGACACACCGCTATCCGGGCATCTGGGTGGACACGACTCTCTCCATCCTGGTGAGCTCGTGGGTGATAGCTGGGCTCGCACTGGGCGCGATCTTGCGGGTCGAGCCCTGGTACCTGCCTCAATACGCCATTCCGTTGCTGGGAATGATCCTCGGCAACACTCTAACGGGAATTTCCCTGGGGCTCGAGCGTTTCACAGACGCGCTAACCCGGGGCAGAGATCAGGTCGAGTTGCTTCTCTCGCTTGGCGGCTCTCGGTGGGAGGCCGCCCTTCCGGCCATCCGCGAAGCTGCTCGCACCGGAATGATTCCCATCCTTAATTCCATGACGGTCGTCGGGATCGTCAGCCTGCCCGGAATGATGACTGGTCAACTGCTGGCCGGAGTCTCTCCGGTCCAGGCCGTCAAGTACCAAATCGTCATCATGTTCCTAATTGCCTCGGCGACAGCCCTCGGCACCGTGGGAGCGGTCCTATTCAGCTATTTGCGCCTCTTCACCAGGCGTCATCAGTTTCAATTCGAGGCCCTTCGGGACACTCTCTAGAGACCGACCTTGTCGGGTGCGGACTAGAGGGGTGCCACGGACTGGAGATCGATATCGAGAGAGCGCTGCAGAAACTCCCAGATCCGTCGTCGGAGCCAGAAGAGGCGTAGCGGAGTCATCGAGAGAAACGCCTGTTTGTGCCTGTAGTTGAGCAAGATCCTCTCTGGGCGGCCCATGGTTTCCCAGAGGGCCTCGCGCGCCGTCTCCGGGATGCAGTCGTCCTGTGCCGCCTCGACGATCAGCACCTTCGAGGAATCCACTCTTCCCGGATAGCTCGCGGGCTCGGCAGCCTGGAACCTGCTCTCGATACGTGACTCGAGCTCTTCCTCGGACCAGCCGAATTCCCCAAACGCCTTCGATTTCATCCCCTCGCTTCGCGCCAGGTCGCAGTGAACGATGGCCTGGTGAACCAGGGCCCCGGACATCACCAGCACCGTAGCTGCCAACCGGGGCTCCTGACCCGCCACACTGGCGGCGATCATGCCCCCCTGGCTGAAGCCCATCACACCGATGTTCTCGGCATCTACCTCGGGCCGGGCCTCTGCCCAGTCGATGGTCCTTCGAACGTCGATGATCGTCGTCCATTCCCGCTCGGCGCTCTTGTCGAGTCGCTCCATGAAAGCCGCCTCATCGGGAGCTGCCGCCAGACCCGCCCAGTCCACCAGGTCTCTCTTGCCGTCCATGTTGAAGACGTTGACGCCGCCCAAGCTGTGGGACTTCAGATAAGCGGTCATCTTGTCCGCTGGATAGGTGTGGCCTGCGGGGAGCGGCACGATGATCACCAGAGGCTTCTTCCCTGGCCTTTTGCTCTCGTAGTACCTTCCCGTGACCAAGTTGCCTTCCTGGCCGTTGTCACCATAGGAAGGGAAGCGAATGTGCCGAACGAGATAGAGGGAGCTCTCCTTCTCGTCCAGCAAGTGATTCTTGAAGGGAATCTCCTGCCGGTCGTAGTCGGAAAGATGGTGAAGTGACAGGCTGCCACTGTCGAGGGAGGCTGCTGGGATAGGCGCAGAGGGTGAGTTTGTGTAGGAAACACAACCCACCAGCGCGATCAGCGCTGCCACGCCCGAGCCGATGACAACTCTCATTCTCCGAAAACCCTCTCCTCTTGCGGGCATAAGAATACCCTGAGTCGACCTCGGTGTTCTATCGAAGATCGCACAATCGAGCCACTATCCCCGACCTTCTCTGGTTCACGGCGGTTTCGGGCTCTCTACTTCGGAATCAACTCCAGGATTTCGGGGCTGGCCTCGTCCCAGGCGACGATAGTGTGGCAGATCGAGCAGTCGGACTCGATGACGTCTCCATCCTCGGTGGCGTGGTCGCCGGCGTGGCAGCGGTTGCACCCCAGCGAATTGTAGTGGCCACTGAAGTCCGGGTAGGTGTCCCACTCGATCTTCATGGTCGGAAAGACGTTGTTGGCATAGAGCCTTCCCAGGACCCGCCCGGCCTCTTGAACGTCCTCAGCACGGCTCGAGGCCAGAGCCGGGTACTCGGATTGGTAGAAGTTCTTGATCGCCGAGGAGATTCCTTGCGCCGCCTCGTCGTGTGACGCGTATTCTGCGCGGACGGCCTTCAACCCCTCGCGACGCACGAAGGGCAAGTCCTTGGCGATGAAGCTTCGTTCGAGAGCCAGATCAACAGCCTGCTCGGCGGTGTAGTAAACATGCGTCGGGCGGTTGTGGCAGTCGATACAGTCCATGACCCGCCAGTCCATGAGCTCGGGATTGTCTTCCTTCACGGTCTGCTTGACGAATCGCTTCACCGGGTCGTCACCTGCCTGCAGCTCGACTTCGTACATCGTCCGTCGCTTCTCGTCCGACCGGTATCGGATCTCGACCTCGGCGTCCATGTGCCAGTGGATACCCTGGGATCCACCAAAGTCGTCACCGCCGACTTTGAGCAGAAGAATCGTCTTGACCGCGGAGTTGGCTTCGTCGTCGGAGAACTTGGTGATCATCTTGGGGCTGACGCCGTAGAATTTTTCCGGCCAATGACACTGCTCGCAGGTTCCCTCGGAGGGCCGAAGGTGGTGAACAGGGGTTGGAATCGGACGCTCATAGAGATCCAGGGCAGTGGAGACGAGCTGCCACGCACCGCTGAGCTTGGATCGGACAAACCAGCTGGTTCCCTCACCCACATGGCATTCGACACAGGCGACTCGAGCATGCGGCGAGCGGTGGTAGGCAATGTACTCCGGTGACATGACGCTGTGGCAGGTCTCGCCGCAGAAGGAAGTACTCTCCATGACATGGACGCCCTGGGACATCGCAGCTGTGAGGATCACAGCACCCACCGTCACCACCAGAATCAGGATCATCAGACGCTTCCGGGTAGCGTCGACGTTGAGATCGATGACCGGGAACGCGGCCTCTGGAGCAAGGCGTCTCTCCCGACGGATTCCTCAGTAGACGAGAATGAACCCGAGCAGACCACCAGCCGGCAGGATCAAGTATGTGATGATGCCCAGATAGGGGCTGCCCTCCGCTCCGAGGAATTCGATCAGCATCAGGCTCACGAAGAGGATGGCGCTGATCATCATCAGCGCCGAGCCCGCCAGACTGATGGGGTTGCGCGAAAGGGGAATCAGGATCTTACGCAATCGTGGCCTCCGGTTCATGGCCGCCGGCCCGTTTTGAATCCTATCCTGGCCCCCTTCCCTTCGGGAGTCCTGCGCCATGGTGGTCCAACCGATGGTGCATTCTCGAGCCTGAGGAACTGCCTACCCGCAATGCCATAGAATCGGCCGATGAAGATTCATCGTTTGTACATTCTGTTCGTCGTCATCACCGCTACTATGGCCACACCGGTCCTGGCCCAGAAGGTCTACGTCGACTACGACCGGGCCACCGCTTTCAGCCAGTACAGGACCTTCCAGTTCAGGGAGACACGGGAGGATCTGCGGAACTTCTCCGAGACGCTGCACCAGCGAGTGGTGAATGGACTGAGAAGCTACATCAGCGAGGGCGGCATGAAAGAGGTCGATTCCGATCCCGACGTCTATATCGCCTACTACACCGCCGACCAGGGCAACCTGCATCTCGTCTTGAGCGATCTCGAATACACCTACGGACGCGATTTTTCCCTGGGCTCCTACTGGGATGGCGGCGTCGGCACCCGCAATCTCGAGAACTTCTCTTTCAATGAGGGCACCCTCATCATCGACGCATGGGACGCGAAAGAGAAGAAGCTCGTGTGGCGGGGCATCGGCACGGCGGCCATGGCGAAGAAGAAGCCCGACAAGAACGAGAAGAAGCTCGACCGAGCGCTCGAGAAGATCATGCAGCGCTGGGACGAGATGTACGGCGCCAAGGCCCAGGCGATTCGCAAGCACCATATGGAAGAACGCGAGTAGCTGTGAAATCCGTCATCACCACCCCTTGACCCTCCGACCGCTCTCCGGGACCTCCGGTTCTATACAGCCGCTTCGAGGGCAACGATAAGATCTTTCACGCCGAGCAGATCGACCGACAGGAAGCACCCAGATCGACAATCGACCAGGAGGCCTAGTCGCCACCTGCGAGCCAGCTCAACCGAATCCAGAAGGTACGCCCGGGCTCGTTGATTCGCACCGGGTCGGGGTCGAACAGGTTGCCGCGATTGAGGTGGTTGGCATAGTTGCGGTCGAACACGTTGTCGACTCCCGCGATCAATGAGAGTGATCGGAGAATCCGATATCTTGCCGACAGATCGAGCACTCCGTAGCCTGCCGTCTCACCGAGGTCCTGCCCGCTGCCGGTCAGTGGATCGTCGTCCACCCGCGTCTGGCTTGCCGCCCACCTGAGCATACCGGCCGTCCCCCAGCGCTCCGTGCCGTAATTCACCTGCAGCCAGCCCTGTAGGGGAGGAATCTGGGCGATCGGTCGGCCGTCGGAGCGATTCTCCCCGCGGACCCCGCTGACAACTCCGCTGATCCCCAGCCGGTCGCTGAAACCATGCGACCCCTCGAGCTCCAAACCGAGGAGGCGAGCCTCGACGTTGCGATTGATCGTCGCGTTGTCGTCACGCAAAATCCCTTCCTGGCCATGGGCCCGATCCCGCAAGATGAAATCATCGACCTCGTCGACGAAGCCTGTCACGCTCCAAGTTGTCCTCACACCCGGTAAGGCGAATCCGACGTCGAGTTGATGGTGCTTGGCGACCTCCAGCTGCGGGTTTCCCACCCAGCGCTTCGATGGCGCCATGTTGTTGGACCCCAGATAACGCTCAGTCGTATCAGCGGCGCGAGTACTGCGGCTGAGTCCGGTGAAGAACGTCAGCTCTGGCCTCACAAAGCGCTCATAGCGCAGCAGGCCACTAACCTCTGAAGCGCTCCACCGATCCGCCTGAGAGGCGTAGTAGTAGTCGAACAGTTGGTTTGGACTGCGGTTCATTCCGGCAGGCTTCACGTCGGCCTTGTCGGCCCTGGCCGTGAAACGGTCGACCCTGCCTCCGAAGACCAGACGCGATTTCTCTCCCAGGAGCTGCTGCCCTTCGAGAAACAGCCCGCCCTGAGCGAGAGATGCATCGGGCCACATCACCGATTGCAGCGTTCCGACCGAGTCGGGATTCGGCCCGGCAAAGCGCAAGGCATCTCGAACATTCTCCTGGTAGTCGAGACCGAGCGTCAGTTCCAGACTCTCCGAGATCATTCGATCGGCGCTGGCCGTTCCACCGAACGTGTCCGAGGTCGAGGGCACACGCGTGGCCATTGGAGCTGTCAGCGGTCGCAGGGAGTAGTTGTCCATCAGGTGATCGACACCCGCGTAGTAGAGGTCCACCTTGAAATCGGTCAGGCCGATGAGCTGTTTGGAGCGATGGAACTTGAGCCGGTACGTGTCGTTGCGGTCCTCGGGTGAGTCCATTCCTGCGCCTGCAAAAAGCGCGTCTTCTGTGCGAACCGCTTCCACTCCGAGCTCGACCTGCCCAGTCCCTGCTTTGCCAAAGCCCAGCATCAGGTTGAGGTGTTCGTTGTCGAAGGCCGAGCGAACCGTCTGTCCACTGCCGTCCTCGTAGCTATCGAAGCTCCTCACTCCTCCCTGTGCCCGCAAGAATACTCCGCCGCTCGTCCAGACCGCATCGAGGCCCAGTTCCGGATGCTTGTGCCAACTGCCGTATGACGAGGCGACCTCTGCCCGCCAGGTCCTGGATTCCGGGAGCTGTGGGGTGTTGCGCTGGAAGATGACGGTTCCAGCCGTTCCTCCTGGACCGAAGCGCACGGTTTGAACACCTTTGATCACGGTGACTTCGTCGAAGGCATTGGGCGTGGCGAAAGAGCTCGGCGGATCCATTCGATTGGGGCAACCGCCATGGACATAGGCACCGTCCACGAGAATGTTCAGGTTGCCCTCACCGAGGCCGCGAACTCGTGGCTCGAGGCCGTGCCCTCCCATGCGCCCGACTGTCACACCGGCAACGCCGCGGAGCAGATCCGCCCCGTCCCCTAGCGGAACCGCCGGCAGCTCTTGGCGATCGAGAATCCGAACGGTGGGTACAACCGGCCAGTCGCCGAGAACATCGATCTCTTCACTGACGATCGGGGCTTCCTTTTCCTTGCTTCGAGATTCTGTGGGTAGTGCAGATTCCGTTTCCTGCTGGCCAAAGAGGGGTTGATCGGACAGCAGCGTCAATGGCAGAGCTACCGACAAGCAGACACGAACGGACCTCGAAATCTTCATTGCACCTCCTCGCATCCGCGGCTCCGATGAACCTGCCGGCAGTTGATCCTGATTAGACTTGAAGTGCGGCCTACGCTCGGTGAGCGTCAGCGCCGCGAGGAGGGGGTGAATCGGGACTGCTGGAGTGGAACTCTGGGAGGGAATCGTCGCCGCAGGCTGTCTGCCCAGTCGGCTGAATAATTCTCGGGCCTAACTCATCCATCGTCAGGCCCAGGTGACGACCGAAGAAGCTCGCTGCGGCATCTTCGGTCTGGCAAGGAGAGGATCGAATGCCGCCGTTGTCGCCATCACCTGTGGGCTCGTGGCCTCCGCATTCGCACCCGAACAAAAGGCACGCGCTTCCTCCACCGCAGCAGCAGTCCAGCCCAGCCTGCCAAAACGAGCTGGAAGCAACGATCGGTCCGAGACCGATCCAGATCATGGTGACCAGGACGACGACTCGGCGGAGTCGAATCTGGATATCACAACCTTCCTTCATCGATCTCGACTATTCTTTCAGATTCAAGAGTGGGAACCAATCACGCCTGGCAGCAACGAGACGATCGCTCCGACGATCTCGGTACCGCTCCCTTCGTCTTCTAGTCTGTGTCGGCCCTCTCGGCCAGGAGGTCGCTGCTCGACTTGAGGGTGACACCGGCCTCTCGCATCTCGTCGAGAGCTCGATCGACGTCGCCCGTTTCAAGGTCGATACCGCGGCAACCGTCGAGGATTAGATGGACCGCAAATCCTTCGGCCACGGCATCCAGAGCCGAGAACTTGACGCAATAGTCGGTGGCCAGGCCAAGCAAGTAGACCTCCGTAGCACGCTGCTCTCGAAGGTAATCGCCCAGCCCTGTCGCGCGGCGGTGACCGTTGTCGTAGAAACAGCTGTAGCTGTCGATCTGGGGATCGCTTCCTTTGTAGAAGATGCGATCGATCCGAGAGGTTTCGAGGCCTGACGCGAGTCGCGCTCCTTCCGAGTCCTGAACGCAGTGCGTTGCCCACAGGATCTGGGTCAACCCTGCAATCTCGATCTGCTCCCCAGGTTGCTTTCCGGGGTGCGACGCCGCAAAGCTGCCGTGATCGGCTGGGTGCCAGTCCTGGGAGGCCACCACGACTTCGAAGAGAGGCTGCACTCGATTCGCGACAGGGATCACCTGATCACCATCGGGAACCTCGAGAGCCCCTCCTGGCAGGAAATCGTTCTGCAAGTCGACGAGAATCAGCGCTCCGTTCATGACCCCCACTGATCGCTCGCGGCCACCTCTGTCCGGGCCTCGAGAATCAGCCGCATGCGGGTATCGTGGAGTCCACGATCGAGACCTACGGGGTACTGGTGTGGGTTCAAGAAACGCCGAATTCCGGGGTGAAACGACGACAACTGTTCCAGCGTTCGCGACCGAGCATCTTGCGGAGTCGGCACCGACGCTTCGAGCCGGCCAGCTCGATAGACAGGCAGCAGTAAGTCCTCATGTGCAGCCCCGAGGGGCAACTTCTTCCAGCGTGTGCTGTCCATGGGATCGACGATCTCGGCGATGCCAGCCGGCGGGTCCAGCTCGTCGTAGATCATGTCGGCGATGAACTCCCCGTCTCTCTGGAAGCGGCGCACCTGGCTGAAGCCGGGGATATTGACCTTGGCCGCATGCTCCGAAAGCTTGACCCGCGGCTCCCATTCCCCACCAGGGCGTCGAACCGCCGCCAGCTTGTAGACGGCACCGAGAGCTGGCTGGTCCCAGGCGGTGATCAGCTTGGTGCCGACGCCCCAGACATTGATTCGGGCTCCCTGGTCCTTGAGACTCGTGATGACGTGCTCGTCGAGTTCGTTGCTGGCGACGATCGCCGCATCTGGAAAACCGGCTTCGTCCAGGATTTTACGGGCCTCGATACTCAGGTAGGCCAGATCTCCCGAGTCGAGGCGGATGCCGGCCAGCTCACTACCCCGCTCGCGCAGCCACTGGCCGATCTCGACCGCGTTCCTTACCCCCTGCAACGTGTCATAGGTGTCGACGAGCAGGATGCAGTTGTTGGGCATGGCTTCGGCATAGGCCTGAAAAGCTTCGATCTCGGAGTCGAAGATCATCACCCAGCTATGAGCGTGGGTTCCGCGTGGCGGTATTCCGAAGAGCTTCCCGGCCAGGACGTTGGAAGTCGACTCGCAACCACCGATGTAGGCAGCGCGGCTGGCTGCCAGGGCGCCGTCGAAGCCTTGTGCGCGTCGCAGCCCGAACTCGATGACCCGATCGCCCTGGGCCGCTTCGCAAACCCGTGAAGCCTTGGTGGCAATCAGACTCTGAAAATTGAGGATGTTGACCAACGGGGTCTCCAGCAGCTGGCACTGGATCAGCGGGCCTCGGATGCGCACCAACGGCTCGTTCGGGAAGACCACCGTACCTTCGGGAACAGCGTCGATATCGCAGGTCAGCTCCACTTGTTGCAGATAGCTCAGAAAAGCCGCTTCGAACAGAGGCTTGCCATCGTTTCCCGTCAGGCTCGAAAGATAGGTGAGGTCTTCGTTGGAGAAGGCGTAAGACTGCACGAAATCGACGAGATAGCCGAGGCCACAGGCTATGGTGTAACCGCCCTCGAACGGGCTGGAGCGGAAGTAGAGGTTGAAAGCCGACTCCGTATCGAGCTCCCCCGTCTTCCAGTAACCGTAGGCCATGGTGAGCTGGTAGAGGTCGGTGAGGAGACCGACCGACTGTCCGGGAATTCGCAGACTCGACTTAAGGGTACTCACGGTAGTCCTCCAGACTTGTTCGCTCATTCTACGACCGGTCGGCAAGAGTTTGCAGAGAATCTGCCAGATTCACCTGCCGGCGTCCGTCTCTTGCTGCATGGACCGAGATCGCCGACGGAGCGCTATCAATCAAAAGCATTGTTGGCAGACGCTAGCATTTCCTCATGGCCAACTTGAGCGTGCGGAAGATCGACGAAAGTATCTGTGAGCAGTTGCGCGTTCGCGCGGCAAAACATGGGGTTTCGATGGAGGAAGAGGTGCGCCAGATCCTCAAACGAGCAGTCTCGCCCTCCGAAAGGCTGGGGGATCTGGCCCTGAACGTCTTTGGACCCGATCACGGCGTCGATCTGGAGATTCCGTCTCGGCCCCCGCATGACCCGCTCGATCTGACGCCATGATTCTCCTCGACACCAGCGTCATCTCCGCCGTCATGGCGCCGGCACCGCCGAGACCGGTTCTTGAATGGCTCAATCATCGAGATTCTGTGAGGCTGTACCTGTCGGCAATCAACCTCGCAGAGATCGGCTATGGCCTACGAGTCCTTCCTGGCGGCAGGCGACGTCGGGACCTCGAGGATCGCTTCGCGAAGTTCGTCGCCGACGAATTCGAACAGCGGATTCTCTCTCTCGACTCCTAGCCCGTTGCGCCTTCTCGACGGAGAGTCCCGGAGGAGACGACGATATAGAATACCAGCCCATACTATGGTCAGCTCAAGGAGGGTCGTCGTGAATTCGCTTTCTCCCCGCCGCCGCGTAAACCACAGCCTCATCACAAGCCGCCGGTCATGGACGACTCTAGTGGTCGCAGTCCTACTGGCCGCCCTTACCCAAGGTTGCGTCTCGGTACCCAAACGCACACCCGTCCCGGACAGCCTCTCCAAAGACGCCGTCATTCCTGGTATCCCCAGAGCTCGATTCTGGGGTGATGCCACGCCTCCCTACACCGATGCCTGGCTGGCAAAGAGCAAAGAGGAGCTGAAGGCCGAGTATCCCGAACTCTTCGGCAAAGAGCACATCTATCTGGCCATCTCCGGCGGAGGTGCCAATGGTGCCTTTGCAGCCGGACTTCTCGCTGGCTCGACGGCGGCGGGTAGACGGCCCGAGTTCAGCATTGTCACGGGGGTCAGTACCGGCGCCCTGATCGCGCCGTTCGCCATGCTCGGTCCGGAGTATGACTCTCTTCTCAAAGAGTTCTATACCACTTACGACACCAAGGACTTGATGCACAAGCGCAGCATCGTCAATTCCCTGACCAGCGACGCGATGTACAGCACGAAGGGGCTGGAGACCAAGATTGCGGAATTCGTGACCGAAAAAGTCATGCAGCAGCTGGCTGAAAAGAATCGCCAGGGCCGGCAGGTATTCATCGGAACCACGGATATCGACGCCGGGCGGCCGGTGATCTGGAATATCACCCGGATCGCGGCGAGCGGCGAGCCTGGCGCCCTGAATCTCATCCGCCAGATCATGCTGGCATCCGCCTCGATTCCTGCAGCCTTTCCGCCCGTGGCGATCGACGTCGAGGCACAGGGTCGGCGCTACCAGGAGCTCCATGTCGACGGAGGCACCTCTTCGCAGGTGTTCCTATATCCAGCCGGAATCCCCTGGGATGAGATGGTCGAGAAGCTCGAGGTGCCTAGAGCCCCTCGCGCCTACGTCATCCGAAACTCGCGGCTCGACCCAGAAGCCGCATTTGTCAACCGGAAGCTTCTGCCGATCGCCCAGCGAACGATCTCGTCTTTGATCCGGACGCAGGGGATCGGTGATCTGTACCGGATCTTCGCCCTGGCCCAGCGGGACGGCTTGGAGTTTAACCTCGCCTACATCCCAAGAGAATTCGACGCGATCCCTACCGAGATGTTCGACACGGTATATATGCAGAAGCTCTACGATTTGGCTTTCGAACTGGGCAAATCTGGCTACAAGTGGAGCACGGCGCCGCCCGGTTTCGATTCGGATTGAGTCCGGATCGCAGCTTCATCTCGAGCGGCTTGCAGGACCTCTGCCTCTGGATCCCAGGTATCTTCCAGCACAATCGTTGCTGGCACCCCTTGCAAACATGTTGGCGCGCGGGACCACTGCGCATGTCAGCCTTTCCCTGTAGTTTCGTGTGAAATTCATGGGATATCCACCACGCGGCAGGGGAGGCACGAGATGAGATCGGTTCCACCGAGAGAGTTCGGCAGCCAGACCGCTAGAGGATACGAGCCGGGAACGGCCTACGAGTACGACGATTACGCCAATGCACCCTTCAAGTGCGCCTGTAGCGCGACTCACCGACTCGGTGTGGATGCCTTTCCAGTAAGGGACACGCCCCGCACGACGGGTATCTACTTCGTCGCTGCCTGCGATCAGGGCGGTATCACCCTCCTCAAGGCCCGCGGCGTCCTGCGCTTCAAACGACTGGAGCCTCAGCTCTGGACCCTGGTCGAGACCGACTCGGACAACCGCGAGCTGGCTCTCGGTACGCTGACCGAGCGCGGCGTCTGTTAGGCCCGCTCGCTTCCAGGGCCAGAGCCACCCGAGACAACACGATCGGCAGCTACAAAGCTCCGCCCTGGACCAACTTCAACCGCCCCTTTCGAGAGTCGATCGGGTTTGCTTCGAATCCCGGCCAGGATCCTGACGCAGGCTCTCGGCCGGCCGTTTCAGCAGGACGAAGGACCCTTCTCGGAGAAGAGGCGTCCACCCATCCAGATTCAGACGCTTCAACTCCCGATCCCGAGTCAACAGGTATGCAGTGCTGCCACTGCCACCCCGAAGGTGAAGCTCTTCGATCGATGGGTGGATACGTTCCGCAATCTCAGATGTAGGCTCCAGGACCACGTCCGACTTGTCCAATGTGGCGTCCGTCAATCGACCCAGATAGAACTTCAAACCATGGGCGCGAGTGTGGGCAATGATGATCTGTGCGGTCTCCCAATTAGGCTCCTCGCGCAGGCGCTCCGCAACCGGGCGCATCGAAGCCTGCATCCGCATGATGGGCCCCAGATGCACGAGCTGTGAGGCCAGAGTCATCCAGACCAAGAGAGCAGACAGCGCTACGGTAGCGAGTCGGGACTCGGTGATCCCCCGGCTCAAGGACCAACCGGCACCGACAATGCAAGCAGCGGCCAGGCATAGCAGGGGCAAGAACCACTCATCGAGCTCGACCGTGGCTGGGAGAAAGGTGCCCCGGGCAACCAGCACCACGACAGTCAGGGCGAGAACGACCATCACGAGCGCCTGAATGCCGACGTAGATCGATAGGGGTCGTCGCTTGCCCTGAAGCAGCAGACCATTGGCCAGCCAGAGAGCGATGCCGGGAAACAAAGGCAAGACGTAGGTCATCAGCTTCGAGCCGCTGAGCGAAAGCAGTATGAAAGGGACCACCAGCCAACCAACAAGAGCCTGGCTCGTGGCTGGGTCGCTATCACCTGAGAGCCGCTTCTCCCGCCTACCCGAAATAGCCAGGGGGATCAGAGGGGGCCACGGTAGCCAGCCCACCAGCAGGACAGGGATGAAATACCAGATCGGCTGACTGCGGCCATGGGCTTTCGACAAGAATCGATCCAGGAGCTCGAACTCGAGGAAATAGCGGCCCAGCTCCGGGTGTCGAAGGCTCGCGGCGAAGAACCAACCCAGAGCTAGAACCAGGGTCAATATCGAACCGGCGATCCAAGGCACCCTGACTCTCGGTCGATTGCTCCTCCGGCTCCCCCACTGCCAGCCGATTCCCGTGAACAACGGCACCAGTATTCCCATGGGCCCCTTGGTGGCGAACGCAATCCCCATGCAGACGAAATAGGGTAGGAAGCTCGCCCTGGTTGTCGGGCCCGACCGACTCGCCCAGGCGAAGCCAGCAATGGCTGCCGTCGACCAGAACGTCATCATCATGTCGGGGGTCAGCGACCGTGCCAGCATGAAGAACTGCCAGGAGCCCGCCAGGAGCCAGGCTGCCGCCAGTCCGGTGGTGTCGTCGAGCCACCACCGACCGATCCAGAAGGTCAAGACCAGCACCCCGAGGGCTGCCAGGAGCGAGACCATGCGCGCCGCGAATTCGTTTTCGCCCAGAACCAACAGGCTGGTGGCGGTGCTCCAGTAGATCACCGGCGGCTTCTGAAAATGGGGAATGCCGTTGAGGGTGGGGATCAGCAGATCCCCAGAGTTTTTCATCTCTCGAGCTATCTCTGCGTAGCGACCCTCATCGGACTCGTGCAGGCCATGCCGCCCCAGGAACACGAGGTAGAGGGCGGCAACGGCCAGAGCCAGAAAGAGGAGTCGGCGGCTCACCCGGTGGCATCCCTCGCGGCTGCGCTTCGGCAGTCGTCAGGCGTCAACGTACAGCGCCGCCGGTACCAGGCGAGGCCTATCAGGTCTATGAAGGGCCGCCAGAGAAACACCAATAGGCCGTAACTAGTCCTGCCGCCGTGGCGAGCCCGGTGTCGGACCGGCGTCTCGACGACGCGGAAACCTGCCGCTGCCGCCATCGCTGGAATGAACGAGTAGAGCGTCTTCAAGGGAATCAGGGAATAGACGACCTCGCGTCGCATCACCTTCAAGGCACAACCCGCATCGCTCACTCCGTCCTGCAACAACCATCCGCGCACGTTGTTGGCCAACCGTGACATGGATCGTCGCAACCAGGAGTCCTTGCGGTCGGCCCGGATCCCGCATACCAGATCGCTCGACTCCAGAAGCTCCGACAGCCTCGGGATATCACCCGGGTGGTTCTGACCGTCGCCGTCGAGGGTAACAACGACTTCGCCGGCCGCCTCCTGCAGCCCGCGGTAGAGCGCTGCTCCTTGTCCCCGATTCTCGGGGAACTGAATCATCCGAACTGGCGATCCAGGGCGTTCTGCCAAGGACCGGAGGGTCTCAGGGGTACCATCGCTGCTCCCATCATCGACGCAGAGACACTCATACGGGCGTCCGATCGCTTCCATGGCATCGAGCACCTCCGTCAACAGGTCGGAAATGGCCGCCTCTTCATTGTAGAAAGGTATGACCACCGAGAAGAACGGGGCTCTGTCGGCCGCTGCGGAAATGGAAGCCATCGCGATCCTTGTCGGTGAGGGGCTCTCAAGGGATCCCGGCGTCTGACAATGAGCCCTTCGCAACGAAGGGAGGAATCGTAAATCCGGATCCCTCGAGTTGACGGACGATGTATTGCCGAGCTGCAAAGTCCGGTGGGGGAACCAGGGTCTTGTCCCCGATCGCTGAGTGCCGGCTCACAGTGCCCGATTGGATGACCCCCGTGACCAAATCGAGTTTCCTCCAGAACGGCCCAACGACGAGTCCCACCTCCCGCACACCGAAGATCGGTGGTCCGGGGTCGTCGATCCTGGACAACCCCCCTCCTGAGATGCTGATCCCCGTGTAGGAAAAGGACGCAAGGCTGAGGATAGGGAGGTCTCCCCCAACGGTCAGGGCTTCTTCCAGTGAGTCTCTGGAGGACCTCGGCGAGAAGAGTGACTGCTGCGTCATCCAGCTCGGTCGCTCAACTCTCATGTATTCCAGTATCGTAGCCGGCACCTGGGCCAAGGACACATTGCGTTCGATCCTCTTCCAGGGACGCTCCTCGGGCAGGTAGACGATCAGAGGAACCCGGTAGACACTGTCCCACGCCCGGGAATGATCCGAGGCAATAATCAGAATCGAGTCTCTTAGCTCGCCCAACGCCTCGAGTTGCTCGACGAATGTCTGAATCTGTTCATCTGCATCGCGAATCGAATCCAAATAGCGGGCGAGGCCCTCTCGAGACTCCGGGTCGGGCTCAGGCATCGCATTCGGATCGAACCAACTGCGCGCTCCCGCCCAGGTGCAGCAGTGAGTGCCCATGAGATGGACCTGCATGAAGTAGGGACCTTCTTGTGCACGGGCGAAGTCCAGCGCGTCTTCCAGCCTCTGAATATCGACGACCCGGCTCAGACCCACACTCTCTTTGACCAGCAGATAGTGGTTGACAATGGGTCTGATGCCGCAGATATGCAGCAGCCGCTCCAGCAGCCGATTGACCATACGGGTCGAGAATTGGATCTCGGCACTGAAGAGGTAAGCCAACCGACTCGCAAGAGAGCCAGGAGTGGGAGCGAACAACCGCCGCTCATTCGCGATATCGAACGAGCTGATCATGTTCAGATCGCCGGCGTCCGCATAGTAGCGAATGGAGCTCTGAAAACCTCGATATCCCAGTTTTTGAAGAATCGAGGGCAAGTGCAGTGCCGCATGCTTCTTGGGAAAGATCTGGGGCGGA
Organism: Thermoanaerobaculia bacterium; assembly: GCA_947259195.1. Taxonomy (GTDB): domain Bacteria; phylum Acidobacteriota; class Thermoanaerobaculia; order Multivoradales; family JAHEKO01; genus JAUVRX01. Next base: position 27,015 of record CAMYLC010000183.1, on the reverse strand, counting down.
AAGCCCACGTGCAGCTCTGCTGGCAGGGAGCCGCTCAACATGGATGACAGAGTGCCGGTGGTCTTTCCTGAAGTGGGGAACGCGTTGTCGAATACCACGGACCGACCAGCGAATCTCTCCAGGAATGGAGTTGTCGGTAGGGGAAACCCGTACACCGACATGAGCCGTGCTTCGACTCCGTCTGTGGACAGCAAAATGATGTTGGGACGCCGGATACCCTCTCCAAGAGCCTTCACTTCTGGCTCGGCCCGGGAAAAGTCGGTCGTGACCACCTCGGCACCCAGAGCGAGCAGCGCGCCGGTCAACACCAATGCTGGTAGGAACCGCAACGGATTGCCCTTTCTCAGACCGTCCCAACGCAATAAGGCAGACCTGACCCACCTCAGGCATCGGACAAAGAGAAAGACAAACAGCGCCAGATACAAGAATCTGACGATCTTGCCCGAGGTGATCACCCCCACACCCAGAACCGTGTACAGAAAGTTGTCGGCTAGCAGGAACAGGCTCGAAGCGAGAATGAAGGCTGGCACAACGCAGCGCACATGGAGAGCGGGAACGTGATCGTCGACCACTCCAAGCAACAGGATCAGAGGTGCTACTGCCAAGCTGAGGGCGACAGGTGGAATCGCGAGACTACCCACCATTTCGACCGCGGAAAAAGAGTCCATGAAGGAGGCCTTTGTGGCAAAGAACAGCCACTCCAGCCCCAGGTAGAAGGCGGAAATGAGAAGCTGAACAGCCATGACGGCCTGCAAAGAGGCTGTTCCGACGTCGAGTCGCCCTGATGCAGACCGTTCTTCAGGCATATCCATTGGTTTCTTCGACAGCAGCCCGGAACTCCTTGCTGCGGCCTCCGACACCGCAGGCAAGCTTTGAGACGTGATCCCAACTCTACTAGAGTGGCTTGATGTGCGGCATCGTAGGCATCGTCGGTAGCACCCCCGAGCCCGAGATCATCGAGCGGATGACCGGGCGCCTGACCCACAGGGGTCCAGACCACCAGGAGGTCTGGCGAGCTTCCCGGGCGCATCTAGGACATACCCGACTGGCCATTCTCGACCTGTCGACGGCCGGCAACCAACCGATGACCTACGGTGACTACACGATCACCTACAACGGAGAGATCTACAACTTCAGTGAGTTGCGGCGTCGACTGGAAGGTCCGCTTCACTCCGCCGGAGATACCGAGGTTCTCCTGCACCTCTACGCCCGCGACGGAGCGCGCTGTCTCGATCAACTTCAGGGGATGTTCTCCTTTGCCGTTTGGGATTCACGGCACCAGCGTCTATTCGCTGCTCGCGACCGTCTTGGAATCAAGCCTTTCTTCTATCGCCAGTTCCCGGGTGGCCTGGCGTTCTCGTCTGAGATCAAGGCCCTCTTGGAGCTCGGTCAGCCTCCCATCGACCAGACGGCGCTGCGCGACTACCTCACCTACAAGTACATTCCCGAACCCAAGACGGTCTACTCCGGGATTTGCAGATTGCCGCCGGGCCACCACCTGGCGTGGGATGGCAGCCTCCGGATCCAACGGTACTGGAGCCCCTCGACTGAGACGGTCATCACAGATTTCTCAGAAGCGGTTCCGCGCCTCGACGATCTGCTTGAAAAGGTCGTCCCCGAACACACCATTTCAGATGTTCCGGTAGCGGTCTTCTTGAGCGGCGGCATCGACTCCACGACCGTCGTAGCCCAGCTGGACAGACCCACCACCGTGACCCTTGCAATGGACATCAAGCGCCGGGACGAGGCCCCTGTGGCTCGACTCATCGCCAATCACTTCGGCACGCTGCATCATGAAGAACAGGCCTCTGCCGTCGACCTGAACGAGGCTCTGGACATCATGCCGGGTGTTTTTGACGAGCCCTTCGGCGATTCCGGTGCCTGGGCCACGTATCTCGTGTCACGCCTCGCTCGCCGTTACGCGGTCGTGGCTCTTACCGGCGAAGGGGGGGACGAGCTTTTCTGTGGCTATCACTGGTACAGCAAGTGGTTGACCGACCGCTCGACCATCGTCACCAGGGCGATGGCGTCCCTCCTGCCGCCTCTGTCCCGGGGCGCTAGATCGGCTCAGCGTCGGACCGCCACCGGCTTGGAGCGCTATGCGGCCTTCGCGGGACCCTTTACATCACAGCAGCGCCAGGCACTGCTTGGGCCCGCTCTCGAGGTCGCTGATTACGATGACCTGTGGCACTACCGCCGTTTCTGGCGGGAGGATCTCGAGCCGCTGAAAAGGATGCAATGGGCAGACCTCCACACCTACCTGCCGGGCGACCTGCTCACCAAGGTCGATCGGTCCAGCATGGCTCACTCCCTGGAGGTTCGGCCTCCTCTTCTCGACCACCGACTGGTGGAGTTCGCTCTCTCGCTGGATACCCGCCTGCTGCGGGACGTCGAGGGCAATCGAGGCAAGCTCATCGTGAGGCGGTTGATGGACGACCGGATACCGCCAGGGATCTTCGATCGACCCAAGAGAGGCTTCAATCTACCGGTCGCGGACTGGGTGCGGCACCAACCCGAGTTCCTCACCTCGGCACTCGATCGCCTCGCCGAGCGCGAGATCATCCGGCGTCCACGGATCTTCAGCTTCACCAACGAGCAGACCTGGACGCTGCTGTTTCTCGACCGCTGGCTCGAGCAGAGCAACGCTCGGTTTTGATGGCCTGGGACGCATTCAAATCTCTGGCGAACCACCAGCAGGGCCCTTCGAGGCAGAGGCCTCGTCGACAGTCTCATGTCTGCGGATTCGAGGCAGGCAACAGGGCACGGCAAGCAGAAAGAGCATCCACCGTTGGACCTCGGTGTCGCGCCAATTCGCCTCGAAGATGCCCGCGAAGTTGAACGCGATCAATGTCAGCAGTGTTCCCAAATAGAGATCCGCTCTGGGCCCTGAGAGACCTCCATCTCTCTTCAGCCCCCGATAACTCAGAATCGCCGCCGCAACCATCAGCCAAAGATAGGCCGCCACTGTCAGCAGACCTCGCTCGGCTCCCAACTGCATCAGCGTGTTGTGCAGGTGCATCACGTGCGAGCGAGTCGAGGTGGGGTGTCTGTAGATCGGGTAGTAGTACTCCACCATCCCTGGGCCGATTCCAAACAGCGGAGCATCCTCGATCATGTTCACCCCAGCATAGGCCATACACAAGCGGTCGTAATTCGACGGATCCTCGAGGCTGGCTATCGAGCGGAAGCGCGACCAATGCTCGGGCGCGACGCTGGCGGTAAACGCGAGAAGCAGGAGAACGCTAGCCACGTAGACCCACAGCAATCGGCGGAATCTGAGCAGCCAGGCGATCGTCAAGACCATGAATGCGGCGAGCCACGCATGGCGGGTTAGCGTGAGGACCATGGCTACAAGGATCGGGATCAGGATCAGCCATAGCCGCAACTGCGTGTTCGCAGTCGCGGCCACGATCCGCGCCAGAACCAGGCAGCTGCCGACCAGCAGGATCCCCGAATAGGTCATGTAGTGGGAGAAGGCTCCCGGAATTCGGTTGTCCAGACCGCCATAGTCGGTCAGCAGATACTGACCGATACCCAGGATCGCCAGACCAAGGGTGACCCAGATCAAGATATCGAACAGTAGCCGGACCTGCCGCTCCCCCCGTACCAGCAGGAAAGCCAGGGGCAGCGTCGTGAGCCCGATCAAACCTCGCAGGTGCCAGGCACTCTCCGGCACCTTGTACGAGGTCAGCACCGACACCACGAACACAGCCGAATAGAGGGCGAATGGCTTGAGCAGTCGGTCCATTCCCGTCGCATAGAACGTCTCGGAGGAGGGCCGCACTCGCTGCCAGCGGATCATCACCCACAACAGCGCCAGACCCTGAAGCGCATTCGATAGCGCCAGGCCCCAGATCGTGGCGAGGTGGAGGGCGTAGAACCAATAGCCGGCGCCTGGTCTCGGCGTTACTTCGGAGTCGGTCGAGGGTAGACGGAATCTTTGAGCCGGCATCGGAGGGTCCAGGCGGGGAGCAGACAGCGCCAGTCGCTGAGCGATCTCGGCGTCTGGCGCGCTAGTTTACCTTTTCAGAGATTTCCCAAAGCCCGTTCTGCCGAACCTGCGAAAGCCGCTTCCCCAATCAGAACATGAAGATCTGTAGCTGCAGCAGCCACTGACTGCGACTGGGTTGGTTGTCGGTCCTGATATCCGTGTAGGAGAGCTTCAGGCTTCGATTGAAGCCCTTCATGTAGTAGCCGAGCCCCGCACCCAGGCGGTTCTGGTCGTCGAGCTCCTCTTCGTCCCTGTCGAGGGCGTAGTAGGTGACGAACGGCTGGATCTTGAATCGGTCCCAGTAGAAACCTGCCTCCACCTGAAGAGTTTCCTTCAAGGAAAGCTCGGGAAAGATCTCCCCGCCATCGTAGCGAATTCCACCCAGCTGCAGGGTGAGCCCATTGCCATTCCCGACGGGTTGGTCGTAGAACAGGTCCAGTGCATAGGCGTCGTAGCTCTCCTGGTGATCGATGCCCGCCCCCAGCGCCAGGATGCGCTTCTTCCCCAGAGTGGTGCCGGCGTAATAGAAGCCCTTGTCGGCTTCGAAGGGGTAGAAAACAACCCGCCCAACGTAGCGGAACCCGTTCTCCGAAGTCTCGCCCCGCTCGCCCTGATAGACGCCTGCCCGATACTCGAAGTGGTCATTGGCCAGGAAGCCCCGCAGCTGGACACCGTAGTCTCGGCCGACCCTGGAATCAGTCGGGCCGGAGTTGAGGAAGGAGTAAACCGCGTAGTCTGCAGGCAGCAAGGTCGCCGCTGACTGTTGGGAGTTGTGCGACAAGGGAATGAGGATCGCTCCGACATCGACCTTGAATGCGTTGCTGTGGTTGTAGGTGACGAAGAAGTCCTGGATATAGATATCGGCCGCGACCTTGTCACCTGACTCGGTGCCCTTGCCCAGGTTGGGGCTGTCGGTCTCGAAGAAAAAGCTCCATTTCTTCGAAATGTTGCCGCCGAAGAGAATCCTCAGACGACGGAAGTAGAGATCCTGACTGGTGCTATCGCCGTCGATCCTGTCCTGGATCTCACCTCGCGCCTGCATCAGAAAGCCGAACTTGATGGAGGTGTCGCCATCGGCCGACTCGATCTTCCATTCCGCCTGCAGGACTGCGCTGCAGACCAAGGAGACGAACACGGCCCACGCCACAATAGTCGAGATTCCGGATCTGTCGCACCGCCTCATTCGTCTCTCCCTCGCCCACTCTCGCTGGCTCACTGTGGGTTCTTCAATCCTCGAAGGTACGAGACTCCGAAACAACACCCGATCTGATGGGTCGGTACCCACTCCTAGGGGTGGGGAGTCGCTCAACACTTGCGTGAAGCCCCTAACTGACGATCCAGCCGTATTGGTGCTATGGTCCCGGCTTCGGCTGCACCTCCAGGCTCGCACCGCCCCGCGAAACTCGAATCGTCGACTTGCCGGGAGCCGAGAAATGACCTGTCGAATATCGCCATCTCTTACGTTGCTAAATCGCCTGCTCTGGTCTCTGGCGGTCGTCTTCGCTCCTGAGGCCCTGCATGCCGACGCCCCAGACGACCTCGACCTGGAGACGATCGCCAGCGGCCTTGTTCGACCCGTCGCCATTCGCCATTCCGGAGATGGCTCTGGACGCCTCTTTGTCGTCGAGCAGGCAGGCAAGATCCGGGTCTTGAAAGGGGGACAGGTACTGGCCGACCCCTTCCTGGATATCGAAGATCTCGTCCAGGACGCCGCCAACGAGGAAGGGCTCCTCGGACTCGCCTTCCACCCCGACTTCGCCAACAACGGCTACTTCTTCGTCAACTACACCCACAATCCTCCGACAGCAAAAGACCGCACAATCGTCGCCCGCTACTCTGTGTCAGCTGGCGATCCAGATCTTGCGGATCCTGCCTCCGCCACCATCCTCCTCGAGATCGAGCAGGACTTCAGCAATCACAACGGCGGCAACATCTTGTTCGGACCCGACGGCTACCTCTACATTGGCATGGGCGATGGAGGCTCGGGGAATGATCCGAACGACCGCTCTCAAGATCCCGGCACACTGCTGGGAAAGATGCTTCGCATTGATGTCGATAGCACACCGCCCGCCGAGCCCAACGACCTCTGTGGCCTGGAAGCGGCCTACGGGATTCCACCCGACAACCCCTACGTAGGTGGCTCTGGTGATTGCGACGAGATCTGGGGGCTGGGTCTGCGCAATCCCTGGCGCTGGAGCTTCGACCGCTACACGGGCGACATGTTCATCGGCGACGTGGGTCAGAACGCCATCGAGGAAATCGACTTGGAGCCCTGGCCCAGTGCGGGCGGCATGAACTGGGGCTGGGACTGCTTCGAGGCGGGTACTGCCAACCCCAACGATCCGTCACCCCTCTGCGGTGCAGCGCACCTGTACGACTTTCCCATCCTCGAGTACGCCCATTCTCTGGGCTGCTCGGTGACGGGTGGCTATCGCTATCGTGGGCAGTCGATCGCCGGCCTGGCAGGCACTTACATCTTCGGCGACTACTGCAGCGGGCGTATCTGGTTCGGCTCCCAGATGTCGGATGGCAGGTGGACCAAGTCCCTATGGCGCACCACATCCCATTCCATCAGCGCCTTCGGAGAAGACGAGTCCGGCGAGCTCTATCTGGTGGACCTCGGGGGAACGATTCTCCGTTTCATCAGCGTCAGCTCCATCTTTGCGGACGGATTCGAGTCGGGCAACACGGCCGAATGGCCTTGAGACTCGCCCTTCTTCGACTCCGCAAACCCGGACCAGTGGCCCACGGGGGCTAAGGGCTGACCTCGCCTCGCAGCTTCAGGACCCAGTCGACAAGCTGCTTGATCTGCTTGCCATCGAGTCTTTGAATGGATGCAGGGTGGAGCTCCACCAGACCCTGGCGCAACGTCTCCTGAATCGCTACATTGTCCCCCCCACCATACTTCCAGAAGCTGTCCGTGAGATCCGCGTTGGGGTTCCCCATATACCTGATGGTGTGGCCACCACCGTCGAGCCCATGGCAGTCCGCGCAGTACTCGCGGTAGAGCTTCTCCCCTGCCGACCTCTTCGGTAGCACTTTGCTGCACCCGAGCCCGAAGAGGAAGGTCCCGAAAAGGAGACCGAAGAGGAGACAGGACGTCAATGCAATCGACCGCTGTCCGAGATTACACACGACGTTTCGACTTAGCCTCATTTCTCCCCCGACGACGCAAGTGAGCTATTTCATTGTCAGGTAGTGGACCGCTGCTCACACTAGGGACTAGCTGACGGCACTTTGCACTGCCAGATCCTACGAGGTGGTTGATGATTTTGGAAGAGCCGACGCGCAAGTCCGAGGAGCTCCCTCCTGCCGATTCACGACAGGCACTGCGTGCCCCCATCATGGTTCTGCAGGCAGAGGTTACCGATGAACACAAGAGCTTCTTCGGTTACGCCAAGGACCTGAGCAAGAGCGGCATGATGATCGGCACCATCAACCCGCGCGAGCCCGGCAGCCAATTCTGGGTCGAGTTCTCGCTACCCGAGCCGATCAATCGAATCGCCAAGTGCCACTGCGAAGTTGTCTGGCAGCGTCCTTACTCGCGTGAGAGTCAATACGACCCGGGAATGGGGCTGCGCTTTCTCGACCTACCCGCCGACATGGCCGAGGCCATCGACGAGTGGATACACCAACTGGAGAAGCAAGAACTGCTGCTTTCCTGATTGCCAACTCTTTCGCAGAGTCTGGTTGCCATCCGACTCAGGACCCGAGTCCTAGGATCAGTAGAGATTCCGTATCGAACGATGCGGAATCTCGACGCTTAGATCGCGCCCTTCTTCCGCAAACGGCGTATGACCTCCCCGCCCAGTTGGCTATAAGCCTTCGCTCCCGACGACCATCCCTCGTAGCCATAGATGGAGATACCGTACCCTGGAGCCTCGGCGAGACGGACGTTTATGGGAATCTCCGTCTGAAAGACCTCCCTGCCCAGCGCTCTTCGAATGGCTTCGACGACAGCGTCGGTCACCGAAGTGCGGTGATCCACCATCGTCAGCAGAACTCCCAGAAGGTCGGGAAGCCCGCGCACACTGCGGCCAAGGGTCTCGAGGCCCATGAAGAAGTGATTCATCGCCTCCATGTCCAGGTCGTGAGGCACCACAGGAAGGATGTAGAAGTCCGCCGCCACCAGCCCGTTGACGGTGAGAATCGACAGGCCGGGAGGGCAGTCGACGAGGATGAAGTCATACCGACGCCGCAGGGGCTTCAACGCCCTCTTCAACCGCTGCTCGGGGTGCATCTTTCTCGCCAGAGCGAGATCGGCCCCGGCCAACTTCATGGATCCGGGAATGAGGTCGAGGCCTTCCACGCCGGTTCCCACGATCACATCGCTGATCGGCTGCTCCCCGACCAGGAGATCTACGCTCGAGAAGTCCGCTTGGTCGGTGTCGACGCCGAGTGAGTAGCTGGCCGAGCCCTGAGGGTCGAGATCGACCAACAGAACCCGAAGTCCGCTGCCGGCGAATCCCGCTCCCAGATTGACCGCGGTGGTGGTCTTTCCGACGCCACCCTTCACATTGACCAGAGAAATGACCATTGTCTGCCCCTCGCTTGGAAGTTTTGAATTCAATGCTGAACTACGGCTCGTCCCGAGGTAGTGATTCTATCGTTTTACCCCGGTTTCGTCTGCTTGTCCGCGGTGCTCCCGAACGTCGTTCGGAACCCTCTTCGAGTCCGAATCAGTGAGGTAGACTGCCGCCCGTAGTCGTCGCGACCCGTACGACCCCGCGCCGCCACTTGAAACCCTCATGCATTATGTGGGTGCTTGATTGGGAGAACTACAATGCGACGAAGCACCACTCTTCTCGCCGGCACCATCCTTCTGCTGGCCCGCACCTTGTGGGCTGACGAGCCCATCGATTGGGAGATGGTCAACCGAATCCGCGACGAGGGGATCAACCGCTCGCAGGTCATGGACACGCTGCGGTACCTTACCGACCGGATCGGTCCCCGGCTGACCGGCTCCCCGGCTCTCGTGGAGGCCAACGAGTGGACGCTCCAGACACTACTAGAATGGGGTCTGAAGAATGGTCACCTGGAGGAGTGGGGCCCTTTCGGACGTGGCTGGTCCTTTAGTCGCTCCGCGGTACACATGATCCAGCCTCGGCAGACTCCGTTGACGGCTCTGCCCAAAGCGTGGACCCCGGGAACCAGCGGCCCGGTTCGCGGCCGAGCGTTCAAAGCAACAATCGAAACGGAGGTTGACCTCGATCAGTATCGTGGCGGGCTGCAGGGCAAGGTCCTCTTCGTCAGCGACAGCCGGGAGATCACGGCTCCAGAGCAGGCCGATTTTGCTCGCCTCTCCCCAACCGAGCTCGAGGAGATGGAACTCTTCAGCTTTCCCTCCGGCCAAGTCGAGAAATGGCTCGAGGAAGCCAGAGAACAACTGCAGCTGCGTCGAGCGTTGAACGAGTTCCTGATCAAGGAAGGCGCGGTTGCCGTGGTGGACATCAGCTCGCGTGACGGCGGCACGCTGCGCCTCGGCAGCGCGGGCTCTAGAGAGCCGGGTGCAAGTGTCGGCCTACCGACGATCGCGATGGCCACCGAGCAGTACAACTGGATACTGCGGCTGCTGGAAGAGGAACAAGACGTCGAGCTCGAGATCGACATCGAGGCTCAGTTCTACGACGACAGCCTCATGGTCTACAACACGATTGCCGAGATTCCGGGAACTGACAAAGCAGACGAAGTAGTCCTGTTGGGAGCCCATCTCGATTCCTGGCATCCAGGCACCGGATCGAATGACAACGGCACCGGTACAGCCGTGGTCATGGAAGCGGTGAGAATCCTGACAGCCCTGGGCGTAAGGCCACGTCGCACCATTCGGGTCGGGCTTTGGGCCGGTGAAGAGCAGGGTCTTCTGGGGTCTCGTGCCCACGTCGAGAAACACTACGCCTCCCGACCCGACTCCAAGATCCCCGACCAACAGGAGTTCCCGGCTCACCTGCGGACACTTGGCTGGCCCATCACCCCCAAGCCCGATCACGCCAAGCTCTCGGGGTACTTCAACCTCGACAACGGTAGTGGCAAGATTCGCGGCATCTATACCCAGGGCAACGCGGCGGTGGCGCAAGTGTTCGAAGAGTGGCTCAAGCCCTTTCGTGACATGGGCGCCGATACCGTTACCAACCGCAACACCGGCGGCACTGACCACGTTGCTTTCGACGCCGTCGGTCTACCCGGCTTCCAGTTCATCCAGGATGACCTCGACTACTACACTCGCACCCACCACTCCAACTGGGATGTCTTCGACCACGCTCAGCGCGAGGACCTCGTACAGGCCTCCGTGGTCATAGCCTCCTTCGCCTATCACGCCGCCATGCGCGACGAGCTGCTGCCGCGCAAGCCCCTGCCCCAGAGACCACCCGAAGGCGCGATGGAAGGAGATGAGAAGGACTAGGTGCTGGGTGCGCCCGAGGCCATCGCGTAGCATGAGAGCCCCATGAGAGCTCGGATCGCATTGATCTCACTTGTCGCGGCGATTCTGTCTGCACTCTTGCTGGCCCCAGCCCTGGTCTTTCCCTATTTCGAGGACGCCGCGCTCTTCGCGGCCGTGGCGAATTACATGCTCGAGGGCGAGACTCTCTACAGCGATGTCTTCGACCACAAGGCACCGGCCATCTACCTGCAGGAGATGGTCCGGATCTCGCTGTTCGGCACCTCAGCGTTGGCCTCACGCGTCGTAGAGCTCGTGTTTCTGTTCCTCGCGGGCCTCGGTCTTGGGGCAAGCGCCCTGGCTCTGCGATTCGACGATCACCAGGGACCGTCACTAGCCTTGCTTCTTTTGCTTCCGGTGAGCTTCTGCGCGTTCACCTCCTCGACGATCTGGATCCTGCCAGACCGTGGACAGGTCGAGTTCTTTCAAGCCGCGGTCGTGGCGCTGGGCTTGAGCGCAGCGCTGTTCAGCATCGCGCTCCCCGATCGGGCTCTTCCAGCACTGGTATCCGGCATGGCACTGGCCTGGGCGGCTTGGCTCAAGCCGCAAGCATCGGTACTCCTCGTCTTCTTCTTCCTGGTACTCCTGTGGGAAGGGATACGGACAAATAGGGGCAAGCGCCGGGCCTGGGATCTGACCTTCGGGGTCGTCATCGTCTCGGTTGTCGTTGCTGTCTTCGTCATGATCTCTGGGAGCCTCGATGGCTTCTTTCACCTATTCTCGAGGCACCATCCCGCCTACCTGGCAGGTGTACGACCTGTTCCTTCCAACCTGTTCGATCGATTCACCCATTACTTCCTCTCGACGCCTCGAAATCTCGTTGTCGCAGCTCTGATGGCCCTGGGAACCGTGCGGCTGGCCTGGCTGGCCCGGCGGCGATCGATCCGCTGGGCGTCCTGGCTTCTCATCGTCGGCACACTTGCCTGGGGCCTGGCCGCCTTCGCTTCAGGAGTCGCCGGTTTTCGCTACCATGCGGTGCCCGCTATGGTCGGGGTCTCGGTCCTGGTCGCCTGGGGTATGGAAGGTCTACTCCACCTGGCTACCGGAACCCTAGACTCCTGGTGGAGGACCGTCGCAGGCGGAACGCTTCTAGGACTCATCGGTGTTTGGCTAATTGCCACACCCCGATTCCTGGTCGATACGGCCGATCTCGCGGGCTGGTGGTCAGGCCGTGAGGCTCTCGCTTCCGTCCACGAACGGCGGGGCAACGAAGCTCACTACTACAGCTACGCCAGGGAGCTGGAAGCCTCACGGATCGTCCGCGAGATCGTTCCCGAAGGCCAGAGCATCTACGTCTTGGGATTGGCCGGAGTCACCTATCTACTCGGCGAGCGGCCGACCGCTGGCCGCCATCTCGTCACTACCTTCGCCTACATGCCGGGCTACTCGCTGGCCGACAGCGTCCACCAGGAAATCGTCGAGACGATGCGGGATCAGCAGCCAGAGCTCCTCCTGGTCAGGACGAACGACTCTTTTCCCTGGTTTGGCCTCCCCTACTCCTCTCTCCAGCGCCTGATGCAGGACAGAGCGTTACTACCCATCGTGCGGCAGCGCTACCGGCCCGCCGGCCGGATCGGGGATTACTTCTTGATTCTCCAGCGGTGCCCTGGGCCCAGCTGTGTTGAGTCCAAGCCGACGCCCTGAGAATAAAGAAGCCCCCGGTATCCCGGGGGCTGAATCGTAGTACGAGTGTGTTTTAGCTGGCTTCTAGAAGCCGAGCGGAATGAGTGCCCGACTCGACAGGATTCCGGCCAGCCGCTCGGCGCTGACTCCCGAGGAGGAGGAGCCGCTCGATTCCTGACTCTTCTCCCAGTCCTCATGGCTCATGACGGTAATGATCTTCAGGCCTTTACCCTCCAGCTGCGAGTTCAACGACCTGAGCTCCCGACTCGTCGTGAGCTCTTCGAACCGCACCTCGGCAGTTGTCAGTTGGCCTATCAGTACATCCTTGCGATCGATCTGAGACCGTGTCGGGCGTCCGTCGTATCGAACAATACCGCCAAAGAGGTTACCCATCTTCTCCCGCAACTTCTCGTCACCGGAGATCCATCCCGTCTCTGCCGTGGAGACCAGAGAGCCACGAAACGTCTCTAACTCGTCGGCGTACTCTTCGAGGCTTTTGGCCAGCCCGCCCTTACCACCGGCCTGCTCCGCTCTACCTTTGGCCTGTTCCCGCACATCGATCAGGGTGTCGATGACGTAGGTCAGGCCCTCCAGAGCATCGTAGAGCTCGAGGGCGGTCTCCTGCTGCAACTTCCGATCCTCCGCCGAGTGAGGTGATCGGGGGTCTGCCACCAGCTTCACGGTCCCTTCGAAGGTGTCCTTGCCCTTGATCAATTTGTAGGTATAGGTCCCTTCGGGTACTCGCGGACCCTGGAAGACGAAGACCAGGTTCGTGGCGGGTGGTAGCTTGGGTGGAGGCAGTCTCATCGGCCAGTCCGCCCGATTCAGACCCTTCACCTTGGGTGCGGGAATGGTGGTGATGAGCTCCCCCTCGGAGTTGTAGATCTCGACCTTGAGATCGCCGAAGATGTGCCGTTTCTTCTGATAGTAGAAGATGCTCGCCGCCTCGGGCGGGTTCCTACCAGAGAACTCGTCGCTGCCCGTGAACCAGGACATGCCACCCGATACATCCATGACGGCGTCACGAGCCGGCAGCAGGGCCAGATTGGCCTCGAGGGTCTCAGCAGTCAGGGCTCGAAGAGGGGTCAGGTCGTCCAGGATATAAATACCTCGGCCGTGGGTACCGACGATCAAATCGTGATCGCGCGGATGAATGTCCAGATCTCGCACCGGTACCGGCGGCAAACCACCTTTGAAACGGGCCCATCGGCTGCCACCATCCACGGTGATGTACATCCCGAACTCGGTACCGGCGAACAGGAGGTCGGGGTTCACCGGGTCCTGCGCCACGACATGGGCGAAGCTTTCGATGCCCTCACTGACGATGGACTCCCAGGTCGACCCGAAGTCCGAAGTTCGGTAGAGGTAGGTGGTCATGTCCCCCGACCGATGCCCATCCACGGATACATGTGCCGTACCCTCCTCGTGAGGGCTCGCTTCCACGTGAGAGACCCAGAGTCCAGCCGGCAGGTCTGGAATGTTCGCGGTCACGTCGATCCAGCTCTCACCGCCGTCCCGGGTCACCTGCACCAGGCCGTCGTCGGTACCCACCCACAACACCTTGGGGTTCTTGGGCGATTCCGCGATCGTGTAGATGGTGGCGTTGTTCTCGGCCGTGGAGTTGTCCAGCGTCAGACCACCGGTCTCCATCTGACGCTGCCGTTGCGGGTCGTTGGTCGTCAGGTCCGGAGAGATCTTCTGCCACGACTCCCCCCGATCAGACGACCGGAACACGTACTGGCCACCGTAGTAAAGGGTACCCGGAGTGCTCGGCGACAGATGTAGCGCCGTGTTCCAATTGAATCGATAGTCTTCCTCGCCCTCGCCGGGCAGGGGCCGAATCTCTTTGGACTCTCCCGTTGACAGGTGATAGCGAGTCAGGTTCCCACCCTGGAACTCGGCGTAGATGATGTCCGTCTCCTCGGGGTCTCGGTAGGTATGGAATCCATCTCCCTGACCCACGAGGGTCCAGTCCTTGTTCTCGATGCCACCGGCCGACCGTGAGGGACCCATCCAGGAACCGTTGTCCTGCAATCCCCCGAAGACGTTGTAGGGCCGGTCGAAGTCGTAGCTCACCTCGTAGAACTGAGAAACCGGTAGAGCTTTGACGAGCCTGAAGTGGGCGGCGCGATCGTAGGACATGTAAACACCACCGTCGGTGCCCAATATCAGCTCGTAGGGATTGTCGGGGTTGATCCACAGGGCATGGTGGTCGCTGTGCACCGCCATGGAGAATCCACCGCTCAAGATCGAGGTGAAGGACTTGCCGGAATCCGTAGAGACCCCCAGGTAGAACCCGGGCTTGTAGATCCGTTCGAAATCTTCCGGGTCCACGACGACATAGGCGAAATAGAATGGACGACTCTTGACTGCCAGGGAGTTGTTCATCTCCTCCCAGCTCTCGCCCAGATCGTCCGATTTGTAGAGAGCCGTCTCCTCGGCTTCGACCACCGCATACAAGCGATTCGGACGGCTCGGAGCTACGCTGACAGCAATGCGTCCTTTCTCCCCTTCGGGCAGCCCGGTCGTCAACTCTTTCCAGTTGTTGCCACCATCGGTCGATTTGTAGAGTGCGCTGCCGGGGCCGCCCGATTCGAAGAAGTCCGGGTATCGCCGAAACTGCCACATGCCGGCGTAGAGAATGTTGGGGCTCTGGGGATCGATCGCGATATCCGAGCACCCGGTGTTCTCATCCACCCAGAGCACGCGCTCCCAGCTCTCGCCACCGTCGGTTGTTTTGTAGACGCCGCGCTCCTCGTTGGCGCTCCACAACTGGCCAGTCGCACAGACGAAGACGGTATCGGTTTCGTTGGAATCGATGACGATGCGCGCGATGCGCTCCGACTCACCCAAGCCGACGAACTTCCAGCTGTCACCGCCATCTGTCGATTTGTAGACTCCTGCACCTACCGAGACGCTGTTACGGACCCACGACTCTCCGGTGCCGACCCAAACGGTGTTCGAGTCCTGCGGATCGATCCGAATCGCACCAATAGACTGGATATAGTCATCGAAGATCGGCTTCCAGGTCAGGCCGCCATCCTTCGATTTCCACACGCCACCGCTGGCGGCACCGGCGTAGATGGTCAAGGGATCCCCCGACACCGCATCGATGGCGGCGATTCTGCCGCTCATGATGGCCGGACCGATCGAACGGGCATACAGGCCGCCAAAGGTACTGGAGTCGATTTCGACCTGAGCCGAGGCTGGCAGACCAGGCCCCGACAGGGCAACCACCAGGATGCCTATCTTCAAGAGATTGCTCTTCATGGTTCCCCTCCCAGGCTACTCGGCCGCCTCAGTGGCCGGTGCGGGCATGGCGAAGAGGTCGTCGGATACGTCGACGCCGACCTCGATCTCATCGATCGTGATTACCTGGCCGGCGGGCGCACCCTTCGGCTTGCTCTCGATGGAGTGGGGAAACATCAGGCCACCAACCTCTTTGTAGTCGCTGAGAATGGTCTCGAACTCCACCTCGTTGCCCTGCATCGTGGTCTTGCCTTCCTGCTTGATCGTGATGAAGTACTCACTGTCCAGGAAGTGGTATCGCACGTCTCCGTTGGCCAGATCCACCTTGATCTTGTAGGCCTCGGTACCATCAACATCTTCCAGGCCGATGAGCTCGACCTTGTGGTCCTTCTCCTGCCAATCAACGAGGGGGCCGTCGATGTCGGCCTGCTCCTGCATGTTCTTCGCCTGATCCTCGGCCATCACCTCGGGGTCGGACTTGCCCATGAACGGCATGACCATCCAAGCGGTCTCTCCGTCATAGGCCTGGATTCCGGTCATGCCCTGCATCGTGAACTCGAGCCGGGCCCTCATCGGCCGTTTGAAGTACATCTTGAAGGGCGCTTCGGCGCCTGGCCCCATGGCCATCCGACCGACGAATGTCGCCGTTTCCATGCCTTTGATGGCGTCCAGGCCACCGAGCGCCTCATAGTGATTCGCCAGGACCTGGTCCAGCGTCAGGTCTTCAGCGACCGCTGGAAGAGCGAGCAGGGCAACAATCGCGCCCAGGAGAATTGTCTTTCGCATCTTTGACCTCCCGTTGTCAGCTTATGTGGGGAACGGATTCTCTGACCTGATGATCGAAGCCACTGGCCGTCAGCACTGCCAGGGTCTCGATCAGGCCCGTAGTCTACACCCGCGGGAGCTTGCCCGCAGGATTTTCAAGACCCGATTCCCGCCAAGGCCGTGTGAGACGATAAGGCGACCGTTCAATTCCCCAACTGGACCGATGAGGAGACAAGCAATGCCCTCCGAGCAGACCTACTTCAACCGCGCGTTCTTCCGCTTCCTGGAGGACCTGAAGAAGAACAACCAACGCGAGTGGTTTCAGGCGAACAAGCAGCGCTACGAAGACGAGGTGAGACACCCCGCGCAGCAGTTCATCAGTGACTTCGGGCCCCAGCTGCACAAGATCAGTCGGCATTTCCTCGCCGACCCGCGGGCCTCAGGCGGCTCCATGTTCCGTATCTACAGGGACACGAGATTTGCCAAAGACAAGAGCCCCTACAAGACCCATGTCGGGATCCAGTTTCGCCACAAGCAAGGCAAAGACGTCCACGCACCCGGCTTCTACCTCCATCTCGAGTCTGGCGGCTGCTTCGCCGGAGTCGGGATCTGGCATCCAGACGGAGACTCTCTGTCCGCAATCCGCGCCGCCATTGTCGAGCAGCCAGAGCGCTGGAAACGGATTACACGATCGAAGCCATTTACCGAGACGCTGGAGTTGGCCGGCGACTCTCTGAAGCGAGCACCCAAGGGCTACGACCCCGACGACCCCATGATCGAAGATCTCAAGCGGAAGGACTTCATCGGTGTTGCCAACTTCGACGCGAAGACCGCGGGAGATCCCGACTTCTTGACGGAGTACTGGAAACTCTGCCGAAAGGGCAGCTCCCTGGTCGAGTTTCTGTGCGAAGCCGTCGATGTACCCTTCTGAGCCTGACTCGAACTTCGCGAAACCGGACCGCGTATCGTAGAGTTCAAATGCTCTGAGAGGAGGTCCTGATGGTCAAGCGCCCAACGATTCTGACAACGCTCGTTCTCTACACCCTGCTGGCAGCGGTCGGGGTAGCCCTGGGGGCATCGGAACCCAACCCGCCGGCTGAAGGCTTCAACCTGCAGGGCTCCGACCCCGACGCTGTCGAGATCGCCGACCGCGTCATGGTCGAGCTTGGAGGGCGCCAGGCCTGGGACGAGACCCGCTTCCTCACGTGGAGCTTCTTTGGTCGTCGTCGTCATGTCTGGGACAAGCAAACCGGCGACATTCGGATCGAAGGTGTCGACCGCGAGACCGAGCGCCGATACTTGATCCTGATGAATCTGCGCACCAAGCAGGGCCGAGCCTGGCTGGAGGGAGACCCGGTGACAAATCCCGAAGATCTGTCGGCGATGCTGGACAATGGCGAGAGTGTTTGGATCAATGACAGCTACTGGATGTTCATGCCCTACAAGCTCAAGGACTCTGGCGTGACCTTGAAGCATGTCGGCAAGCGACAGATGCAGGATGGCCGTCCGGCCGAGGTGCTGCAGCTGACTTTCGAGGCCGTCGGCAATACGCCTGAGAACAAGTACCGCGTATACGTCGCGGCAGATAGCGGCCTTGTCGAGCAATGGGACTTCTACGCCGATGCGGCCGACGAGGAACCGCGTTTCTCCTCGCCCTGGCGCAACTGGCAGCGCTATGGCCGAATCCTGTTGTCGGACAACCGGGGCGAGAGCAGCCACACCGATATCGCTGTCCTGGAGGCCCTGCCACCCGAGGTCCTGACGAGCCCCGAGCCGGTCGACTGGCAGGCCCTGATCCCTTGATCCCCAGCACTGTGGACAAGTTGGACTCTTTACGCAGGACCCAAGACCCAAGACCCAGGCAGGTAGGGTGGGCGGGGCTAGAGCCTGCCGAGTTGACTGTCCGACCGGCCCGACTCGAGGAAGAAGACCGCAAGGTAGAGGACCGGAAGTACCAGGATCAGGCCCTTCCCGACTCGGTATGCGGTATACCAGCCTGGGGTTCCCCTCTGCAGTACCTCCAACTCCTCCACGAAGACCACTTCACAGAGGGTGTCGGTTCGCACGGTGCTGGATCGCCGCCAGAAGGTCTCCCAGTCGTCCATCTGATAGTCCACCAGCAGCCCCCTCATTCGGACCTGGTCGCCGACCCTGACGGCGGCGATCTGGTCTCGAATCGACGGGTCGTCAGTGATGAGGTGGTTGTTGCCGAGCTCGTGGTGGGCGAACTTCACGCCCTGCGGGTATTGGAAGTAGCAGGTCCACGACCCGCTCTTGAACTCGACCTGCCGAAAATCGTCTTTTTCGAGGTTGCCGCCCCAGATGACACAGAGATCCTTGGTATCGACCGACGTGCTGTCATGGTAGAGGTCGGCGATGCTCTCGATGTTGTTATGGCTGACAACGAGACCCCACAACTCGTAGGTTGCCACTGGCTTCACCCTGCATTGCTGCCCCTTGTACTCGAACTCGAACGGCTCTCGCGTCGTGGCTCCTTGCTCTGGTTCCTGCAGCAGAGTCGCTTCGATCTCGCCGGAGGTCACCAGGCGGCCCTTCATGAACCAGGCGACTGCGGTCAGGGCAACAGCACCGACAAGCAGCGGTCCGATCAGACGTCGTATGGTGTACAGAGACAAGGGCGGACTCGAAGGGGCGTCGGTGGTGGCGGATCTCGAGAGAGTGTGGTTCTTCCGGCGATGGCCAAAACGATACCAGCTTGCAACCGAGGTGGTAGGCCCGATGATGCTCGAGCCCACCCCGAACCCAGGAGTCTTCGGCATAGTAGCCTTCAATGCTCATCAAGCTCCTAGCGAAGTCACTGGCATCCGACCTTGCGTAGCCTCCTGACCATCCTCTTGGTTCTCCTGGCGGGCATCGGCCTCTTTCTGGCCCTGCGGTCGACCGGACCTGTCTTCTACCTGGGCGGTATTCAGGTCAACGAGGCCGACCACGACGCTTGGGCTCGCGCCCTGACGGAGAGCGGGATGAACACGGTCGCGGTCACCGTCTATGCGAAACAGGGGGATTGGGACTCGACGAATCTCTGGTGGGAGGAGGAGGAGCCCTGGGTGCTTTCCGAAGCTCGTGCCGCCAGGAGGGTGGGTCTCGATGTCGTGCTGGTGCTGCGCGTGGCTCTCGATCACGCCTTCGAGCGCAACAAGTTCTTTTGGCACGGCATGATCATGCCGGACTCCGATGAGGCCCTGAACGAGTGGTTCGATCGATATAGCGACTATGTTCTCGAATGGGCTCGCATCGCAGAGGAAGAGGGCATCGATGTCCTGGCGATCGGTAGCGAGCTCAACTCGATGGCCGATACCGTGCCGGTGGACGAGCTGCCAGCTCTCGAGGAGTACTGGTCCAACGAAGAAAAAGTGGACCACGAGAACGCCAAGGTCCTGGAGCACCGGGAGGCGATCGAGGGAAAGCAGATCTGGGTGCGCGGCAGCGAAGGATACGAGGGCATCGAGCCCTATCTCGATGACCGGGCCGCGGCCCACGCACAATGGGCCGAGAAGGTCTCGTTTCTCGACGCCGCAGACCCGATAGCGAAGGTCAATGCCCGGCGCCGACTGATCGCAGGACGATGGGCCGGGCTCATCGACCAGGTTCGAGAGGTCTACAGCGGTTCCCTGACCTATGCCGCCAATTTCGATCAATTCGAGTCGGTGAGCTTCTGGAACGAGCTAGATCTCATCAGCATCAACGCCTACTTTCCCCTCCGCAAGCGTGATCTGCCCAACTCGACCGCCGGCTCACGAACGGCTCTCTTCACGACCCGCTGGACGAACATCTTTCAGACCATCGATGCGCTTCGGATCCGTCAGGGCGTTCCCGATCACAGGGTTCTATTCACCGAGCTCGGGTATACGCGGCGCGCCAACTCGACGATCGAGCCCTGGGCGGCCAATGGCTTCTCGGTGCTGCCGTCACCCTCGGGCTCTCATCTGATGATCTGGGAAGAGCAACCCGACGATCCGACAGAGCGAGCCGAGGCGGTCAGGGGCCTGTACGAAGCGAACCTGGCCATGGGAGGAGATCTTCTGGCCGGCATTCTCTATTGGAAGCTCTCCACGGAACCGGCCCACTCGGAAGTCGAGCCCTTCGTCCTCATCATCGGCGGACGCTCTGATCAAGATCCCCTGTTGGCAGAGCTGCAGCGGTTCACGGCGGAGCTGCCCGTAGAGTCGAGACGTCACCGGGCAATCTCGAAGCTCCGCGGGCTGCTTCCAGACTGAACCAGGAGCATCGAGACGCAACAGTCGTGTGGCAACAGGACGTGGAGCCCCACATCGAGCAGGTTCTCCAGCTGGTACCCTGAGGCGATTGCATGCGCTACTCGCCGAGCGACCTGTTTCACCTTCTGCGCACACCGGTGGGTCGGAGCCAACTCAAGGAAGGACTCCTACATCGAGGCTGGCCGGTCTACTCTCGTCTGGCAGGTCGTCATCGAAGGGCACTGCGGGGACACACACGCATCGTGGCCGTGGTCGGCTCGTACGGTAAATCCACCACCGCCAGGACCGTTGCCTGCACCCTGGGCGCCGACCCGAACCGAGTGTCTGCCCGAAATTCATGGAGCCATGTGGCAAAGGCCCTTCTCGCCGTGCGGCCACAAGACCCCTACGGGGTGCTCGAAGTGGGGATCGATGGGCCCGGTCAGATGGCCGAGTATGCGCGCTTGGTGCAACCCGACCTGGTGGTGGTCACCTCTATCGGGACCGAACACCATCGGTCGTTGATCGACCTGGAACAAACCCAATCCGAGAAGGCCGAGATGGTGCGGGTCTTGGATGCCGACTGCCTGGCGATCCTCAACGGCGACGACCCCAACGTTGCCTGGATGGCGGATCAGACCCGGGCCCGCGTCTTGACCTACGGCTTCAGCGAGTGGTGTGACGTGGTGGCATGCCAAGCCCGACTGAGATGGCCCGAGGGAATGCTCTTCGAGGTGGAGGCGGCCGATGAGCGAATCACGATACAGACGAAGCTGCTGGGTGAGCCTGGGATTCGAGCGGCCACGGCAGGAATCGCAGCCGCCCTCGGCGAGGGAAAGACCCTGCAGGAAGCCGCCATCAACGCGGCTTCGGTCGACCCATCACAGGGCCGACTTCAACTGGTCCCTCTTGCCAACGGGGCCTTCCTGTTGCGCGACGAATTCAAGAGCAGCCTGGAGACGATCGACGTGGCACTCGATGTCCTGGCTGAGATTCCGACCAAGCGCAAGTTGATCGTCATAGGAGAGGTCTCGGAGCCGCCTGGCAGTCAGGGCCCCATCTACCGTCGGCTGGGTCAACGGATGGCCGGGATCGCTTTCAGTATCGTGGTGCTGGGCGACCACCGCAGACGATACGCGGTCGGCGCCAAGGCGGGCGGAATGCACCCGGACAGAGTGATCAACGCAGGCCCTGATCTGGCGAAGGCCATCGATACCATCAAGGAGATCCTCCAGCCAGGAGACGTGGTGTTGGTGAAGGGTAGAAATACCCAGAAACTGGAGAGGATCTCATTGGCCCTTCTCGGTAGACCGGTCGGCTGCGAGATCCGGTTCTGTGATGCCAAGCTCCGCTGTGACGCCTGTCCTCAGCTGGAATCGGGATGGCAAGGGCGGCGCGTCGTGATGTGAATCTGTCAGGTCTCGAAATCCGCTATCCTTCTCCGACGAATTTCTCGCTTGCGATAGAGGGAGTCGAACGAATGCGTCGAGCGCTGACGATAGTGATTGCACTGTCTACTGCAGCAGGCACCTGGGCCCAGGAGGTCGAGAACCTGCCGTTTCACGAGTACGATCCACCCTCCACGCTCGTGGTTACCGAGCATCCGCTGACGCGGGCCAAGTACCCGTTCATCGATGTCCACAACCACCAGTTCGGCATGCCCGATCAGGATTTGAGCCAGCTGACGGCGGAGATGGACAAGCTCAACATGGCGGTGATGGTGAATCTGAGTGGGCGCGGCTTCCGGCGAGTCACGCAGACCGATGGCTCGACCCGGTTCGCTTTGAGAGACAGCGACTATCTCGAGGGTGCAGTGGCCAACGCCACGAACAATGCTCCGGGGCGCTTCATCGTCTTCACCAATATCGATCTCTTCGGGATCGACGAGCCGGACTGGGGCGAGCGCACCCTGCGTCAACTCGAGGCAGATGTCGCCAACGGTGCCAAGGGTCTGAAGATCTACAAGAACCTCGGGCTCACCGCCAAAGACGGCGCGGGTGAGCGGATCGCGGTCAACGACCCACGCCTAGACCCGGTTTGGGCAAAGTGCGGTGAGCTGGGAATCCCCGTTCTCATCCACACCGGTGAGCCGGCCTCGTTCTGGCAGGACAAGGACGAGAGCAACGAGCGGCTGCTCGAGCTAATCGAGCGGCCGGATCGCTACCGTGACCCCGATATCTACCCATCCTGGGAAGAGGTCATTGGTGAGCAACACGACGTCTTCCGCAAGCATCCGCGCACCAACTTCATCAACGCTCATCTCGGCTGGATGGGCAACGATCTCGAGAGACTGGGCGCGCTGATGGATGAGCTGCCCAACATGTACACCGAGATCGGTGCCGTCCTCGCCGAGTTGGGCCGACAGCCGCGCTTCGCCAGGGACTGGCTGATCCGCTACCAGGATCGGGTGATGTTCGGCAAGGACTCCTGGCGTCCCGACGAGTACCACGTCTATTTCCGAGTCCTGGAAACAGCCGACGATTACTTCGATTACTACCGCCGCCGGCACGCCTTCTGGAAGATGTACGGTCTCGACCTGCCGGATGACGTGCTGAAGAAGCTCTACTACAAGAATGCTCTGCGGGTCGTTCCAGGCATAGACCCCACGCTCTTTCCCGACGGCTAGCACCCATCGGAGAGGGCCCGTCCCAGCTACACTAGGACCTCTACACCAGAAGAGGCCATGACTCAGAAGAGGACTCCAGAGAGATCCGCTGGCGTTGCCGTAAGAGCTGCGGCGCAGCTGAGCGAGGCGTTGGACCTGGAAGCCAGGCTCGCGCCCTTCGCCGAGTCGCGATGGAGTGGTTCCGGGCCTCAGGCTCCCGTGCTCCGTCTGGACGATTTCTCAGGCATTCCCTTCCTCGTCGACATCACCGGCGTCGAGGAGTACCAACACAGGGCGAGGCTGCGGGCCGACCCCGACGATCTCTACGCTGCGGTGACACCGGCGGCAGCTGGCTACGAATCGTACTGCCAGGAGAAGCTGAATCTGGCACCTGTGGAGTTCGTGCAAGCGACACCGGTCGAATCGCGGTTGGCTCTGGCACGAGCCTGCAGCGAAGGCGTAGCCAGGACTCGGATCCTGCAGCGGCTCGAGGCCAGCGGCAGCCTGACCATCGATCCGTTCATGGGCATCGACGAGGTGTGGGAGCTGGCTCAGTCCCTGGCCCGGTCAACGGGAGCCCCGGTCAGCGTGGCGGCGCCACCACCACCGGTAACCTGGATAGCCAACGACAAGCACCTTTTCAGCCAACTGGTGGAATCGGTTCTAGGCCCTGAGTGGCTCGTGGAAACGCGAATCGGGCGATCGCCGGAAGCCTTGGCTCGAGAGCTCCTGTCGCTGGCCGAGCGCCACGCCCAGGTCGGCCTCAAGCGACTTCGCTGCGCCTCTGCCATGGGCAACAAGGTCTTTGCGGCTTCCGAGATCCAGGGACGATCGGTGGATGACGTGGCAGCAAGAGTGAGCCGATTTCTCGATCGCACCCAGTGGCAGGGTGGCGAGGACGTTCAGGTCGTGGCGTGGGAGAAGGTCGACCATTCTCCCTCGACGCAGCTGTGGATTCCAGCGAGGGAGATGGGGGCACCGCGCCTCGACGGAATCTTCGAGCAGCTGCTGGAAGGAGAGCATAAGGTTTTCGTGGGCAGCCGGCCCTCGACGCTACCGCCAGCGGTCAACGCCGCCGCCGGAGACGGCTCGATCGCCATCGCTCTCGCCCTCCAGTCGCTCGGCTATGTCGGCCGCTGCTCCTTCGACTTCGTGCTCGTCGGCGACCCCGTCGGTGAATTTCAGTTGCACTTCACGGAGTGCAACGGCCGCTGGGGTGGCACGAGCATCCCAATGACTTTCTTGGATCGCCTCTTGGCCGGCCGGCCCAGACCACCCTATCGAGCCCAGGACTTTGTCCATCCTGGGTTGGTCGGAGCCAGCTTCAGTGATCTGGTCGAAAAAGTCGGCACCGAAGCCTACAGCGCCCAGAGTGGAACCGGCCGCTTCATCTTCTACAACACAGGCCCTCTGGAAGGCTTCGGCAAGCTGGACGTGATCGCCCTGGGCGAGACCCAAAGCCAAGCCGAAGCCGCCCTCGAAGAAGACCTTCCCCGCATCCTCGGCCTGTCGTAGCCGCCCACGCCGGAGGCGTGGCGGCTCGGGGGTTGAGGCGCTCGGGCGAAGTCGCCGAGCGATCTTTGAGGGCTTGAGGGTTGAGGCGGCCGGCGTGCCTTCGGCCGATCCTTGGGGCAGTGGGGCCTGGGCAGATGACCATTTGCCTGCAAAGGCCCGTCCGAGTGGTTCGCAGGGGGACGGCGGCGGCTTTGTAGGGGAGCCCCTTGCGGCCGCCCGCGGAAGGGGGCAGGGCATCCGGCCGGAGGACTCGCATTCTGAGGGCAACAAGATTCGAGGCTCAGGTCAAGGACACCCAAGAGGTCGGTTCGAGGGGTAGGAGACCGGGCGGTTCTTGCAGCGGAAGGGAGGACAGCCCCCTGGTCTCCTACCCCTCGGACCGACCTCCGATAGACAACCTGACTGGGAAGATGTATCAACGACCGACGGGTGCACCGGGAAGCTCTACTCGCAGGCTACTACTACCCTCACCGGTGCCCGAGGTTCGTTCGGGTGGCTCGACTGTGGGGCGCCTCGTCGAGCGCAGCGCAAGAGCCATCGAAGACTACGCGAGATCCGGCGCGAAGACGTGACGAGGTGGCGGCCCCCCCATTGCAGTCTGAGTAGCCGACGCCGTCCGCCTGCGAGCCGCCCGGACGGACCTCCAATCGACAGACGACTCAAGGCCTCAGCTGCCCATATACTGGCAGTCAGTCATGACCAAGTGTAGATTGCGAGCCGATGGAACCCCGTCTCCGCGGGGCCGTCGAACGCCCAAGCCACCACCGACAGAAGAGCAGTTGGCCGAACTGGAGCGGCTCACCGACCAGTTCCCCGAGCCTTTGCGTGCCTTTCGCGACCGGGGACTCTTGAACCCCGTTCGACGCTTCCGTCTGGAAGAGGCCATCCGCCACCGATCCCGGACCCTAGTGCCCGTCCTGCACGGCGTTCACGACCCGCACAATCAGGCGGCGGTCATGCGTAGCTGCGAGGCCCTGGGCCTGCAGGAGTTCCACTTCATTCAGAGCGTGGCCGGTGGCTCTCTGCACGCCAACCCACGAATTACGCAGAACGCCCAGGGAAGAGGTAGTAGCCACTTCTGGAGCAGAAATCGGCCCTGCATTGTCCGACACGTCACTTCGACCAGGGCGCTGCCTTGGGGGATGAACCGCAGTCTCCTTGCCATACCTTAGACGTCGCAATGCCCTCCCGCGTTCTTTCAGAATCGGATGGCACCTCTTCGGAAACTAGCGGTCCTGTCTTTGCGCACCATCCGAAACGGCGTCAACAACAGCGAGTATTCCAAATGCTAGTACCGTTGACAAAAACATGATTGGCGATCCATTGAGCTTCCCATCAGCAAACGCGCCAATGGTAGGCAGAAGTGTCCAAACTAGGGACACCATACCAAGAGACAGAAGCACTCTATATGTCCACGGTTTTGCACGGTTGAAGAATGGTAGGACCAGTATCACTGCTAGGCTCAGAATCACCGAACTCTCAAGCCACCAGACAAAAAAGAACACTGCTTACCTCCCTTCAAGTCTCCTGTCTGCTTTGCCAATTGGAGGTAGGGGTGCCAGCCACTTCTGACTTGCACCCGTCGATAGGCGAAGATCAGCAAGCCAGCCACTAGGACAGTCACCAAGGGCCCGAGGAGGCGAACTGCTAGTAACCGTCGACGTGAGCCTTGGGCGGGGTTCTCTGGCATCTCCATGATTCAGACTTCCTTCTCAAGGCAGCTATGTATAAGCGCCCACTAGCTTTGATTCGAGTCATGAATCGCCTGTCCATCCGGGGCCGCTCGTGGGTCGCGGCACCCCTAACGACTACCTTCGGTTAGCGTTCTGAGGTATTCCACGACGGCGCTGTCAGACCAATCCGCGGCGCCGGTATGGCGAAACACGATGTTACCCGCGCTGTCCACGATCCACGTCGTTGGTATTGGTGACGGGAATGAGGTCCCCTCTGGAGAACTCGCCACCCTCACCACAGGGAGCGTCAGCTCTGTCTTCTCCACGAACTTCTTCAAGGTGGCAGCTGGCTCTTCCGAAAGCAACATGAAGGCAATCTCGTCGTCGAAGTTCTCTGCCAACCGCTCCAACTCTGGCAACTCCAGGATGCAAGGGCGGCACCATGTGGCCCAGAAGTTCACCACCAGAGGTTTACCCCGGAATTCGGTCAACCGCACCCGTACGCCATCAGGAGAATGGAGATGCCAAGAATAATCAAAGGGGTCCGAAAGAGTTGGTACCGGCGGCGCTGGAAGCCCGGATTCTGAACCACCCTCAGGCCACTCGGCCATCTGCGTCACTGCCCAAAAGCCGATTCCGACCGCAATGAGGCCCCCTGCCAGTACTGTGAGCAGACAACCTGCTCCGGCACCGAGAAGAAAACTACGGGTCGTGGGTCTCATTTGTGAGTGAGATCATATTCACATTAATATGCCGATCATGGTGACATACTCCGCCGGGTCAGGGCAGGTCAGACCTTATGAGCGGTTTGCAGCGCGAGTCGCACTGCCTGGAGTGCGCTGCTGGCGCGTGCCGGCACGAAATCGGGTCACCGGGGTTTTCCAATCCGCTGTGATTCCGACACAATAAAAAACGCAGAGACACGAAAAGGAATAACTGCA
>CAMYLC010000182.1 GCA_947259195.1 Thermoanaerobaculia bacterium | reverse complement strand
GGCCAAGTACGCCACCATGTTTCTCGCGGTCCTCGACCCTCAGGCCCACACCCTCAGTTACTGCAACG
This sequence comes from Thermoanaerobaculia bacterium, assembly GCA_947259195.1. Classification (GTDB taxonomy): domain Bacteria; phylum Acidobacteriota; class Thermoanaerobaculia; order Multivoradales; family JAHEKO01; genus JAUVRX01. Next base: position 9,078 of record CAMYLC010000182.1, on the reverse strand, counting down.
CGGGTCACAACTCGGGTCTCCTTCTCAGCGCCAAGGGCGATGTTCAACAGCTGGACTCCTCAGGGCCTCCCGTCGGTCTGATGCCGGAAGGCATCTACACGGAACAGACCGTGGAGATGGCACCCGAGGATCTCCTGGTCCTCTACACCGACGGCATCACCGAAGCCAGCGACCCGGACGATGAGGAATATGGGATCGACCGTCTGGCCAAGATCTGCAAGCTCCGCCGTCAGGATGATCTGGCTATCCTGTCCGAAGCCATCCAGCAAGACCTGGATAGGTTCACTCGCGGCGTCCCCTACGCCGACGACCGCACTCTCCTCTTGATCCGCCGGGCATAGCTCGCTCATCATCCCACCCCTGCGGGTGGCGACCCGGGCCGCGATCGTGAGTATTCTGGGGAGGATTTCCGACCCGGAGTCACCCCATGGCGCACCTCACCGCAAGATCAGGCTACGAGTCCTTGGTCGACAGGCTCAATCGAGCTCCACAAGGGGCTCCGCCCTCAGAGCTCCTCTACGCCATCCTGAAGATGCTTTTCAGTGAGAAGGAGGCCGGCCTGGTCGCTCTGCTGCCGATCAAACCGTTCACCGTCAGCACTGCCGCCGCAGTCTGGAAGAGACCCGAGACGGAAGCGCGAAAGGTACTGGAGGAGCTGGCCGGCCGAGCGATTCTCCTCGACATGGAAAACCCTTCCGGCGAGCTTCACTATGTCCTGCCCCCACCCATGGCCGGGTTCTTCGAGTTTTCACTGATGCGAGTGCAAGGAGATCTCGACCAGAAAGTGCTTTCAGAGCTCTTTTGCCAGTACATCACCGTGGAGGAGGACTTCGTCAAAGCTCTCTTCACCGAGGGCCAAACACAATTGGGCAGGACCTTCGTCCAAGAGTCGGCGTTACCGACGGAGAACACCCTTCAGGTCCTCGACTACGAACGAGCCAGCGAGGTCATCAGGACTGCCAAGCATCGGGGCGTCAGCATGTGCTACTGCCGGCACAAGGCCGAGCACGCCGGGCACGCCTGTGACGCCGAGATGGATATCTGCATGACCTTCAACCGGACTGGCGAAGCTCTCATGCGACACGGTTTTGCCCGCGAAATGGATGTCGAAGAGGGGCTCGATCTGCTGCAGCAGGCGCAAGAGCAGAACCTGGTCCAGTTCGGGGAGAACATCCAACAACGGGTCAACTTCATCTGCAACTGCTGCGGATGTTGCTGTGAAGCGATGAACGCCCAACGCCGTTTTGGTCTGCTCAACCCCGTCCACACCACGAACTACCTGCCAGAGATCGATCGTAAGCTGTGTAACGGCTGCACGAAGTGCGTTCAGGCCTGCCCCGTCGAGGCCATGGGCATGGTCTCGGCCAACGATCCCGAGCATCCCAAGCTGCGTCGAGCCAAATTGGATGAACAGATGTGTCTGGGGTGCGGCGTCTGCGTGCGCAACTGCGCCCGCGAAGCGATCCGGCTGCAGCCAAGAGCCGAGAGGGTCATCACACCCGTCAACTCGGTTCATCGAGCCGTCCTGATGGCGCTGGAACGAGACAAGCTCCAAAACCTGATCTTCGACAACCAGGCCTTGGCGAGTCACCGCGCCATGGCAGCGATTCTCGGGGCCATCCTGAAGATGCCCGCCGTCAAACAGCGCCTGGCACGGCGACAGATGCGCTCCCGCTATCTGGACCGGGTCATGGGCATCACGCATTGAACGACGCTGCTCTTTCCGTTGCGGAGCCGTGGGGACGGGGCTTGCCGCCGCCCAGGAGGGTGCGAGACCCTCCCCTACATTGGCGTTGGATTCATGAGCGTCTAGGATAGGGCCACTGGCACCTGTCCGGACCGTCACAAAGGGGAGAATCATGAAGCGTCAATACCGTATCGTTGCTGCAGCGTTGCTGCTCGCGTCGCCGACTCTGGCTCTCAGCCAAGAAACTCTGGCTGTCGACAAGATCGACCAGCTGACCTTGGAGGAAAAAGCCTCTCTGACCACCGGTCAGAACACCTGGGAGACCTTCGCGATCCCCCGCCTCGACATCCCGGCCACCTGGATGGCGGATGGGCCTGTGGGTCTGAGAAAGGCTGACGGACCGACCCTGGAGGCCCGGGTGGAAGCCACCTGCTTCCCCTCCTCCTCCGCCATGTCGGCCACCTGGAATCCGACATTGATCGAAGAGCTGGGCGCCGGCATCGGCGCCGAGGCCCGATACAACGACGTGACCCTGCTGCTGGCTCCGGGTCTCAACCTCAAGCGCCACCCCCTGGGGGGTCGGAACTTCGAGTACTACAGCGAAGATCCCTTTCTGAGCGGTGCCACAGCTGCAGCGTTCGTCCGCGGGGTTCAATCCCAGGGTGTGGGCGCCACCATCAAGCACTATGCGGTCAACAACCAGGAGCATCGCCGCATGACCATCGATGCCCAGGTGGACGAGCGCACCATGCACGAGCTCTATTTGCGCGGCTTCGAGATCGCCATCAAAGAGGGTCGACCGCAAGCGGTCATGAGCGCCTACAACAAAGTGAACGGCACGTATGTCAGTCAGCACCCACAGCTGCTGACGAAGATCCTGAGAGAAGACTGGGGATTCGAAGGTCTGGTGGTTTCTGACTGGGGCGCCGTGGACGACCCCGTCGCATCCATCGTCGCCGGTCTCGACATCGAGATGCCTGGCAACCCCCAGACGCCACCGGTAGTGGTTCAGGCGGTGCAAGACGGCAAGCTGGCCGAAAGCGATCTCGATCGGGCCGCCGCCAAGGTACTGCAGCTGGTCGACCGTCAGGCGGTCATGCCCGAGAAACCTGCAATCGATCCCCGAAGCTCCAACCACGATCTGGCTCGACGGGTGGCCATCGAAGGGACCGTCCTCCTCGAGAATGACGGCACTCTACCCATCACGGGCGACAAGAAGCTCGAGATCGGTGTCGTCGGACGGCTCGCTCTCGAGCCCCGCATCCAAGGTATCGGCAGCTCGCAGATCAACACCTCCGACATCGATTCGCCGTGGGCCTTCGTCCATCAGATCGGCACAGCTCAAGGTCACAAGCTGACGGCCTGGCAGGAGAAGTACGCCGAGGACGGTCTGACAGCAGCACAGAAGAGTGACCTGGAACAGGGGCTTCAAGAGCTGGACCTGGTTCTCGTTTTCGCCGGTCAGCCGGCGTCGCACGACGCGGAAGCCTGGGATCGGCCTTCGATCGAGCTCGCGACCGCGGACCTGCAACTGATCGAGGTCGTCAAGAGCACTGGCAAGCCTTTTGTGGTTATTCTGACCGGCGGGGGCGCCATGAGCGTGGACATCTTCAAGGAAGATGCCTCAGCGATTCTCATGGGGTGGCTCGGAGGCGAGGCTTGGGGAAGCGCGATCGCCGAGATACTGTTCGGCGAGAGCTATCCTTCCGGCAGGCTCTCCGAGACCTTCACCTCGTCGGTGACCGACCACGCCAGCGACATGAATTTCCCTGGCGGCCCCAACGTCGTGCGCTACGGAGAGGCCCTGAATGTTGGCTACCGCTACTTTCAAACTGCCAATCGTCCGGTGACGTACCCGTTCGGCCACGGTCTTTCCTACACCCGATTCGAGTACTCCGAGGTACAGGTCCCGGAGCAGGTGGAGTCTCTCGACAGCGACATCGAGGTGACGCTTCAGCTTGCCAATATCGGGGACCGCCCCGGGGCTGAAACAGTGCAGGTCTATTCCCGGCACATCGACCCGGCGCTGCCGCGTCCCGACCGTGAGCTCGTCGCCTTCCAGAAGGTGTTCCTCGAGCCAGGCGAGTCGCGACAGGTCACCATCCCCGTGGCTGCCGGGCGCCTGGCCTACTACCACGACGGCCATCACCAATGGGTTATCGAGCCAGGCCACTACGAGCTCCTGATCGGTGCTTCAGCTGCCGATATCCGAGCCACCCTACCGATGGAGCTGAAGGCGGGGACTTTGCCGCCCACGGTTTTCACGCTCGAGTCGGTGATCGACGATATTCTTCGCGATCCGCGGGGTAAGGTCGTGGTCGATTTCATGGTGGAACAGCAAAAGGGCACCCAGACGGCCATGGCCGCCGACGATCCGTTCTTTGCCGCGATCTTGAGGAATCTGCCCTTCAAGAAGATCGCCAACTTCTCCCAGGGGAAGGTGACTGAGCAACGGCTCAGCCAGCTGCTGATGCTCATCAACAGCGGCATGCCACCGGCGCAGGTGGCCGCGATTCTCAATCAGGCGGTCGAGCAGCAGTAGACCACTCTCGATCCAGATGTCGGTGGCCGTCAGATGTATCTAGGCCTCGTTGTCCTGATCCAGCTTTCCGAGTAGGGCCTGAAAACGCGGCATATCCCGCAGAGGGTCCAGGTCAGGATCGTTCTCGATCCAGTTCAGAGCTTCTGAGCTGCTGGCTGCAGTATCGGATTGTTCGAGACAGTCGAGGGCCTTTTCGTACTCGCCGAGCTGGGTGTAGGCGCAGGCCACGTTGTAGAGCACGAGCGCGTCTTCCGGATCGAGCTTCACCGCCTTGGCCACCCACTCCTGAGCCACCTCCATCTCTCCCAGCTCTATGAGTCCGCCTGCACCCAGGTAGAGTGCCCGGACATCGTCAGGATGGAAGGCGATGTGCTTTTTGGCTTTCTCGACCGATTCGCGCACGGCTGCGGCTGCATGGGCGCGTCGGCCCAGCTTGGTGTAGGTCATGGATAGAAAATGCAGAGCCTGATAGTCGTCGGGGCTGACTTTGGCGGCCTCTTCGTAGCGCTCGGCCGCCTCTTGGTGCCGACCTTGTGAGAAGAGGGCACGGGCGTAGAAGTAGTGTGCCTCATAAAGATTGGGATTGAGCTCGATGGCCTTTTGGAACTCCGCATCCGACTCCTCGAATTGGCCACTCAAGGACAATGCCAGACCCAGGGCGGAGTGGGCTTCCGCGTTTTCCGGATCGAGCTCGACTGCCTTGCGACTGGAACTGTTGGCTTCCCGCAGATTCTCCTCACTGGAGTCGAAATACGTGTAGAGAGCCGAGCAACAATCGGCCAGGCCCGCATAGGCACGGGCGTAGTGATTGTCGATGGCGATCGCCCGCGCGAACATCTGTCTGGCCAGCTCGAAGCCTTTGGCTCGAAACTCGTAAAAGTACTTGCGGCCCTTGAGGTAGTAGTCGTAGGCCTGGACATCTTCAGGAGCCGCCTTCTCTGCCTTCTTTTCCACTTTGGGTGTCAGTGTCACTTGCAGGGCCTCGACGATCTTCTGGGCAATCTCGTCCTGAATGGCGAAGACGTCTTTCAGCTCCCTGTCGTAGCGATTGGACCAGAGGTGGTATCCATCCACGACGTTGACCAGCTGCACCGCAATGCGCACCTGGTTGCCAGCCTTGCGCACGCTGCCCTCCAAAACCGTCGATACTCCGAGTCGCCGCCCGACTTCGCGTATGTCCGATTGTGAGCCCTTGAAGCGAAAGGCGGATGTCCGTGAGGCAACTTTGAGTTCCTCGATGCCAACCAGCGCGTTGATGATGTCCTCGGCCAGACCCTCGCAGAAATACTCCTGATCTTTGTCGGGGCTCATATTGATGAACGGCAGCACCGCCACGGAGGGCTGGCCGCCGTCGCCCTTGGAGGCGACCCTTTCACCGACCTTGGAGAGGGCAACCAGGATGTCTCCGGCCGTCTGGTAGCGCATCTCCGGCTCTTTCTCTAGACAGCGGGAGATGATCCGTCCGAACTGATCCGGCATATCAGGTCGAGTCTCATGAATCGATTCCGGAGCGCCACGCAAGATCGCCGAGGCCACATCTACCGAGGTCTCACCGTCGAACGGCCGGTGGCCGGTGGCCATTTCGAATAGGACCACACCCAGTGAAAAGAGATCGGTGCGGTGGTCTACCACCTTGCCCTGGACCTGCTCGGGAGACATATAGGGAATGGTCCCCACGACCGTGCCGATCTGCGTCAATGCCTGGGTCGGCATATCTTCATGGATATCCGAGTCGGCAGCCGCGCTCAGCTTGGCGAGCCCGAAATCGAGAATCTTGACCGTCCCTTCCTGGCAGACCATGATGTTGGCGGGTTTCAGATCCCGGTGGGTGATCCCGCGCTCATGGGCCGCCACCAGGGCTCGAATCAGGGGCTCAGAGATCTCCAGCATTCTCTCTGCGGACATTCCATCGCCGGTGATCACCTCATCGAGACCTTTGCCGTCGACCAGCTCCATGGTCATGAAATGGCCTTCGGGTGCCTCTTCGATGGAGAAAATCGTGACGATGTTCGGATGGCTCAGCGCCGCCACCGCCTGGGCTTCGCGCCGGAAACGCTCGAGCCGGTCGGGGTCGGAGGCCATCTCCTCGCGCAGCATCTTGAGAGCCACTTTGCGGCCAAGATTGAGGTCCTCGGCAGCATAGACGGCCCCCATTCCCCCTTCACCAATCTGTTCGAGGATCTTGTAGTGCGAAAGGGTCGTGCCAATCATTTCTTCTCCACTTGTCAGCCTTCCAGCTTGGCCACCAGCGCCAGGTATCGGGGATGATCCCTGACGGGATCGAAGTAGGGGTCTTCCTGCATCCAGTTGAGCGAGTCTGTGCTCACCGCGTTCTGGTAGGACTTCTCGAGGCAATCAAGGGCTTGTTCGTTCTCACCCAGCTGCGCGTAGATGCAGGCGACGTTGTAGAGAACCAGGGCATCATCGGAATCGATCTCCATGGCTCGCGTCACCCACTCTTGGGCCATCTCCAACTCCCCTAGCTCCACCAGACCGCCGGCACCCAAGTAAAGAGCTCGAGCATCATCCGCGTTGAAAGCCAGATGCTTCTTGGCTGCTTCCACTGCTTTGCGCAGATTCGCCGCGGCGTAGGCCCGACGACCCACGCTCAGGTAGGTCTGGGCCAGAAAAAACGGCGCCTGATAATCCTCAGGATTGACCTCGCAGGCCCTTTCATACTCCTTGACGGCCTCGGCGTGACGACCCTGAGAGAACAAACAGCGGGCAAAGAAGTAGTGGGCTTCGTATGACTTGGGATTGAGCTCGATGGCTTTCTCGAACTCCGCATCGGCCGCCGCGTACTCCTCCTTGAGCGACAGGGCCAACCCCCGCGACGCTCTGGCCTCGGCGCTCTCGGGATCCATCTCCACCGCCTTCCGGCTGGCCTTGTCGGCCTCCTTCAAGTTCGCGTCGCTGGCGTCGTAGTAGGAGAAGAGCGAAGAACAACAATCCGCCACACCGGCATAGGCGCGGGCGTACTTGTCGTCGATGACGATGGCGCGGGCGAACATCTGACGGGCAAGCTCGAAGCCCTGAGCCCGAAACTCGTAAAAGAACTTTCGACCCTTGAGGTAGTAGTCGTAGGCCTGAACATCCTCGGGCGCCTCTTTCTCGGCCTTCTTGGCCTTTTCCTTGGCCGTTGGGCTCAAGGTGACCTGCAGGGCCTCGACGATCTTCTGCGCGATCTCGTCCTGGATGGCGAAGACATCCTGCAACTCCCGGTCGTACCGGTTGGACCAGAGGTGGTAGCCGTCTTCGACCTTCACCAGCTGAACTGCGATGCGAACCTGGTTGCCCGCTTTGCGGACACTGCCTTCGAGCACCGTGGAAACGCCGAGCCGCCGACCGATTTCGCGAATATCCTGTTGCGACCCTTTGAACCGAAAGGCCGAGGTTCGGGAAGCCACCTCCAGGTCATCCACCGACACCAGGGCATTGATGAGCTCTTCAGCCAGACCTTCGCAGAAGTAGTCCTGATCTTTCTCCGGACTCATATCTAGAAAAGGCAGAACGGCGACGGAAGCCTTGCCACTCTCCCCCTTCTCGACTGCCGTCTTGCCCAGATTCGACAGGGCTGTTTGGATATCACCCGCCGTCTGGTATCGCATCTCCGGCTCTTTTTCGAGACAGCGAGAAATGATCCGCCCAAAGTGGTCGGGCACATCCGGCCGAGTCTCGCCGATCGGATCCGGCACATCTCGCAGAATCGCAGAGGCCACTCCAGCCGACGACTCACCACCAAAGGGCCGCTGACCGGTGGCCATCTCGTAAAGGACGACTCCCAGGGAGAAGATGTCCGTCCGGTGATCCACCGGTTTGCCTTGCACTTGTTCGGGGGACATGTAGGGAATGGTCCCGACGACGGTGCCCACTTGCGTCAACGCCTGGGTGGGAAGATCTTCGTGCACATCCGAATCCGGAGCCGCATGTAACTTGGCCAGACCGAAATCCAGGATCTTGACCGTGCCGTCGATCTCCAGCATGCGCTCCGAGGACAGTCCGTCACCCGTCACAATCTCGTCCAGACCTTTACCCTGAACCAGCTCCATGGTGATGAAGTGACCCTCCGGCGCCTCCTCAATGGAGTGAATGGTGACGATGTTGGGATGGTTGAGGGCGGCCACGGCCTGGGCTTCGCGGCGAAATCGCTCGAGCCGGTCGGGATTGGACGCCATCTCCTCACGCAGGATTTTCAACGCCACTTTGCGACCTAGATTCAGATCTTCTGCCATGTAGACCGCGCCCATCCCTCCCTCTCCGATCTCATCCAGGATCTTGTAGTGCGTCAGCGTCTTGCCGATCATGAAGTTTCCCTTACTCAGCTCATGGAGTTGATCAGTGTCAGATAGCGCGGATGCTCTCGGAGCGCGGTCAGGTCGCCATCGTTGACGATCCACTCCTTCTGAGCGAATCCTGCCGCGACGGCTCTTTCCAGGTAGTCGATCGCTTCTTCGATGCGACCCGCCAGGGAATAGGTACAGGCCACGTTGTAGAGAATCCCGGTGTCGTTGGGATCGATTTCTACCGCGCGAGCAGCCCACTCGAGCGCTCTTTCCAGTTCTCCGAGCCCCACAGAGGTCACAGCTCCGAGGTAGAGGGCTCGAGCATCGTTCGGATTGAGCTCGAGGTGATCGGTGATCAGCTCGACGCCGCGGCTCTGACTAGCATGGGCCTTCTCGGTCTCACCCAAAGCCGTCTGGACGGAGCTCAGAAGACATATCGCCTGAAAATCCTCGGGGCGCACCTCGCTGGCGCGCTCGAACAGTTCCGCGGCCTGGCTGAACTTCCCCTGTTGCCAGCAGGAGCGACCATGAAAGTAATGTGCTTCAAAGAGCTGCGGGTCGAGATC
>CAMYLC010000181.1 GCA_947259195.1 Thermoanaerobaculia bacterium | reverse complement strand
CGGCTCTCGACACCACCGAGGAGTGGGAAATCTGGAACGTCACCGGCGACGCCCACCCGGTGCACCTGCACCTGGTGAACTTCGAGATCCTGGGCCGCCAGGAGATCGACTTCGACAGCAATACGGATGAGGACGGTTTCATTCCTGACGGGAGCTCGCCAGCTGGCGACGGTGCCTACCTGGTCCCTCAGCCGACGGTGCAGCACAATTCGGTGGCGGGTGACCCGGCCACTTACGGGCAGGGCTTCCGGATTGTGGGAACCGACCTGGCAGATTCGTATGGTGTCCCGGTGCCCCGGCCGGCCGAGTACGTCGAAAACGCCCCGAAGGACATGGTGACCGCCCTACCGGGTCAGATCACCCGTATCAAGGCGACGTTCGACAAGCCGGGTCGTTATGTGTGGCACTGCCACATCCTCTCGCACGAGGACCACGAGATGATGCGGGTCATGTACGTCGGCCCGGGAGCGTGAGGAAGGGGGGTTCTCGAGTTCTGTCGCCGTTGCGGCGGAGGCACCTTCTGGAGCCGCGGGTCGGGCGCAGCTGCGCTCGGCCTCCGGCTCCTTCATCTCCCTGTCAAGCGACTTGAAGAGATTCTGTGACGCTAGTACCGGACGACTGACGAGACCTCGCGATTGCACTGTCGCGGGTCCGGTGGGTGCAGGCCTGGCACCGTTTGACACACAGCCGGTATCACAATCTCATGAAAGTGAGGTCTTGCCATGAAAATCAAGCTCGAGAGCGTCTACATCTCCGATTTGGACAAGGCTCTGTCGTTCTATACGGACGTACTGGGCTTCGTCAAAAAGAGAGACATCCCGATGGGGGACACGCGTTTCGTGACCGTGGTGTCGCCCGAGGAGCCAGACGGGACCGAGTTACTCCTGGAACCGAATGGGGAGCATCCGCCGACCAAGGCCTACAAGAAAGCGCTCTACGAGGAGGGGCTTCCCTTGACTGCCTTCCAGGTCGACGACATCGAGTCCGAATACGCTCGGCTGAGGGAAGCGGGCGTCGAGTTTCGTTCAGAACCCCAACGATTCGGCGACGAAGTCATGGCGACATTCGACGACACCTGCGGCAATCTGATCATGATCTATCAGGTGGACAGCGAACCATGACGAAGAAGCGGCCGTCGGGGGCGATCTCGACGCGGTCACCCTCCAGCCGCTTCAATCGGTCGGGACTCGAGTCTCGAGCTCGCTGAGCCAGTCGGTGACCATGAGAACGGGTCGCGGATCGCGGAACGACACCGAGGGCTTGTTGACGAGGATGCGCTCACCATCTGCGGAGAGGTCGAACGAGTAACCGGCGGAGTCGTGCGCCTCGATGTCCAGGATCAACCGCTCGGTCCCAGGAGTGAACTCGGGCTCCAATGAGAAGGGAACGCTCTTGAACAGGCTGAAGCCGACCCGGTAGAGGATCTCATTGCGAGTGGGCGACCAGCGGGCGTCGTAGCCCTCGCTGGCCGAGATCGTCCATTCCCGGCTCTGCACATCGGGGAAGGGGCGCACATAGATGCCGTAGGGGCCCGCCCTGTCCGAGAGATAGACGATGTAGTCACCGTCCGGCGAGAACATCGGGATGATCTCGTTGTGCGACGTTCGGAGGAGCGCCTGAGGGTCCTCTTCGCCGGCCAGGTCCAGAAGCCAGAGATCGGCGCCGGTCTCGAGATTGCCCCATGAGGTGACGATCAGGTAGCGCCCATCGGGTGAGACGGTGTACGGATTGAGACCGCTGGCGTCGATGAGTCGACGCTGTTCGCCGGTCAACAACGGCGTCTCCTCGCCGCTGCCGTCGACGCGCCGCCGCATGACCGTGGCGGTTCCGTCACGAAAGGCCTGATAGATGACCTCCTGGCCATCGCGGGTCCAGGTCGGGTAGTTGCTCGGTCCCTCGAAGGTCAGCCGCGCGAGCGTCTCGCGGGCGAAGTCGTAGACGTGAATCTGGTCCTGGGCTGCGGCGACCTGGATGGCCAGTCGGGACTGGTCGGGGGAGAGTTGAAAGGTGCCGTAGACATCCTGCGGCATGGAGAGGGGCTCTGTGGTGCCGTCGCGACTGATCCAGGTCGGGATCGTCGCAGCGAAGTCGCCACCTTGTAGATAGACCAGTGTGCCGTCCTGGGCGACGTCGTACAAAGCAACGGACCAGATGGAGTCGGTAAACACCTCCGAGATGACCCGCGTCCCCGGACCGGTTACCTCGAGACTCTCGAGATCGAACGGGGCCGCAAAAAGGTCACCCTGCTGAACGTACAGCAGGTGGCCGCTCGGCAGGTAACTGGGAGCATAACCACCCTCCAGCAAGCTCTTGTAGGTTCCGTCCGCCTTCACCAGAGCGATGGTGGCGGTCTCCTTGCGGCTCGAGCTGGTCGCGGCCAGGGCGAGCGTTGCCAGGATTCCCCGCCCGCCGGGTAGGGCGTGCGGATTGAACGCGACCTCGTCGATCAGCTGCTCGGGCTCACCGCCGTCCGCGGGCACCCGCGCCAGACGGCTTTCACCGTGGAGAAAGTAGATCCAGCCGTCGTCGGCCCAGGTGCCTCCCAGCGAGGTGCGGGCCTCACAGATGACGGTCGAGGGACCGCCGGCTGTCGGCACCTTGCGCAACTCGTCGTTGTCGAAGTAGGCGACCCACCTCCCGTCGGGAGAGAAGAAGGGAAACGCGGCCTCCTCCGTCCCGGGGACCGCAGTCGACTCGAGGGAGTCGAGATGCCGTAGTTCGAGCAGATTCTCGGAGCCATAGGCCTGGCCGAGTGCAACGAAACTGGCGTCGGGGGAGATGGCGAGCCCAAGGATATTGCGAGGGCCATCGAGAGGCTCGGGAATCAGGATCGAGCGGCGAGGTGAGCGAGTGTCTTGCCGGGCCGGCTCGCTCGTGGGCGAAAAGGCGGAGTAGAGTGCAGCCCCCAGGACCAGACCCAGGAGCAGGCCGGCCGCACCGAGCATCCAGCGAGTGCGATTGGGTGCCGAGGGAGCGTCGGGAACCGAGTCCACGGGCTCGGAGATCGCCTCGTCGAGCTCGAGCCGGGCGTCGCCGATGTCTCGCAGTCGCTTGTTGGGATCGCGCTCGAGACAGCAACAGCCTCTGCCCAGAGAGCATCTCCCAGAGCACGACGCCGAAGGCCCAGATGTCGGCCTGCTTGCCGGCCTCCTGGCCGCGGGCCTGCTCGGGCGACATGTAGGCGGCCGTGCCCAGCAACATCCCAGCGGCGGTCATTTGAGCCGTCAAGGTCGGCGACATGGACAGTGGGGACTGGATCGGATCTTGATCCGTTCCTGTCCCCGTTTCGAGCGCCTTGGCAAGCCCGAAATCCAGCACCTTGACCTTGCCTTCAGGGGTGACCTTGATGTTGGCTGGTTTCAAGTCGCGGTGGATAATGCCGCGGCCGTGTGCCTCGTCGAGCGCCTCGGCCACCTGGCCGGCCATCTCGATCGCCTGCTCCGGTGGTACACCCTGCTCGATGAGCTCCTCGAGCGTGGCTCCGTCGACCATCTCCATGACGAGGAAGTGGAGGGAAGGGCTTAGGGGCGCAAGGCCCCCCCCTACATCGAGATCTGTCGGCGCGGGGCTCGCCCCCGCCCGCTGGGCCGAGTCGAAGGAGTAGATGGCGGCAATGTTGGGGTGGTTGAGGCTGGCCAGGACCTTGGCTTCGCGCTCGAAGCGGGCGAGACGCTCGGGATCGTTGGCGACGGCTTCCGGCAGCACCTTGATTGCCACTTGGCGGCCGAGCTTGGTGTCTTCGGCCTGATACACCTCTCCCATGCCGCCTTCGCCCAGCTTGGCGGTGATTCGGAAGTGAGAGAGGGTCGTCCCAATCATGCCGATATTCGGCCGGCAGGGGCGCCGGCCGCTTCAAAGGGTTGATGGGTCGTGTCGATCAAGTCGGGGGATTGTACTGCATTCTGGCAGTGAGGCAGTGGGGCAGTGAGGCAATGAGGCAGTAGGGGTTTAGGGGTGTAGGGGAGCTGGAGGCCGGCTCTAGGATCGACATTCTTACTCGCATTGAACAAGAGAAGCACGGGATCGGCGTCTTCCCAGACTGTGAGTTTCCCCGATGGCTTCCCGACTATGGACGGTACAAGTGCCGGAAAGTCGGTCGACTTCGCCGGATATTTGGCCGGTACCAAAAATGGTACAATACTCAGGAATCAGGGTTGCCTTCTATTCGACACCTCGAGGCAGAGAGCCTGTCCGAAGGTGGTTGGCAAGCCTGGATCGCAGAAGCGAGAGAGTCATCCGTGAGGACATTGAAACACTGCGCGTCGGTTGGCCGGTTGGTATGCCTCTCGCTCGGAGTCTGGGGAATGGCCTGTGGGAGCTCCGAACCAAGACTGTTCGCGGGCCGGTCAGGGAGATCTTCGTTTTTCATGAAGGGAAGATCATTCTGCTGCATGGGTTTCAGAAGAAGTCGAGAAAGACGCCGCAGGCGGAACTCGAATTGGCGTGGAAGAGATCGCGTTCACTGAAGAGGAGAGAACCTGTATGAAGAACCCTCACATCGGCAGTGACTTCGATGACTACCTGGAGGAGACAGGGACTCTTCAGGAGACCCGTGCGGTGGCAGTGAAGCGTGTCCTCGCTTTTCAGATCGCGCGAGCGATGGAGGAGCGCAGTTTGACGAAGGCGGACATGGCTCGCAAGATGCACACGAGTCGGTCGTCGCTCGATCGCCTTCTCGATCCATCCTTTCCGTCTGTGACTCTCCTGACCCTGGAGAGAGCGGCCCAGGCTCTGGAGATGAGCCTTCACGTGGAGTTGAGTTGACGAGCAGAACTGGAAGGAAGCAGCAATCGTGGAGCAGTTTCCAGCGACAGCTCGGCCGCCACGGATGCGGCCGCTTCAATCGCTAGTCGCTGGGTCCAGCCGGTTTCCAGGGTGATGGAGTGGTCGATGTCGTGGTCGAGGGGCCTGCATCGTTTCCAGGTCCTCGTAGCGTGGAGTCCCGACTGTTCACTGCTGCTAGGGAGTTTCGCTGGCTGCTTTCAAGGACAGCTCTGCGAGCCGGGCCCGGGCCTGGGGAACTGCGACGACCGGTGGATCGGCGTCACCCCAGTGATCGAGGTATTCGTTGTAGTGCCGCCGGGCGCTCTCGGTGTCGCCGATCTCGTCCTCGAGCTGGGCCAACTCCAAAAGGGAAGTAATCCTCGACGCGACCGCCGGCCAGCCTTCCCACGAGCGCGGATCTATGGCCGCAAGATAGGCCGCGATGGCCCCCTCCGCATCGCCCGAGGCGGCGAGAAGACGGGCCCGTCCGATGTGCTCGAAGTGTGCCCAGCGATACTCCGGCGCCATGGCATCGATCTGGTTCATCGCCTTCTGGGCGAGATCCAGATTTCCCGCCGTGCGTTCGATCTCGGCACGCAGGAGTGATTCCCAGAAGCGGCCCGCCACGGTGACTGCGTCCTGGTTGGTCCGGCTGAGCTCCTCCAGGGTCTGGCGCGCGCCTTCGAGATCTCCAACGCCGATCTGAAGCTCTCCCAGGTCGAAATAGGTCTGGGCCCAATAAGGGTCGATCGCGATCCCTTGGCGGGCTGACTCGATCCCCGGCTCCACGCGTCCGGTGACGGCCTGCAGCCGTCCAGCCAGGGCCATCCAATGGGAAGAATTGGATCTCAAGTAGGTGCCCTCGACCAGATTCGCCGCCTCCCCGAGCTCGGCGATCGCCTCACCAAGGTGTCCCTCACCGATCGCCGCATGCGCCCGTTTCGCGGCCATGTCCGGCCAGTCGGTCGGGCTGGCCTGGACTTCGTCGAGGGCTACGAGCTCGCGAACGCGCGGCCAGTTGCCGGCCATGAGTTGGAGGATCTCCAGCCGCGAGCGTGTCGGCAGGTCAAACCCACTCACGGCTTCCAGCATGGCGATGCCCTGGTCGAGCTCTCCTTCGGCGGCAAGCAGGACCGCTGCGGCCCGATCGACGCTCGGATCCCCGGGAAAGTCCTCCTTGTAGCGCTCGAGCAGACGGCGTGCCGTGGGCAGATCACCCGCCATGACATAGCCGTCAAAGAGGTGGACAAAGACCAGTCGGTAGGACGGGTCGAGGTCGAGGACCCGCTCGAAGAGCTCGTTCGCCTTGCGCGGATCCCAGTAGCGGCTTTCGTGGGTCGCGATCTCTCCTTGCCAGTAGTAGGCGTCGGGGAGGCTCACCCCCGAGCGCGTCAGCTCATCGAACAACTGCCAGGCTTCGTCGTTATTGCCCTTTTCGGATTCCAGAACCGCACGGTAGGTAGTTTGCCAGTGTTCCGGCAGGCGACCGATGTGAGGCAGACCGGCCTCGAGCTGGCCCTGGAAATCCCCGAGAGCTCCCCAGGCGATGGCCGACGCGGCCTTGTAGTAGGCGAGGGCGAAGGATGGATCTTCGGCGATCGCGGCCTCGAAGTGGTCTCGTGCCTCTTGGACTTCGAGGCGTTGCAGAGCCGTCTCGCCGAGCACGTAGTGTCGGTAGGCCTCCTCGTTGTCTGTCAGGGCGTGGGCCAGGTCGAAAGCGGTGGTCGACGCGGTGTCCGAGTCGATGCCGAGCTGCTCACGGGTCTGTTGGGCGATGGCTCCGGCCAGGGCGAAGAGCTCGGTGGAGGAGTCGGCCTCCTGGCGTTGCGAACCGAGGGTGAGACCGCTGTCCACGTCGATCAGGTCGGCGGTGAGAATCAGTTTCTCGCCAGCCTTGCCGATCTGGCCGACGAGCATGGTCGACGCCTCGGCAATCTGTGCCGCTTCCGACGCCAACGCAGGATCGAAGGTGTCGCTATCGCCCCCGACCTTGCGCAACGCGGACAGTATCTGGGGCACCGAGACGACCGGCAGGGTGCCTGACTCCGCCAGATCGGTGGTGACCAGCCCCATCAGCATTCGCCCAAGCTTCTCGGTATCTGCTGGATCGGCTAGGTTCTCGAAGCCCACAACGGCCACAGTTCCCAATTCGCCCTCTGCGACTCCGATTGGGTCCTCACGAGGCGCCTGGGTCATGAACCACACGATGGCGGTCGCGAGTGCGATGGCCAAGATGGCAAGCGTCGGGAACATCCAGCGACGGGTGGCAGATGCTGTCTGGACGGGCGCCTGGCCGCTGACGATCGGGGCGGTGCCGCTGTCGAGGTCGCGCTCGAGGTTGCGTAAGTCGGTCGCGAGATCGGCGGCGTCTTGATAGCGCCGTTCACGTTCTTTCTCCAGCGCTTTGCGCACCACCCGTTCGGCCTCGGCAGGGATATCAGCGGCTACTTCGGAGAGTGGCTGGGCCTCGCTCTTGAGAGTCGCATGCAGGCTCTCGATCTCGGTGTCGCCTTGAAACGGCCGTTGCCCGCCCGCCATCTCGTAGAGGATGACTCCGAATGAGAAGAGGTCGCTGCGATGGTCGACGGTCTCGCCGCGGGCCTGCTCGGGGGACATATAGGCCACCGTACCCAGGACCTTGCCCGCCATCGTCAGCTCGCGGCTGATGGTCTGCAGCTTCGAGTCGAGATCGGAGGTGCCACCCGCCGCGGTCGGAGTGGGTTCCAGGAGTTTGGCGAGGCCGAAATCGAGCAGCTTGACCTGGCCCTCGTCGGTGAGCATCACATTCTCTGGCTTGAGATCCCGGTGGACGATGCCGTTCTTGTGCGCGTGAGCCAGCCCGTCGGAGATTGCCGTAGCGATCTGTAGCCACTCCTTCACGGACAATCGTCGGTCGGCGAGAATCTGGCGCAGGGTCTGACCTTTGACCAGTTGCATCACCAGGAACGGGTGGCCGTCGGCCTCGCCGACCTCGTGGATCACGGCGATGTTGGGATGATCGAGGGCCGCTGCTGCCTGAGCCTCACGCTCGAACCTCAGCCGGCGCTCCGGATCGGCAGTCAGGGCAGCCGGCAGCACCTTGATGGCCACTTCGCGCCCCAGCTTGGTGTCTTCGGCCAAATAGACCTCCCCCATGCCGCCTTCGCCCAGCTTGGCGGTGATTCGGAAGTGAGAAAGGGTCGTGCCGATCAAGACGGGGGATTGTACTGCATTGTGGCAGTGGGGCACTGAGGCAGTGGGGCAGTGAGGCAGTAGGGGCTTAGGGGCCTTGGGCCTGGGGAAGAGCCAGTGCGGTAGGCTGGTGGGAGTCACCAAGACACTGCTGATTCCTGTCGAAGAAACTGACAAGTCCCTCGAAGGTGTGGAATTCTCGGGTGACGAAGTTGACTCTGCGTCAGCCTTCGTCTTTGGATTTGATCTCCTCGAGGCTTCTCAGGCGCTGGTCGACCTCCTGAAGGTAGTCGAGGATCTTCTGGTTCGACGGATCGAGCACGAGCGCCCTCTGCCACAGGTCCCGGGCTTGGGTGAGCTCACTTTCGGAGAAGAGCTTCAGACCCAGCAGGCGGCTGTACTCAACCAGGTCGCTCCTCGATTTGGAATCGGCTGGAACATTGTCGAAGAGCTCGAGGGTGAGACGGCTGGCCTCGACCAGGTCGCCGCGAGCCTCGGCCGCCCGCGCCTGGGAGAGCTTGGCGTCGAAGCGTCGCTGTAGTCGGACTCGAGCGTCGGTTGGATCTGCTGAGAGAGTCCGCTGGACGTCCCGCAACTGCTTCTCGGCCCAATAGTACTTGGGATAGACCTCGAGGGCTTTCTGCAGATCCGAGGAGGCACCTGATAGATCACCATTCTGCCTCCTACCCTGAGCGCTGAGCACCAGAGCATCCGCCTCGGCAAGGCGTGCTCGGGCACCCTCGACCGCGACGAGGACGCTGTCTGGACAGACGCTGCCTTCCCCTTCCAAGGCAGTCAATTCGTCGACGGCGGGTTTGAATTCGCCGTCCCCGACGAGGTTCGCGACCCGATCGCACTGTTCTGCGTCATCTGGCTGTGGTCGGGTAGACGCACACCCTGCGAGCAGGATGGCGACGATCGTGACTGCCAGGGCTTTCATTGGGCGTGGCTCTCGCCTTCATTCTCGCAGATTTCGGCGATCATGCCCTCTTTCTCGAGCAGGAGAAAGCAGTCGACGATCTCGGGATCGAACTGCTTGCCCGCCCCTTGTTGGATCCTCCTGCAGGCTTCTTCGTGGTTCAGTCCGTCGCGGTAGGAACGAGAGGTCGTCATGGCATCGTAAGCATCCACGAGATGGATGATCCTGGAAGCGAGTGGGATGGCTGCGCCGGCGATCCCGGCCGGATAGCCAGAACCATCGTAATGCTCGTGATGATGGTGTACGTAGGTCCCAACCCTCTTGAGAAAGGAGACGGGGCTCAGGATTCTGGCTCCGATCTCGGGATGTTTCTGCATGCGCTCTGTCTCGGCGCTGGTGAGCCGACCCTTCTTGCCGAGAGCTCTTCCGCTGACGCCGATTTTGCCGATGTCATGCAGAAAGGCTGCTAGCTCCAGATCGTTCAGGTCGGTGTCCTGAACGCTCAGTCGTTCGGCCATGGCGCGAGAGATTCGGGCAACCCGCTCACAGTGTCCCCGGGTATAGGCATCCTTAGCCTCGATCGCTGCCGCCAGAGCGCTAACCGTTTGCGCCACGCTGCGTTCCAGCTCACCATGAGCCCTCTCGAGCTGGCGTACCATGCGGTTGAAATGACGCGCCAGACGGCCGACCTCGTCGCGTCCCCCGACCTCGGCCTGCACGAGCCTCTCTCCGGCTCCCAGCGCCTGCACTGCCTCCTCGAGCTTTTCGATCCGCCTGACGTGGACTCCGGTAAGCCAGAAGATACCCGCCACGGAGATCAGGGTTCCGAGGCTCAGGGGAAGCAAGAGACCCAGGGCCGTGGCGGTCATCGCCTCATCGATGAAATCCGAGCCCAAGCCGACGACAGCGTCACCCACCACGGTGCCCTCGATCGAAATAGGAACGATGGCCAGCAGGGCCTGATCATCGGATCTGACGGTCTCATCGGAATACTCGCGCCCGATCATCTGTCCATCCGGATGGTAGACGATAGTGCCTTCATGATCTGTGACGAAGGCGTAGAGCACGTCCTCGCCTCTCATGACCGACTGGGTGATCGGCCCGAGGCGCAACTCGTCGCCCACCAGGAGAGGATCCCGCGCATTCGAGGCGAGGTTTTGGGCGAGGGCTTGAACGCGCTTTTCGCCCTCCCGCTTGAGAAAGAACCACTCGTACCGCATCAAGGCGAACCCCACCGCCCCTGCCACCGCGATCAGAAGTAGAGAAACGGACAGAGCAACTTTCCAGCGTATGGAGATCTCGGCTCTTTCCATAGGGGTCCCGACTCAGGCTAAGGGTCGGGCCTCCCCGAAGCAATGATCCCTCTAACAGCCGCCATCGGCCGGCGGGGGCACCGGCTTCAAGGACTGGGGACGAGGCTCTCGAGCTCCTGGAACCAATTGAGCACAACGGTGATCTCGCGCGGCTTTTCCTCGTCGGGGGTCTTGATCATGACAAATCGGCCGTCGGCTGCGACATCGTAGTCCTGCCTGTTGCTGGTCGTCATGTAGGAACCACGGAAGAGCTCGCGCCCATCGTTCGACCAGAGCGGCCGCGTCCCTCCGTCGATCGAAACCTGCAGCTTGCGGCCGCCTGCGGGGAAGCGGTTTACATACACCTGGGATGTGTCGGTTTCGTTGGACTGATAGGCAACCCAATTGCCGTCGGGAGAGAACGCGCCGAAGTCCTCGTTGAAGGGAGTCGAAAGCCAGGGCTCGGGCTGCCGATCGCCGTCGAGCTCCACAACCCAGAGGTCGTATCCGGCTTCACTGCCAGACGAGCTAAAGAGCATGACCTTGCCGTCAGGCGAGATCGACCGGGCTTCGTAGTCGACCGGAGTCTCGATCAACAGCTCGGGCTCGCCGGTACCGTCGGCCTGCCGTCGATATAGGTTGTAGGGTGGATCGTCCTGGCTGTAGATGATGGTGTCCGAGACCACTTCAGCATTCGTCGTCTGTGGTCGGAACGAGGGCTTTGAGGCCTCGCTGGTCGTGCTCAAGCTCTACCGGGTTCTGGCCGACCAACAGGCAGAGGGTCAGTCCCAGATTCGTGTCGTAGAGGAGACCGGCGAGGACTACTTGTATTCTGGCGAGCTATTCGCTGCGGTTGCCGTACCGGCGGAAGCCGCCAGGGTGCTGTCGGCAGGGTGAGAGGCAAGCCTGCCTGGCATAGGGCTCTCTCATAAGCGAGATCACTAGTAAAGCTCCCTTTCTTATCGAAAGTGGGGAGAAAAGGCGGCTTGCCGTCATGGGCATCGCCATATTCCTCGGATATGTCGAAACTCAAGTCGATTCTCGACATATGGAATCTGGGAGCTGGAGGTCGGTTCACGCCGCGCTTGCCGTTGATGATCTCGTTGATCCGCGGGAAGGAGACACCGATGCGTTGGGCCAGCTCGGTCTGGCTCATCGCCGAGCGGAAGGCCGGCCTAACCTAGGTCGCCCCTGTCCAGTTCGGCATCTCTGAGGATCTTGAGGAGCAGGCCCGGCCCGATGATCTCTTTGCCATGTGCCGGGACCACCGTCATGCGGCCGTCGGGATGCTTGAGGAGGTAATGACTGCCCCTGATTCGTGCAACTTCGAAGCCCCGTCGTTCGAGCTTCGTGATGAGCTGCCGGCCGGTGATTCTTGGGAGGCGGGTCATTCACCTACGGTGAGTGTCTGGACGCCGACAAAATCCAAGGGCTCCGGAGGCTCGGTGTCTGTTTCCAGCAACAGCTCGATCGCCTCACGGGTCCGCGCCATCAGTTCGTCGAGCGATTTCGCCTGGGTGTGACACCCAGGCAGGCCGGGAACCGAGGCTACGTAATACCCCTCGGCATCTCGTTCGACGATGACGTTGAACTGTCGGGT
>CAMYLC010000180.1 GCA_947259195.1 Thermoanaerobaculia bacterium | reverse complement strand
AGGTTGGCTATGAGCCACATCGACCACGTGCGGATTGCGAAGAATCCCGTCGGCCAGGCTGCGAATTGCCGGGGGCATGGTTGCCGAGAAAAGGAGGTTCTGACGCTCCTCGGGCAGGGCGGCGAGGATGCGGCGAACGTCCGGCAGGAAGCCCATGTCGAACATGTGGTCCGCTTCGTCCAGGACCAGGGTTTCGACCCGATCCAGGCGCACGATGCCTTGTTGCATCAGGTCGAGCAATCGACCAGGGCAGGCGACGACGATCTCCGGCCGCCTTGCCAACGCCGAGCGTTGACTGTGGACCGAAACACCACCGAACACGGTGGCGACCTTGATCCGTGTGAACTTGGCCAGGGTGAGAAACTCCGCGCTGATCTGTGCGGCCAGCTCACGAGTTGGTGCCACGATCAGGACTCGCGGACCGGGCTTGTGCTCCGCCACGAGCCGCTCGAGGATGGGCAGCGCATAGGCTGCCGTCTTGCCTGTCCCGGTCTGGGCCAGGCCGAGCACGTCGCGGCCCTGGAGGGCAGCGGGGACGGTCTGAACCTGGATCGGCCGCGGCTCCACAAAGCCGGCCGCCGCGATGCCGCGGTGCAGGACGGGGTCGAGGTCGAATTGGGCGAACCCGGGTACGGTTTCGTTGTTGTTTCTAGACATACGTGTATTTCTCTCCAGCGCGCCGGATCGTCGTCCTGACGACACACGGCCGCTTTGCCTTCCCACACAACAGCAGTGAATAGGGGGTACTTTCGGGCGACGCGATACTCGTTGGAGACCCTGTTGTGCGCCGCGCGCCGAGTAGCTCTCGGCGATCTCTTGACAGCGGAGGGTAGCAGATCCACCGAGATCGTGCCAGGGTGATGCCAAACCTCGGGATCCTCGAGCTCTGGATCATTTCAATTCCGATGCAACTTCGTGGGGCCGGTCGGGATCCGACACCACAGAGGGGCAGGCACGGGTGGTGCGAACGATCAGGTCTCGGCCAGAGCCGGATAGTCTGAGTAGCCCTTTTCTCCTCCGCCGTAGAAAGTCTCGAAGTCGGGCTCGTTGAATGGACCGTTGGCGGCGAGCCTCGCCGGCAGATCAGGGTTGGCGAGGAACAGCTGGGCAAAGGAGACGAGGTCGGCTTCCCCGGCACCGATGACGGCGTTGCCGCGAGCGAGGTCATAGCCGGAGTTGACGATCAGGGCGCGCTCGAACAGCGGCCGAAACTCGGAGGTGAGGACGATACTTCCGCCGTGGCGCTCGTCAGCTTCCGTTCCCTCGACGAGGTGCAGATAGACGATCCCCAGCTTGTCGAGGGCCGAGATGGCGTACCCGAAGGTGGCCAGCGGGTCGGAGTCCCGCATATCGTTGAAGGTGCCGCTCGGCGAGAGTCGAACCCCGACACGCTCAGGACCCCAGACGTCGACCGCAGCCTGGGTAACCTCGAGCAGGAAGCGGGCGCGGTTTTCCACCGCGCCACCGTAGGCGTCGGTGCGGTGGTTGCTGCCGTCACGAAGAAACTGGTCGGGCAGGTAGCCATTGGCGCCATGGATCTCGACCCCGTCGAAGCCGGCTTCCAGAGCGCTCTGCGCCCCGCGACGATAGTCCTCCACGACACCGGCGATCTCATCGATCTCCAGCGCCCGTGGGGTTTCGAACGGTTTCATCCCGGCCGGCGTGAGGTGTTCGCCAGCTGGCGCCACCGCCGAAGGCGCCACCGGCAGCGTGCCGTCGTCCTGGAACAGAGAGTGGGAGATACGACCGCAGTGCCAGAGCTGCAGGAAGATGCGCCCGCCGGCTTCGTGGACGGCCCCGGTGATCGGCTTCCAGCCCTCCACCTGTCGCCCGTCGTGAATGCCCGGGGTGTTCGGGTAGCCAATACCCTGGCGCGAGACCTGCGTGGCCTCGGTAATGATGAGACCCGCCGAAGAGCGCTGCCGGTAGTACTCGATCATGATGGGCGTCGGCACGGTCTCCACATCGGCCCGGCAGCGGGTCATCGGTGCCATCACGATGCGGTTGGGTAGCGGATAGGGTCCCAGCTCCAGCGATGAAAACAGGTTGGACATTAGTTTCTCCTTGAAGGTCGGTCGGCCCGGGGGAGGTGGCAGCCAAGCTGGCCGATCTGGCCAATCCGACTCCTAAGGCCGCTATTCCTCCCGCTAGCTGTTGAATCCGCGCACTTTACATGACTGATGCCGCGAACCGAAAGGCGTTTGTAAATCTCTCTCGAGGGCCTCGATCTGCACCGATCAGTCGGCCCGCGCGAGATGAAACGTCATCGTCGCGGCCCGCTCACCACCGGCATAGGAGCCCCAGACACTCTCCATGTGATCGCTGTCGACGATCTCGATCCGTGCGGAGCCGATGTAGTGGTCGGTAGCGGGATCGAGGTTCGTCCCACCGATGAAATCGAACACCAACAGGTCGGCCGTGCTCTGGCCCAGGTCGAGCCGCATCTGAGGCTGGTTGCCGCCCGAGCAGTAGTGAGTGAGAAGCAAGTCTTCACCGTCGAGATGGTACATGTTGATCATCTCGTATTCGGTTCCGGGACCCATGGTTTCCATCACCACCGTACCGGCAGCAGAGACCCGAATGTCATGCGTCGCAGGACCGGCGGCTTTGGCTGCCGCCTCCGCCTCCTCACCTTCACCTTCTATCGGACCTTCCCAGGTGCCATTCAGACTCTTCAACTGATCGAAAGCCTGCTGTGCGGTCAACTCACCCGCTACCAAAGGTGACGTCACAACCAGGCAAAGTGCCGCTACCTGCAGCATCTTCCACATCTCCGGTCCTCCTTTGAGTTGTTAAAGCCGCCCGAGTATATACGGGTCCGCCCAGGGTGGCTGCTCACCGCCAATGGATCCTAACCCCGAGTCGGAAGATGCGTGGCGACAGTGTTGCCCTGACCCAGTCGGCGCCCCCCGAGTTCAGATTGGTGTTGCGACTCACAACATAACCTTCGTCGAAGATGTTGAAGGCGTCGAGGCTGAAGGTCAGGCCAATGTTGCCGGTCGCGGCCGGACGACTAGCCGCAGACCACGCTTTGAGCAGCCGTGCACGGCTGCTGTGGGCTTATCGGCCGATAGATAGCCAACTAGCTATCAGCCCACCTTTTCGGGTGGTGTTCCTGGGCGGCCCCCATGATAGTCATCCGACTACCTCGACAAGGGTATTTGAGCCGAGAACGTGAAGGGCGGGTGTGAACCTTTATTCAGGTTTTGAAAGGGGGCGACTGCATTGAAGGATAGAGAGAGTTCTCCGCTATTTTTCGCGGCTCTTGGCATGATTGGCTGGCTGGGCGCTGCGGGTTGGGTAGCGGCCGATGAAACACAGGTCAATACCTATACCCTGAATGGCCAGACAGATCCTTCGGTGGCGATGGATGCCGATGGTGATTTTGTGGTCACCTGGGAGAGTTTTGGGCAGAGCGGAGGGACCTTCGCACTGTCTGATGTCTATGCCCAGCGGTTTGACAGTAATGGCGATCCCGCGGGAGTGGAATTTCCAGTATGGGCCAGTTCTTACGATCAAAGAAACCCTGCAGCCGCGATGGATGGCGCCGGGAATTTTGTCATCGTGCTCGAAACTGACACCAATGGCGTGGGCAATTTTCAAATCTGGGGCTGGAGATATGCCAGCAATGGTGATTTCCAGGGCAGTCAATTCATCACGAATGATTCCATCGCAAAGCGGTACCCTTCGATCGCGAAGGCCGCTAGCAGCGGGAATTTTGTGGTTACCTGGGACAGTCTGGATGCAGCGTCGTACGGAATCTTCGCCAGAAGATTCAAAGCCGACGGCAACCCTTGGGCCGATACTTTTCAGGTAAACACCACAACTGCAGGAGTCCAGACAAGATCTTCCATCGGCATGGACAACTACAGCAATTTCCTGGTGGCCTGGGAAGGACATGGGGGGCAGGATGGTGACGGAATTGGAGTATTTGCTCAAATGTACACTTCTAGCGGGACTACCGCAGGTACTGAGTTTCAGGTGAATTCCACTGTTGCAGGCAATCAGACCAACCCGTCTGTTGCCATGAGTTGGAACGGTAGGGGTGTAGTTGTCTGGGAAAACAGCGCCAGCGATGGGAACTTGAATACGTACGATATCTACGCCCGGAGAATCAACCTCAACGGCTCTCTCGCAGGTGAGGAATTCAGAGTGAACACAGCGACGGAGTCCTACCAGGGGAGACCTTCGGTGGCTATGGACGCCATCGGAGATTTTGTCGTGGCTTGGGCCAGTCAAGATCAGGACGGGAGCTTTCAAGGGATCTATGCCCGCAAATTCGACCTCAACGGCAACCCCTTGAGCGGTGAATTTCTGGTGAATACCACAACTTCGGGCTCCCAGACATCGCCTGCCGTGGCGGCGGATCTGAACACCGGGAGTTTTGTTGCCGCCTGGCAGGGTCCGGATCAAGACGGGGACGGTGTTTTCATGAGCTGGCCGCTGGTAGCCCCGGAGCTGTCACTGTTCATCGACGGCTTTGAGTCTGGCAACACCTTCGCCTGGTCCAGCACGGTGCCGTAGCCAGTTCTTGGCCGTCCGATATATGACCGCTCGAAATCGTGACGCCCAAGGCTCTTCCCTTGCACCACTCTGAACTGCGGGGTGACGAGGCTGCCGAGATCCTCGGTATGGCCACTGTTGAGCCCGGCCAAGCTCATTTGCGCTGGTGATATTTTGGTGACCTCGCCAGCAGACTCCCAGCAACCCGGACCGTAGCCGTAGCATCCATGGAGGTTGGCTGAGTTGGTGAGCAGAGTACCTTTCAAACCCCAACTTCAGACCACTCCACAACCCAAGCCCCCCCCCACCGCGCATGACAAGCGATTTCCTACTCGGCCCCATTCAATCTCCTATCGGTCAACGGCCCCCGTTCGCCTGCACCTCACGCCGCCCCGCGCCTGCCGGATCACACGGCCTATCGTTCGACCCCTGCGGGTGCGAGTGGAGCCTCACACCTGGAATCGCTCCCATTCCCGCCTGGCCCGCTCCATCGCCTGGCCAAACCGTGCGTCGCCGCGGATGTTGTCCAGGTACCGGTCGTGCTCGGAGAGAAAGGGGTAGTTGATCATTCCCTGGTCGATCGCCCGATCGAGCCAGAACAGCGCCTCGTCCTTGGCGCCGACCGCAGCATGGGCACTCGCTAGGACCCAGGGGACCTCTGCATCCCACGCGGCAGCCTGCTGATAGGGACCGTCAGCGAGCCGCAACACCTCCGCTCGGTCCTCTCGCC
Organism: Thermoanaerobaculia bacterium; assembly: GCA_947259195.1. Classification (GTDB taxonomy): domain Bacteria; phylum Acidobacteriota; class Thermoanaerobaculia; order Multivoradales; family JAHEKO01; genus JAUVRX01. The sequence goes on along the minus strand of CAMYLC010000180.1, from coordinate 3,540 downwards.
AGGCCGCCCGGCACATTCCCATCCACCACGTGCCGATGTCCGAATCCGGCTGTGCCACCACCCCCTCGGTCAACGCCTCGGCCTCGTCGAGCCTCTGGTTATAGCTCAGGGCCATGACGTAGTTCGAGCGCCAGACCGGGGTGACCGGATCGAGGTCGAACATTCGGCGTCCGGGTTCGAGCGCTTCCTCGAACCGGCCGGCGAACAGCGGCACCGTGACGCTTGCCAGGCGGCTCATCGGGTCGAGCGGGTCGATGTCCAGGAGCCGTGCCACCAGCGGCATCGCGGCGTCCGGCTTCCCGGCGAGCCACCCGAGTATGTGGGCGGTCAGCTGAAGCGCCTGGACGTCCTTCGGAAAAGCCTGCAACACGCGCCGCCAGCTCCGGAAGCAACCATGAATGTCGCCCCGAGCCAGTTGCAGATGTGCTCGAACGCTGTAGCCACGCGGCGATTCGGGCTCGAGCGCGTAGATCTTCTCCGCGCACGATTCGGCCTTCTTGATGTACTCCTCTTCCCTGCCGCCCGCGGCCCCGATATTGATGCACTGAAAGTATGCCTCACCGAGCCCCTGGTAGAGCAAGGCGTTGTCGCCGATCAGCGCGAGCCCGGCCTCCAGATGGCTGATGGCCCGATCCAGGCCGCCAGGCAAGAAGCTCCAGATCTCCCTTCGCGCACGGAGGTAGCACTCCTGGGCGCGAACGTCGGCAATGGGCCGCTCCGCGAGCTGCTCGGCCTCTTGCGGCGTGAGCCGAATCTCGAGCGCGTCGACGATCGATCGCGACACCCGCTCCTGAATGTCGAACACGTCATCCAGCGTGCCCCCGTACTTGTCTGCCCAGAGCTGGTCGTCGCTCGGCGCGTCCACCAGCCGCGCCGTGATACGCAGAGTGTTCGCCGCGCGCCGCACGCTTCCTTCGAGCACGTAGCGGCAGGCGAGGTCCTGGCCGATGGCTGCGATGCCGCGCGCGTCGCCCTTGAGACGCATCGCCGAGGACCGAGAGATCACGCGCAGCGCGCGAACCCGCGACAGATCGGTGATGATTTCGTCGGTGAGGCCATCGCTGAAATACTCTGTGTCGGGGTCAGGGCTCAGATTGGCGAAAGGGAGAACGACGATCGACTTCGTGTCGGCCGATGCTTGCTGAGCTGTGGCGAGTGCCCGGTCCATGATCGGCCGCTGGCCGCTCTCCGACCCGGTGCGCAACTCCCGCAGATCGCTCAGGACCTCGCGAGCGGTCTGATAGCGATTCTCCGGGGTCTTCTCGAGGCAGCGCTGGACAAGGCGGTCGAGACTACTGGGTAGCTCCGGATGGGTCTCGGTCAACGGGGCTGGCTGATCTCTGAGGACGGCCGAGAGCAGCTCGATCGCACTGGTGCCTTCGAACGGCTTGTCACCCGTCGCCATCTCGAAAATCATCACCCCGAGCGAGAAGATGTCGGAGCGGTGATCGACGACCTCGCCTCTGGCCTGCTCGGGCGACATGTAGTGCGGCGTGCCCATCACCATACCCTCCTGGGTCTGGGTCAGGGTGGGCAGCTCCCCGAGGTCGTCGGCTACGCCGCGACTCGCGGTCAGCTTCGCGAGTCCAAAGTCCAGGACCTTCACTCGCTCGCCGTCATCGGTGACCATGACATTGGCCGATTTGAGATCGCGATGGATGATTCCCTGCTCATGAGCGCTGGCCACAGCGTCGGCAATCGGAATGGCGAAGGCCAACAAACGGTCGAGAGCAAAGCCTCCCTCGGGCAACAGCTCGTCGATGGTCCTGCCGGCAACGAGCTCCATGGTCAAGAAATGAATACCCTCCGTCTCCTCGACCGAGAAGATCGTCACGATATTGGGATGACTCAGCGACGCGATCGTCTCGGCTTCTCGCTGAAACCGCGACAGCCGGTCCGCATCGCCTGCCATTTCAGGAGGCAGGACCTTGAGTGCCACCTTGCGTTTCAGCTTGCTGTCTTCGGCCAGGTAGACATCACCCATGCCACCTTCGCCCAGCTTGGCGGTGATTTTGAAGTGGGAGAGAGTCTTGCCGATCAAGTGTCGGTAATGCTCCGATCCAGCGATTTCAAGAGGGCAGCAGTCCCCGAGAGTTCGCTGATTTGCTGACCACGCCTCAGCCCTCTCGGTTGACCGATCCGCGATGGCCGACTCGCACGACCAACAGGGTCAGCTCGTGATGCAACGCTTCGTAGATAATCCGGTACTGGCCTACTCGGAGCCTGCGCAACCCTGAGAACTCGCCCTTGAGTACCGATCCCGCGAGGGGCTCGCTGGCCAGACGATCGATCGCCATCACGAGGCGGTGTCGATCTTTCGGTGAGAGGCGGCGAAGCTCCTTGGCCGCGCTCCTCTTAATCTTGATCGAGTAGCTCACGGCGCACGTCTTCCCACTCGAGGATGGGATCCGCTGGATCGCTTAGCCTCTCGAGGCCCAAACGGAGATCTTCGAGATCCTCCAAGTAGTACTCCAGAGCTTGCCGCACGACCTGGGCGCGAGAATGGTTGAGCCTCGCTGCTGCGGCGTCGATCTTGCGGGCAAGATCATCGGGAATGCGGGCCGTAATTTGAGTCATGACATCAATATGATGTCAGGTAATGTCTTTGTGGTCAAACTCGTGAAGAGATCGTCTCTTGATCTACTTAGCGGCAACAGACTTGGCCTGGGGAGGCCAATCCCCTGAACTCTTGAATGACATTTCGTGGCAAGGCTCGTGCGGTGAAGTGTAGGGAGTTGGTCAGAGGTAGGTAGAGTCAGGCAGACACGGCCGTTTCGCCCAAGTGGCAGTTTCCCTGAGTTCCGCTCAGACAGTGGAGTATGGCTGAGCTGGTTAGCAGATGGTGAGCAGCTTGGCGCCGGCCGGGGCGATGATCGCGGGGCAGACAGGCCGCCCTTGCGCTACACTCGCCGCACCTTGATCGGCCAGACTCTCTCCCACTACGGGATCACCGCCAAGCTGGGCGAGGGCGGGATGGGGGAGGTGTACCGGGCCACCGACACCAAGCTCGGTCGTGAGGTGGCACTGAAGGTGCTGCCGGCCGAGATGGCCTCGAGCGCGGAGCGGCTCGAGCGGTTCCGGCGCGAGGCGAAGGCGCTCGCCGCACTCGATCACCCCGCCATCGTCACCGTGTTCTCCGTAGAGGAATCGGGCGGCGTCCATTTCCTGACGATGCAGCTCGTCGAGGGGCAGCCGCTGGACCAACTGATCCCCGACAGCGGGCTGCCGGTCGAGAGGATCCTCGAGATTGCTGTCGCACTGACCGAAGCTCTCGCTGCCGCGTACGAGAAGGGCATCGTCCACCGCGACTTGAAACCCGGCAACGTCATGGTGACGGCCGAAGGCCGTGTGAAGGTTCTCGACTTCGGCCTCGCCCGGATGAGCGAGGCGCCGGCGGAGGGGCCCGGCGGCTCGGAGCTGGCGACCGAGCTGCTGACGCGTGAGGGCGTCGTGATGGGCACGGTGCCGTACATGTCGCCGGAGCAGGTCTCGGGCCTGCCAGTGGATCACCGCACCGACATCTTCTCCCTGGGCGTCATC
>CAMYLC010000179.1 GCA_947259195.1 Thermoanaerobaculia bacterium | reverse complement strand
GTCTTCCGTGGCCAGGCCAACAACGGCGACGAGAACGACTTTCTTGTCGACGGGGTCCAGATCACCGACATGAAAGCGATTGGTTCCTCACCCACTTACTACGACTTCGACCAGTTCTCGGAGATCCAGTTGGCCACGGGCGGCAATGACGTCAGCAAAGCCGGCGCCGGTGTCTCCGTGAACATGGTCACCAAGCGTGGCACCAACGAGTTCCGCGGCTCGGCCCGCTTCCTGCTGACCGATGCCGGTGGCTACTCTGGCGTTTTCGAGGCTGCCGATCCGGGTTACTCGGAGAGCGATCTCGGGCCGGGCCAGGACAACTACACCGGTGACACCGTCGATCGAATTCAGGAATTCGGTTTCGAGGCAGGCGGCCCGGCGTGGCGGGATCGCGTCTGGCTGTGGGCTTCGTGGGGTCAGAACGACATCAACCGGATCACCGGTAGTGGCCAGTCCGACCGCACGATCCTCGAAGGCACCGCGGTCAAGTTGAACGCCCAGTTCACCGCGGCCAACTCCTTCGTCGCCTCCTTCAACAACGGTGACAAGCAGAAGATCGGCCGTGGCGCTTCACCCGACAAAGATCCGTCCGCGACGTGGAATCAGCGCGGTCCGACCGGCATCACCAAGGTCGAGGACACGCATGTTTTCGGCTCCAACCTGTTCCTGACCGGTCAGTACTCCTTCGTCGACGGCGGTTTCTCGCTGACGGCACAGGGTGGCGCCGGTCCGGACCATCCGGCCGATCCGTTCCCCGGTGGTGAGCAGTACACCGATGCCAATGGCTTCCAGACCAATATCCAGAGCGGCGGCAACAGCCGTCCGACGGACGAGTGGAAGCTCGACGGCTCCTATTTCTTCACCACCTCGAGCCTGAACCACGAAATCAAGTTTGGTGGTCGGACCCGAGAAGCGACTACCGAAACAGCCTGGTCCTACCCTGGTCGGAATATCTTCCACTACGACGGCACCTTCGCCGGCGTGGCGGGCGATACCGAGCTGGGTGCGGCTTTCGGACTGCCTCCGGGCCGGGCCGACGACTATGCCATGGTCTACGCCTACCGCAATCAAACTCCTGGAACCTTGACGAGCTACGATTCGCTGTGGGTCCAGGACACGATGACGATGGGCTCCTGGACCTTCAACGCTGGCTTCAGGTACGACGACCAGTCCGGCTCGAACAAGGGCGGCACGGTCGAGGCCAATCTAGGCTTCCCCACCGTGATGCCCGCCATCGAGTACCCCGGCGACGACGGTGGGGGGCTCAATTGGTCGAGCATCACTCCACGCCTGGGCGTCACCTACGCCCTGGGCGAGGAGCGCAAGACCCTTATCCGCGGCAGCTTCTCGCAGTTCCCGGATGTGCTGTCCTTGACCAACATCGATCGTCTCAACCCTCTCGGCTCGAGTCTGGCTGGCATCCTGTTCGTCGATGACCCAGGTGGCTTCCCAGGCTTTTACGACGAAGGGGAGCAGTGGGCCGCAATCGCTGGCTACTGGGGCTTCAACCTGCTCGATCCGACGTCTATCGAAAACGCCAACGTCAACGATCCGGGGATGGACGCACCGCTCACCAATGAGCTGATCCTCGGAGCGGAGCATGCCCTGCTGCCGGAGTTCGTGATCAGCGGTACGGTTACCTGGCGCAAGGTCGCGGACGTGCAGGACTTCCAGAGGCTGTTCCAGAACAACGACACCGGCGAGATCACGACGATTCCGGCCAGCGAGTACATCCAGCACGGCACGATCGACATCGAAGTGCCAGGTATCGGCGGACCGGCCGCCACGTACTCGTACCCCGTCTATTCGGGGGATCCGGACAAATGGTCGTACACCGGAGGTCAGCTGTTCACCAACGGCGACCGTGAGATCGACTACCTCGGTGCAACCCTGGGCTTCACGAAGCGACTGGCGAACCGGTGGATGATGCGTGGTTACGTCCAGTACAACTTCGACGAGTCCTGGAACGTGCCGGGTAGCTACTTCAACAACAACGACCCCAACCGGGTGCTGCCAGGTGTAGCCGCCGGTGCTGTCATCGACGGCTCGAAGTACGTCGTGCAGTCGACTGGCTCCGGCCGTAACGAGTCCTGGCTGCAATCGAATTGGGGTTGGAACCTGAACGGCATGTACCAGGTGGCGCCCGACAGGCCCTGGGGCTTCAACGTCGCCGCCAACATGACCGGTCGTCAGGGCTATCCGATTCCGTACTACCGGAACAACACCGGAGTGGACGGAATTGGTCGGCAGATCCAGGCCGCTCCGAACATCGAGGACTATCGTCTCGACGATCTGTTCTCCATGGACATGCGGCTCGAGAAAGACTTCAGGACGGCGGGTAACCTCGGCCTGACCTTCTCGATCGATGCCTTCAATATCTTCAACAACGGTGTCGTGCTAGATCGCTTCCGCAACACCACCTCCGGCAATGTGGGATGGATCAGTACCTCACTGGCACCTCGGGTCTTCCGACTCGGTGTGCGCTTGAATTGGCGGTAAGTCCTAGTACTGCAGCACTTGTTTTCCCGCCGGGGGCTCTCAGCCCCCGGCGCTTCGTGTTCCTGCCCGACCATTGGCCTGGGCAGGAGGGGTTGAGGCGCTCGGCGACTTCACCGACCGGTCTTTAAGGCAGTGAGGGGATAGGAGCCCGCAAGGGGCTCCCCTACAAAGCCGACGCCGTCCCCCTGCGGGCCACTCGGACGGGTCTCCACCACCAGGTTTCCGGATAGGATCGGGTTGACAACTCGGCGTCTCACCGACGTCCTCAGCTCACTGCCCATCCACCGAGGAGCCACCCCATGTCCGACCCACGTCACACCAAGCTGGCCGAGATCCTCGTCCAATACTCTTGCAAACTAAGGGAAGGCGATAGGGTCCTCATCGAGGCCGTCGACATTCCCCACGTCTTCACCACCGAGCTCGTCCGCGTCGCCGGCGAGGCCGGCGCCCAGCCCTTCGTGACGCTCAAGAACCAAGCGGTCTGGCGTGCCCTGCAGCTGGCCGGCAGCGAAGAGCAGATGCAGCTCATCGCCGAGTTCGAAGCCAAGCGCATGGCCGAGATGGATGCCTACATCGGTGTGCGAGGCACCGACAACGTCTCCGAGTGGTCCGACATCCCGACAGACAAGATGGGCTTCTATGAATCCAACGTCTGGAAGAAGGTGCACATCGACATTCGGGTACCCGACACGCGGTGGGTCGTGCTGCGCTGGCCCAGCCCCTCGATGGCGCAGCTTGCCCAGATGTCGACAGAGGGCTTCGAGGACTTCTACTTCGACGTCTGCAATATCGACTACGAACGGATGTCGAGGGCCATGCAGCCTCTAAAAGAGCTCATGGACGCAACCGACAAGGTCCGCCTGGTGGCGCCGGGCACCGATCTGAGCTTCAGCCTGAAGGACATCCCTGCAGTCTGCTGCGACGGGCACCGCAATGTACCAGATGGCGAGGTGTTTACTGCCCCGGTCCGCGACAGCATCAACGGCACCATCCAGTACAACACCCCCACCCTCTACCAGGGCGTCACCCACGAAGACATTCGCTTCGAGTTCAAGGACGGCAAGATCGTCGGCGCCTCCAGCAACCAGACCGAGCACCTGGAGAAGGTTCTGGATACCGACGAGGGTTCACGCTACGTTGGCGAGTTCGCCATCGGCTTCCACCCCAGGATCCTGCGGCCCATGAAGGACATCCTCTTCGACGAGAAGATCGCCGGCTCGATCCATTTGACGCCAGGACAGGCCTACAAGGAGGCCTGGAACGGCAACTCCAGCCAGATTCACTGGGATTTGGTGCTACTGATGGATCCAGAAGCCGGGGGCGGCGAGATCTGGTTCGACGACCAGCTGATCCGCAAGGACGGCGAGTTCGTGACCCCCGAGCTCGAGGGTCTCAATCCAGACCGTTTGACAGCCTGAATCCTTTAGGGACAGGCACCTTGAATCGTTGACCCTCGGTTTCATTCACGGTGAATGAAATCGCTGCCTGTCCCGGTATTCTGTATTCGATACAATGTGCCCGCATCGAAGCGGCTGTACTGAATTCTTCGGAGGGATGCCTTGGCCCAGCCCGTCTCCAGCACCGGCAAGCCCATTCGCTACGGCGCGTATCCCGAGATCACGATGCCGGCCATCGTCGTGGGCTACGGGCTCGGGATCCTCATCGCCCTGAGCATCGGCTATGCGGCGCTGATTCTCGGCTTCTCCATCGAGGGCTCCGAGCTCGCCGCGATTCTCGGATTCGGCATCCTGCGCGGCCTGATGCGTCGCACCTCGATCATCGAGAACAACATCAATCAGACCATCGCCAGCGCCGTCAACGGCGCCTCGGCCGGCATGATGTTCTCGGTGCCCGCCATCTTCATCCTGGGCTACACCGACTTCAACATTCCGCTGATGGTGATCGCCTGCATCGCCGGTGGGATCCTCGGCATAGCCTTCATCATTCCACTGCGCAAGCAGATGATCGACTACAACCGCCTGGCCTATCCCGGTGGCATCGCGGTGGCGACGATCCTCAAGTCTCCGGGCGCCGGGGTTCACAAGGCGCTCCTGCTGACCGGTGGGGCCACGATCAGTGCTCTGATCCATCTGGCGAGCCAGATCACCGGTATAGAGAATCTGGCTCTCGGAGACATGTTGGGAATGCCGGACTACATGAATGGTGTCTGGTATGTCTCGCTGCTGACGATCGGAGCGGCCTACCTGGCCGGCAAGGGGGGCGTGTTCTTCGTCGTCGGGGGCTACGTCTGCTACTGGATGCTGGCACCGGTGCTAGCCGCGAGCGGCTTGCTGCCTTCCGCCGCGCAGCTGACCGAGTTGGGAACCTCCATGCCGAGCTACCTCAGGATCTCCCTGTTCCGGCCATTGGGAATCGGCATGCTGATCGGCGGTGCCTTGACCGGCATTCTGCTGGCTCTTCCTCTCGTGGTGAGTGCCATCCGCAGCATGCAGACGGCCGCCAAGATGAAGACCGAGGCCTCCCGCGACGAGATGCCGATCAAGCTCCTCTACGCAGCCGTGGTCGGCGCATTCGTGGTCCTCTTGGTCACGGCGGTTCTTTCGACTCCCGAGATCACCGTCATGCGGGCCGCCCTCATGGCTGTCCTCGGAACGCTGTGGATCTGGATGGCTGGAGTCGTGCTGTCCGAGTGCATCGGTCGCACCAACTGGTCGCCGCTGTCCGGCATGACGCTGATCGGCATCACCATCCTGCTTCTGGTGGCCAGCGGTATGAGCGACGAGGCCACAATCATCTCATCGATCATCGTCGGGGCCGCGATGTGCGTGGCGATGGCCCAGGCGACCGATCTGATGATGGACCTCAAGACCGGCTACCTGGTCGGAGCCATTCCCCGAAAACAGCAGATTGCCCAATTCCTCGGCACCTGGCTGGGCCCCCTGGTGATCATGGCGTTGATCCTCGTCCTGCACAGTGCCTATGGCCTCGGAAGCGAGCGGCTACCCGCCCCCCAGGGACAGGCCTTGGCGAGCATGATCAACGGCATCCTGGGTGGCGAAGTTCCGGTCCAGAAGTACCTGGCGGGAGCCGGTATCGGTGCCATCTTGAGCGCCAGCGGAATCGGTGGATTGGGAATCCTCGTCGGGCTCGGCTTCTACCTGCCGTTCAACATCGTGCTGACCTACACGATCGGCACGGTCCTGCGCGTGTTCACCGACTGGACACCGGGGCGGCGGTTCAGTGAAGAGGTCGGCGTGCCGGTTGCGGCAGGCCTGATCGTCGGCGAGGCCCTGATCGGGGTCGGGGTCGCTCTTTACCGAATCTTCGGTGCCGCCACGGGTGGCGGCTAACGACGCGAGGCTCGAGAATTGAAGATCCTAGGCTATCTGCTCATCACGATCAGCTTCCTGATGGCCTCCTACTATTCGGTCATCGACGTCGAAGTGGTGCCGTGGAGCAGAGTCGTTCCGGCTCTCGTGCTGGGCCTGATAGGAGTCGTAGTGCTGCAGATCAGCGGCCGTGAGCAGCGAAAATCCGTTGATAAGGTGCGCACCAACATGGGCAAGCTCGAAGAGAGCCTGACGAACATCGTCGCCAACGCCGAGAAGCTCGACGCCGAGAAAGAGTCGATCGACCCCTACGAGATCCGGCACCGTATCGATGAGCTCTTCATGGAGGATCTCGACACCTTCGTCGAGAATCGCGAGACAATCGGTGATGCCTACGGGCTACAGGCCTACGCCAACGTCATGACCCATTTCGCCACCGGAGAGCGGTATCTGAACCGTTGCTGGTCTGCTTCGACCGACGGCTACATCGACGAGGTCCATACCTATCTCACCCGCGCCAAGATCCAGTTCGAGGAAGCCCTCGAGCTGCTTCGCGCCCACACCGGCAGCACCGAGCCCACCTGAGGGTTGAAGAGGCCAGTCGTACGTCTGGCCGATCCTTGAGGGCTTGGGGGTTGAACGAGCCGCACTTCGTGTCGGCTGGCTCTCGAGGTAGTGGGGCCCCCTCCCATTCCCCTAGACCCCTAAGTCCCTACGTCCCTATGCCCAAGAGCGGATAATGCTCAGAGGAGGAAGCGATGCAACCGAGGAAGCGTCGTCAGTTCAGTCGAGAGTTCAAGGAGGAAGCGGTTCGTCTGGTCACCGAGCGCCTCACCCCCAGGCCAGAGGGCCTCTGTCTGAGGCCCTCGGCTAGAATGCGCCCATGAACTACGACCTACAAGCTCTGATGGAACGATGGGACGGCCTCGCGGTCGTCTGTCGATATGACCACCCGACCCAAACCTGGGTCTTTATCTGCATGCACGACAACACCCTCGGACCCTGCATGGGGGGTACCCGTATCAAGGTCTACTCCAAACCCGGAGAAGGCCTTTTGGACGCCATGCGACTGGCGGAGGGAATGACGAACAAATGGGCCGCGATCGATGTCGCGGCAGGAGGCGGCAAAGCGGTCCTGGCAGTGGAGAGGCCTTTGGAAGGTGAAGAACGGCGAGGGCTCCTACTGCGATACGGAAGGCTCATTCAAACATTGGGCGGTGGTTTCCGAACCGGCGAAGACATGGGCACCTCGTCCGAAGACATGCAGGTGATTGCCGAAGTGGCCGACTACGTTCATGGCTTCCACCCCGAGGAAGGCACCAAGATAGACCCCAGCCCCTTTACTGCCCGAGCGGTCTTTGCCGGAATCCAAAGTGCCGCGGCACAGGTCCTCGAGGGCGAACCGCTACGAGGTCGGACGGTATTGATCCAGGGCGTAGGTAGTGTTGGCGCCAATCTGGGACTTTTTCTGAAGGAGGCCGGCGCAGAGTTGCTGGTCAGCGACATCGATGAGCCGCGTTGTCGGCGCGTCGCCGATCAACTCGAAGCGAAGTTTGTACCCGACAGTGAGGTCTACGCAACACCCTGCGATGTCTACGCTCCCTGCGCGGTGGGCGCAACTCTCAACCCAGAGACCATTCCTCAGTTGCAGTGTCGCATCGTCGCCGGCTCGGCAAACAATCAACTCGCGACTCCCGCCGACGCGATGCGACTATTGGAACGCGGCATCGTCTACGTTCCCGACTACATCATCAACGCCGGGGGTGCTCTGGCCTTCTCGTTTCTCGACAAGAAGTTTGGCAACACCGACGATCTGCTCGAGAAGATGGACGTGATCGGTGTCTCCGTTACCGAGATCCTGCAAGAAGCCGCTTCGAAGAGTGAGTCACCGGTCGTTGCGGCGCAGCATCGTGTCGATCGCACCCTCGCCAAGGCACGCACCTAGATCTGACCATTTACTTGCCCAGGCCCGTTCGGATGGTCCGCAGAAGGCGATAGGGGCTTAGGGGCGTAAGGGCTTAGCGGGTATGGGTCGGGGACGCCACTGCCCCAAGGATTGGCTGGAGCCAGCGACAGCGGCCTCAACCCCAAGCCCCCAAGGAACGCCCGGCGGTGAGCCGGGCGCCTCAACCCAAAAGGGGCCTCAGTCGCCCCAGACTTCTGTTTCGGGGTAGAAGCCGTACCAGCCGAACCAGAACGCGACGTGCCCCGGCAGGCGGTTCAGTGGCTCCACCGACCCGCCTCCATTCGTCAACGTCAGCGCTTCCTCGGTCAGACTCCAGATCCTGCCTCTGTCGTCTGCCAACTGGTCGTCTTCATTCCAGTGAAAGCTCCTCTCGCTCCTCTCGTAAGCTCTGATCGAGCCGCTCCTGGAATCGGCCACCAGCACGACAGGTACATCGCCGACCACCTCGTTGACGATTTCCGCCGCGAGCGCGGCCTCCACCACGAAGGCCTTGGCGTGGCCACCGAACCGAAGGACGTAGACCTCGGTGTTGCGTTCCAACCGATCGCTCTGCTTCCACACAGGAAAGGAGACTCCGGTCCGCGCTTCGTCGGCAGCCCCAGGCTGGTAGTCGAACGGATAGTAGAAAGCGAGTGGTTCCAGATCCAATACCGTCGTCGTTGGATGGCGCCATCGCCATTCACCCCAGGTGGTGAGGGTCAATGGCAGGACTTCGAGCCGGACCGGATCCTCCGCCAATCTGCCAACGACCGGCTCGCCGGTCAGGTTGCTCCAAAGGGACTCCGTCTCGTGGTCGAACATGAGCTTGTTGCTGCGATAGAGCAGGCCAGAGGTGCCGAAGACAATTCGTCCTCCAGCGGGCCCACGCGTGCGAAACAGTACTCCTGACCGGCAGAGGGTGCAGTAGGACAGAGCTACAGGATCCCCTCCTATCTCGTCGTTGAGCAGCTCGTGCCAATCCATGATCCGCAGAGGGTAGGCGCGGTACTCACCCTCGACTGACGCTCCGAAGACGAGCTCGCCGTCACCGAGATACTCGGCCTCACCGGCGGGAATCGTGTCGGGGTTCATGAGCGTCGGGATCTCGTCGACCCTCACGCCGCCCCAGACGACCTCGGTCAGCCGGACTCGCACCGGAGCACCGTCGTAGAGGATCTCCGAGTAGCGGGGATCGATGCGCGACAGCAGTTCCGCCTTGAACTCGGCGTAGCCGTCCAGGGGCTCGATCTCCGGATGGGCGCCCACCCACTCCACCCAGTCGAAGTAGCGCACTCCGAGGTCCGCGCCGGTCAGCGACTCGAGCACCTCGAGCGCCTCGGCACGATGCTCACGCGGAATGAAGAACAGGCTGTCCACGAGTCCGGGAACAAGCGCCCGATCACCGGCCTCGATCAGTGCCTTCTGAGCCTTCTTACGTTGCTTCTTCTTCTCGGATTGGAGCTGCTGGACCGTGTCATAGCCCACGCCCTCCAGGTCTTTGGCAGCAACCGCACCCTGCGGCACCAAGAGTAGGACCGCTCCAAGGGCAGCGGACCAGCCAATCGTGCGGAGAGTGAGGGCTTGAGCCATAGAGAGTTCCACCGCCTCCAGCCCCTAGAACCAGGGCCTTGTCGGTTCCTCGAGGATCTCCATCAATTCCACAAAGTCGATCCTCCAGTCGTCTTCCTGTTCCACCCAATCGAGTCGCAACCGATAAGCCTCCCTGCCTGTGATGTCTCGGGCCTGGGTGACGAAGTCCGCGATCAGGTAGGTGGAGGCTCGTCGATGTTCCTCGTTGACCATCAACTCCTTGTCCCGAACCCGCATGGCGATGGCCTGACTGTAGGAGCGGTACTGATGAACTCCAGCGGCCAGCCGTTGCCGGTCGCGGGTGAAAAAGTCGAAGTCCTCGGCTCGGAACTCGAAACTATCGGCAAACATCTCACTGAGCCTACGGGCCTTGCCCAAGGCAACGACGTCGCTCTCTCCCGGGACCTTGGATACGAGCTTCTGGATCTGCTGGATCTTCTTGTTGATCCGCCGCTCCGGACTCACCCACCAGCGCACCGTCATCCAGCCAGCAATTACCAGCATAGCCAGAGCGAACGTCGCCTGCAGTCTCTTGCGGCTCAAAATAGCGCCTACTCTTCTTCGGGTCTCACCGGGTCACGCCCGGTTCCATATCAGCCCGCTACCCCCTGATTCTCGATGAGGGCTTCAATCTGGTCCTCCAGCACCGTCAGGGGAACTGGGCCATTCATGAGAATGACTTCGTGGAACTCGCGGATGTCGAAGTCCTCTCCGAGTGTTTCCTCGGCCCGCTGCCGAAGCTCACGGATCTTGATCTCTCCCATCTTGTAGGCCAGCGCCTGCCCCGGCCAGGAGATATAGCGGTCGATCTCGGTCGTAATCTCGTGCAACGACAGGGCGGTGTTCTCGGCCAGGAAGTCCAATCCTTGTTGCCGGCTCCAGCTCAGGTAGTGCATACCCGTGTCGACCACCAGTCGGGCAGCGCGCCACATTTCGTAAGTCAGCCGGCCGAAGTGTTCGTAGGGGGTCGTGTACATACCGGCCTCGATTCCGAGACGCTCACAGTAGAGGCCCCAACCCTCACCGTAGGCGTTGATCCCAGAGAAGCGGCGGAAGTTGGGCAGGCCTTCCAACTCCTGTCGGAGGGCGTTCTGCAGGTGGTGCCCCGGGACGGCCTCGTGGAGGGTGAGCGCCGGTAGTGCCCAAAGCGGCCGGCTCTCCAGGGCATAGGTATTGACCCAGTAGTAGCCCGGCTGCGTGCTGCCGAGAGGGGCTCCGACGTAGCGGCCCGCCGTGTACTTCGGCGCGATGTGATCTGGCACCGGCGCGACCCCGTAGGGCAGCCTCGGCAGCGTCTTGAAGTAGGTGGGCAGCTTGCCGTCCATGGTCTTGGCGATGAAGGAGGCCTCCATCAGCAACTCCTCGGGGGTGTCGACGAAGAACTGGGGATCGGTGCGCAGGAAGTCGAGAAACTCCGCGAAAGTTCCCTCGAAGCCGACTTCCTCGATGATCGCTTCCATCTCGGCGCGGATGCGAGCCACTTCCGCCAGGCCGATGTCGTGGACCTCCTGAGGCGTGATGTCCAAGGTCGTGTGATGGCGGACCAGAAACTCGTAGTACTCGCGGCCGTTGGGCAGCTCCGAGGCACCGATGATCGAACTGGCGCTGGGAACGTACTCGTCGAGGATGAATCGGTACCAGGCCCTGTATGCAGGAATCACGTCGTCACGAATCGCCTCCAAACCGGCTTGCCGCAGTCGCTCGTGCTCGGCTTCGGGCACGGCGTTGGGAAAGCTCTCGAACGGCTTCCAGAAGACACTCTGACTCGTATCCTCGACCAGGTGGGGCTCGATGGTGCTCTCGTAGCCTTGCAGCACGACCTGCGGCAGCACATAGCCATTCGCGATCCCCTCCCGCATGATCTCGATGTGCTGCTCGGTGTACAGCGGATAGGCGCGCAGGCGCACGATGTAGTTCTCATAGTCCTGAGTCGTGCGGAGGGGCACGCGCTCCGGGAGCCGGGCGAATCCCGTGTGGAAGCCGGATTCCGCGGTGATGGGAATCAGGTACTCCTTGAATTCGAAGCCGGTGAGCCAGTCGCTCAACCGCCGCTCGAACATGTCGTAGTTGATCCGTTCGGCAGCGTCGAGTCCGTCTCGATCGATGGCGTGCAATCGGTCGAGCACCCCACGGTAGTACTCGGCGCGGCGCTCCTCATCCTCGATGGTGAGCGCGGGCAATCGGTCGTTGTACTCGTGAAGCCCAACCGCAGTGGCCCACAAGGGGTTCTCCTGCATCTGAAAATCCCAGGCTTCATCGAACAGGGCGTGCAGCTCGTCGACCGAGCTTTCCTGCGGCTGCGGAGCGCATGCGACAACCATGACGCTGGTGCAGATCAATCCTACGAAAAGAAGCTGTTTCATTGGACTCCCTCAAAAGCGTGACGGCCCGACAGGGCCAGTAAGCACAGCCCAGACTCGAGGATCCTACAACAGGGCGGGCGCGTTGCTGACGCTATACTCCGAGGCCGAGAGCAAGAGCTGAAGAGGAGGAATGGCCCATGATCTACGACAATATCCTGCAAATCGTCGGTAACACGCCGGTCGTCAAGCTCCACCGAGTCGGTGACGAATGCCCAGCCGAGCTCTACGCCAAGTGTGAGTTCCTCAATCCCGGCGGCTCCGCCAAGGACCGCATCGCGGTTCGCATGGTCGAGGGGCTGGAGAAGTCCGGCCGCGTGCAGACCGGCACGACGCTCATCGAACCTACGAGTGGCAACACGGGTACCGGGCTCGCCATGACGGCGGCGGTCAAAGGCTATCCCCTGATCATCACCATGCCCGAGAAGATGAGTCAGGAGAAGCAGGTGGTCATGGAGGCCCTCGGGGCTGAGATCATCCGAACGCCCACGGAGGCGGCACACGACGATCCGGAGAGCCTCCTCGGAGTGGCAAAACGCCTCAATGAAGAGATCGCTGATTCCGTGATCCCCGACCAGTATGAGAATCCGAACAACCCCGACGCTCATTTCTACGGCACCGGGGCTGAGATCTGGGAGGATTTCGGCGACTCCCTGGACATGGTGGTCATCACCGCCGGCACCGGAGGGACCATCACCGGGGTGGCTCGCTACCTGAAGGAGAAGAACCCGGAGATCCTCATCATCGGTGTCGATCCAGAGGGCTCGGTCCTGGGTGGAAGAGAGGACGTCTTTACCTATCAGGTCGAGGGCATCGGCTACGACTTCATCCCTGGAGTGCTGGACAGGGGTCTCGTTGATCGATGGATTTACGTCAACGACCGGGACAGCTTCCGAATGGCTCGACGCCTGATTCGGGAGGAGGGCTTGTTGGTCGGGGGCAGCTCCGGTTCCGCCATCTGGGCGACCCTCGAGGCGGTGAAGCTCTACCCAGAGGCGAAGAAAGTCCTCACGCTGCTACCGGATTCAATCCGCAACTACATGAGCAAATTCGTCAGCGATGAATGGATGAGGGAGCAGGAGTTCCTGGAGCCGGAAGCCGAAGCCTGATCCTCGGCGCGACTCTAATCCGATATCTCTAGGCAGGGTCCCCCTACCTGCCCGTCGAGCTTGTCGAGAACTCGTTCCACCAGGGTCTCGTTCATTCCGGAAGCAGAGTAGGGCCTGCCCTTCCAACCGGTGCCACCCGTGACCTTCTTCTTCCAGGCCAGGCCTCCCTCAGGGGTATAACACTCGACGACGACCTTGGCGACGCTCTCGAAGTTGGAGGTCACCAGCAGCAGGCCGTTGGCACCCTCCTCTTCGACCTGCCTCAGCAGCGCCGGTATCACCATGGTGGACTTCTCGACCACAGGAACCCCTTTGGTGGCGGATTCGGCGGCGACTCCTCTCGACTGCAGGTGCTCGATGATCACCTCCGCGGCCCTCTGAGCGCCGTCGTGGGGCTTGCCGCGGCCCGCAACCAGGACGAGATCCGATTGCGGGGCTCGCTGCTTTGGGGCGGCCGGGGCAGCGGGCTCTGCAGGTTCGGGCTCCAGGGCAGGCTCGGCCTCCTCCATGGGCTGCGAGGCGACCCGATCGGCCGGCTTGACAGCCGGCATTGGCTCCAGAGCTGGTGCTGTCTTTTCCGCTTCGGCCGGAGCACCGTCCCTGTCTGCCTCGGGCACCGCCGCACGAGCCTCACCTAAATCCGTAGACAGCGAGAGCTTGGTTTTGGCCTCTGTTGCCTCTGGCGAATCCGGGAAGTCACTGATCAGCTTCTTCCAGACTGCAGCTGCCAGATCCAGGTCGCCGTCGTCCACTGCGATCATTCCCACGAGATCCAGGGCCTGGGCTCTGACAGTCTCATCCGTCTCCAGAGCCAGAATCTCGATAAGCACCCCCCGGGCCGCGAGCTCGTCGCCGTTCTGGTAGAGCCGGCGAGCCTCCTCAACGGAGGCCGCCTGGACCAGAGCAGCGGTCGCCCAGTAGAGGGCCAGGATTGCGAGAATTTTGCTTCTGGGCATACGGAGCCTCCTTTGTCGCCCTGAGTATACGTGCGGCGGCGGAGAGGAGACTCGTTCCTGAGCCGAGTCTTCAACTATGAAAAGGAGACATTCGCGGTGGCGGCCGTCACCACAAAGACCTTCTCGTTGTTGCTGTCTGGGTCGGAGGGAAAGACGAAGAAGCCCAGGCGATCCGGAGAGTAGCCCGAAGTGTAGCCGAGCAGCACCTCGCCATCCTTGAACTTGACCTGGATCCGCTTGCCCATTCCGGCCCTCTCCATGTCCTTTCGCTCGCGGCGCGTCGGATTGCCCTCGAATGTCTTGACGAAGAAGATCCCTTTGAGCTCGGCAACCTTGACCTCACTGGTCTCCTGCGAGTCCTTGTCCATCATATGGAAGGTCTCTTTGTTTGGGAAAAAGTCGGTTGCCTGGCCCTTCACGAGTCTGCCGTCTGCGTAGTGGACGACGACCTGGAATTGCATACGGGTACCTCCCCTCAAACCTGCTCGATTTTCTTGATTATGCCCCGAGTGGCCCTCCTTGGCTATGACCCGCACCACCGAAGCCTGTCCTGGGGCTTGCCCCATCCCGCGGGAGCCCGCAAGGGGCTCCCCTACAATGCCGACGCCGTCCGGCTGCGGATCACCCGGACGAATCTCTACGAGAAGATGGTCATTTTTTCAAGACCCAGGACCCAGGATCCAAGCCCTCAAGGACCGGCCGGGAGGCACGACCGGAGGCCTCAACCCTGTCTTGGTGAGAAACTGTGCCTCGATGGCTGATTCTCCGACTGGGCTGCGCGGACGAGGGGCTGCGACCAATCCCCAGAGTCGGTTCGAAAAGCTCGCAGTTATCTCCGAGGTAGCTCCCCCTGATCGCGTACCGACGCAGTTTCTGCGCGACGACAGTCGCTCGATCATCGCCCGCAACGAGAGTCCGGATGTCCCCTTCGATGCCTCCATCAACCCCTACCGTGGCTGTGAACACGGTTGTATCTACTGCTACGCCCGCAGCTACCACGAATACCTGGGATTCTCGGCCGGTCTCGACTTCGAGACGAGGATTCTGGTCAAGGAGGATGCACCCGAGTTGCTCAGACGCGAGCTCGGCTCCCCCAGATGGAGGCCCCAGGTACTGGGCATCAGTGGCGCCACCGATCCCTACCAGCCCGTCGAGCGCAAGCTGGAACTCACCCGTCGCTGTCTTGAGGCGCTGGCCCACTACCGCAATCCAGTTTCCATCGTCACGAAGAACGCCCTGGTGACCCGTGACACGGACCTGCTCGCCGAGCTGGCGCGCTTCGATGCGGCCTCGGTCGCTCTGTCAATCCCCACCCTGAACGGAGATCTCGTAAGGGTCATGGAACCCCGCACCTCCCACCCCCGCGAGCGCCTGAGAGCCATCGGCCAGCTTACGGCGCAAGGCATCCCCTGCGGCGTCATGGTGGCTCCGGTTATCCCTGGGCTGACCGATCACGAGATTCCCGCTGTTGTCGAAGCCGCCGCAGACGCGGGTGCCGTCTTCTCGATCTGGCTGATGCTCAAGCTACCGGGTGCCGTGAGTGGCCTGTTTCAGAACTGGCTCCAGCAGCACTTCCCCGACGCCCAAGACAAGGTACTCAACCGGATCCGCGCCCTGCGGGGCGGACAGCTGAGCGACAGTCGCTTCGGCAGGCGGATGCGGGGAGAGGGGGTCTTCTCCGATCAGATCGAGGCGCTGTTCGACTCGGCCTGTAAACAGCATGGCCTGGACGGCCCCGGCCCGGCTTTGTCCATATCCAGCTTTCGTCGAGCCGATGACCACCAACTCCGACTTTGGTGACAGGATACCCAACTGAAGGAGACTCGAAACAACATAGAAAAAGAGGAGCTTCCATGACCACCTCCCGCAGAGACTTCGTGCAGCTGTCCCTCCTGGCAGGGGGCGTAGTCGGCCTCGGCCTGACCAGAAAGGCTCGAGCCGCCAGAGCCGAAACAGAAAAGGCTGCCAAACCACTGAAGATTCTGGTTCTCGGCGGCACCGGGCTGATCGGTCCACCGCTGGTGGAGTACGCTGTCGCGCGAGGTCATGAGGTGACGCTCTTCAACCGGGGTAAGACCAACACGCACCTCTTCCCAGACCTCGAGAAGCTCAGGGGCGACCGCAACGACGACATGTCCTCGCTCGAGGCCGAAGTCGATGGAGGTCGCTCCTGGGACGCGGTCGTCGACAACACCGCCTCGATCCCGCGTTGGGTCATCGAGTCGGCAGGCATGCTCGCCGGCGCGGCCGACTTCTATCTCTTCACGTCCTCCATCTCAGCCTACGCTGACAGCGCGACGCCAGATGCCGACGAAACGGCCCCCACAGGCCAGATCTCGCCCGAGGACGAGGCCAAGGTGCTCACCACCAAGGACATCACCGGTGAGAACTACGGACCGTTGAAGGCACGCTGCGAGGCTGAGGTCCGCAGAGCATTCCCCGACCGCTACTGCGTCGTTCGGCCCGGCCTCATCGTCGGCCCTGGTGACTACTCCGACAGATTTACCTACTGGCCGGTGCGGATTCATGAAGGCGGAGAGGTCATGGCACCGGGCAAACCGTCGGATCCGGTGCAGTTCATCGACTGCCGAGATCTCGGGGAGTGGTACATCCGGCTGGTCGAGAACGGGACGACCGGGGACTTCAACGGCGTTGGTCCACGCTCGCCGATGAGCATCGCCGGCATGCTCTATGGAATCCGCGCCACGGTAGACAACGAGATCTCCTTCACCTGGGTCGATGCCGACTTTCTCGAAGAGAGCGCGGTTCAGGCGTGGATGCACATGACCGTTTGGGTACCACCTGTCGGTGAATATGCCGGCTTCAGCTCGTCGAACATCGACCGGGCCCTGGCGGCGGGCCTCACCTTTCGGCCTCTGGCCGACACCGCGGTGGCCACCGTCGAGTATTGGAACTCTCTGCCTGATGAACGAAGAGCGGCCCCCAAGGCTGGCTGCCCTCCTGAGCTCGAAGCGAAGGTCCTCGAGGCATGGCATGCAAAGAACCAAGTAGGGTAGTTGCCCGTAAACCACACCGCCGTCGGAATTGAACTATTGTTTGGCTCCTGGAGTTTCTCCCATTCCACGGAGTCGAGTATTCTCTTCTCGTACCCACATAGGAGAACCTCGATGGCGATTCAGGAGGGCAAGGCAGCACCGGCGTTTACAATGACGAATCAGGATGGCGAAGAGATCTCGCTCGACGACCTTCGGGGCAAGAATGTCATCCTCTACTTCTACCCGAAGGACGACACGCCTGGTTGCACCAAAGAAGCCTGTGGCTTCCGTGACTTCAACACGGAGATCATGGCACTTGGTGCCGTGATCCTGGGCGTCTCACCAGACAGCCCCGAAAGCCACCAGAAGTTCATCGACAAGTACACGCTCAACTTCGACCTGTTGTCCGATCTCGATCGGAAGGTGATGACCCGCTACGAGGCCTTCGGTGAGAAGAAGATGTACGGCAAGACCGTGCAAGGGGTGATTCGATCCACGGTGTGGATCGGGCCTGACGGCACGGTAAAGAAGCACTGGCGTCGGGTCCCAAAAGCGGCGGACCACCCTGAGAAGGTGCTCGAAGCACTAACAGCGGCAATCTAGCCGGCGGGCGAGCCGGCGACATCACCACCCGAGGCGATGCTCACCGCCTGTCCCGGCCTCAGGCGCTCGCCGCCACGCACCACGATCGTGTCACCCGAGCCCAGGTCGCCACTCACCTCGATGAGGGAATCGTGGCCCATGCCCGTCTTGACCGTCACCCTCTCGGCCGTCCCGCCTGCGGTGACCTTGAAGACATAGATCCCCTCACTGCGCAGGATCAAGGCGTCTCTTGGCACGGCGAGAACCCGCCGCGACCGATCGGTCGGTAGGGCGACGCGCACCGCAGTACCGACGATGGAAGGCTCGTTACCCAGTGCCACCCTGATCTCGAACATGCGCGAGCGCTGATCTCCCACCGCGATGATGCGGCGCAACGTACCCTGCATCTGCCGACCTGCGGAATCGACGGTGACCACCATCCCCTCGCTCAGGTGAGGAGCGACGGACAGGGGAGCCTGAGCCTGCACTTCGACCTGCGCCGTATCGACCAGGAAGACCACCTCCTCCCCCACCGAGCTGTAGCTGCCTGGCTGCTGCAAGCGGCGCACAACCTCACCGGAAAAGGGAGCCTTTACCCTGGTGCGGTCCAACTCGTAGAGTGTCCGCTCGCGGCCAACCTTGGCCTGCACCAACTCCTGCTCCACAGCCTGGTGCTGCGACTGGGCCTCTTCCAGATCATTGGCCGGCAGCACCTGCTGCTCGGTCAGGCGCGTCAAGCGCTCCAACTGCTGGTCGAGATAGGTCAGCTGCGCCTTCAAACTCTTGATGGTGGCCTCGTCGTTTCTCAGCTGGAGCTGCAGAGAAGCATCGTCGATGCGCGCCACGGCCTGGCCCTTCTCGAGTCGATCACCGACCTCCGCAACCCAGTTCAACTGGCCCGCCACCTGGGTGGCGATGGGAGCTACGTTGCGGCTGACCACGGTTCCTGGAACCCATACATAAGGAGCCATTTCCTGCTCCAGGGCGTAGCCCACTTGCACCGGGGCTGGGGGAGGACCTTCCTGTCCCAGGGCTGCACCGGTCGCGAGAAGTACCAACGCCAAGGTGCCGAGGCTACCTGCGATTCGTATCTTGATCGACATGGGTGTTCGCTCCAGTCTCTCGTCCTCGAGTCATGAGGCCTGTCGCAAATCGACAGGCTCGGTCTGGTCTATCTTCAGCCGCAGCCGCGAAACACGGGCCGGCTCGCCGAGCCTCAGGAGGCTGGGCAGAAGCAGCAGGGTAAAGATCGTGCTGACGCTCATTCCGCCCACGATCACCGCCGCCAGGCCGCGGTAGATGGCGCTACCGGCACCCGGCATCAGCAACAGCGGCAGCATGCCGAAGATGCTGGTCAGCGTGCTCATGAAGATGGGTCGCATGCGAAGGCGAAGCGCCTGGGAGACCGCGCCGCGTCGACTGATTCCCTCGCGTTCCGCGGTCCGCGTCTGATGCACCAGCAGGATCGCGTTGTTCACCACCAGGCCCAGCAGAATGATGAAGCCGATCATGGTCAACAGATCCAGCGGCTGGAAGGTCAACAGATTCAGCAACCGGAGTGCTACGACTCCGCCGACGGTTGCCAACGGGATCGCCAGTACGACCAACAGGCTGTCTCTCATGGAGCCGAACAGGGCGCTCATCAACAGGAAGAGGACCAACAGGGCCACCAGGAAGTTCTCGGACATGTTTCTGACGGCGTTACGCAGGCTGTCGGCACCGCCGGCGTACTGAATCACTCCGTCGGGAGGCAGCTGAGCCTGGAGCTCCGGCTCCACCTCCTCCTGCAAGGCGGTCAGCGCTTCCTGCAGCGACAGGCCTTCGGGGGGTGTGACATTGAGGGTGAC
Source organism: Thermoanaerobaculia bacterium (assembly GCA_947259195.1). Lineage (GTDB taxonomy): Bacteria > Acidobacteriota > Thermoanaerobaculia > Multivoradales > JAHEKO01 > JAUVRX01. The sequence continues at coordinate 26,761 of CAMYLC010000179.1, read as the reverse complement.
GGTTCGTCGTCGGTCGATCCGGTGCAGGCTGCTCGGCCCGACGGTGCGCTCGATGTCCACCAGCTCGCCGATTTGAACGACGCCTCCTGCCGGCGTCGCTACCGGGATGCCCGCCAGCTCTTCCGGGTTGCTCCAACCATCGGCACGAAGAATGATGTCCATCCTCTTCTCACCATCGAAGTGCTCCCCGACGAACAGACCATCCCCCATGGCGCGCACGATGCCGGCCACTCTGGCTCGCGTCCACCCCACTTCGAGGATTCGCCGGTCATCAGGGTGGAGTCGGAGCTCGGGCTCTGCCATCTCCGTTCCGGGCCAGGGTTGAACCTGCGCACCCGGAATCTCTTCTTCCACTCGCTCCATTCCGAGGCGGGCGGCTTCCAGGAGACCCTCGACGTCGGACGACTGCAGATGCATCGCGATGTTGCGACCTCCTCCGAAGCCGCCGAAGAGATTGCCCTGAAAAACAAAGGCTTGCGTATCCGGGAAACCGGCCACCACCTCGTCACGCACGATAGCCTCGAGCTGCTTGACGCGGCCCTGATCCTTGGCCCGCACTCCGATCGTGCCGCCACCGGGCCAGAGGAGAACGTAGTAGTTCTTGAGCGCCGGCTCCTTGTCTCCATCCATGTAGGGCCGCAGTCGTTCGACCATGACGTCGATGATCTCGGACTCGATGGTCTCGATATTCGCTCCGGGAGGGAAGTTGAAATAGGCATCGACCGCATCCCGCTTCACCGGCGGCAGATAGTCGAGCTTCGGGATCAGCATCCAGGTCGTGATCACCGGGATCGACATCAGCAGCGCGATCAGGATCAGGCGGCGGGTGGGCGGATCCGTGAGCCGGGTAATCCCCTCGGCGAGGCGGTTCCAGAAGCTGGCGTGGGTGTCCTCCAGCCCCTTCTGCGGCAACCACTTCTTGGCCGCCGATGGCAGGATCGTCACCGCCACCAGGAGAGAGATCGTCACCGCGATGGCGATGGTCAGGGCCAGATCGGCGAACAGCTGCCCCTCCACGTCCTTGAGAAAGATGACCGGCAGGAAGATGGCGACGGTCGTAGCCGTCGAGGCCAGCAAGGCCCCCCAGACCTGGCTGCTGCCCAGGTAGGCACTCTCATGGGCGTCGTGCCCTTCCTCCCTCAGCCGCACGATGTTCTCCAACACCACGATCGCCGCGTCCAGCACCATTCCCACCGCGAAGGCAAGGCCAGCCAGGGAGATGACATTGAGGGTCCTATCGGCCAGATTGAGCACCACGAAGGTGCCCAACAGGGAGATGGGAATGGCGATGGCCACCAGTAGCGTCGCCCGAATGCGCCGCAGGAACCACCAGAGGATTCCCACAGCCAGGAGGATGCCGAGGGCGAGGTTGCTGGTCACCAGTCCGATGGCCCGATAGATGAAGACCGAGGCGTCGAAGCTCTGGGCGATGGTCAGGCCCTGTTCCGCTAGCGGACCGTCCCTGAGCTCGGCCACCACCTTCTTGACGTTGTTCAGAGCCTCCAGGACATTGGCACCGCTCTCGCGGTCGACCCGAATCGCCATGGCCGGGTTGTTGTTCTGAAGGGCATAGTTGGTGGTATCTCCCCGACGAATCTCGATGTCGGCCACATCTCCGAGCTGCACCGGGCGCCCGTCCCGCCACTCGATGACCAGGGCGGCGAGCTCCTCGGGACGATAACGACCGGCGAATCGGAGCGTGTATTGGCGGCGGCCGACATCCACGAATCCACCGGATACATCATCTGCGCCGCCGGCGATGGCGGCCAGCTCGGGGATCTGGACCCCCAACTGGGCTGCTCGGTAGGGGTCGAAGCGGATCTGCAGCTCTTCCGGAGCTCCCGCCATGACCTCGACTCCCGCAACACCGGGCACGGTCTCGATGCGCGTTGCCACCACGTCATCGACGAAGCGTTGGTAACTCTCGATGGGGCGGTTGTTGCCGGGCAGCAGCTGAATGAAGAACCAGCTCAGCGCCTGGTTGGCACCGCCGCCACCACCGCCACCGAGCTGCAGAACCGGCGGATCGGCATCCCTCGGCAACGGAGGCAGCCGATTGAGGCGGCTAATCACCTCGATGACCGTCTCCTGCATGTCGGTCTCGAGGTCGAACGTCAGATTGATCCAGCTGCCGCCCGGATTGGCGTTGGCGTTCATCTCCTGCAGGCCCGGTAGACCCTCCAGAACGTCTTCTTGTGGCTCGAGAAGCTCGGATTCCACCTCGCTGGGCGAGGCGGCCCGCCAACCGGTCCAGATAGAGATCTGCGGTCGCTCGATATCGGGGAACAGCTGGACCGGCAGCTTGGTAAGACTAAACAGGCCAAAAACGACGATGATGGCCACTCCAACCGCCACTCCCGAAGGGTTCTTGAGAGAGTGCTTGGTGAGATTCATCGGGTCCGAATCCTCGTCGACCGCCGACAACGACTAGCTGGACCGCCGATAGGCAGCGAGTTCATGACAGTCAGGTACGGAGAAATCCCGCTGAAGGTTGCCTTTTCGCTCCGTTGACGGTTACCGGAACGGTGAGCCCGGACGATGCCCTGTGAGAGGATAGTGGCGCACTCGAGCTCGACACCCACAACCGGGCCTGACTCGACCGGTGCTGCCGGAGTCAGGACGACGAAAGGAGAAGGAAAGCCATGACGGAAAGCGGAGCCGGTGACCAACTACGCTGCCCCCGCTGCGGCCACCTGGCGGCCGAGGGCGACAAGTTCTGCGCCGAATGTGGCATGTTCCTGCGCGACGCGTTCACCGATCAACGCCTCTTGCTGGCCCTGGTTCACGAAAAGGAGGGCCGCAGCAAGGAGGCGCGGCGCGAGCTCGAGCGACTTTTGGAGCTGGAGCCGGATCACGCACTCGCCAACCATTTGCTGGGCAATCTGTACTTCCACCAGGGCACCCTGGAGCTCGCGATCGAGCGTTACGAAAAGGCGCTGTCGGCCGCTCCCGAGTTCGTCCTCGGCCACTACGACCTGGGAGTGGCGTGGTACCACCGCGGCAACATGCCGCGGGCGATTCGGGCCTTTCAAAGCTGCCTCGAGATCGACCCCCACTACAACGCGGCGCACTACCGGTTGGCCCTTTCGTTGTTTCACGCCGGTCAGCTGGACGAAGCTCTCGACCACTTCGAGCAGGCCATCACCCTGACGCCCGAGTACCTCATGGCCAACTATCACCTCGGAGTGATCCACGAACGCAGGGACGAGACGGCGGCGGCCGAGAGGTCCTTCCGTCGCAGCATCGACGAGGCGGTGGGTGAGGTGAGCAGCCTCTATCACCTGGCCACGCTCTACAAAACCAGAGGTGACGATGGGCAAGCCGAGGACCTGCTGAAGAGCGCCCGAGAATTCGGCCACCAACTCAACAGCGACGACTAGCCAGCGAGTGAAGCTTTGACCCGGCCTGAAGAGACCGACCTCATCCACGACTGGTCCGTTGACGGACCCCATCGCGTAGCGTGGCCCGACCACGTCATGCTGGATGACGAAACCCTGCGTGATGGCCTCCAGAGCCCGTCGGTCACGGATCCGGGGCTCGAGGTCAAGGTCGAGCTGCTGCACCTGATGGATGACCTGGGCATCGAGACGGCCGATGTCGGCTTGCCAGGCGCCGGACCACGACAAGTCGAGGCCGTGACCCGTTTGTGCCGCGAGATCGGCGACCAGAAGCTTCGAATCCGCCCCAACTGTGCGGCCAGAACCCTGATGGTCGACATCCAGCCCATCGCCGAGATCTCACAGCGCACCGGGATCCCGATCGAGGCCTGCGTCTTCATCGGCAGCAGTCCGATTCGGCTCTATGCCGAGGAGTGGGATCTGGATCACATCCTGCGTCACACGAAGGAAGCGGTGAGCTTCGCGGTGCATGAGGGCCTGCCGGTGATGTACGTCACCGAGGACACCGTCCGCGCCTCGCCGGAGCATCTGAGGATTCTGCTGACCGCCGCCGTCGAGGCCGGAGCCCAACGCGTGTGCCTGTGCGACACGGTGGGCGCGGCCGTCCCCGAAGGGGTCATGAACCTGGTGACCTGGGTGCGGAACCTGCTCGCCGACGCGGGTGTCGACGTCGGGATCGATTGGCATGGCCATCGCGATCGTGGCCTCGCCGTGGCCAATACCCTAGCTGCCATCAAGGCAGGCGCCAGCCGGGTCCACGGCACGGCCCTGGGAATCGGCGAGCGCGTCGGCAACACCCCGATCGAGCAGATCCTGGTCAATCTCAAATTGCTGGGAATCCGCCAGGACGACCTCACCCACCTCTCCCAGTACCTGGAGTTGGTCGCCAAGGCCACCGGCATGCCGATAGCCATTGGCACCCCCATTGTTGGTCGCGACGCCTTTCGCACCGCCACCGGGGTCCATGCCGCCGCGGTGATCAAAGCCCAGAAGAAGGGGGACGCCTGGCTGGCCGATCGAATCTACTCGGGTGTGCCGGCGAGCTGGGTCGGACGCGAGCAGGAGATCGAGATCGGCCACATGTCGGGCATGTCCAACGTCCAGTACTACCTGGCCTCGCGGGGACTCGACAACTCCCACGAGGTGGCTCAGGCAGTCTTGCAGGCGGCCAAGAAGTCCGCTCGGGTCCTCTCGGAAGAGGAAATCCTGGAGATCGTGAGCGCTCAACCGCAAGAGTAGGCCTCTCCAGGCCGGCGGGCAAGGGGTCCTCGGTTGCTCTGCCGCCCCCACCCATTCGGGTAGGACCACCACCCCCGCGGATGGGTATTGCGCGGCTTTGCCGGCTGTTCGTAGCCTCTTGGAAGGCCTTGACAAGTTCGTTGCGCCACGGGACTGGCCGGTAGAGGGCCCAGGTCCCCTATCTGCATTCGCCGAAGCACTCGGCATCTCACAGACTCTGCCAGTACTGAAGCGATCCCGTTCGCACGGGAAGGAGGTTTGACATGCGTCCAGTCGCCCCGCTCGCTCTCCTCTTCGGCATCACCCTTCTGGCCTTCGCCGTACTCCCACTCTCAGCCAGTACTGCGGGAAGTGCAGAGGGATCAACCGTCCCCGCGAAGGTCTCCGATCCTCGGCTCGAGATACTACGCTCCGAGTTTGAGCTGACGACCCGGCAGGTCGAGAACCTGCTACGAGAAATAGGCAGCGGACCCTCGGTACAGGGGCCGGCATCTCCGCAACTCCGGAACATCGCTTCGCAGTCCGCCGACCTCGATCGGCTCGAACGACGCCTCGTCAGGCTAACTCGCAACTGGTCGAGCCTGTCCGAGGCCGAGGCTTCCGACCGATTCCACGGTCTCCAAGATCAGATGCGGCGATTGCAGCAAGACTCCGGGAACTCCCGCCACGCATTGCATCGCTTCTGGAGCCAGAGGCCCACCGCCCAGCCCATCCTCCCAGCATCCCCATATACGGGAGCGATTACCGGGACCGTCACGGAAGAGGGGTCCAGCACGCCGATCTCAGGCGTCTACGTCGAGATCTACGACTCGAACGATTTGTATGTCACCTATGGAACCGCGAACAGCTCCGGGGTGTATAGCTCGAACGCCGGGCTCGCTACCGGAGACTACTACCTCCGCACCTACAACTACTCGGGCCACATCAACGAGCTCTACGACGACATCCAGTGCGTGACCTGGTGCGCCATGACCGGCGGCACACCTGTCAGTGTTACCGATGGCGTCACGACGTCGGGTATCGATTTTGCCCTCACGAAGGGCGGTCGCATCTCCGGAAAGATCACGGACGCGGACACGACAAACAACATCCCTGGCATCGAATTCGATTTCTTCACCGCAAGTGGTGGATACGTGGGCTATTCCATGACCGATGGCTCCGGCAACTACATCACGACTGTAGGTGTGCCGACTGGCACCTACTACGCCCGAACCTACAATGCCAACAGCTATCTCGACGAGCTCTACGACGACATACCCTGCCTCGGTTACTGCACCGTAACCGATGGCACGGCGATCAGTGTCACCATCGGTGTCGAAACCACCGGCATCGACTTCGAGCTGACTCCGGGCGGGGCGATCTCCGGCCACCTCGAAGACGGTGCCACCCACCTGGCAATTCCCTTTTCAGGACTCAATATCCACGACGCCGGCGGCCAGTACGTGTCCTGGGCATACACCGATTCCTCCGGCAACTACACTTCGTACGCCGGGCTGCCCACCGGTACCTACTTCGTCCGCACGCAAAACAACGACGGCTATCTCAACGAGCTCTACGACGATCTCCCTTGCATCGGCAACTGTACGGTGACCGACGGGACTCCCGTCAGCGTCACGCTCGGCGCTACGACTTCGGGAATCGATTTCGAGATGCTCAAGGGAGGTGCCTTCGCCGGAACCGTTACTGAAGAAGGATCCCCTACTCCCCTCGACAGCGGCTACGTCAGGATCTTCGACGCGGCCGGGGTATACCTGGCCTCGGCCTATCCAGACAGCTTGGGGGACTACGAGACTACCCTCGGGCTGGCCACCGGCACCTACTACGCCGCGACCTCGAGCTTCGAGGGCTATCTCGACGAGCTCTATGACGATCTCCCCTGTCACGGCGGCTGCACGTTCACCGACGGCACTCCCATCTCGGTTACCGCTGGAGCAACTACCTCCGGTATCGACTTCGGCCTCGAACAAGGTGGTTTCATTGCGGGTATCGTCACCGAGGACGGCTCGGGCAGCGGCCTCGACACCGGGTACGTCACTATCTATGACTCCTCGGGAGACTACTTGGTCTCTGAGTATCCTGTGGCGAGCGGCGCCTACGCCACCTCCAGCACTCTGGTTCCCGGCACCTACTACGCTCGCACCTGGAGCTTCGAGGGTTACTTCGACGAGCTCTACGACGACATCGCCTGTGCCGATGGGTGCACGGTGACCGATGGCACGCCCATCGTGGTTACTGCCGGCTCAACCACTTCTGGCACTGACTTTGCCCTCCCCAAGGCCGGCTCAATCTCGGGCACCGTAACCGAAGACGGCACCGGGACGCTGCTCGAGAATATCTGGGTCGATGTCTACAACAGCTCGGGCAGTTGGGTGAGTAACGGGGCTACAGACGTGTCCGGAAAGTACAGGCTCCAGGCGGGTTTGACCACTGGGCTCTACTACGCCAAGACATACAACTCCGACCATTACATCAATGAGCTCTATGATGATCTACCTTGCCTGAGCTCTTGCACTGTCACCAATGGGACCCCCATCAGCGTCATCACCGGTTCGACTACCACCGGCATCGACTTTGCCCTGACACCAGGCGGGCTCATCTCGGGCACTGTCACCGACGAGGACACTCTGCTTCCGCTGAAAGATGTCAATGTCTACTTCTATGACGACTCTGGCAACTACATCACCTCAGCAAACACGGATGCCAGCGGTGACTACACGAACTACGCCGGTCTCCCGACTGAGAACTACTTTCTAAGGACCCGGAACGACGACGGCTATATCAACGAGCTCTATAACGACATGCTCTGTGTTGGAGGTTGCACGGTCACAGATGGAACTCCGGTCGGTGCCACCTCCGGCTCGACGACCACGGACATCGATTTCGCCCTCGTGCTGGGCGGATCCATCTCGGGCACGGTCACAGTCGATGGATCTGGGACCCCTCTCGATACAGGCTACGTCAGAATTTATGACGCAAGCGGAGATTCGGTAACCAGCGCCACGCCCGATGCTTCCGGTATTTATGCGACAACAGAAGGACTTCCATCGGGCACCTACTATGCGCGTGCGCGGAGCTTCGAGGGCTACCTCGAAGAGCTCTATGACGACATCCCCTGTGTTTTTGGCTGCACCACCACTGACGGCACATCCATCCCTGTTACCGCAGGTTCCCCGACGACCGGCATCGACTTCGAGCTGGCTGAAGGGAGTGGCATCTCCGGCACCGTGACCGACGACAGTACGCACGTTGGTATCGATACCGGTTATGTCAGGCTCTACGACGCCAGCGGCACGTCGATCAGAACCCTCTACCCGGACTCCTCCGGCGACTACAGCACCGACGGCCTACCGGCCGGAACCTATTACGCCCGCACCGACAGCTTCGAGGGCTATTGGCAAGAGCTCTACGACAACATTCCCTGCTCCGACAGCTGCACGGTCACCGACGGAACTGCAATCCTTGTCTCGGGCGGCGCCACCACCACCGGCATCGACTTCGCTCTTGCCAAGAGTGGTGCCATCTCCGGTACCGTAACCAACGGAATCACTCACCTCGGCCTCGATACCGGCTACGTCGATATCTACAACGATTCCGGTGGCTGGGTAACCCGTGGCTACAGCGACTCCTCAGGCTACTACATCTCACAGAAGGCCTTGTCGGCAGGCACCTACTACGCCCGCACCTGGAGTTACGAGGGTTACATGGTCGAGCTCTACGACAACATTCCGTGTGTCGGAAACTGCACGATCACCAGCGGCACACCGATCGTCGTGGCCGCCAATGCCACCACCACCGGCATCGACTTCGCGCTCGCCGTCGGCGGCTTCATCTCCGGCACCGTCACCGACGAGATCACTCACGCCGCTCTCGACACGGGTTACGTCAACGTCTACGACTCGGCCGGAACCTGGGTGACCAACGGTTGGCCCAATTCTTCAGGGATCTACACCTCGTCAGCAGCCCTTCCGACGGGGACCTACTACGTCCGCACCTACAGCTTCGACGGCTACTTCGAGGAGCTGTACGACGATATCTCCTGCATCGGCGGCTGTACGGTCACCAACGGGACAGCGGTCCTGGTTACCGCCGGCTTGACGACGACGGGCATCGATTTCGAGCTCGAAAAGGGAGGAGTGATCTCCGGCACCGTCACTGACGAGGTCACGGGCCTGCCTCTCGACTTCGGGTACGTGAATATCTACAACGACTCGGGAAGCTACATTACGAGGGGCTATACCGGATCGTCCGGTCTATATATCTCAGAGACCGCTCTCGAAGCGGGGACCTACTACGCCCGCACCAATAGCTTCGAAGGCTACTTCGAGGAGCTCTACTCCGAGATCTCTTGCGAGCCAAGCTGTACCGTTACGGACGGCACACCGATAGCCGTCACGCTTGGCTCGACGACGACCGGAGTTGATTTCACTCTAGGGGGATCGATCTTCATCGACGGCTTCGAGTCGGGTGACTTCACCGCCTGGTCCAAGACGGTGCCCTAGTCGTGGTGATCGGCCGGGCTCAGGTGCTCGGCCCCGGGTAGCAGACCGATCAACTGAGCCGGATCGTGGATGAGGATCGGCAGATGCTGCGGACATATCCACAGCGCCGAATCTTGGTACTCGAGATGAACTAGGGGTGTCTCTTCGGTGCCTCGCTTGCAGGCCAGGCACTGCTTGTCGCTTCCTTCGCTCGTCATCAGCTTCTCCTCTCGGTTGTCGAGACTCTCCCGTCGCCTGGAGAGCTCACTCCGCCTGCACTCCTCGTGTGCTCGAAGAGCCCGGATGGCCGTAGGCGGGATCGTCCATGTTCTGGATTCGGTGCACGTACTCCTCGTCACTGATGTCGTTGGCCCACAGGCCGGTCAGCCGCGCCGCCGAGTACCCCATCACGAACAGCATGAGAATGGCCGCGGCATACGCTGGAATGCTCATGCGGCGACCGGCTGCCGTCAGCGCGAGGGCATCGTCGACCGGACAGACCGCCACGCAGTCGACGCATCCGGTGCATTCCACGCTCCGAACCACCGTGGATCTCGAGATGGGAAGCCGCGACATGCACACCTTGTCGCACAGACTGCAATCGATGCACTTGTCCGCGTTGCGCTCTACCCTCACCGGCGAGAGCCACGAGAACAGACCGAGTAGCGCGCCATAGGGGCACCCGTATCGGCACCAGGCTCCCTGAATGAAGACCGAGGCCACAACCAGACCCGCCATGACAAGAATGCCGACTTGGCCAAGATTGAGGAAGAACAACCCCATTTTGACGTCCGCCACCTTGTTGTAGGGCGATTGGATAAAGGCCTGAAGCGCCGCTCCGCTCATCCCGAAAATGGCCCAGACGAAGAACCCCAGGATCAGGTACTTGAGGCTTTGCAGAGTCCAGTCGAGCCCTCTCCAGGGTCGGAAGTTGCGACTGAAGATCTTGCGCCCCAACCGTGCCAGATACTCGGCCATCATCCCCACTGGGCAGATCCACGAACAGAACGACTTGCGAAGCAGCAGTGCCGTGAGCAAGACGACCAGCACGAGAATCGTCGCCGCCGGGTGAATACGGTTGAGCGTGCCCTGATAGACCCAGTCGAGAATCCCCATCAGACCGCTGATGGGCAGGAAGCCCTCGACTCCCGGTGGTCGCTGCGGCAATGGCAACTGACCAGCTTTGGCCGCCATATAGAAACGAGTGAGCTGGAAGCCGAGAAAGAGGCAGATGCCGGCGAAGAGCCACTGCACCAGCAGGCGGATGCGGTAGGTTCGATGGAGCTTCGGCCCTGAAAGCCCGAACAGCCAATTGCTCGCCCTGACCTTCAACGAGCTCTGTTGTCTCTGCATGTCTCACTCCTCTCCCACTGTCGGACACCCTCGAGGGTAGGTGCCGCGGATCGTCGAGTCGTCTTGGTCAGATGCGCTTCGAGGCCAGCGGTGAGCGAGTCCAACAGCTTGTCTGCTTACCCTAGCCTAGGTGCTGTCGGCATGAAATGACGAATATCAGGTCGGCCACAGAGACACCGAGGCTCTTCGTGCACCGGCCAGATATCGCTACAATCACCCCCAGGAGGTGGGGTGTACATGACTGAGACGAAGAAGATCCCCGAGACCTATCTGCGCTTCCGCAGGAACTACCCGGAGATCGCCTCCAACTACGAGGCCCTGGGCAAGAGCGTCAACGAGTTGGGTGCTCTCGACAGCAGAACCGCGGCGCTTGTCAAGCTCGCCCTCGCGGTTTCCCGTCAACGGGAAGGCGGCGTTCATTCGGCGGCGCGCAAGGGAAAAGATGCGGGGCTCGAGGCAGAAGAGATGCGGCAAGTCGCCCTGATGGCCATCACCACCATCGGCTTTTCCTCTGCGATGGCGGCTTACACCTGGATCGAAGACGTCGTCGGTACCAAAGAGTAGGGGACCGGAAGGGGTCAGTGCCTCACTGCCTCAGGGCCTCACTGTCCTACGAGGCCATTTCCTCGACATCCGGAAGGGTCCCGAACCTGCGCTCCCGCTGCTGGAAGAGTCTCAGAGCATCTTCCACCTGCTCCTTCCCGAAGTCCGGCCACAAGCAGTGTGTGAAGGCCAGCTCGGCATATGCACACTCCCAGAGAAGAAAATCGCTGAGGCGCTGCTCGCCACTGGTGCGGATGAGTAGATCCACATCGGGTGCCGCCGGCTCCGAGTTGACTGCCCGATTGAGGAGCTCGGAGAACAGCTCGGGCGTCACGGTGCCAGGAGGTCGAAACATCGAGGCTGCGGTTGCAATGGCATGCCTCGCCGAATAGTCCACCGCCAACCGCAGATGCAGCGCCGACCCGTCGGCGGTGGCCGCCTCCGCCTTCTCGATGGCTCGCACCAGTCCGGAGCTCAAGCGGTCCCGTCGCCCGATGACGTTCAACCGCACACCGTGCTTGATACAGCGCTCGGTTTCGCTACCCAGATAGCGCTCGAAGAGCTGCATCAGGGTGGCGACTTCTTCCACTGGGCGTTGCCAGTTGTCGGACGAGAACGCGTACAGGGTCAGCGTCTCGACACCGAAGTCGCCGGCTGCCTCGACAGTTCGGCGCACGGCCTTGGCACCTTTCCGATGGCCCGCAGTGCGGGGTAACCCGCGGCGCTTCGCCCAGCGGCCATTCCCATCCATGATGATGGCCAGGTGGAGCCCCTCACCCAGGTTGGATTCTTCGTTCTGCATTCCCTCTTTCCCTCCAGCGGACAACGTCGTCAGTCTTGACGGGTGGCGTGAATGAGCGCCTCCATGTGGTCCAGATAGCGCTCGAGCGCTCGTCGTCCCTTCTGGGTCAGCTCGAACTCGGTCCTCGGATAACGACCCACGAAGCTCTTCTTGCAGTCCACGTAGCCCGCCTCTTCGAGCTTGCGGGCGTGCACGCTCAGGTTGCCGTCGGTCGTCTGTAGCAGCTCCTTCAACTCGGAGAAGGTCAGGGAGCTATTCACCGTCAGCGCGCTCATCATCCCCAGCCTCACCCGCTCGTAGACGAGTCGGTCGAAGTCCCGAGCCGCCGGATCGGCCAGATAGCCGGCCAGGCCCTCGAGGTCCTTCTTGGCCTTCTGCCGGGGGTCTTCTGCCGTGTGCCTCGCCACTTGTCTCTTAGCCACCGTAGCGCCTCGCGATGATCGCTCCGAACAAGATGTGCAATCCGCCGAATCCCGACACCAGGAGGAGGTTGGCCCACGACGCAGGGGCCCAGAGGGTCAGAGCCCCGAGTGCCATGAAACAGAGCCCCATGATGGGTACGGGTCGGACCGAGAAGGTGCCGCCGCTGACGACACCGCTGCCATAGAGGAGCAACCAGAGCCCCGGAATCCAGCGGACACCGCCGGTTCCACCGAGGGCCGCCGTCAGGATGACCGCCGCCACCAGCGGAGGGGTGACGCTGAACAAGAACCGCCTGCCCACGCCCTGCCACAGACGGACACCCAGACCCTTCGCTTTGCGGGCCATGAACCAGCCACCCACCCCTAAGGCCAGAGCGGCATCGCCAATCCAAATGACCAGCCAGTGCTCGGTCAACGACGGGATGGCTGCCAGCAAACCAGCAAGGATCGCCGTGCAGCCGATCACGATCGCACCCCAGCCGGGAACCGAGGTAAAGGAGGCCGACGACTCCATAGCAAGGCGAATGAAGCGCAGGTTGTCCATCGCATGCGATTGGATGTCCACGGGGCTCTTCTCTCTCCGAGGTATCGGTGCAGCAGCTCTCATGGCGCGCAACGGTAGTGCATGGAGTCCGTCTTGTCAAGTACTTTGAAACAAAAAGCGTTCATGCACAGCTGCGCATGAATCGATAAGCGGGACGAGTGCGTCGGCTCCTTTCGACCTCTCTCGAACCCGATCGGTCGATGCTAGGATCGCTGCGTTTCTCACCGATCAGATATGAAAGGAGAGCGGTGGAAGGATCAATCGATTACGAGCAGGCAGGGCTACGAGTCGGTCTGGAGGTTCACCAGCAACTGCTCACTGACCAGAAGATGTTCTGCCGGTGTCCGGCTGGGCTCTACACCAAGAGCCATGACGGCGTGATGCTACGCCATATGCGCCCGACGCTTTCCGAGTTGGGGGAGTACGACGGCACGGCGCTGATGGAGTTCAAGACGAAGAAGAACATCGTCTATCTCCTCCACAAGAGCAACGTGTGCACCTACGAGATGGACGACACTCCGCCCTTCATCGTCAATCGTCGGGCCATCGACATCGCCATCGAGCATTGTCTGATGCTGGGCTGCGACGTCGTCGACGAAGTCCATATCGCCCGCAAGCAGTATCTGGACGGTTCGATTCCCACCGGTTTTCAGCGGACGGCCATCGTCGGAGTCAACGGCCGCCTGCCCTTCCGCGATCGCGAGCTGACCATCATCCAGGTGAGCGTCGAGGAGGACAGCTGCCGCGAGATCCAGGACCGGGGCCACCTGGCGGTCTGGCGCACCGATCGGCTGGGAATGCCCCTCATAGAAGCGGTCACGGGTCCTGAGCTCAAGACTCCGGAAGAGGTCGAGGAGGCCATCCTGCTCATCGGGCGCGTCTGCCGTTCCACCGGCCATGTTCGCGTCGGCATGGGTGCCAGCCGACAGGACGTCAATGTTTCGGTCAGGGGTGGTTGCCGGGTGGAAATCAAGGGGGTGCCCCAGGCCAGCAAGGCGCGCCAACTGGTCCATAGCGAAGCTGTGCGACAGGTCGAGTTGCTCCGTTTGCGAGACGAGCTGCACCATCGTGGATTCGAACAACCCTCCGCTATTGTGATGGAGCACGTGGACATCACCACCCTGGTCGCAGACTTTCGGCTCGAATCTCTCCAGCGAGACAACTGGGAGCGGTTCGTCGAGGCCGAACAGATGCGGCCGGGAATGGAGTTGGCCGAAGGCCCATTCAGCGTGCGAGCCATCCGGCTTCCCGGTCTGGCCGGCACTGTCGGGCGAGCTTGTCAGCCTGGTAGGACCTTCGCACACGAGCTGGCTGGGCGCATTCGCGTCATCGCCACCCTCGACCAGCCACCGATCCTCGTCCATTCCGACGACTGGCCCGATTACCCCGGGGGGACAGAGGAATTGGCGGAGATCCGCCAAGCAGCCTGCTGCGGCCCCGAGGACGCACTGGTGGTGGTGTGGGGCGTGGAAAGCGATACCGTGACTGCTGCCAAGGAGATCCAGCTGCGCTACGCAGATGCCACCGAGGGGATCCCTCACGAGACGCGTCAGGCGCTGCCCGACGGCTGCACCGATTTCGAGCGGATCCTTCCCGGCCCCGACCGCATGTACCCGGACACCGACAGTCCGGCCCAGCTCGTCACCCGCGAAAGAGTGCAGAACTTGCTCGTCGAGCTCCCCGATCCACCCTGGCGGCGCGAGCCACGCTACAGCGCTGCCGGCGTCTCGACCGAGACGATCCATTTCCTGATTCGTCGCGGCGGTGCTCGCTTGGTGGATCGAGTCGTCGAAGAGACTGGCTTCGACCTGCGCCGGGCCTGTCTGTTCTTCGGCGAGGAGCTCAAAGGTCTGCGTCGCTCAGACCTGGCGGTCGACAAGATCACCGAGAGTCGGTGGTGCGCGCTCTTTGAGCAGATGCGGCAACTGCCCGTGCTGTGGGAAGCCCGACGACAGTTGGTCGAGGGACTGGTGGACGAGCCCAAGTTGTCGGTTGAGGGGTTGATCGCCAAGGATCACCTCGGCGAAGAGCCCTCCGGCTGGCAGACGCAAGTGAACGAGGCCCTGAGTGCCGCAACCACACGAGGGCTCGAAGAGAACAAACTGTTCGACACGGTCATGGGGCAGGCCATGAGTGTCCTGCGAGGCCGGGTGCCAGCCGTTCGAGTTGTCCACGTGATCCACGAGCTGCGAGCGAGGAAGAATGACAATGGCTGAGACCACCGATCCTCTGAAAGGCTACCGGGGCCGGGCGCGACAGCGTTTGCAGGAGTTGGGGGTCCGGGTATGGAGCGAAGTCCGCATCCTCAATGACCAAGGCAGCACCTTCGAGGGAGTCATCCTGCCCCGCAGCGAGACCGCCGACGACCTGCACGTCGTAGTCAAGCTGGCTACGGGATATAACGTCGGTCTCCACATCGATCGCATTCGAGAAGTAGAGGAGCTGGGGTTCAAGGAGGCCGTCTACAAGATTCCCGAGCAGGAATTTCCTCATGGCCCCGATCTGCCGAAGGTCACTCTTCTGGGCACAGGGGGCACCATCGCCTCACGCCTGGACTATCGAACAGGTGCGGTGATTCCGGCCTTCACTCCAGGTGAGCTCTACGGAGCGGTGCCCGAATTGGCGGATCTATGCAACCTGACGACCCGGAAGATCTTCGGGGTCTTCTCCGAGAACATGGGGTGGGAGGAGTACGCCACCCTGGCGCAGGCCATCGGCGATGAGATCGAGGCCGGCGTAGACGGCATCGTCATCGGCCACGGCACCGACACCATGGGACATACCGCCGCGGTTCTGAGTTTCATGGTGCAGAACAGCCCCGTCCCCATCGTGGTGGTCGGCAGTCAGAGAAGCTCCGATCGCCCATCCAGTGACGCGGCTCTGAACTTGATTCATGCGGTGCGCTCGGCGGCCTACGGCGACATTGCCGAGGTCCAGATCTGCATGTTCGGTCCGACATCCGACCAATATGGCCTCCTGCATCGCGGCACCCGATGCCGCAAGATGCACAGCTCCTATCGCAGCACCTTTCGCACCGTGGGCGACATCCCTCTCTGCCGGGTCAGTGCCAGCGACTTCGGATCGCTGACCCATGAGTACCTACCCCGCAACCCCCACAGGAAGGTGAAGATCGATCCCGTGTACGACGATCGCGTCACAATCCTCTACTACTACCCGGGAATGAAGCCTGACGTCGTGGACGCCCTGGTCGACCAAGGCTACAAGGGCATCGTCATCGCCGGCACCGGTCTTGGCCACGTCAATAAACCGGTCTTTCCGGCGCTCGAGCGGGCCATCGCCAAAGGTGTCCACGTAGTCATGACCGTACAGACTCTCTGGGGCTATGCCCAGATGTACGTCTACGACACGGGTCGCGACCTGCTGGATATCGGCGTTGTGCCGCTCGACAACATGCTGCCCGAAACCGCCCTCATGAAGCTGGGGTGGGTGCTGGGTCACACCCACGACCACGACGAGGTACAGAAGATGATGCGGCACTCCTACAGCCACGAGATCACCGAACGGGAGCCCCACAACGGCTATCTCATCCTGCAGGGAGGTCTGCCCGAGACCGAGGAGTTCGTCCTCAGTCAGTGGAAGTAAGAGCCTTCCGGGCCGTCAATCCTCGACTGTGAAGTCCGTCGTGCGACTCTGAGGGGGCGAGGTTGCGCCCCAACTGGCCGTAACTTCGAGTCGGTAGTCACCCGCGTCCAAGCCCGCCGTAGACAAGGTCGCAGGAATCCACTGCGCGCCATCGAGCCCCGCTTGTAGTGGTCGGTGCCATTGAATATCCCGTACCTCGACAGGCACTCCATCATTGGTTACCACTCGCGCCTCGACTCCGATTCTTAAGCCTTCCGGGGTTTGCGCTGGCACCAGAATCGAGGCCATGGCACCCGTGAGCAGCACTGGGCTCACCAACGGCATGAACCGGTCCTCGCCAGCGACCAGGAGATCTGCGCTCCCGACGCTTGCGGTCGAAGGGTCCGTCACCATGAGCCACTGCCGGGAGTCATCGACAAAAAGGGGGGGGCCAACATGAGGCGCCAGCGCCGTCGCATCTGGAACCGACAACCGGGTCGTCGATACTGAGATTTCGCCGCTCCTCAAGTTGCGTACCAGGATTCGGAGCTGATAGTCACCCGGAGGCAGGGAGAGCTCACCAAGGAACCGCACTCCGCCGTTGCCCAGGTGCTCTTCCAACTCCCCCAGATCGAGCTGAAAACCACTGGCGAAGAAACCCTGTACCTTCCAGTTCTCGTCGACCGCAAAGGCCTGAATCTCGAGTGCCGACTTGTGGCGGCTCCTCTTGCGCTCTGGTGAAAGGTCCTCCCACGGCAGATCCACCACGACCGGCACCCTCCAGCGACCCTCTTCGATCGCCAGGGGCTCGGCGAGTGTGGCAACCTGGAGCTCCTCGACTTCCTCGGCTGTGAGCACCATCTCCGCCGCATCGACCCGCCACTCCGACAGCAACCGATCCCGGGTCGGCTCGGGTGCGTAATAACCAGGGCGATGGAAGATCTGGGCTCGGCGCAGCGGTCTCGTGAGTCGCACCTCGATCTCGTGATACTTCCCATTCCATTCCAAATCCCGCGGTTGAAAGCTCAAGACGTAGCTCGCCCCGGTTCGACGCAGCACCCGCGCCGTGGCCTGGCTCAGGTCATTGAAGTTCTCCTGCAGATCGCCCCCCGTTTCCTTGGCCAGGTAGAGCAGCGAATCAGCAGAGTAACCTCGTTGACGCGCTTCGGGTATCCCTTTGACGTCCACGGCAAAAACAGTCCAACCGCTATTGCGAATGCCGCGAAGCATCTCCTGAAGGTAGCCGAGACCCAAAGCGTCACTCAAGAGTCGGTTGTCGAAGCCCTCCGACAAGAGAACGAACTGCTTTTCGCCCTTGATCTCCCGCAACAACGTGAAGAGCTCAGCCAGTGAGCGAGACATGGCCCTCAGGTTGCTGAGATCGGGACCTCCGGCGAACTGCGGTGCCAGATCGACCGGCTTCTGTGCGGCGATCTGAACCCATCGGACTTCCCTTTTGTAGGCGCCGATCGGCCCGCCTTGCTCACCGACTCTGGGGATCTCCGCTCCGCCCGTCGTCGGCACGGCGACGCCCACGACAGGTTTCACCAGTGCCAGCGCCGCCGTCGCGCCCAGTTCCTCGGCCAGGCGCTGAAAGACTCGCACCGAAGAGTCGACTGCCCCGTGGGTCTCTCCGAACCGAAGCTGATTCAGCTCCTCGATGATCGAGCTCTGTGCCTTGCGATCTGCTTCCAGAATCGCTCCGACCAGGTCGAGGGCAGCAGTCAGCTCTTCGGGCTGGTTGGTGAAACCGATCAGCAATGTGAGGCCCGAGTACTGACCGTAGGTGGCGATTGCCACTCGATCCAGGGGGTGAAGCTGGCTCGAGACCATCTTGCGAACTGCCTTCAGGGACCGAGCGAGATACAGGCGCCGAGTGCTACTGAAATCGAAGAGCACCAAGAGGCGTCGGCCTGCCGCCTGAGTCTCCAGAGGCTCACTTGTCGACGTCGGACTCTCGACTCGAGCCAGCACCTGTGACTCGAAGGCCGTGATCTCCTGCAGCGCTCCCTGGTCGTAGATCTCGAAATCCTCCCTGGTCAGCCCGGCGACCGGCTCGCCTTTGACGAGAACCCGAACTGGAACCTCTACGACCGTCACTTCGAGAGTTTCGGAGTACTGCTCCGAGGACAGAGGGGTGTCTACCGAGGTCACTTGGGCTTTGCTCGGTGAGGGCAACAAACACAGTGCGACAAAGAGCGCACCTAGACCCGTCCAGACCGAGCTGCCCCATCTAGAACGCATATCGCCTCGCTTCATGCAATCCACAGGCCGGCGCCTTGTCGACAGACTTCTGATGTTGCCTCGGAGAAGCAGCTCCACGAGGAGTAGAATGAGGAAATGAAAACTATCGTCAACAAGACTCAGTTACCGGTACGGGTGCCGCTGCCCAGGGGAAAGGTCCTTCACCTCGGACCCCTCAAGAGTGGGCAAGTCTCTCACAAGGACCTGGATCATGAGCCCCTTCAGCAGATGATCGGCACAGGCCAGATCGAAATCCAGGGAGACGGCCCAGGCGTGGAAGCGACTCATGAGCGTTCGCGGGGTCCAAACGTCAGGACTCGAGGGCATCACCCCGCCACCAGTGCACCGGTGAAAGGAGATCGTTAGCCAACTGTTCGCTAGCTGCGCCGGGCCATTACCAGAAGTGCTCCGGTGATGTAGGCAATGACCCACCAGCTGTAGGCCAGACGCGAATACGTGTGCAGCCAGTCGGGGACCGGCGCTTCGCCCTCCTGCAGGCGATGCCTCCAGGCGAATGAGGTCTCGAGCAGCATCGCGGCGAGTGATGAATAGCCGAGGAGGCCATGGGCCGTGAAGGGGCCCTTCGAAGAGCCCGTGATCATGCAGGCTGTGGCGATGATGTCGAAGGTCACTCCCGCGGTCAGGAAGATCAGCACCCTCTTCGTGATGCGGTGGCTCCGCTGTTCCGAAACGATGCCGATGGTGTAGAACACCAACGCCAAGTTGACGATAAGGGTGCCCGCCATCAGTATGGGGCTCACGATGCGTCTCCTGAAAACCTGGGGGCCTATAGGGGCTTGGGGGCCTACTCCTTCTTGCCGAGAAAGGCCGCGAAAAGCAGGCAGACCCCTATCAGGACCAAGATGAGCTGCCAGTTCTCGAACAAGTAGGAGGCCACGTCATCGGTCTGGGGAATCGCCGTGAGAATCAGCGCAGCACCAGGAATCAGTGGCCAGAATTGCCGCCGTTTCTCAACCACGAAACCGATCACCCATATTGCGATGAAGCCGAGGCCCAGGCCCAGGAGAGTGCTATCGGCCGAAGGATCGATCCAGGCCTCTCCGGTGCTGCCCAGACCCAGACCGAGGAGCAGGCAGCCTGGAATCAGGAGCCCGAACTGACGCTTGTAGAAGTAGCCGCCAAGAAACGCGGCACCGAGGATGAGCAGGACCGCTTCATCCCCGATGCGGGTGTAGTGCTGCTGAAGATAGAGACCTACCCCGACAACAATCAGGACAATACCCGCCCCGATCCTCCGCTGTCGCAGGTCACCCATCGTGTGCCTAATTGGCGGCGGTAATCGTCACGGGAACTGCCAGATTCTCCCAACGGAGCACCATGTCGGAGCCGTCGATCCCGAACTCCATGCTCTCGACGAACTCCGCTGCCTCAGGCTCGACAGTGACTCTGAGTGCGTCCTCCGCCTCGTCGTATTTCATGGCGCCCCACTGATCCGGCACCTTGTTGAAGATAACGACCCACTCGGACTCACCGGGAATCGTGAAGACACCGTAGGTGCCGGCGGCGAGCTCCTGACCTTCGACCATCACGTCCTTGCTGATGGTGAACGTCGTGGCCTCGTTGGCACCGGTCCGCCAGACCTCGCCGTAGGGGACGAGACCGCCCCAGATCGTCCGGCTCTTGACGTTGGGTCGGCCATACTCCAGCGTTACATCGACCCCTTCGATGCTGCCATCGGTCTTGCCGTTCTTGCTGGCTCGGTCGGCGTCATCGCCCCTTTGGGCCAGCGTCGGCACGACACCCAGCAGAACTACGATCATCAGGATCAGAAAAACACTGCTCTTGGTGCACCGCATGTGATTCCTCCTTGTGTGTCACCCTGTCCAAACCAGGATTGTTGGTTGGGTTTCGGCTCCAAACTGATGTCAGTGTAACCTAGGTCCGCCTCGAAACCCACCGGAGACCCCGATGCCTTCCAGATTCAGAACCCGAGTCATCCTGGTCGTGCTGCTTTCGCTGTTGCTCGACGGTTGCCAGGCGGTGGAGCCGCAAGGAGATCCCATGGACGAAATCGCGGAATCCTTTGTCAAGCTGGTGTTGGCCCTCGGCCAGCACGATGCCGACTACGTCGATGCCTACTTCGGGCCTGAAGAGTGGCAATTGGAGGCGCGGGAGTCTGCCCTGGCCCTGGACGAGATCCGGAATCGCGCAGTCAGCGCCCTCGAAGCACTGCAGTCCTCAGGGCCGGAGCGCGACGAAGATCTCGCGGCGGCTCGCCGTCTGTTCATGAGCAAGAGCCTCGAATCGCTCATCGCCCGCGTCGACCTGCTTTCCGGCGTAGCCATGACTTTCGACCAGGAGTCGGCCGCCCTTTACGACGCGGTGGCCCCCACTCTTTCTGCAGAGCACTTTCAAGGTGTCCTGGACAAGCTCGACGACCGCTTACCCGGCGAGGGCTCGATTCTGGAGCGTTTCGACGCTTTCAGGCAGAGCTTCGTCATTCCTCCCGAGAGCCTCGACGCCGTCTTCCAGGCAGCCATCGAAGCTTGCCGCCAGGAGACCCGGAAATACATCGATCTGCCGCCAGGCGAGAGCTTCACGGTGGAGTACGTGACGGACAAGTCCTGGAGCGGTTACAACTGGTACAAGGGTGGCTACCAGAGCCTGATCCAAGTCAACACCGATCTGCCCATCTACATCGATCGAGCCCTCGACCTCGCCTGCCATGAGGGCTACCCGGGGCATCACGTCTACAACCTGCTGCTGGAGCGGGAGATGGTGAATGAGCTGGGCTGGATGGAGTTCACGATCTATCCACTCTTCAGCCCCCGCTCTTTCCTGGCCGAGGGTACAGCCAACTTCGGCATTGACGTGGCCTTTCCTTCCGGCAAGCGCCTCGAGCTCGAAGAGACCGTGCTCTTCCCGCTGGCCGGCCTCGACCCCCAACGAGTGCGGGAGTACTACGAGGTTCAGGACCTGACGAAGGAATTGGGGTTCGCCGGCAACGAGGCCGCGCGAGGCTACTTGGACGGGGAGATGGACGCCGAAGAGGCGGTCGAATGGCTGACCACCTACTCAATGATGAGCCGCGCACGCGCCGAGCAGCGCCTCCGCTTCATCGAGCAGTATCGGAGCTACGTCATCAACTACAACCTGGGCCAGAGGGTGGTAGGCCAGTACATCGAGAGCCTTGGCGGCACACCCGACCGGCCCGAGGAGCGCTGGCGCTTGTTTTCGGACCTGATCTCGAGACCAGCGGTGGCCTCCGAGCTCGAGTGACGCGATACTCTTCAGTCCGAGAGACCATGCGACAGCCAACCGACAGCTACAGCGAATTCGAGGTCAGCGAGCTCTTCTGCGCCAACTGCAAGCGTGCGACACCCGTGCGCAAGCGGTTGCTCCTGGTTCTCCCATCCGGTAACAAGTTCGACTACCTCTGCTCTGTCTGCGGCAACTCTGTTGGCTCGAAGATGGACGACGACACTTCCGCCTTCACCATCCTGCCGCCGAAGTAAGTGACTCGAGCCCCAGGCTCGAGGCATGAGGGTTGAAGCGGCCGGCCATCCCCAGCCTCCACCCGTCCTGGGGCTTGGGTCCTGGTCAGTCGACCACTACTCGGAAGCCGATATATGCCGGGTCGGGGGACTCCGTGACGGACGAGCCTCTGGCGCGATCGGCGCTGGGGCCGATCGCCTGGCCCTCGCCATCCTCGCCGGTCGACCACTCCGCCGCATTGCCATCGAGATCGAAAATCGGGTCGTGACCGGAGCCAGCCCGGCTGCCGACCGGCTGTAGCAGGGACAGACCCGGATGGGCCGCTACGGCCTCGAGGATCGCGGCTCGGTCCTCCGGGTTGGGACTGTAGCCGGCCCACCGATCCAAGGTGTTGCCAGGGGTCCCTGCGATATCCATCAGCGTCTTGGCCTCGGCGGTAGTGGGCAGGCGGAAAGGCCGACCTGAAATTCCGGCCAACTTCTTCGAATAGTCGGTCGCCTCTTGGTAGGAGACACCCGTCATCGGTAGGTTCTCCTCTCCTGGTTGGACTTCCGTGCTCGGCTCGAAGGCAGCGTACTGAGCGCGGGTCACCTCGAAGCGTCCCACCTCCAAACTGCCGAAGTCCACGGTCTCCGGCGTCAGCTTACCGACCTTCGCCAGACCATAGGCACGGTCCATTCGGGCCGCACCGGCGGTGGCCAAGAGACCCGCCAGGAGGGATTGATCCTTGATGGCAGTGTTGCCCTTGTCTCCACTGCCGAACAGGTAGAGATCGAACCAGGCGAGGTCCTCCTCGATCTTGCGCCGTTGATGGGCGGGCTTCTGCAGGCTGTGAGGCTCGTCGGGGTAGAGCAGCAGCTTGGTGGGTGCCTTCCCCTCCTGCTGGAGTACCCGGAACAGAGACCAGGACTGGTGCGGGGGCACATTACGATCGGCCGTACCGGTATGGACCAGGGTCGGCGTGGTCACCTCGTGCAGCTTGAAAAAGGGCGATTTCTCCAGATAGACCTCCGGTATCTCCCACGGAGTGCCACCGAAATAGTAGTTGTCGAAGGCGGCCCCGAAATCGACATTCGCCCAGTCCGAGAACCACTCGACGTCCGCTGCACCGATGATGGCTGCCCGATAGCGTCGAGTCTCGGTGATGAGGGCCGCCGTCAGGATGCCCCCATTGCTCCAGCCGCTGGAGGCCAACCGGTCCGCATCGACCAGGCCGAGGCGAATCACCTCGTCGACTCCGGCTTCGATGTCGGGAACCTCGAGATCGTAGTACTTGCCCTCGCCGATCGACTCCACCCAGTCGAGACCGTAGTCGGAGCTGCCGTGGTAGTTGACCTGCAGCACGAAGGCACCTCGCTGGCGCCACAGGATGTTGGGGTCGTGCCAGTCGGAATCCCAGGTGTCCCGATCCACGCCCGTCGGCCCGCCGTGGATGTCGAGAACCAGCGGGTACTTCTTACCCTCTTCCCAGCCGAGGGGATAGTGCAGGAGGCCTTCCACCTCCTCGCCCTGAGCCCCCTGCCAGCGGATCACCTTGGTCCGACCTGTGGTCTTTTGCGCAAAGCTCGGATTGAGATCGGAGAGTCTCTGTACCTGTTCTACCCGTGCACCGTTCAGTACAGCTCCGTACCACTGGTCTGGGATATTCGCTGTCGAGTACCCGTAGGCGATACGGCCTCCGTCGGGCGTGGCTATCAGCGCATCCAGGTTCGAGACGTGCTCCCCCGCCAGATCGCTGCGGCTCCAGCCGCTCGCCTGGCGGTCGATTCGAGCCGGCCGAAATCGCACCCCGTCGGCCAGCAGCACCAGGACGCCACCCTCGGTCGGCGTGTAGCCTCGCCCTACCCCCCGGGGCCAGTCCATCTCCACCCGCTCCGGCTCGCGAGTGTCCAGAGGCCAGTACCAGAGCTCGCTGATCGTCGCTTGCCGATAGGTCGGGTGGCGCGTGTACCGGTCGATGAAATAGAAGCCCTCCGAATCTGGGGCCCAACGCAGCCCGTTCGGAAGCAACTGACCGTCGGCCAGCAGGCGCTCCTCTCTGCCGGTCGCCAGGTCGACGAGCCGCGTATGAGGAGCGATCTTCTGGTCGAACTCGTACGACAGGCTCTGGTGCGCCGTGACCACGGCAAAGCGCCCGTCAGGCGAAACCGCGAGCTCACTGATCCAATCGGCATTGTGGGTCAGGGGCTCGACGTCGCCACCCTCGAGCTGCACCCTGAACAAACGCACCGGCGGCTCGTGCTCGGCATCGTCCACGACGCGAGAGGTGTCTTTGGCCGTCTTGCGCTGCTGCTCCCAGAGGCTCGGTGCCTCCTGGGCTGCGATTGCCAGGCTCCCGCCATCGATCCACCCGAACTCCTCGACACCACGCTCCAGACGGGTGATCGGCCAGGCCTCGCCACCCGACAGCGCCAAGGCCCAGAGTTGGCTCTTGCCGATCTTGCCGTCCTCCTCGCCAGGAACCTTCCGGTTGGACAGGAAGGCCAGGTGGAGACCATCGGGCGAGAAGGCTGGGCTCGAGACGCTCTCCTGGCCCCTTGTCAGCTGAACACGAGTGCCATCGTCCAGGCGACTCAGCCAGAGCCTGGAGACCTCTTTTTCCTCATCACCGACTTTTTCGACGGATTTCTTGACCCAGACCGCGACACCGCCGTCCGGAGACAGCTTCCATCCTTCGGAGGATTCTGCCAAGACCAGGTCCTCCACGGTCCAGAGCTCCGGCCGCCCGACGTCACTCCACGCAGCAGTGGACCAGAGCAGGCCGATCGCCAGCACCGCAGGCCTGATCAACCATCCAATGGTGATCCCTCCTGAAGAGACACACAAAACGACAACAGCGACAATCTACCACTGGCCAGCTCGGAGCGGCACAGGGCGGTAGGCCAGGCATGCCCCTTCAAAGGGACGGCGCCAAGACCACAGCTGGAAACAGGCGCAGTGACGATAAAGGGTTTGGGAGCTGAGTTCTGAGCCCCTCGTCGGTGGTATTGGGCCACGCACGAGACTCTCCCCCGTCGTCCTGGGCCTCCGGCTGGAGACCTCGTACGCGGCCTTGCACCGCTGTTCCCCTACGCCCTTACGCCCCTATGCCCCTATTGCCTTCTCTGGTGCCAGCGGTTCGGCGTGGGGACCTCCATGGGGGTTCTTGCAGCGGAAGGGAGGATAGCCCCCTGGGGGCCCCGCGTCGGACCCCCTCACCATCAGCCCCATTGCCCAGGACCCAGGATCCAAGCCCCAGGACGCTTTAGCGGGCCACCCGGACGAACCTCAGAACGGCGGCTAGCTGGTGGGTTCGGTGTCTGCGGGCTCGGAGGCAGGCTCTTCGATGACGATCTCGTAGTTCTCGCGGAGACGCTCAAAGAAGAGCTCATCGACCTCGCGGCGCCGGTTGGAGATGAACTCGTCCCGAACCCTGAGACGCACCTCCTCGAACGGTGACAGGTACGCCTCTGCTCTGCCCTCGACTCGCACCAGGTGGAGCCCGTAGCCCGACTGAACGGGGCCCTCCCAGATGCCCGGCGTCAATTCGAAGACGGCCTCGGCGAACTGGCTTCCAAAGTTGCGAGCCACACCTTGCTGAGCCAGATCGGCGTAGTGGCTCTGCAGCATGAACCGGTCGCCGACCTGTCTGGGATCGGCGCCCTGCCGCAAATCGGCCAGAATCCGATCTGCATCCTCGAAAGTGTCCTCTCCTCGGGTGTCCAGGTTCAGATAGACGTGGCTGAAGGTCACGGTCGCCGGCACCTCGAAAACCTCGGCGTTCTCCTGGTAGAACGTGCGAAGCTCCGCGTCACCTGGCTCGCCCTGGGTCGCCAGGTCCTGAGCCAGGAACTCGATCTTCTGGGCCAGTCGCCGGCGAACCACCATGTCGTCTCGGTCCAATCCCATGGCCAGCGCCTCGCGGTACAACACCTCCTCGCGAATAAAGCTCTGGACCAGGCCGTTGAGCTCCTGCGGTGTGGGTGGCCGCCTCCACTGCTTCTCCCACATCGAGGCTAGAAGCTCGATCTGCTGGCTCGAGATCACGATCTCCTTGCTCTCGGTCTCCTCCTTCTCGCCGAAAACCACGTAGAGCCCGAAGAGAATCAGGCCCAGGACGAGAAACTGAAAAAGCGGCTGTCGCAGGAAGGATCGCTTGTGGGTGGATTCGTCTCGACTCATGCTGGTCACCGTATTCGTTCCTCGTCGAAGAGCTCGATGGTGTGGATCTTCCAGGTGTTGTCCACGGGCACCAGGCTCACTCGGGCGTCGTACCGGTTCTGACGGAAGTGGCGGTGACCGAAGTGGGTGACCGTTCCGCCGACGACCCAGACGGCATCCGCCACGAAACCTCCGTTGTCGGCTGGAGAGACCTGGCGCACCTCCGGCACCTCCACCGTTTCGACTCGCGCTCGTGCTCCGCCCCGCTCTTCCATCTCCAGCGACCGGCGGTGCTCGAGATAGATCTCGGAAAGGGTGTCGCCGGTAACGCTGACTGCCAGACGATCATAGGCGTCCGACTCCTGGCGGAATTCGAAGGCCCGATAGACGTTGGGCAGCACGCCGGCCAGAATTCGGCGCGACTCTCCAGCGGAGGGCACCGAACCCAATGAGGAGGGGAGCGCGACTGCCATCTCGCCCAGCGGTGCAACGACAAGGCCGATTGCCAGCGCTACCCTCGCCAGAGCGAAACGGGTGGCCGACCGTCTTCCCCACAGGGC
>CAMYLC010000178.1 GCA_947259195.1 Thermoanaerobaculia bacterium | reverse complement strand
CGATTCGCTATGTGGACGAGGTGCTGCAGCGGTTCGTTGGGGAGCTCGAGGAGTTGGGCCTGGTCGAAGAGACGACCCTGATCGTCACCTCGGACCATGGCGAGGAGTTTGGCGAACACGGCAAGGTGGCCCACACCCAGGTCTATCCGGAATGCCTGCTGGTGCCGTTGCTCGTCGTCCATCCGCAACAGAGCGAAGGAATGCGGATAGTGGACCTGGTCGAAACGGTGGATCTGGCGCCGACACTTCTCGAGTTGGCGGGAATCGAAGCTGCAGACTCGATTTCGGGCAGGAGCCTGGTAGGCGCCTTGAGGGGTGACAGGCGCGAAGACCCCACCAGTCAAGCGTACGCCGAGGTCCTGGATGAAGAAAGAGCGCGAAGCCTGATGACGCACGATCCTGGAGCCTTCTTGCAGCTCCTCATGGTGGAGCCCGAGCCCGATCCTGTCGGTCCCTGGATTCGCCACTCCTTTACGCTCGACACCGAAGAGGCTTTGGTGGATTTCGAAGCGCACAGCTTTCACCAACCCCGACGCATCCAGGTCACAGTCGACGGTTCGCCACTCGATGGGTTCGAGCTCGGGCCTGATTGGCAGCCTGTGACGCTGGAGCTTCCAGGCAGCCGACGACAGATCCGCCGGGTCAGGCTGGAGGCCGACGGCTGCATCTCACCGGCGGAGGTCGGCGAGAGCACTGATGATCGTTGTCTGGCCTTCCAGACCCGCGGCCTGGACCCGATACGGCACGAGCTCTACGACTTGCGCGGCGACCCGCTGGCGCAGAAGGACCTTTTCAAGGAGCGTGAGAGTCTCCGCCGCAGGCTGACCGGGCGATTGTCAGCCCTGCGGTGGACTTCTCGAGCCGAACCAGGTCAGCAGGAGCTGTCCGAGGAAGACGAGGCCGCTTTGCGGGCTCTCGGCTATCTGGATTGAGAGGTGGCGGTGCCGTCGCCGGTTGGAGTGGTCTGCTCCGTCGACTCAGGTCGCATCCTGGGCGGCAGGCGCTTGCCGAGGTAGCGGACATCGGCCGTCACCTCTGAGCCGGCAGGATCGACGATCTCGAGGCGAACGCTACGCACGTTGTAGCTCGCATCGCCTTCCCACCAGAACCCATGTCGCCTCCAGGCTGGCGAGAGGCTGACCGCCAGAACCCCTGGCGCTATTTCGACCGACCCGTCGAGAGGGTAGGTGTCGCTCCTCTGCCAATCGGTAACTTCGAGCACGGCCCGAGGCGAGCTGCTTTGGACCGCGAGCTTGAGAGTCTCTCCCGGCCAGGAAGTCGCGACCACGAGCTCGGCAGCCGGCATCTCCGAGCTCAGGCGGAAGCTCTGAGTGCCGATCCCGGCGAAGGGATCGACGAAACGTACGAAATCTCGCCTCCAGTATCTGGACTCGATGCCGTCGATGTTCTTGGCCGTCGACTCGAACGGCAGGAGGCGAAAGAGTCCGGCGTGAGCATGGTTTTGGCTGGAGGAGCCCAGGTCCCGGGTGAGGGACACCGAATAGAGGCCCGAGCTCCAGAATCCCAGGGCCAGGATCCAGGCCACGGAAGTAGCGATTGCCGAGGAAAGTCGAGCCGCCGAAGTAGTTCTCCGGCATCCAGAGGAGATAGAAGGCTGCCACAACACCGGCAGCGGCGAGCAGCGGCAGGACCACGCCGTTCGGTCGCCTGGCGGCATGGAAGAGGAGCACCAGGGCGACGGGAAAGTAGGCCAGAAGGCCGGTGTGACGACCCAGAAAGAAATAGACCAGGGAGTAGGCCGAGCGTCTCGGTTCGAAGCTCGGGAGCCAGGAGGCGGACTGAGTCGCCGGGCTGGTGGAGAACCGCTCACTAGCCTCGTCGCCCTCGACGCCGGCCGGGTAGCCGGTGCTGGCGTTGAAGCTCGAGCGAACCGCCTTGTACGGATTCGCAGTTCCGAGGAAGTGCTGGGTGGCTCCACTGACCAGGGCGAATGCCGCCAAAGTCAGCGCTGCGACGACCATGGAGTGCCGGTACCGCCGATAGAGGACTGCGATGAGCACCGGAGCCGCAGCCAGGGCGGCGGTGCTGAACCGCATCGAGACTGCTGCACCCAGCAGGAAGCCGCCGATGGCCGGAGCCAGTATGGGTCGATGCCGGTCCTCTTCAAACTGGACCTCCACAGGCAACGGCAGCCCCCTGAGGGCGAGGCTCAGGCCTGCCAGAACCATCGCGGCCTGGGCGAGGTCGCTCATCATCCATCCGAGAAAAGGCAGCAGGACGCTGCAGAACACCGCGGTCGCCAGGGTCCAGAAGCTGTGCGGTGCCGAGCCGAGCCGTTGCAGATAGAGCCAGGCCAGGAGCAGTGCCAAGCCCAGCAGCACCCCGTTGGTCGCCAGCATTCCAGCCTCGCCGAACAGCGAAAACAGAGGTGCCGCCATGAGTGGGTAGAGGATCGGTTTCGAGTAGGTGATCCCGCGCTCGGTACTCTGCAGGATGACCGCAGGGGTCGGTCCGACCTGGCGTTCCTCGAGCCTTTGAAGGTCGCCCTCATCGAAGATCAGATCGCCGTCGTGAACCAGGCTCGAGGCCATGGCGACGAAAGTCCCTTCGTCTCCCCACAGCCGCTCGGAAGGCGCTTTGCGCGCCTGCAAGGCCACCAGAATCGAGAGCACGATGGCGATGGCAACGCCACCGACTACGGTGGATGGTGACCAGGAGCGGGTACCTGTTGGCGAGACGCGCACTGTGGGACGGGACCGGGCAGATCGCCACGAGTCTACCGGGAAAGCCGAGCCGTGTTAATGAGCACTGACCACGTGTCTACTGCCGTGGGTGGAGAATTCTCGAGGCTTCCGGCTCCGAGTTTGGTGCGATGGCTTGTGCTATTCTGCCACCAAAGGTAACCGCCCATGGCTATCGACCCGGATCTCCTCGAAATTCTCGTCTGTCCGCAGACCAAGGGTGACCTCGAGCTGGTGGATCTGCCGCCCGAGCTCTGCCGACAGCTGGTGGCGAAGTACCAGGAGCACTTTCGTGAGGAAGAGCCCGTGGTCGAGAAGGGCCTCTACTCCCCGGATTCGCAACTCGTGTACCCGATTGTCTCCGACATTCCCATCATGCTCGTAGATGAAGCCCTGCCGGCCTCGGCGATCGGGCGCTGAGCTCACCACTGCGGGATCGAGGCCCGCGAAGACTCCAAAGCACCTACTGAAGAACCTTCGGGCCCATGCGGACCAGATTGGATCAGTCGTTGGTGGACAAGGGGCTCTTCGAGAGCCGAGAACGAGCTCGCCGAGCCGTGATGGCTGGGAGTGTGACCGTCGATGGGGTGGCGGCCGTCAAGCCGGGGACCGCGGTGCCCGACACGGCCCACCTGGAGGTGGTCGGTCCGAAGGAGCCGTTCGTTTCTCGGGGTGGCCGCAAGCTCGCCTGCGCGCTGGATCATTTCGAGCTCGATCCGACAGGTTGGACCTGCTTGGATGTCGGGGCATCGACCGGTGGGTTCACGGATTGCCTGTTGCAGAGAGGTGCCTCCCGGGTCTACGCGCTGGATGTGGGCCGAGGGCAGCTCGACTTCAAGTTGCGTAGCGATAGCCGCGTGGTGGCGATGGAGGGTGTCAACGCGAGGTACTTCGAGGTGGAGAGCATTGCCGAACCCTGCCAGCTCGTCACGGTCGACGTTTCCTTCATCTCGCTGGTCAAAGTGGTACCAGCCCTGCTCCCTGCTCTGCCGCCCGGGGGGTATCTGCTGACCCTGATCAAGCCTCAGTTCGAGGTGGGCAAAGGGATGGTAGGCAAAGGGGGTGTGGTACGGGACGAGTCTGTCCGCGGACGGATCATCCAGGAGAGAGGTGAGGAACTGGCTTCCCTGGGCCTGGTCCTCATGGGTATAGTTGACTCGGAAGTTGTCGGGGCGAAAGGCAATCGTGAGGCCCTGGCCCTGTTCCGGAAAAGCTGATGACGACTCCCTCGAGCTCTCGAAGAATCGCCGTAGTCGCCAAGCGCGTCAGCCGAGAAGCGCTGGAAACGGCGGTCGAGCTGGCGCACTGGTTGCGCCGCCGGCAGCTGGGGGTGGCGTTGGAAGAGACGATTCTGGAGGCCCATCCAGAGCTCCAGTCGGAGGTCTTCGATAGATCGGAGGTCTACGATCTCGTCGTCGTCCTGGGTGGAGACGGCACGCTGCTCTCCGTGGCCCGAAATCTCGCCGACTCGATCCCGATACTGGGCGTCAACATGGGTAATCTGGGCTTCCTCACCGAGGTTCCGAGAGCCGAGCTCTACCCCTCCCTGATGAGGTTCCTGGCGGGGGACTATGGCGTCGACGAGCGCGCCCTGTTGGATGTGACCCTGAAGCGAGCGAGTGGCGAGGAGGTTCCCTATCGGGTGCTCAACGACGCCGTCATCAACAAGAGCGCCCTGGCCAGGATCATCGAGTTGGTGGTGACCGTGGATGGCCATCGTGTCGCCACCTATCGTTCCGATGGCCTGATCATCTCGACACCGACCGGCTCGACGGCCTACAACCTCGCGGCCGGGGGACCGATTCTCAACCCCATGCTGCCGGTTGTCGTGGTAACACCCATCTGCCCTCACACGCTCACCCTGCGCCCCATCGTGGTACCTGATTCAGGCAGCGTGGAGATCAGGCTCGAGACCTCTCACGAAGAGGTCTACCTGACCCTGGACGGTCAGGAGGGTACCCAGATCGAGTACGGAGACACCATCAGTCTGCGCCGATCGGAAGACGTGGTGCGACTCATCAAGACCAGCGACCGCACGTTCTACGACAGTCTGCGCGATAAACTCAGGTGGGGCGGCTAGTTGGCGGCTCCGCTCGGGAGCCCGTATTGTCGGGCCCGCACGGTGAAGTCTTGCAAGCACTGCCTTCGGGGCACGCGTATTCTTAGGGCGGGTCTGCCGGTCGATGTCAGTCGAACAACCCAAGAGTAAGCTCGAGGAACCCGAGGTCCCCAGACGTCGCAGGCGCCGGCACGGTCGATTTCGTCGCTGGATGGTGCGCCCGGCTATGTGGACCGTCGCTCTGGCGGCCGTGGCTCTCTGGGCCCTGATCTCACTCGTGCAAGGTGAGCGATTCGGCTCGTTCGTGGCCCGACAAGTCGAACAAGCGGCCGAAGCCTACCTGGAACGCGAGGTGGCGATCGGTGCTCTCCGCGTCAAGGTGCTACCACTTGGAGCGGAGATCGACAACTTCCGATTGGGCGGTCCGCAGCCCGAAGATCCGCCCTTCGCCGAGATCGAGCAGATCCTCATCGACGCCGATATCACCGATTTCCGACATCCCCATCTCTATCTCCATCAGGTCAAGCTCATCGGGCCTCGCATCTTCCTGGATTTTGTCGGCAAGGGGGTCAACAACCTGCCTCGCGGCAAGAAACGGGAGGACGGCGCAGACGCTCGCCCTCGTCGGCTCCCTTTGAAGGTCACCGTTCGCTACCTTGCCCTCGAACGGGGATTCGTGGAGCTTCGCCAACAACGTCTTCCCATGGCCCTGACGGCAGAGTCCCTGACCGCGGAGGTCTCCGGCAACCTGGAGCGGGAGCTGCAGGGACGTTTGAGTGCTCCGGCTGTCGAGGTGAGCCTGCCCAAGGGCGATCCGATCGTCGGTGCACTCAACCTGGCGGTCGAGCTGACTCCTGCGGGCCTCGAGCTCAAAGAAGGCCGAATCGAGGGTATAGATCTGAATGCCGCGGTCTCCGGTCATATCGGTTGGGAAGGGGACAAGGAGGTAGTGCTCGAGTTGGAGGCGAAGGGCGATACGTCGCTCTTCCGGCGCATGGGCTATATCGACGACCAGATCCAGGGACCCTTCGAGTTGGTTGGAGGAATGGCCTGGCGCTCAGAGGCCTGGGGCTTCAGGGGGCAACTGGATTCCCGCGAGTTGGTGCTCTTGGGCCGACCAATAGGTCATGTCCGTTGCGTGCTGTCGGGCGATCGCAACGGCCTCCAGTTCGACATCGAGAGGGCCGATTACGGGGAAGGTGCGATCAGGGGAGCGGTCAATGTGGACTATCGCGGTCAGGACAAGTCTCTGGATCTGGATCTGCTGCTCGACAAGGTACAGCTTCAGACGTTGCTGATGGATCAGCACATTCCAGTCAGCGGCCTGTCCGGTACGGTCTCTGGTGTCTTCAACTACCGTTTTCCGATGGGAGATGCCGACCATGGCCAGGGTTGGGGTGACTTGAAGATCGCCGCCAAGGTCGCAGCCGACCCCGACTCCCTGCCTGTGGATGGAACGGTGCCCCTGATCATCGAGAACGGAATCATCCGGACGCGTGCAGCCAGGGTGACGACCGAGGCGCACGAGGTGACCGCGACCGGCTATTTCGACATCGCACGCAAGGCGGGACAGTTCGAGTATCAGATCGACACCATCAGGCTCGCTGAGTTGTTGAAATTGTTGCCCCTAGATCTGGCTGCCGAGCCTCCGCTTTGGCTGCCTACCTCGGGCCAGGGGGAGGTCGACGGAACTCTCTTTGTCGGGCCGGAAGGGCCGAGCACCCAGCTGCAACTCGCCTTGCGAGATGTGGAGGCTCCAGGCTTCTCGGCCGAACTGGCGCAGGGTCGGTTGCTTGTCGGCGCGACAGGTATCGAGGAACTGCGGATCGAGCTCTTGCGCCCCGGTGGAGGTCTGATCGTAACTGGCCGATTGCCATTTCCTGACCCTCGAACCGAGGCGCCAGCAGCAGGTTTCTCATTGGCTCTGGACGCCTCGAACTGGCCCATGGCCCAGGTGCACCCCTGGTTGCCGTTCGAGCTCGACCTCGACGGCGCGCTGACGGGCTCCATCGTGCTGTCTGGTGATCTCGAGCACCCCGAAGGCGACCTGGTGGCGCGGATCGATTCCATCTGGCTGGGCGATCTTCTCGCGGAGTCACTGACGCTGGACATGGCCTTCGATCCGGAGAGAGTTGTTTTTCGGAGTGCGGTGCTGACCGGGCCTCCCGGGCAGGTCGACCTGAGTGGCAGTCTCGACCTGACCGACCAGATGGTCTCTCTACAGATAGCCTCGGACGACCTCGACATGACGGTCGAACCGCTGATCTCCCTGCTGCCGGCTGGAGTCGGCGGCACCATGAGGGTAAGTGGGGTCGTCGGGGGGACCCTGGATGAGCCGGAAGTCACCGCCGACCTCACCTGGAGGGATCTGTCGGTCGAGGAGCGGCTCCTCGGAGAAGACGGTAGTGCGGAGCTGCACGCGCATCTCGCAGGAGGCGACCTGAAGCTCTCCGGAGATTTGCTGGGTCTGGTGACCCTGGAAGGTGGAGGTCGCCTCACACGGCAGGGCTTGAGCCTGAGTGTTCCCGTCAGGGGCAATGACATGCAGGGCCTGGTCAGCCTTTCCGGGGCCGAGGTGATTCCGGATTGCTCGGGAGAGTTCGAAGGTGTCCTCAGCCTGGAAGCGGACTTCGGCACCGACCAGCCCTGGAGCTCGGAGCTGGCGTTGGAGCACTTTTCACTGGAGCTCGCGGATCAGAAGCTGACGAATCTGGAACCGGTTGTGATGCGCCTGTCCGAAGATGGATTCCATCTGGACTCCTTCTTCATCGGCGATCCAGCCAGCGAAAGTGAGCTGTTCCTGTCAGGAGATGTGGCCTTCGACGAGGAGCGATCTCTCGATATGCAGCTGCAGAGCTCTCTCGAGACCACCTGGCTGACGCTTCTGCTGCCCGACCTGGGCCTGCGAGCCGGACGGTTCGACGTCCTCGCGGAGGTTCGGGGCACCATCGAATCGCCGCGGCTCGATGGACAAGGGACCCTGAGCAACGGACAGGTGATCGTGCCGGCGATCCCCCACGCTCTGGACAACATTCGCGGTCAGTTTCTCTTCTATCCCGGGCAGGTGGTGATCGACAGCTTGCAGGCCGATTTGGCTGGCGGCCAGGTGCGGGCCAGTGGCCTGCTCCTGCCGATCTCCGACAACGGCGGCTTCGGCTACCAGATCCAGATCTTCGCCGAGAACATCAACCTCCGTTTCCCGGAAGGCTGGCTGAGTCGTGGTGATGCCGAGCTGTCGCTGGCGTCGGCGGACGAGGGACGCATCTTACGCGGCAATGTCCGGCTCGATCGCGCCTACTACGTGCAGGACATCAAGGTGAGCATGACGCAGATGCTGCGGGGGTTGTTCGCTCGGCAGCGTGTGGATGTCGATCGAGCTGGAGAATTGCAGACCTCGACCCAGCTCAACATCGTCATCGATGGGCCTGGAGCCCTGAGGATTCGCAACAACCTCGCGGACATGCGGGGGGACATCGATCTCGTCGTCCGGGGTACCTTAGCGAATCCGGTGCTCTTCGGTCGGGTGGAGATCGAACGGGGAGGCACCGTCTCCTACAGCGGGACCAAGTACACGGTGGATCAGGGACTCGTGACGTTCGCGAATCCGTTCGCCATCGAGCCGGTCATCGACCTGGCTGCCTCGGCAAGAGTTCGCGAGTACCGAGTCACGATGAGCCTCTTCGGCACGCTGGACAACCTGAATGCGAACTTCTCATCCGACCCGCCCTTGGCCGATCTGGAGGTGCTGTCTCTTCTGACCACGGGGGAAACTAACTGGAGGGGAAGCCAGTCTTCACAGTCCGAGGGAGAAACCGAAGCGGCGATGCGTGCGACTGGATTGCTCTATGGGCAAGCCGCTTCGTTGATCTCCGAGCGAACGAGCAATCTATTCGGCTTCGACCGGGTGCGTCTGGAGCCACTCACTACCTCCAGTGGCGACCTTTCCTCGGCTCGTGTGACGGTGGGCAAACAGGTATCCCGCGACATCTTCCTCACCTACTCCTACGATCCTTCGACCACCGAGGAGCAGATCATCCAGGTCGAATGGGTCTTCATGGAGGGCACGACCCTGGTGCTGACCCAGGACGGAGACGGCAGCTACTCAGCCGACGTTCGCTGGGAGAAGACGTTCTGAGGAGCCCACGGGTGGTCCTGCCGAGCAGATGCCTGAAACGGCCGAGAGAGCGGCGCTGGGCTGTGAGCTGGACCTGCAGGCTCTTGTTGCTGGCTCTGGGCCTCACTCTCGCCCTCTTCCTGGGCGCTGACGCTGTCAGGGCCCAGGAAGGTTCTCCTGTCAGCAGGATCATCATCAGGGCCGACACCGTTCTCGACGACGTAGAGCAGTTGGTCGACTATCTGGCGATCGAAGTGGGCGAGCCGTACTCGTTGGACGCTGTGTCGGGCAGCATTCGCAACCTTCAAGCGTCGGGAATGACAGGTCAGATCGAGGCGTTCGCGCAATCGACACCCGAAGGTGTCGAGGTGACCTTCGCCCTTTGGGCGAACTTCAGGGTCGAGTCGGTGCAACTCGCTGGCGACCTCGGTATCAAGAGACGCGATCTGATGGCTGAGGTCGAGGTTCGACCACGCTCACCGCTGATCGAGAGTCAGATTCTGCGGGATTTCTACCGCTTGGGCGATCGACTGGCCGTCGAAGGCTTCGTGGCGGCTCGGGTCACCCCCGAGGTGGACATCGACGAGGAACGCAAGCTCGCGAATGTGACCTACAGAATCGAGAGTGGTCCGCCCTTCTCGGTCGATGGGATCGATTTCGAAGGCGATCTCGGGCCCTTCGATCCCAGCGCTCTCATGGAGCCCTTGCGCTCCTCTCCCGGCAAGCGGTTCTTCAGCCGCAGACCTGCCGAAGACGCCGAGCGGCTCGAGGGCTGGCTGATCGATCAGGGGTACCGGCAGGCGATCGTCACTTCGGCTGACGTGACCACGGACTGGGAGGCGGCGAAAGTCCGGGTTCGCTATGGGATCGAGTTGGGTCCCCACTTCGAGATCGAGATTCTGGGTGGCGATCCCAGGAGACTCGAGAAGCGAGGTCTTCTGCCATTCTTGGAGCAGCAACGCTTCGATGAGGCCTTACTTCTACAGTCGGTCGAGAGGATTCGTAGCTTCTACCAACAACAGGGCCACTACCAGGTCGAGATCAAGACGAGCCAGGAGCAGTCGGGAGACACGGTTCATGTCAGCCTGGTGATCGACCCGGGCTCGACCTATCGACTGGCCGAGATCGTGCTCACTGGCAACGAGTACTTCAGCGATCGGCAGCTGACTCCCTTGATGGAGACTTCGACTCGACGCGGTGTAGGGTCTGGCGGTGGACGCCTAGTTGACACGGTACTGGTTGATGATCTGGCTAATATCGAGGCGTTCTATGCCCTCAACGGATACGACCAGGCGGTCGTGGGGCCCCACGACGTGGAGATCGAGGAGCAGAATCTCTACGTGGGTGTGCCGATCGAAGAGGGACGCCAGCGCCGGGTGGTGGAGCTGAAGTTGGAAGGTGTGACCCAACTACCCGAGGAACAGTTGGCCGCAGGTTTGCCACTGAGCTCGGGTGGTCCCTTTCACCAGGCCCTGCTCAACGAGACGGTAACTGCGATTCGGTCGCGATACGAGACGGAAGGGTACGAGACCACCCAGCTCTCTCCGGTACTGGAGTGGAACGAAGACGAGA
>CAMYLC010000177.1 GCA_947259195.1 Thermoanaerobaculia bacterium | reverse complement strand
CTTCTCCAGAAGGCACTAGCTTGTCTCAGGTGTTACCGATGTCCTGATACACGGGTGTTACCTCTGTCGTGAGAACGTACACGCAAGGGGCTCCCCTACGAAGCCGCCGCCGTCCGCCTGCGGACCACCCGGACGAACCTCCAGTCGACAACCGGTTCAGTTAGCGTTGGCAGACGAAGGATTTCCGTGCCCCGGGGGTTTCATCACCTGATGCGAACTCGATGCAACAGGAGAGTGAGATGGGATCAATAGTGAGAATCCTCGGGCTGGCTCTGCCGTTCCTTACGCTTGGTGTCCTGCTTGCTTCAGCCTCCTTGGCGGCAGAGCAGCCCGATTTTTCGGGTACCTGGAAGCTGAATCAGGAGTTGAGCGAGAACCCGCGAGACAAGATGGGAGAGGGCATGTCGAAAGGGCGTGGTGGTAGGGGTGGTGGCATGGGTGGAGGAGGGACGGGAGGCGGAATGCGAGGTGGTGGAGGTGATCGAGGTGAAGGCCGGGAGGGCATGCAGGAGCGCTTTCGTGAGCACGAGCAGAGAATCCGACAATTCACCATCGTGCATGAGGATCCCAGTCTTCGATTCGAGTACGGCGATGGTGCCGAGAACGTCTTCTTCACCGATGGCCGGATGACGGAAGACCTGGAAGCAGGGCTCCTGGAGGCCACGGCCAGCTGGAAGAAGGGGCAGCGCATCGAGATCGAGCGTCTCTCCCCGCAGGGCGGCACAATCACAGAGAAGTACGAGCTCTCAGAGGACGGCAGCCGACTCTTCGTCAAGACCAAGAGGCAAGGCGACGGGCGGATGCCCAAGCTCACCTTCCAAAGGGTCTACGATCGCGTTCCTGAAGCCTTCCAGGGAAACGAGTCCGACGATTTGCCGGGCTCTTAGAGGCCCGTCTCGGGGTGATCAGGCGGACTAGGAGGGAGTCTCGGTGAGCCCGAGGAAGAGCCGCAACCCTTCGTCGATTGCGATCATCTCCTCTGCGGGAAGCTGGCCGAAGATCCTGCGAACGCGTCGCTTGTCGATGGCTCTTACCTGATCGATCAGGGCCCAGGAGGGCATGCGCAGGCCGGAATCCCCGGGCTCGAGGGTCGGATAGAGAGCGCCTTGGCCGGGAGTCCCGGTTACCGGAATCACGCCGAGCAGGGGATATCGCTGGTTCGATGCTACCGCCGCGCTGCTGACGACGACACAGGGGCACAGCCCTCGTTGCTCGTGGCCGAGGGCAGGATCGAGTGCGACCAGGACCAGGCTGCCGCGTTCCAGATTCACGCGTCCACCTCGAGCCATCCCCGGTCTGAGTCCCAGCGGATTCTCTTGCCGGCCTCCGCATCGAGTAGATCTTGGTCAGTATCGGCTCCTAGATCGGCCCATTCGGCGAAGCCAGATTCGGCCACGATCTCGCTATCGGTGTGGGGGTTGTCGAGCGACTGCCTCAGCTTCTCCTGGCGGAGTCTCTCGAGCTCGCGCGCGACAGCTCTTTGGACGAATCTGCTGCGATTACGCTCGTGCCCGTCAATTTCTTGGACCATCTCCTCCGGCAGGGTGACTGTCATTCTCTCCGAAGCCATCACATACTCCTTATATGATCATACAAAATAGCATACTTTCCGCATTGCGGCTTCTGTTAACAGCGAAGCCCCGGTAGAAGATGCTGGTAGTAAAGGGTGCCAGCCGAATCTTTGGCACCTGGAAGAGTACGACTGATCCTCCAGCTATATTTTCAAAGGGCCAGCTGAACCCGTAGGGCCCGATCGACAGCTGCAATGTCAGTGACGGAGAGACGGCCTGCCAATCGATCGAGCCGTTTCTTGAAGACCGTAGCGATCTTGTCGGCCATGGCTTTGTGCTGCTTGCCCTTCAGGGTTACATAAGCCTCGCAAGGGTAAAGTCTCTGCACATTCGACGTCAGGGGAACAACCTGGAGCCGGTTGAGGGCTCGGTTCGCGGCATCGTTGCTGACGATGACCGCCGGTCGGCGCTGGCGGATCTCACCGCCGATCGAGGGGTCGAAGTTGACCCACCAGACCTCACCTCGGTTCATCGGCAACATCGCTCAGAAGGCTTTGCGACCACTCTTCCGCGTCGGCTTCTCGGATCTCATCCGCAGCCATTTCCTGGTACGCGGCCTCCAGATCCTCATCGATGACGTGAGGGCGAGCAAGGGATTCGAGAAAGCGGCTGATTCGCCGGGGACCGATACGTCTGTAGAGGCCCTCGTAGATCTCGTCTTCCACGGTGATGGTCAGTTTCTTCATCGTACGCGCAAAGTACACGTGTAAGATTATGAACGCTATATCCAGCTAGTGGGTCCGACAGATCAGTAGATTGTTACGGGCGAACGCAGAGCGCTACCTTGACGCTGCTACCGCGTCGACGCCGTTGCGGAAGATGGCCAGGCCGGCGCCCTCGCCGGGGATGTCTCCCTCGTAGCGTCTTCGGGACCACTGGGGGTGCTGGAACGGGTAGAGGTAGGCATCCGGGTGGGGCATCAGGCCGAAGAGGCGCCCTGTCGGGTCACAGATCCCGGCCACGGCTCCGGGTGATCCGTTGGGGTTAGCGGGCCACTCCTGAGTCGGCTCGCCTTCTTCGTCTACATACCGAACGGCGACTTGGTGACCCTGTTCCAGCCTTTTGAGGACCTCGGGAGATTCGGTCAGGAGCTTGCCTTCGCCGTGCCGGGTCGGCAGGTCGATCGAATCGATGCCGCGAGTCCACACGCAAGGGGAGTCTGGATCAGCCTTGAGTCGGACCCAGCTGTCCCAGTAGCCCAAGCGGTCATTGGGGGCCAGCGTCGCACGGGGGGTTCGATAGTCGCCATCGAATCCCGGCACCATGCCGAGCCGCGCCATGGTCTGGAAGCCGTTGCAGATACCCAGCGCCAGACCGCCCCTTTCGATGAGCTCGACGAGCTGGTCGTAGAGTCGCCAGCGAATGCGGTTGGCGAAGACAAAGCCGGCTCCGAGATGGTCTCCGAAGGCGAAGCCACCGACAAGGGTGACGATGCGGTAGTCAGCCAGACGGTAACCTGACCGGCCATCGAGGAGATCGAGCAGATGAACCATCTCTGCGTCGGCCCCCACCATTTGGAAGGCTGTCGCTGTCTCGACTTCGCAGTTGAGGCCGAGGCCCGAGATCACCAGTACTCTCACCTTGGACCTGGCCCGTGCCAGCTCGCCGGAGGGTAGTCCTCTGAGCTCCTCTACGGAATCCTCAAGCATGTTCCAAGCCCTCCTTGAAGCGAGCGCGGAGCGAGTCCAGATCACTGTCTACCAGAGTTTGTCCATCGCGCCGGATGACGAGGCGTGGCTCGTCGGTAACGACTCCCGTTCTGCTCCAGGCTGTGCCCTCGATATGTCGCTCGAAGTCCTCGGCCTGGTCGGCCGCGAGGGTCACGACAAAGCGCCCGTTCGACTCCGAGAAGAGCGCGACATCATCTTCGAGCCCGGCAATACCTGGACAGTTGTCGAGATCGATCTCGAGCCCCAGGTCGGCGGCAAGCGCACAGCGCGCCAGAGTCACGGCCAGTCCGCCTTTGTTTGGTGTGGCCGCAGATCGCACGAGTCCAGCTTGAATCGCTCCGTGAAGTGCTGCGTAAAGAGGCACCGTCTTGGCGGTGTCGACCATCGGCGGGTTGCTCCCCAGATAGGGCGCCGGCTGACCGAGGTCGGGTCGCAGACCTTCACTTTCGCCAAGATAGCGAAAGTACTCGCTGGCCCCGGTGTGAGGACCCGTCTCGCCGAGGATGTAGACCACGTCTCCGGCTTGCTTGGGATCGAGAGTCAGCGCTTCACGCACGTCGTCGATCTGTCCGATGGCTGAAAGCAACAGTGTCGGTGGCACGGAAATCTTGACCCCGCCCATGGTCGACTCGTTCTTCATGGAGTCCTTGCCGGAGATGAGCGGGACGCCGTAGGCCAGGCACACCTCATGAAGTCCGCGACAGGCCCTGAC
Source organism: Thermoanaerobaculia bacterium (assembly GCA_947259195.1). Lineage (GTDB taxonomy): Bacteria > Acidobacteriota > Thermoanaerobaculia > Multivoradales > JAHEKO01 > JAUVRX01. The sequence continues at coordinate 4,963 of CAMYLC010000177.1, read as the reverse complement.
CAGTTGGGCGAGTTTGTACTCGCCGTCGGGCGTGGTCTCGGAGCGGACAGGGTCGGGCCAGCAGAAGTTGTCGAGAGCGGCAATTCGGTCGAGCCGCGCCCCGGCACAGAGCTGGCGTCGGACCGCCTCGTCGAGGACCGTGGACGCCATGGCCCAGGTATCGAGGTCGGAGATGAACGGATTGATGCCTTCGGAGAGCACGAAGCCCCGTAGGGACCCATGTCGCGCCAGTGAGACCGTCGCCTCTGCTGGCACGTCGGCGTGAACACCCACCCACGGCTTGATGACCGATAGGGCCTTGACCTCGTGATCGTAGTGGCGGGCCTTCTTCTCGTTGCTGCAGAGGTTCAGTCGGGCCAGCAGGTCGAGCAATGTGCCGTTCAGATCGGTCGGTCGGGCCGGGGGCTCTTGGAACGATGGGGGAACCCAATGAGCCAGGAGCTCTAGATCAGGGGCTCCCTCGTGCAGAAAGTCCATCTCGAGCAGCGCCACCGTCTCATCGCCGAAGGTCACCTGCAGGAAACCATCGTCCGTGAACTCACCCAGAACGCAGGCCTCTACTTCGCGTCGTGCGGCCAGGTCCAGGAAGGCCTCGACCCGATCGTGAGGTACCGCGAGAGTCATGCGTTCCTGGGCCTCCGACAGAAAGATCTCCCAGGGCGCCAGGCCGGCGTACTTGAGAGGTGCCTTCTCGAGGTCGATTCGGGCTCCTCCCGGTGTCTGGGCCATCTCTCCCACCGAGGACGACAGGCCACCGGCGCCATTGTCCGTAATGGCCGAGTAAAGACCCAGCTGCCGGGCCTCCAGCAGGAAGTCGAACATCATCTTCTGCGTGATGGGGTCGCCGATCTGCACCGCCTGGGCGGGAGAGGACTCGTCGAGAGCGGCCGATGAGAACGTAGCACCGTGAATCCCGTCCGCACCAATTCGGCCGCCGACCATGATCACGGCGTCCCCGGGCCGGGGGTACTTTTCCTCGCCCGGCTTGTCGTCGATCGTCACTGGCAGGGAGCCGACGGTGCCACAGAAGACGAGAGGCTTGCCAAGGTAGCGGTTGTCGAAGATCTCCCAGCCTCTTCCGTAAGGGATGCCGCTTTGGTTGCCACCGTCGATGACGCCGAGATGGACTCCGTCGCGGATCCGCTTGGGATGCAGCAGTCCCTTGGGCAGCTCGCCTTCGTAGAAGGGCGATGCGAAGCAGTAGCCCCAGACGTTTGACAGAAGGTCCGCGCCCCGGCCGGTACCGAAGGGGTCGCGGTTCACCCCCACGATGCCGGTGATCGCCCCCCCATAGGGATCGAGTGCCGAGGGTGAGTTGTGAGTCTCTACTTTGTAGACGAGATGCACCTCGTCGTCGAAGGTCACCACACCCGCGTTGTCGTGGAAGACCGAGACAAGCCATGACGGATCGCCCTGCTCGACCACCTGGCTGTCTACCCCCTCGGTGGCCCCACGGATGTAGGTTTTGAAGATCGACTGGACCGTCTCGACTGGGCCATCTTCCTCCCGATAGTCGATCGTCGCATTGAAGATCTTGTGTTTGCAGTGCTCGCTCCAGGTCTGGGCCAGGCACTCGAGCTCCACATCGGTCGGATCGCTACCGAGCCCCGATTGAGCGCGCCTGGGTTCTTTCTCCGCGGCTCCAATGAAGTGATCCCGAATGGTCTGCATCTCCTGCAGGCTGAGAGCCAGCATCCCGTCACGGCTGATCTTCAGGAGCTCGTCATCGGGGCCTGTGAGGTCGACGTTGACGACCTCGGGTGTTTTCCCTCCTACCACCTTCGGAACCGAGAGGTCGGGCTCCGCTCCCCTCCACTCTTCGAAGCTGACCACGCTGGCCGTCTGGATGACGGGATTGGCCAGCAGCTCGAAGGCGATGCGCTCGGCCTCGGCCTGATCGACGCCATCCAGCAGGTACATGACCGAGGAGTAGACGGCCGCCTCGTCGCCGAGGGCGCGGCCGAGGGTGTCCTGAATTGCCACCCGGGCGCTCTTGCCGATCGGATCGGCCACGCCAGGCTTGAAGGCCACCGTGATGGAGCAATCGAAGGGCCCGTCGTCGACTCGACCTGCTGCGCCGACGTTGAGAACAGGATCGGTGAACTCGATCACGATCCTGGCGACTTCCTCGTCGGTCAGGTCCGCCTCCAGGTGGTACACGTCGCGTGTGCGAACAGCGGTGACGGGGATGTCGAGAAAGTCGCGAACCCTGGCGGCGACGTGCTTGCCACGTGGATCCGGCAGCCCTTTTCGGATGGCGATCTCGATCCGATGGATCATCGGGCCCCTCCGTTGAAAATCGTCGGTCGTTTACGTGTTACAAGCGGCTCCAGGCTCGAGAAGACAGGGACGATTCTAGCCTGAAATGTCTCCTGCCCTGGCACGGTCTACGAGCTCCAGGGCTCGGGTTGCGACCTGCTCGATGGAGAGCTCGGAGCTGTCGAGGAGAATGCTGTCAGCGGCCGGCTCGAGAGGTGCGACCGGTCGATTCTCATCCCTGGCGTCGCGCTCTCGAAGAGATTCCAAGACCTCGTCGTAGCTGTCGTCGATGCCCTTTTGGAGCCACTCCTGATGACGACGTCTGGCCCGGATCTCGGGCTGCGCGGTGAGGAAGATCTTGAGGTCGGCTGCCGGGAAGACAACGGTGCCGATATCCCGCCCTTCCGCGATGACGTTGCCCTCAGACCCCAAACGACGTTGGAGATTCAGCAGGGCGGTTCGGACCTCGGGCAGGGCGGAGACCAGGGAGGCACCCTGCGAGATCTCCGGAGTGCGGATGGCTCCGGAGACATCTTCGCCGGCGAGGAGGACATGGTTGGTACCATCGATCCACCGAAACTCGATCTCCAATTGGTCGGCTACAGCAGCGACGGATGGTTCGTCGGACCAGTTGATGCCCTGGTGCCGGCTGGCCAGGGCCACGGCTCGATAGATGGCACCCGTATCCAGCAGGGAAGAGTCCAACCGATGCGCCAGGATCTTGGAGAGGGTCGTCTTGCCAGCGGCGACGGGGCCATCGATAGCGATGATCACGGTGTCGGGCTCGTCGCGGTCTCGGGACCGTCAGTCCTGGCCGTCGTAGCTCTCGATTACATCCTGCATGACGTCGAGCTCGACTCCAGCCTTGGCGAAGATGTCTCGGGTGTCCTGGCCAGCGTGGTAGCGGCGCTTGGCGACGACTCTCTTGATGCCGACGCTGGCGATCAACATGGCACAGACCCGGCAGGGCTCCATGGTGCAGTAGAGCGTCGTGCCGTCCAGAGGCAGACCGTATCGGGCCGCCTGGCAGATAGCGTTCTGCTCCGCGTGGATCGTGCGGACACAGTGTTGCCTCACGGTGCCGTCTTCGTCGACAGCCTTCTTGAGCAAATGGCCTATCTCGTCGCAGTGTGCGATGCCGGAGGGTGAACCGACATAGCCGGTGCAGATGATGCGCTTATCTCTGACGACGACACATCCGCTGCGGCCCCGGTCGCAGGTGGCGCGGCTGGCAATCTCGTCCACCAGGCCGACGAAGTACTCGTCCCAGCTGGGACGGGATTTGGCGACGGTTGTGTCGGAGCTCTGTGCTGTCATCTGGGTACCTCGGGAGGGGATCGCTCGGTTCCGGATCCCCCAGGCCAGGCCCCAGGAGTTCTGGATCGATTCAGCCGCGCATTGTACCTCGCTCCTGCGGCGCGGACTCCGAAGATCTCGGCCGGCGCGCTACTCGATGATCGAAACATGTCTGCGGCACCAGGCGTAGTGCATGAATGTAGCGAACTTCCAGGAGGTGAACAAAGTGAAAATCGATAGCCGAATAGGGAGGCTTGCCGTAGCCTGCCTGATGACGACCCTGATGGTGCCGATACCCACGCTGGGCCAGGAGGAGGCATCGTGGGTCGAGCGTAGCAACGAGAACAGCCAGGTCTTGCTGGCCGTGCTGGCCAAATGGGCCCCGGAGCTGGGGTCCGAGCTAGGCATTCCAGGTCTGGACGAAGAGGTCTCCCGTCTCCCATCGAACATCGTCGCGCTGGTCCAGGCCGACTTCGAGGAGGCCAGGGTGGAGCTGGCCGCTCGACTAGCCAAGGAACAAGATGTCGATGTTCGCCAGGATCTGGAGATCCTGCTGAATGCGACCGACCTCATCCTCGAGGAGGTACGTCTCGAGGACGAGTACCTCTTGGGCTACGAGACCGTCCCGGAGGATATCTGGAGAGGGATTCGGGTCCTGCTGGACGAGCAGGTGGACCCTTCACGTCGGCCTGCAGCCGTCGTTCGACTGAATCGCTACGTCGGTCTGGAGGAAGGGTATACACCGCTGATCGATCAACACATCGCCTTCTTGACCTCTCGCCTCGCCAACGAGCAACTCTTGAGACCCGTCAAGGAAGAGCTCGAGGGCGACCTCGCGAAGAGCAGTCGCTTCGTCGGTGGTCTTCGACCCCTCTTCGAGCAGTATGGGCTGAAGGCTTGGGAAACCGGCATGGAGGCCCTAGAGCCCCAGATCGCTCAGTGGGACGAGTTTCTCCAGACCAATGTCCTGCCAGAGGCCCGGACGGATTTCCGCATCCCGTCGGAGCTCTACGCCTTCAAGCTCAAGGACCGTGGTGTGGACATGCCGGTCGAAGAGCTAACCAGCCGAGCCAAGGTGGCCTTCGTGGAGATTCAGAACGAGATGCAGGTCCTGGCCAGGCTGATCGCCGAGGACCGGGGCCTGGATTCCTCCGACTACCGAGACGTCATTCGAGAGCTCAAGAAAGAGCAGGTCAGCGGCGAACAGGCTATCGCGCTGTTCCGGCTGAGGATCGAGGAGATCGAGGAGATCGTGAGGCAGCGCGATCTGGTCGCGCTGCCGGAGCGTGACCTGATCATCCGGCTGGCCAGCGAAGCCGAGTCGGCAGCAGGGTCTGCACCGCACATGAATCCGCCTCGGATGTTAGGCAACACCGGGGAGAGGGGTGAGTTCGTCGTGCCGTTGAAT
>CAMYLC010000176.1:10327-14364 GCA_947259195.1 Thermoanaerobaculia bacterium | reverse complement strand
TGCTCTCCCTCGACGACGCGCTCAACCAGCTCGAGGAGCACGACGAGAGGATGGCGCGAATCGTGGAGTGCCGCTTCTTCGGCGGCATGCAACACAAGGAGATCGGGGAAGCCTTAAGGGTTTCGACCCGGACGGTGGAGCGGGAGTGGGGTCGGGCTCGTGCATACCTGTTCACGGTGCTCGAAAATGAGAGCGCCCCGCACGAGCCGCGATCATGACGCGTCCTTCGAGCCCGATCTGGGATCGGTGGGAGGAGGTCGACCGGCTCTTCGCCGCCGCAATGGAGCGGCCGCCCGACGAGCGCCTGGCTTTTCTCGAGCAGGAAGCCGGCAACGACCGGGACCTGCTCGATCTCGTTCTGGGCCTGCTGCGAGCCGAGGCGAGCTCGGCCGGGCTCTTCGAACAGCCTGAAAGGCTCGCCTTGCCCGGTTTTCTCGAGGACCTCGCAGGGCGCTCGGCGATCCCCGGCAAGATCGGCCGCTACACGATTGTTCGCGAGTTGGGGCGGGGCGGGATGGGCACGGTCTACTTGGCGATACACGAGGGAGAGGGCTTTCGGCAGAAGGTCGCGGTGAAGGTCTTGCGCCGCGGTGTCGACACCGAAGATGTCTTGCGGCGCTTCGTCAGTGAGCGGCGGATCCTGGCGTCGTTGAGCCACCCGAACATCGCCAGGCTCCACGACGGCGGTGCCACCCAAAACGGACGTCCCTACCTGGTGATGGAACTGGTCGAGGGCGAGCCGATCACCAGCTACTGCGACCGCTTACGACTCTCGGTGCGGCAGCGGCTGGAGCTGGTGCTCGCAGTCGCTGACGCGGTGAGCGCCGCGCACGCCAAGCTGATCGTTCACCGCGACCTCAAACCCTCGAACATTCTGGTGACCGCCGAGGGTCACGTGAAACTGCTCGATTTCGGGATCGCGAAGATGCTCGATCCGGAGGTTGAGGGGGAGCGGACCCGGACCGAGCTCCGACTGCTCACCCCCGACCACGCCAGCCCGGAGCAGATACGGGGCGAGCCGGTCACGACGGCGACTGACGTCTATCAGCTCGGGGTGCTGCTCTTTCGATTGCTCACCGGCCAGCGGCCCTACCGGGTCGAGGGGAGCTCGCCGCAGGCCCTGACAGCGATCGCCCAGGGGTTGGAGATCCAGCCGGCTAGCCGGGCCGTGAGTGCGGCGTCGGACCGCGAAGATATCGCGGAGGCACGGAGCACCAGCGCTCCAAGGCTTCAGCGCACCCTCCGGGGCGACCTCGACACCATCGTCGGCAAGGCTCTGAGCTACGAGCCCGGGCGGCGATATCCGTCCGTGGCCCAGCTGGCAGACGATCTTGGCCGCTATCTCAGCGGGCGACCGATCTCCGCCCGTCCCGACACGTTCCCGTACCGGGCACGCAAGCTCCTACGTCGGAAGCCCTGGGTGGCTCCGGTCGTTGCCCTGATCACCGCTTTCCTGGCGATCTACTTGGGCACGAGCCTCCGTTACTCGCAGCAGCTCGAGGAGGAGCGCAACGCCGCCCAGCTTGAAGCCGATCGGGCACTCGAGGTGCAAGGGTTCCTGGTCGATCTGTTCGCCAGTGCCGATCCCTTTGCTCCCGCCGACTCGGGGCGGGGCCGCGAGATCTCCGTCATCGAGGCACTCGACCTCGGTGTCGAGCGGCTCGGGGCGTCGCTCGGTGATCAACCGGAGATCAGGGCCTCTCTGTTGGCTGCAATCGCTGATGTGTACCTGGGGCTCGGCGAGCCAGATCGAGCGCTGACGCTGGCCGAGGAGGCCCTCGATCTGCAGCAGTCACTCAGTGGTCCCGCGTCCCGAGAGATACGAGACAGCCTGGGACTGCTGGCGCGGACCTACGACTACCAGGGCGATTTCGACACCGCCGGTGGCCTGCATCGGCAGCAGCTGGATCAGGCGCTGGCCGCGGAGCCGGTGGATATCGAGGAGATTGCGGCTGCGCGGGTCCAGATCGGCCGCCACCTGCTCCGCATACCCAGATGGGACGAGGCCGAGGCGCAGCTGCGGTCGGCATCCGAGTTGGCCGAACGCGAGGAGCTGCCGGAGGTACAGGTCGAGGCTCTCTTCCTGCTGGCCGAAGCCCAATTGAACCTGGAGAAGATGGCCGCTTCCGAGCGTACTGCACGGCGAGCGCTGATGTTGGCAGAAAAGACCCACGGCTCTCCATCGGCCGCCACCGCGGTGGCGCGGTCTCAACTCGCCACAACACTGTCCGGGCAAGGCCGGGCCGAAGAGGCTGAGACGGTTTTCGTCGACGCGGTGGCCGAGCTCGAGAAGACGCTCGGACGGGAGCACGAGCGCCACCTCTCGACCCTCAACAATCTGGGGCTCCTGTGGCTCAATCACGGCAAGCCGGAGCTCGCCGAGGGTGCCTTCCTCAAGCTCATCGAGATCGGCGAGCGCGTTCGAGGAGCCGATCACATCGAAGTCGGTCGCTTCTTGCAGAACTACGCCACGGTGTTGGTCTGGTCCGATCGACCGGACGAGGCGGCACCCATCTACGAGCGCGCCTCGGCGATCTTTCGAGAATCGCTCCCACCAGACAATTACCAGCGGGCTCTGCCGCTGCTGTCGCTCTCGGGCATCTACCTGGACCAGGGCCGAGCCGCAGACGCCGAGGGCGTGTCACGAGAGGCGCTCGAGCTCCTGAAGACCGCTCTACCCGAGGCGCACGCCATCACGGCGGTGGCCGCATGCCGCGTCGGGCGCGCTCTGACAGCGCTCGGCAGGGCCAGCGAGGCCACCCCGCATTTCGATCTCGCGGTGGCCACACTCGCCGAAGAGGGCGGCCCGCCCAAGTACCGGCACGAGTGCCTGACTGCGGCGGCTGAGAGGTACGAAGGCGTGGGCGAGGAACCGAGAGCAGAAGAACTGCGCGAGATCGTCCGGGGTCTCGAGCAGCTCCTCGACCTGTGAGCCCAGATGACATCCTCGCCTTCAAACTGAACTTCGGTGACGCCACGGCAATTAGCAAGAGTCTCGAGCTCCCGGACCAGAAGCCTGAGCCCCTGGCCCACGCGCCGCCAGAAGCGCAGGAGCTCCTAGCATAGACGGCTTGAGCCTCAAGGCTCCCAATTTCCAGGCCGGCAAACTGCGAGCCGTGCGCCGCCGCTCCACGCTCCGGCGGCTGCTATTCCTCCGGCCAGACCCATTCCCCGGCTCGGGCAGCCGAGAGGGCTGATTGCAGTCGAGTTGTTAAAGGGAGCAGGTCTGGTAGCCCTCAGGCTGCCGCTTTCAAACCCGCTCATCGTCGAATTGACCGCTTTCGAGTCTCTGAGAACAGCCGTTGGCTGAGTCTCGGAGGCCCCCATTTCCCGCCAGAGCGTCGAAGCCCGATTACTCCAGGAATCACTCCTCATTGAGGCCGAAGAGGCCCGCAAAGCGGGCGCTGTGGGCTTCATCGCGCGATTGCTCGTGCAGACAGGTCTGCCGCACAGCCGGCGAGACTCGCTCTCATTCGTTCGCACCAACGGCTCACTCCAGGTCTCGATCTCGGCGCACCCGTTACTGGGCCTTCCCTACGGTCGCTACCCGCGGTTCCTGATGGCCTGGGTCACGACGGAGGCTTCCGCGTCGCCAAGGAAACGCACCTCTGGTGGAACCCGGCCTTGCCCGAGCAGGCCGACTGGAGTGCCCTGGCCGGCTCTCGCGGCGGTATCGTCGGCTGCCGTTTGCGACCTTGAAGCTCAAGCAGGCGACTCACCCTGACTTCGCTCGGGATTTGTTTGTTCCTTTTGCCTTCTGGTCTGCTCCGCAGGTCACTTCATAGGACTCCGCTAGCCATTTTCCCCAAATCCGCTTGGGTAAGGGTTCCTCGGCCGTGAAACGTGCGGTTACCCAACCCGTCGAACCCACCTCAAACCGATTCGGGTTTTCCGCAGCCAGTTTCAGCGCCTGCGGCATGGAGGCCTTCAGTTTAAACATTGCCTTGAATCCCTGCCCCTTCGGCCCACGGCCGATGAATAGGAATGTGCCCTTGCCAGCCTTGAACGCACTTTGTGTGCAGGACGTTCCCTTCGCT
>CAMYLC010000176.1:0-10296 GCA_947259195.1 Thermoanaerobaculia bacterium | reverse complement strand
ACGGCTGGCGGTTGAGCTGAGCGGCGCTCAGTTCTCAGTCTGCCGAAGCGCTTGGGCGCGTCTGCTCAATCCGTTGGTTGGATGCACACGCCTCCACACGCCTAAGGTGAGCCTGAGACCGCAACGGCGGCGAACTCCGTTGCCTCCGGGTCATACGAATCCCCAGCCACATTCCCAATGTACTCGGCTATTTGCAGCTCATGCTCAGCGAACTCGTTCTCGAGACTCTGGGGCGTGAAGCACTGGAGCCAATTGTAGATCCAGCGGGTACGGGCGCGTTCGACAATCGTGTACTTGTCGAGGAGCAACCGCACATCTTCGTACTTGAACGTTTGCTTGAACCCGTAGTACTCGGCGTCAGCCCAGAACCCATCCATGAGATTGGGAGAGCAGGTGATTGATTCCTTCTGTTCTTCGAACATGGGAACACCGTAGACGTCGAGCAGAATCGCCCCACGAGGTGCGAGCATCGACCGAAACTTCTCCAACATCACGGCGCGCTGCCGCGGACTCAGCGCACAGAAGTCGCACATGATCATCATCACGAGGTCGAATCGACGGTCGGTCGCGAAGTCCAAGTAGTCTGCCTCGATGTATTCGATGTCGAGGCCTTCGCGCTCGGAGCGCTCCCGGGCGTACCTGATCGACTTGGAGGAGAAGTCGATGCCTGTGACTCTCAGACCGAACTGTGACAGGCGCTCCGCGTACAGCCCGGGGCCGCACCCGAAATCGACCACGCACGCTCCAGGAGCTAGCTCGAAGCGGGGGACTATCCACTCAGCGGAGCGGGAGATGAAGTCATGGTTCCGCGAGGCGACATCAACTGCCGAGTCCAGGTGATACGCGAGCATCCGTTCGGCCGTGTGGGGATCGTTCCAGAGATCCCGCGCGGTGGACTCGCTGAACGGATCGGGCCGTCGACTGACTTCCTGCAGGAACTCGAACAAGGGCACACCCTTCATTTGCACCTAACCTCTCAAAATTCAGCTGCCAGCGCGAGAGGGAGGCGCGCCGCGTCGACCGGAGACCGCTGGAGAGCAACGCCGGCCCCGACCAGGATACACCTGAGATACCTTCAACGAGCCACAAAACTGCGTGGGGCGTCCGGTTCAACGAGGTTTCAGGCGGCGGCACGGACGCGACTGTGCAAGCTTCCCAACGGCCTCTATGGTGAAGCGATCCAGCACACGAGGAGAAGGAGCATTGCGACGATGTACAAGGTGCCAAAGACGGTCTTGTTGTTGTGAGCGAGCCACTCGGGCAGGTAGATGTCGAAGTTTACCCGTCGATCACTCGTATACCGGGCTGCCACCTTGGTCAAAGGACAGGTGAACCTGTTCAGAAGAAGAACCGCCACCTCACGCCGACGATTGCTGCGAAGAAGGCAGCCACGCGAAAACGAGATAGGACAGTGAAGAGTGGGATCGCCAAGATGCAAGCGACGAAGAAGGCCCATATGACCGTGTGAGTCAATTTAACCGTGCGAAGGGGATCCATGATGGCTGTCGCCCTAGTCTCGGCCGGCCCGAGCGACGCCTAACGTCTGGGCCAAGCGGCGGCCCGCTTGCGAAACGTCCGCTTGAGCAAGTGGCTAGGCGTCGGGTTCACTTGCCAACGCATGAAGTTTCAAAACAGTTGCCCAATTCCTTGTCGTGGCCGACTCGACGATGACCAGCACCTCGACTTTCAGTTTGGTTGAAATCGCGGCGGCTATCTTCGCTGCGTGCTCGGCCGGTGCGCCATTCGCTGCGCGGAACACCGCGTTGCCACTATTGAGAAGCGTAGCAACACTTGTACAGCCAAGCTTAGTCAACAAAGCGCGCAGTTCCACCATGGGAAGGCGCTTGGCCTTGCCAACATTGATGCCGCGCAGTAGCGCTACGAACTTGACCATTCGAGGCAGTTTCTGACTCCCAGAGATTATTCCCACGGACAGTCAGGTCACGTCGTTCCTCGTCGGCGAAATCTCTCTCGATTGGTTGGCTCTCGGCGCTTCCAGAGTAGTTCAGTGTGTTGGTTACATAGGAACCAACGCAGATCTTCCCGTTGGGATAAGTGATCTTGTAGGTGACCTTCATGGCCTACAGAGTCTTCCCGCTACCCGGTTCGGCCATCGGCGAGAGCCTTCGAAGCGCCACCTCAGTCTCCTTGGGATCGGCCGCTGGTGCAACTGTCCTCATCCTCGTCAAGTCTCCAGCTCCGTGTGAATCACGGTAGCTGCAGGACGGTGACAGGATACTCATTTCGGTGGTTCTAGGGGCTGAAACCGGTATCCTGTCACCTGTTCTGTTCAAAGTCGTCATCACCGTGCGAGGCGCAACGCATCAGGAGGACACGATGAAGGCAATCGTCCACTACAGGTACGGCTCACCTGACGTCCTAGAACTCGCGGAACTCGACAAGCCGAAGGTCGCGGACAACGACGTGCTGGTACGTGTTCACGGGGCCGCCGTCAATCCACTTGACTGGCACAGCATGAGAGGCTTGCCGTACTTCCTGCGCATGGGCAACGGCCTGCTCAAACCCAAGAACAGCGTTCTCGGAGTTGATGTGGCAGGGCATGTCGAGGCGGTTGGCAAGAATGTCACGCAGTTTCAAACAGGTGATGCGGTGTTCGGCTTGTGCAAGGGTGTCCTCGCCGAGTATGTGTGTGGCGGAGAGGACCGACTCTTGCCTAAACCGGCCAATCTCTCGTTTGAGCAGGCCGCGGCCGTGCCCGTCGCGGCACTCACAGCTCTCCAGGGTCTTCGCGATCGAGGACAGATAAAGCCAGGGCAGAAGGTCTTGATTGTTGGTGCGTCGGGAGGCGTGGGTACCTTCGCCGTGCAGATTGCCAAATCGTTCGGAACGGACGTGACCGGCGTGTGCAGCACGACGAACTTGGGTCTGGTCCGATCGATCGGCGCAGACCGCGTCATTGACTACACCCAAGAGAATTTCACCCAAAGTGGGCAGCGTTACGACCTCATTGTCGATATGGCGGGGACCCATTCGTTGTCAGATTGCAGGCGTGCGCTGACGCCCCGGGGGACCTACGTCGTAGTCGGAGCACCGAGCGGCCGTTGGCTCATTGGTCCGGATCGTTTCCTCAAGGCGCTCGTGTTGTCACTGTTCGTGGGCCAGAGGATGGCCCCGTTCATTACGACGGCAAACAAGGAGGACCTGGTTGTCCTGAAAGACCTCATTGAGGCCGGAAAGGTCACACCAGTGATCGACAGGATCTACCCGTTGAGCGAGGTCCCTGACGCCATCCGGTATCTGGAAGAGGGACACGCTCGAGGAAAGGTCGTCATCACCGTCGCCCCAATACCCTGAAGGGTGGTCCAAGGAACGGCAACTCCCAGCATCGGCTCGCTAGCCAAGCGCGTCTCGTCGGAACAACGAGCAATGCCAGGTCATACGCGCCGGGGGCGGGTCTTCCTTAGCGGCCCGGCACTTCCCCATAGGAAAGTGCGCTCTTTCGCGACCCTGCCGGGCGCTCAAGAGGAGGAACCGGACCCGTGGCTGAGAGGAATCCGTTCAAGACCGAGGTCGTCTACCACCTCGGCCGGATCGGCACCAACCTCAACCAGTTCACTCGGATCGCCAACACCACGAGGAGGATTGACTACAGCCAGCGTCTAGCAGTCATCTTGAACGAGCTCACCGAAGCCATCAGGCGCCTGGTTTGAGGCAATGATTCAGTCGCCGCCATGATCAGGCGACATTTCAATCGACTCGCCTAACGGTTTGCGTTTCTGCTGCGGAGCAGGATGGGTCCAGGCACCCGGGAACTCAAGGGAGTTGCCCGGTGAGCTTGGCCGTCAGCAGCAAGCGCGTGTTAGGCCGAAAGCAAGCCTAGCCCAGGCTCTTAATACGCTCTCTATGGCGGCAAACAAACCACTCGGCCAGGAAAGGCAGGTATTCCCGTTGAAATGCCTCAGGCAACTCGAAGAAATCGCCCGCGACGGTTCCCAGGCAACGGTCCGTACCGCATTTGCACGGCCAGGCATCACCTCCGGTGACGTTGAGGCGATAATCACACGTGAGTTCCTGGCCTGAGGGTATATCCTGACGAGCAACAATGAAGCATCGGCCCGCTTCGTACCGGATGTAGGTGTTTGGATCACAACTGTGGTTCAAGTGGCGATCGGGCGGGCCGATCAGGACAACCCGGCCATCGGGATAGTCGCAGTGGTCCGCTCGCTCTCCTAACTCCGGTCTCAGCGGGTGTTCGTCGGTGATTTCGCGGACGACGTTTACCTCCCGAATCGTGACTCCGGCTTTGAACGGCTGGACGGCGAACAGACCCAGGCCTTCAATAGGTGACGGCTTTACCTTTACGCCTTCCATAACCTGCTCCCCTCCAGGAGTGGACTCTCTCCCTCCGGCCTAACGCCCAGGCTCAGCGGCGCTTGACATGCGGCGACTGGAGCGGAAGCGAAAAGCCCTCGATGTCAAGCGTCCGCTTCAGCCGATGGTTAGGCCAGCGCGGGCATCTATATGGACATCAATCATCAAGTGTTTTCCAGGGATAGAAAATGCTGATTGGCTCAATTCGAAACCTGAATATGCCAGCCATCACGCCCGGGTCTGCCTCCAGAGTCTCAATCGCAGATTGCAGCGACTCCTCTTCCAGAATCAGCAGGCCGTATTCGCCATATCTCGCACCGAAAAGAATCGTGCCGCTTTCTCTCAGTCGGTTCATATTGGCCGAGTGTTCCTTGAACTGTGTTTGCTCGGCGGGTTGAAGGGAATGATCCCACTTCTCGCCTGTTTCGAGGTGCACTATGAACTGCTGCGATGATTCAGGATCGTCCGCAGCCGCGGCGATTGGTACCAGAGCGATCAATGCGATCCAACAGAGTTTGATTTGCATGGGTCTCGGTCCCTTTCGGCCTAGCGGATTCTGAGCTCACGGGCACCACCAGTGGTGCGGATGAGACTCACATTGTTGAAGTTAACCACTGCTCCGAAGTCTACATCCGGCTCGGAGCACACGCGGCGGCGCCCGGTGCAGCGAGCGGTTAGACCGCGACTCACAGAAGCGTCGAAGCCCCACTTCTGAGAGTCGGGTACCGGAGCACGGGAATCAACTCTTCTCGAGCGCGGTGCGTGTCCCCGACGTAGGACACGCGCCCAATTCTTATGAAATCTCTCGTCAGCGGTGAACGCATGTTCGTCGCCAAGGCAAGGAACTCGCATAGTGTCGCTGCAGCATAGATCATCCAGGCTGGCACTCTGCGAGGCGGGCGTGACTGCCAAACGCGGCATGCTTCAGCTAGGAACTCCTGCAGAGTGATCGGCTCTTCGTCGCCGATGTGGTAAATCCCGCGAGCCTCTGGGAGTGCAGTCGCGGCCTCGGTGGCCGCCAAGAAGTCCGCCGTTGACAGCAGATGGATCCAGGTCGGCTCGTTCCACACCGCCAACAGGCGGTGCTCCGCTAGCCATCGGGCCGCGTCGATCATGAGGATGCCGCGACCGTACACCATTCCAAGTCTCAGTACGAGCGGCGTGATTGCGCACGAGCGTGCCTGCTCAAACAGAAGACGCTCCTCTTCCAGTCGGGTGCGAGCATGCATAGAAATCGGGTTACCGTCCAGGCGTCCCGTCGCTGGCGCGTGGACGGTGGTTTCGCCTTCGACGTGTGGAAAGGAGATCAGGACGACACGGTCGACGCCGGCTTGAATGCAGGTGTCCAAGAGGTTCGTAAACCACATCGTGTTCGTTTCGGGTAAGAACTTCTCGGGTCGAGGTGCAAACAGTACGCCCGCAAAGTGAACCACGACATCCGCTCCTCGAACAGCGGCCTCGAGCGTCTCCCGCTTCGCGAGGTCCGCCTGAATAGGAGTTACATTCGGTGCATTCGTTAGGTCTTCGCCCAGCGGCGTCGTGTGGAACATCAGCCGGAGCGGGTACCCCTTTGACTGGAGGTGCCGGGCGAAGAGGCCACCCAGATTACCGGCGGCACCTGTGATCAGAATGGTCGGATGTTCGGCCATTTAGTCAGGAGCGGTCTAACCTAGATTGGACTGCTCAGATAGCCCGGTTACCCTGTAGACAAGGGCAGCAAAAAGGTGACAGGTCCCTGCGGAACTCTATCAGCGGCGTGGTCCTGACCAGAGCTCTCGCTTGAGCGGTTCGAGTTCGCCGCACGACAGCAAGGTTAGGCTGCGCTTCTCAGCGGCCAGAGAGCGAGTAGCAGAAGGTGGTTAGCCCGTCTGATGCCGAATTCGAACCCTCTTCTCGCTCAACTGACCGCTTTCGAGGCTCTGAGAACGGGCTGCTCTCTAGGTCTCGGAGGCCGACATTTCGCGTCAAAGTGTCGAAGCCCGACTCCTCCAGGAGTCACTGGTCGGCCTCCGGAGACGAGCTCGGCTGATAGAATTGAATGTGAATGGAGCAAACCAGCGCCGCCCTGCACCACCGCGAACAGCAGCTCGAGAAATACTCGGAGCTCGAAGCTGACTTGCCGAGGTCCGACGATCCGAAACTGGCCGTCTCAGGAATCGGTTGGCTCTACGATCTGCTTCCGGCGGCGTCCCGCGCACGACCTGTCGATACCTCGGGAATCCAAGAGCTCCACCGCTGCCTCGCTGTTCTCAGCTCGAGTCAGGGATCGTGACACTCCAGGAGAAGGCTCTACTGGACCTGGCTCGGTGCCTCGAAGAGCACCGCATTGCCTACATGATCATCGGCGGGATTGCCAACGCCGCATGGGGCGAACCACGTTCTACACTGGACATCGATGTGACGATCGCAGCGGAGCCAACCGAGGTGGTCGAGATCGCCAACGCGCTCGGCCCGGACTTCAGACCACTCGTGTCGGACATCGAGAGCTTCGTGCAAGCAACCCGTGTCCTGCCACTGGAAAGCCATTCGGGGGTACGAGTCGATCTGATCTTCGGTGTTCTCCCCTTCGAGCTGGAGGCGATCGAGCGGGCCAAGCCCCTGCCTATCGCCGATGACGAGGTAGTGTTCTGCACTCCCGAGGACCTGATTCTCCTCAAGATCATCTCCCAGCGCGAACAGGATCAGGCTGATGTCCGTGGAATCCTGCAACGGCGGTCCGAGGATCTGGACTTCGAGTACCTGGAGCCGCGGATCCGGGAGCTGAGCGAGCTTCTGCCGAGGCCCGAGATTCTCCACAACTGGTCGAGATGGCGGGCCGATTTGAATCTAAAAACCTGAGAAGTCCAGGCCGCCAATGCTTCGCACCGTGGCCTGCCGCTACGAGCAGTCAGTGCAAGAAGTGGGGTTGGTAGCCCAGACCATTCCGAGTTGGAACCAGATCAGCCAGTGGCTGAGGGACTTGACCGTCCTCCAGAGCGCCACTGGCGCCGCTACTGCCGCTTCAATCCATAGGGAACTTGAAGTCCACGCCACGAGCCGCGCTCCTAGGGACTGTGTGAGCGTGGTCCTGCGCGAGCAGCCCCATCTAGTTGGCTTCGAGATCACGCGATTCGAGCACCCAGATCGTCACCAGGTAGATGACCACGATGACGACGGGAATCGCCACGAAGCGATGCTCGGGAAACACGTACCAGGCGGCCAGGACGAGCACGGTGCGACCGACGCCGTGAAAGAGCCCCACCCAGTGCTGAATCATTCCTCCGAACGGAACCCACATGAGCCCGGTGAGAATGCCGACCGTCATGGGCAGCGACGTGTAGTCGACGAGGAAGAACGGGATAGCAATCGCGTACACCAGGAGCGCCATCACGACCGTCAGAAGGAAGAGCTGATCGAAGAAGTTCCTGGGCCCTTTCTTGGCCAGCAGATCCTCACCAGTGAACCTGGCGATCAGAGTCGCCAGCCAAACGATGCTCCCCGTGCCGATGAAGACCGCCCAAGCAGCGCCGATGTCTGAAAGGACCGCACCAGCGACGCCAATGGCCGCCCAAGCAATTGTGCCCGCTAGCGGCATGGCCAGGAACCGGCGACTGGCGAACGCCTCGAGCTGTTCCTCGAGCGTCCAGGAGGGTCCAGAGGGCTGTTTCATTGCGGGAGGAGGCTAGCACTGTTTCCCCGGCGGGCGAGACATGCACATGCCACCGCACCGCCCACCCTCTGCGAAGTCCTACGATTGATATCCCGTGCGCGCTGCCAGGCTGAGCCAAAGTGGAAGGTTAGTAGCCCGTTTGGTGCCAACTTCGAACCCTCTCCTCGCCCAACTGACCGCCTTCGAGGCTCTGAGAACGGCTGTTCTCCGAGTTCGGAAGGCCACTCCCACCGCCCGTCGGGATGGTTCCTGGTCCCCAACGCCGTCTGGCTGGGCCTCGCCACTGCGATCAGCGCCTGCTTCGTTGTTCACGACTGACGAGCATCCGCCCGGAGCCCCGCCCAAGGCGAAGAGCTCAGGGATTGAGAGCCTACTTCTCGAGCGCGGCTCGGAGGCTCAACAACTCGCTCACGTTGTCTACTGTAACCAGGCCGGCGAGGCGGCCGTTGGCCACGACCGGGAGCGTTTGACAGGCGCACGCTTGGAGCCTTTGAAAGACCGGCTCCATCATCTCGGAGATGCTGGCGACCTCAAACGTCGTCTGCATCGCGTCGGTGACGGTGCTCGCTCGCCCGCTGGAGTCGAGCGCCTTGAGCAGATCGCCCTGGGTGAGGATGCCGACCATCTGGTCACCCGCGACGACCGGGAAGTCCTTCTGTGAAGTTGCCAGGGTCAGGTCCACGGCACTCCTCAGTGTGTCCGTAGGCTCGAGGACATGAAAGTCGGTAATCATCGCCTGCCCCACCGGGACGCCCCTTAGAGAGCTCTTCATCTGCACCATGCTCGACTCTTGGGCCGCACCGAACCAGACGAAGAGGGCGATGAGCACGAGAAAAGGATTGGCGAAAAGGCCGACGATCCCCAACCCCAAGGCCAATACCTGGCCGACCGAGGCTGCGATTTGTGTAGCCCGAACGTGGTTGAGCTTGAAACCCAGAAGCGCTCGAAGCACCCGGCCGCCGTCCATGGGAAAAGCGGGAATCAGGTTGAAGGCCACTAAGAAGACGTTGACGACTAGAAGTCGCTCGGCGAAGGAGCCCCCGGACACGGTGAGCTCATCGACGGGCTGCCAGCTGGCGGAAAGCTGCAACCATGCGGCCAGTACGGCGGCAATCGCCACGTTGACCGCCGGCCCGGCGAGCGCAATCCAGAGCTCCTGGCGCGGGTTGTCCGGAATCCGCTCCAAGCGAGCGACGCCGCCTATCGGTAGCAAGATGATGTCGCGTGTCTTCACGCCGAAGCGCCGAGCGGTCAAGGCGTGTCCATACTCGTGCAAGACCACGCAGAAGAAAAGTGTAAGGATGAAAGCCAGTCCGATAGCAATGGCCTGAAGGCTCTGCTCCGCCCGCCAATGAATGATCGCCACCCAAAGCAGGATCAGCAAAAAGGTGGCGTGAACCTTGACGTCAATCCCTGCGAACCGTCCGATTGTCATCGACCACTTCATGAGCACAGCCTTTCTTTTTATCGATAACACAACCCATACTCGTTATGTATTCAAACGTTCAAAACGTTCAAGATATTCCGCCCAGACGGACGAGGTGCGGTCGATGCGGTGGCTGCAACATGAGCGGCGGTCGCGCTTCGCGCCGGCGTTGCCCGCTCGAAGTATTCACCAACGCGAAGGTCTACAAGCCCTGCACCAGTCCGGGTGGTAGAGAGGAGACGGCCGGTCCAAGAGCCGGCCGTCTCGACGAGAGCGGCTGTCAGTCGTAGATGCAAATGTCGGAGCCGATGCTGCCCCCGGATTGCAGAGTGGCACGGGTGGGCTTCAGATCAAGCGACATCCCATCGGAGATTCTCAGAGCGGATTGCGAGACCCGTACGGTTTCGGTAGCCAGGCATTCCTCGAGCTCTTCAGTTTGCCGAAACACTTTGAAGGTGATGGTACGGTGACCGGCCGGGGTTGCAACCATGCAGATCGCTGAAGCCATCAGGCGCCTTGAGAGTCTAAGGCGGGGGCCACGGCAATCTCGGTCCCTCGGGAGTGCGCGCTTAAGGGCCGTTCCGTGGCTTGAGGCGAGCGTGGTACCCTGCGCAGGCGAAAGAGATCCCTCATTCGTTTCACGAGCTTGAGCGAGGTAGCAGGATCTGTGTCGATCCGGTTGTATGCGTGGTTCTAAACGGAGCTCCCCAAAGTCTGAGCTGACGGCTTTGCGCCGAGTGCAGGCTTCGCATGGCTACATCTCACCTCAGGCGGGTACCCGGCCTACAAGCAGAACAGGCGCGTGGGGATGGCGTTGTCGAACCGCGCCAGCGGTGCGCAAATCGGAGGTCGAATGTCGAAAGTCAGCAGAGGACCCTGGGGCTTGGGC
>CAMYLC010000175.1 GCA_947259195.1 Thermoanaerobaculia bacterium | reverse complement strand
CAGCACGCAACCGCAACAAAACAAGCGACTTACGCCGACAGGCGTAAATGTCGTCTGCTGTCGAGTACGGCCTTCAGTTGTACTTCATTGTTACCAAAATTGTTACCTCTGTGTTGTCAGGTGTTGTCGTTGATGGCTCCCGTGAGTCCAGCGGAGTACCTCTCGTCTCTGGAGTCCGAGGACGCCCTCACAGCGGACACCCTGGGCTTCATGCCGCGCCTCCTGGTCCTGACCACACTCCCCCATCGCCGGCCCGAGAGCCACCGATCTGAGCGGGTCAATGGTCGGCTTTGTCTCCG
This sequence comes from Thermoanaerobaculia bacterium, assembly GCA_947259195.1. GTDB lineage: Bacteria > Acidobacteriota > Thermoanaerobaculia > Multivoradales > JAHEKO01 > JAUVRX01. The sequence goes on along the minus strand of CAMYLC010000175.1, from coordinate 14,712 downwards.
AATGCGGGCACCTCGCCGCATTGGTCTACCCTACGGCTCCTACCCTCGACTGCTGCTCGCCTACCTGACCACCCAAGCCGTCCGCACCAAGAGCCCGGAGATCCAGCTCGGCGCCACGCCCAACGTTCTGGCGCGCAAGCTAGGGCTGTCGGTGATCAGCGGACCCCGGGGCACGGCACGCCGACTCGAGGATCAACTTCATCGCCTTCTGCACATGAGGCTCGAATGGCAGACGTCTTTGGGCCTGGCACCGCGATCGTCTGGATCTGCATCCGTGACCGCGGGTGGTGCTTCGTGGTCGAAGCCCTTGCGACGACTGCTCCCAAGACAATCATCGTGGCAACCGCACATCGTCCTGGGGCAGGACTTCTTCAAGGAGATCACGCGCTCGGCCGTCCCTGTGGACCTCCGCGCGATCCGTCAGCTGCAGAGATCTCCCCTCGCCATCGACCTCTACGTCTGGCTCACCTACCGGATGAGCTATCTCAGGAAGCCCACCCTGGTTCCGTGGAAGAGCCTGGAGGCGCAGTTCGGCGCCGGGTACTCTCGGCGGCGAGACTTCAGAACGAGGCTCGGTGCCCGTCTGCCACACATTGTTGAGGTCTATCCCACAGTGCGCCTTCGGAGAACGAGCACCGGACTTTGGCTCCTCCCTTCCCCACCTCACATTGCACCTCGGTCCTGACCATCGAGCGGGCTCAGGCCCACTGCCCGCCGTCGCCCTCGCCACCAGCGCGATCCCCGCCCCGACAACAGCCAGCAAGAAGTAAGTGTACTTGTTCTGGCCGGTTATCAGGCTCTCGTGCTGAGCGCCCGAAGCAAGAAGCAGCACGGCGATCTCAGAGGCGCCGAGTCGGATTTCAAGAAAGCGCTGGAGGTGTATCCCAAGTACTTCTGGGCCGACAGGCAACAAAGGGAGGTCCAGCAGACCCTCTCGTCAGGCGAGCCTGAACCTCAGGATCTGGCGGATCGACTTTTCGATTCCAGGCTCAGCCAATCGCGGGATGCGGAGGCTCGCGGCGATCTGATCGAGGCCAGCCGCCTGACTTCCGAGATGCTCGATCGCGCCCAGGTCGATCCTGATTCGAGAAGCCAGCTCATCGAGCACAGCCGTCTGCTGGGCCTCAAGCTCTTCTCGGAGGGTGAGCTCACCAGGACCCGAGACCTCTGGCGCGAGGCTTTGGAGCTCGACCCCTTCAATCGGAAGATCCGCGACTATCTCGAGGAAGTCGACCAACGCCTGGAGACTCTCGAAGAGATCAAGTCCAAGGACGACGGCTAACGCGGCCCATCTCAGAGACGGTCCAGTCGTCGATAGAACGTCGAGCGGCTCATGCCGAGCAACTTCGCGGCTTCCTTCTTGTTGCCGCGGGTGCGGGCCAGAGCTGCCCGGATTCGATCCTCTTCGCTGGCCGATTCCGACAAGTCCAGCTCCACCGAGCTGATCTCGGGCGGCAGGTGCTCGATCTCGATCTCGCTGCCTGTAGATCGAATGGTGGCGAACTCGAGCGCGTTCTTCAGCTGTCGTACATTGCCCGGCCACGGATACTGCAGCAGTACCGACATCGCTGCGGTGCCGATCTCGCGCACGTCCTTACCGGTTTTGGCGCGCGCCTCGGCCAGAAACGATCGGGCCAGGATCGGCAGGTCCTCGAGTCTCTCGCGCAGCGACGGGATTTGGATGCGAACCACCGACAGCCGGTAGAAGAGGTCCGAGCGAAAGGTCTGCTGCTCGATTTCGTCGGTGAGAGAACGGCTGGTAGCCGCCACCAGCCTGAAGTCAACCTGGCGACCCGCGGTCTCTCCGACCGGCGTGATCTGTCCATCATCCAGCGTCCGTAGGAGTGTCGGCTGGACCACCTGCGGCAGCTCGCCGATCTCGTCCAGGAACAGCGTTCCTCCTTCGGCAGCGGCAAAGAAACCCTGGTGATCGGAGATTGCTCCGGTGAACGAGCCGCGGCGATGACCAAAGAGCTGGCTGGCGGCGAGCTCTGCCGTAAGCGCACCGCAGTTGACGGGCACGAAGGGTCCTTGCTTGCGCTCGCTGCGGCGGTGGATCGCCTGCGCCACCAGCTCTTTGCCGGTACCTGTTTCCCCTTCGATCAGAACCGGTGAGTCGACACTGCCAACCTCATCGATCAGCTGAAACATGGCGCGCATCTTCTTGCCAGAACCAATGATCTTCTCGAACCTCGTCTGACCGTCGAGCAGCGCCCGCAGCTCCTGGACGTCCGAGACGTCGTAGAGAAAGAGGATGAAGCCGCCCTCATCACGCGGGTCGGCCACCACCTCGATCTCGATGGCGATCTGGCGCTCGTCAGCGGCGATGTCCGCCGCGATCTTCTGTCGGCCGTTCTCCGATCGTCGGGCGAGCCTCTCGACCCGATCGATGACGGCGCGGTCGACCGGCAGGATTTCTTGCCAACGCGATCCGGTCAGCTCGGCTCTGCTGACTCCGAGCAGCTCCTCGACCGATCGACTTACAAAGGTGACCCGACTGCCGGCATCGACCGTCACCGAGCCCTGCCGTTGAGAGTCGAGCACCGCCATCAGATCGGCCCTGCTGTGGTCGAGGGCGGACTCGACCCGCGCTCGGGCGAGCGCGATCTCGATCGTGGTCTTGAGATCCTGATCGTCGAAGGGCTTGACGATGTAGCCGTAGGGGCTGACCTCCTTGGCCAGGGCCAGGCTGGAGTCGTCAGCATAGGCCGTCAAAAAGACCACCGGAATGCGTGACGTCTCTCGAATCACCCCGGCGGCCTCGATTCCCGTGCGCCCGCCGGCCAGTTGGATGTCCATGAGCACCAGATCGGGGCGCGAGCCTCGCGCGAGATCGATCGCTACGCTGGCCCGAGAGGCCGTGCCCACGACTTCGTAGCCCATTCGCTCTAGCTGCCCGCGAAGGTCCATCGCCACGACCCCTTCGTCCTCGACGATCACGATCTTGACCGGATCGCCCATCAGGCGGGGACCTCAGAAGGCACGGAATGGGATTGGGCAAAGCCCACCGACACGACGGTGCCCTGGCCGCGATCGAAGCGAACCTCGGCGCCCAGCTGCTTGCCCAGGGCCCAGATCAGTCGCAGTCCGAGCGTCGGGGCAGTCGAAGGGTCGATTTCAGCAGGCACACCGACCCCGTCGTCCGCAACCGTCAGTGAGTACCGGCCCTCGCGCAAGTGAAACGCAACTCGGATCACACCATCGCCCTCGGGGTAGGCGTGCTCTACGCCGTTGGCTACCAGCTCGTTGATGATCATGCCGCACGGAATGGCCAGATCGACCGACAGCGGTAGCGCATCGACGTCGCGGAGAACCTCGATCCGCCGACGACTGAGGTCGAACGAACGAGTCAGGTAGACCACCAGCTCCTCGACATAGGCCCGAAAGTCGATGCGGGCCAAATCCTCGGACTTGTAGAGCTGCTCATGGATCAGGGCCATCGAGCGGACTCGGTTGCGGCTGTCGCGGAGCACTCGCTCGGTCTCACCCGTCTGATTGTCGGAGCTGTCCTGCAGGCTGAGCAGGCTGGAGACGATCTGCAGATTGTTCTTGACCCGATGATGGATCTCTCGCAGCAGGACGTCCTTTTCGGCGATCGACGCTCGCAGACGAGCTTCGGTCTCCTTCCGACGACGCAGATCCAGCGCCACCAGCACCATTCCAGCGAACTCGCCGGTCTCGGACCGTAGCTCGGACCGCGAGCAGTAGACCGGGATGGTCTCACCGTCATGGTCTCTGAACTCGTTCTCGCCAACCTCCAGGCCCGCCAGCGAGCCCTTGATCAGATCGTCGTCGAGAGGTTTGCCGATCAACTCCCCGAGATCGTAGCCGAGACCTTCGTGCACCGCCCGATTGACGGTTCGAATCCTGCCGTCGGCATCGGTGACGAAGAGCATCTCGTTGACCGACTGAATAATACTGTCGAGGTAGGTCCGTGACACCGTCGAGGCTTCGAGCTGGGTCACCATCTTGTTGAAGGCATCCGCCAACACGCCGATCTCGTTGTCCGTCTTGACCTCGACCCTCGTGGCCAGCTCACCCTTGGCGACCCTGGAGACCCCCTCCTGCAAAGCTCCCAGGGGTTTGGAGATCGAGCGCGCGATGACTAGACCGAGAATCAAGGCGCCCATGAACGAGGCCACGGCCACGATGCCGTTGCGTCGGTTGGCGCGTCTGTGGGCCGACTCCATTCGGTCCAGCTCGGCAGTCAAGACCTGCCGCGAGTTCTCCTCGAAGAGCCGAAGTCCCGGGGCCAGCTCATCTTCGAAAGCCGGCTGCAGCTGGTCGACAAAAAACTCGCTCAGCTGTTCGGTCGGATGCCATTCCGCCAGATGAGTGAATCGGTCCATAAGGGTCTTGTAGACCGCGAACTGCTTCTCGATCTCGATCAACGATTCGGCCACGGCGGCCGGAAAGTCGTCTTCCTGCGCCTGTTCGCTCGCGCCGCTGGAGGAACTGGCGGCGATCGCCACCGACTGCCGCGTCTCCGTCACCCAGCTTTCGAACTGGGTCAGACTGTCCTCGGCTCGTTCGATCGAGTCTTCGAGTCCCGGCAGAGGACCGGTGTCATGAGTCGGCTCGACCAACCCCTGCAGCCGTGCCGCGATGATCTGCTGGGCCGCCAGCTGGCTCTGCTGAAGAGCCACCGCCATCTCCGCCGCGCCCATGAAGGCCGCAATCGAGTTCTGCCGCACCGCTTCGACCTCGGCCTGCACCGCGTCGCTGGTGCCCTTGAAAAGGTAACCGACGAGGGCGACGACGCCAGCCATCAAGAGAAAGCTGGTTGTGAGAATGAGCCCGAGTCTCAATTGGAGCTGTCTCCCGGATACGACATCGACTGACCTGATTTCGGCGGGGCGAAGAGTTTAGCACCCATCTCGGATCAGGTCGGCTCGAGCAACAAGGTGATGGTGTTGAAGCCCAGAGACGTGCGGCGTTCCAGCTGATGTCCGAACCGCTCGAAACGGTTTTGCGGCCGCCTGGGATCGTGCACTCGAAATCCGGTCTGCTGCGCAAAGCGCGCGAAGGCGGAATACGAGTAGTAGTGCATATCCGCTAGGCGTTGGTTGTCTCGCCAGGACTCCTTGGACCTGCCTAGCACGGAGATGATGCGCTCGGCTACCGGTCGCGGCAGAAAGTTGATTCCCCAGAGCCGATAGTGAGGGTCGAGGTGCGCCCAACGGTTGACCACCGTCACGACACTCAGGCCCTCGGGGTGGCAGACGCGTCGTGCCTCAGACATACGACATCGAAGGCGTTGTCGGCAAAAGGCAGCTCCTCCGCTCGGCCACTCACGGCGGGAACATCGTGGTCGTAGCGACGACCGCGCAGCCGGGCCACGTGACAGTTGCGCAGCCTGAGGTCGAGCGACACGGTCTCGACTCCCCGCGCCATCAACGCTGCCGACAGACCCCCCCGGCCGCATCCGACATCGAGCACCCGACGCGACGAATCTAGAAGGATGCCTCGCGACCGCGCCAGCCGCCACAACTCCCTCGCCTTCGAAGCCTTGACGACTTCATCCCACAGCCGCCTTTCGGCCATTCGGGCGACGTCCGGTCTCCACGAATTCGCCCGTACCCCGGGCGCAATCGATAGAGCGATCGCTTCTTCGACCTCGGGCTCGAGACGAGGTTTGCGACCCAAACGACGCTCCGCCAGCCGAACCATTCGGTCGTAGTCCACCATCGACAACACTGGCCGGATAGCCCGCTGTTCATCGGCTCGAACCAGACGGTGATGAAACAACTTGGCGATTTGCTTGCAAATCCAGACCCTGCACGTGCAGCCTGGCCCGCTCCGCCATCTTCTGCGCCCGCACCGGCGCCGCCAGCGTCTTGGCCAGAGCCGCCGCCAGGGCCTTGGGGTCCTCGGGTGGCACCAGGCGGGCGGTCACCCTGTCTTCCACCAGCTCGCCGATACTGCCGACCGGTGTTGCCACTACCGGAGCTCCGCAGGCCATGGCCTCGAGCAGGACGTTGGGCACCCCGTCTCGATTGCCGCTCTTGAGGACCCGCGCCGGCACGGCTACCACCTGGGCTCGCCGGAACCAGCTGGCAAGCTCGCGCTGATCGACGAATTCGCGAACACTCACCCAGCCGCCCAGACCCCTCCTGCGAATCCTCTCCTCGAGTCGCTCTCGCAATCGGCCCTCGCCCAGAATCACGCACCGAAACTCGCAGCGGCGTCGCAATCGGGAGCAGGCGTCGACCAACACATCGAATCCCTTTTTGGGCGTCAGCCGACCAGCGGCAACAATCAGGCCCTGCTCACGGGGTACCGACCCAGGCTTGAACACGGACAGATCCAGCCCATGCGGAATCAGGTGGACCTTGTTGCGGTCCTCCTCGGTTTCGGCAAGCTCTCGCAGCGTCCGTTCGCCATGAGGATGGCAGGCGAGCGCAAACTTGGCCTTCGCCAGGCGCCGCGCCAGGCGATCTCCCGGGGTCGTGTAGAGATCCTTGGCGTGGGCGGCGAAGGAGTACGGCAGACCGACCAGCCAGGAGAGACGCGCAGCGATTTCGAGCGGCGCCTTCGAATAGTGCGCGTGTAGGTGTCCGACGTTCGCTTTCCGGGCTCGATCGGCAAGGATCGGCGCCAACCAGAACAGTCGCCAGCGTTTACGCAGGAGTTTCCAAGACCGGCGAGACAGTGGACGGACGACGCTCCTCAGGCTGGGTCGAATCACGTCATCCCGAATCAGCCGCAAGTAGGCCATCGGCCGACCGGCAAGCACATCGAGATGCGACCGCAGAGCCCTCAGCCAACCCAGCGGCAGCAGGGCCTCGGGCCGAATCACGTCGGCTCGGACTCTGTCTGTGCCGGCGGGCGTCACCGGGTCGTGTCGATCGCTCAGCGGCAACAGCGTTACCGTAATGCCCTCTCGCTCGATGCCGCGCAGCTCGCTGACCAGGAAAGTCTCCGAGGCCACGGGGTAAGCGTTGACCAGGTAGCCCACCCGGTGAAACGTCCCCGGATTCGTGGGCCGGGCTCTACGGGATCCGATAGACGATGCCGCCATAGAAGCGACTCCCGGTGTAGTTGCGGTCCGGCCGTGTCGACGAGCCGTCCCGGATGAAGCTTTCGAACCGCACTCCCCAGTGGGAGGTGAACCGCCAGGTGATGTTGAATACGATGTCGCTCAGCCGGTCGTCGCGCTCGAAGTTTCGGTCTCCCTCCAGCGCATCCGGAAAGTCCCGCGATCGGTATTTGTAGCGCAGGAACAAATGAATCGAGTCCGATGGCTGGCCCTCGAGCGCCAGCGCTCCGCCCGGCCCCCGGTTGTTGAATCGCGGCCCGTCAGCGTCTTTTGACTCATACAGGATGGTGGCCCGCAGACCGTATTTTGGACTCAGCGGATATCGGAAGCTGAGCGCAAACGTGTCGACCTGCGCGTCCCGAAGCTCGGCGAAACGATCAAAATCCTGGTTCTCGAACTCGTACTTGAAGCCCAGCCACATGCCGGGCTGGGCGAAGTTCTGCCGGATGCCGACCTCGATCGCGGTCAGATCGTAGAAGGTCGGCGTGCCCTCTTCTTCGAAGACCTGATTGGGCCGCGCACTGAGATCGACGGTGTACTTGCGGGTGCCGCGTTTGTAGGCGCCGCCGAGGTTGAAGTCGTAATAGTCGGCGTTGTCGATGTCGAAGACCTGCACCAGGCCGAGGTCGAAATCGAGCGTGAACTTGCCTTTGGCGGCTTTCCACTCCTTCTCACCGAGCACGTAGAGCGAGAACAGGTTGGTGTCGGGCGCATTCGCCCCCTCGCCGCGGAAGAAGTAGTTGTTCGAGTAGCCCGGCATGGCCTCGAACTCGACCCACCAGTCTCTTTCTTCCGCCGCCGTCAGCGGCCCGAGCCCCACCAGTGAGGCGATCGGAAGGAGTACCGAGAGCGCATACGAGAGTCGTTTCATGAGGACCTCTGGAGTCTTATCTCCCCCTCGAGGGCTTCGTGGCACGCCTGGAGAAGTCCGGCTTCCAATCCGGACCACTCCTGCCGCATGGAGTAGACGCAGGCCAGACGCAGGAGTGAGCTCGCCAAATACCAGCGAAGTCGACTTGGTTCGAGTCTGCGTGAGTTCATTTGGTACCGATCGACAAACCGCTCGCACAGTGCCGAGGCGCTCGGGATCCGACCCTGCATCGACCTAAGCAGGAGATGGGCCAGGAAGTTGCCCGCGTCGAGCTCCGGCTCGGCTAGACAGGCCACCTCCAAATCGAGCAGGGTGCAGCCGCCGTTCCCGACGAGAACCTGCTTGTCGTAAAAGTCCCGGTGACTCGGAGCCGGGGCACCGTCGCCCAGTCTCGAGGAGACCTCCTCGAGACGGTCGAATGAGCGACCCACGAGTTCGCTATGAGGTGAGCCGAAAACAGACGCAGCCTCGATCCACTGCCGTACAGTCTCGAGCTCCCGCCGCCGATCGTGGGTGCGCTGCCACGGCGCTCCGCTGGAGTGGAGCTGCGCTAGACCGCAAGCTGCTGCCGCCACGGCCTCATGCCCATCGCTTGTTCCCAGTATTGCGAAGAGCGGGGGGTCGGGCACGCGCTTCCACAGCAGGGCATCCCAGGACGGCACCCGACCCACCAGACGAGGCACCGCCAGCCAGGGCTCACGGATGTCGCCGAGCACACTCTCGACCTGCCGCTGGACCTGGATCGCCTCGTCGTCCACGCCGGCCGGCAAGAGCTTGGCGTACAGCGTGCGACCCGAACCGTCCTTCCGGGTCAGACGAAACTTGACCGTCAATCGGCGGGACGGCTTGTAGCCCAGAATGCGGCCCTTGACCGAGTGCCAGACTCCTTTCTCCTCTGCCAGCGCACGACTGAGGAGCGGCAGGGCGGTCCGCCTCGACAGCGTCTCGTCCAGATGGTCCAGCTGCAGATCACTCGGGAATCGGTGGGCAATCGCGTTGAGCTCCGACAGGTAGGTAGCCTGGCCGTTCTGCACCGCCGACCGACAGACAAAGGGTATCTTGCCGGAGCCAAGAAAGTAGAAGCTCCACCAAGCGTCGTCGCCGGCCTCGATCCCGGGCTCGCTGCAGCGCAGAAGCAACGGGATCTTGGGCAGCGGCCAGCCGCGCTCGAGGATCAAGGGAGGCGATCCCGGCCGTCTGAGACCCGCGCGCACCAGAGCTTCGGACAGCGAGTCCGCACCGGTTCGCAGTTCGCCGGCTGGAATTGCCTGCGCGAGGCTGGACGAGGCGCTCATCGGGCTCATCCGCTCGACCCTCTGACCCGCATGGGCACGACCTCGGCGATCGCCTCCTCTTTCGGCGGTCGCTTGGGACCCTTGCCAACCGCCTTTCTGCTCTGCAGGCGGAAGTGTCGGCGATACCAGCCCGCAGCGCTCATCAGCTCCTCATGGGTACCGGACTCGATCACGCGACGGCGATCGAGAACCAGAATCCGATCGGCATCTCTCACGGAAGCCAGCTGGTGCGCCACCATCAGGGTCGTGCGCTCGGCCATCAAACGTCGCAGCGCGTGCTCGACGGCGTCGGCGCTCGCCGCGTCCAGACCATTGGTCGGCTCGTCGAGCAGCAGGATGGGCGAATCATGCAAGAAGGCGCGCGCGATCGACAGGCGCTGGCGCTGTCCTAACGACAGCGAGGCCCCGGCCTCGGCGGTCGAGGTGTCGTATCCCTCTGGCAGCTCACGGATAAAGGAGTACGCGTCCGCCAGCCGGGCGCAGCGCTCGATCGACGCGTCGTCGGCGTCGGGTCGGCCAAAGCTCAGGTTGTCGCGGATCGTCGAGCCGAAGAGCAGGGGTTCCTGCAGGACCACGCTCATGTGATCGCGCAGGGACTGGACCCGGTAGCGGCGCAAATCCTTGCCCTCGAGCCGGATCTTCCCCTTCTGTGGATCATAGAGACGCAGCAGCAGCGCGAGAAGGGTCGATTTGCCGGCACCGCTCGGTCCGACGATTCCAACAAACTGACCCGGCTCGACCTCGAAGCTCACCCGCCGCAGAGCCCTGCCGCCGGACTCGTAGCTGAAAGATACCCGGTCGAACTGGATCCTGCCGCTGACGTTGCGCAGGCGCTTGGCCCGCGGATGCTCCTCGATCTCCGGTGTCGAGTGCAGCACCTCGGCCACCCGCTCGCCACAGACCACGGCTTTTGACAAGCGCGAGGAGATGCGAGCCAGCCGGCGAAGGGGGCGATAGCTGCTGCCGAGATAGGAGACAAACACCAGCAGATCTCCAGGGGTCAGCGCCCCGGACCGAACCTGGAGCACCCCGACCCACAGCACCCCGGCGGTGCCGGCCGCCAACACCACCTCGACCGTGCGATTCATCGCCGCCTCCAGCCGAGTGGTGCGCAGCCCCGCCTTGAGGCTCTTCTTGTTGCCCCGGCCAAAAGCCTTCTCCTGGTAGCGCTCCCGGCCGAAAGCCTGAATCAGGTGCACGCTGCCCAGCATCTCTCCGACCATCGCGGCGACCCGCCCCTCTTTCTTTCGCTGACGTCGAGCCGCTTCGCGGATCCGCAGCGAGAAGGAGAGAGCCGTCAGGGCGATGACGGGCAGCACCAGCACCGAAACCAGCGTTAGCTGCCAGCTCATCATCGCCATGACCGTGACCATGGCCACTAGGACGAGGATCTCGCCGAACCCCAAGAGCAAGGAATCGATCAGCATGTCCCGCAGCAGGTTGATGTCGCCCGTCAGCCGCATCAGGAGATCCCCGCGCTTGCGCCGACGATGAAACTTGAGCGAGAGCCGCAGCAGATGCGAGTAGACGCGACGCCGCAGCTCGAACACCACGTGCTGGCCGGCCTTGGCGGACAGGTATGCTTGCCGGGAGCTGAACAGTCCCCAAAGCAGCGAGATCGCCAGCAGTGCACCACACGCAAGGGCGATCAGAGCCCGCTCGTCGATTGCCGCCAGACGCTGCAGAAAGGCGCTGGAAGTCTCGGCTGGTGGCATCAAGACGACATCGAAGATCACCTTGAGCGGCCAGGGGCGCAGCAGCCGCATCAGCATCGCCCCGATGCCGAAGGCGCTCGCCGTGATCAGTAGAGCCCGGTTCTCCTTCACATAGGGAGCAAACAACCCCAGCAGGTGGCGGATCCGTCGCCAGCGGAGCTCTGAGAACCGCGAGCGGATCTCTAGCCTCACCGCGTCCCCCTGCCGGCGTTCATCGGAGCCGTGTCACGTGCCTGGGTCGACCGGCCGCGTCGCTTGTCCGCCGCGTAACGAAAGGTCTCTTCGATCCGCCGGGCAATTCCGCCCCAGCTGTTCTGGCTCAGAACCCGACGCTGGGCACGGGCGCCCAACCGGCGACACAGCTTTGGGTCCATTGCCAGTTCCGCCAGCGCAGTCGCCAGGGCCGAGCAGTCTCCCGGCGCCACCAGCAGACCCGTCTGCCGGTTGTCGACCAGCTGACGGATCTGTCCGATGGCGCTCGCCACCACAGGCAGACCCGCCGCCATGTATTCGACCACCTTCATGGGAGAGAAGTAGAAGCCCTCGAGAAGCGGATAGGGCGCGACCCCGACGTCGGCCGTGCGCATCAACGTCGGGATCTGGTCGTGGGCAACCTCGCCGATGAACTCGACAGCGTTGCTGCCGAGCTTCTCCTCCAACGCCGCGACTCGACTGGCCAGCGGTCCATCGCCGACCACCCGCAAGGTTGCGTCCGGAACGTGGTCCCGCAGACTCTCGAAGGCCTGCAGCAGGACCTCGATCCCGTGCCAGGGCTTCAGGCTACCGACAAAGACGACGGTGAAGCGGTCCCGCAACCGAGGTGCTGAGATCTCTTCGACGGGATGAGGACCCACCCAGTCCTCGGGCTGAATGCCGTTCGGGGTCACGTACAGCCGGCGGCGCTCGCCGACCCGGCCACGAACATGGCTCTCGATCTCGGCGGAGGGGACGAAGATCGCGTCCGCCTCCGAAAACAGCACCCGCTCCAGACCGGCGGCCGCTTTTTCCAGCTCGAGATCGCGGTACGCCAGCTGTTCCTGGATGAGCGGCGCGTTGACCTCCAGGATGAATGGAATTCCTCGCGAGCGGGCAAATCGGAGACCGGCCAACGACCATAGGCTGTAGCGCTCATAGAGGCCGTCGATGCGCCCGCGGCCTTCGACCTCGACCAGGGCCTCGTGGCTGAGCGAGTTGAGCAGCAGTCCGTGCACCTCTCTAGCCAGCACGCCGTCGCCCTCGTGCTGGACCGCCTTCTTGAGCGACTTGAGCGTTCGATCAAACGGCGCCTCGACGACTGTGGGTCGAAAACCGCGCGGAAGGGACCCGTCGACCCGGTGTGCGATCAGCTCGACATCGTGGCCCAGACCCGTCAGGGCTTGAGCGATCGCTCGCACGTGAACCGAGGCTCCTTTGTTGCCGGCCAGCGGAACGCCGCGGTCCGCACAGAGGTAGGCTAAACGCATAAAAATGATCCTCCGGTACTCGTGACAGTGGTCGCTGGCGACGCCGCTTCGCTAGTTGATTCGCAAGCCTTCGAAAAGAGCGCCGATAGGCTCTGGGTGCTTGCGCTGAGATTGAATCGCCGCTCGACGCGCTGCCGCCCGGCCGTGCTCATGGTGGTCTGAAGATCGGCGTCTCCCAGGATCTCGCTGATGGCGCCGGCGAGCGAGTCCACATCGTTCTCGGGGACGATCAGTCCGGTCACCCCGTGGGCGACGATTTCGGGCACGCCGTTGACCGGTGTGGAGATACAGGGAAGACCGGTGGCCATGGCTTCGATCAGCACGGTCGGAAGCGCGTCCCGATCGCCGTCGGCCGCGACGCGGCAGGGCAGAGCGAAGACAGCCGATCGAGACATCCACTCGACGATCTGCTCGTGCGGTACAGATCCAATGAAGAGCACGCGATCTCCGACTCCCAATTCGTGGACCCTGCTCTCCAGGGCCGCCGACCGCTCTCCGTCCCCGGCCAGCACGAAACGAACCTCGGGATGATCGGCCACCACCTGCGGCACCGCTTCGATCAGCAGGTCGGCGCCCTTCTTCTCGATCAGCCGACCGACAAGAAGCACTGTCTTCCCTTCTCGGGCCGAGTTCCGGTCGGCCACCTGGATTCGGTTGAGGTCGACGCCGTTATAGAGGACCTCGACCTTCGAGATCAACTCTGGCCCGAGGATCCATTCGAGGTGTCGATGGTTGCTGCGACTGACGGTGACCATGAAGGCCGCCTCGTCGACCTGCCGCCGCCACAGCTCGGGCGACGGGCCGTCCTTGTATATGTCCTTAGCATGGGCGGTGAACGAGAAGCTCAGACCCGAAAGCTGGTGAGCCAGCAGAGCGACGAAGGCCGGATGATTGGCGAAGTGGGCGTGAATGTGATCGATCTCGAGCTCGCGGCAGAGCGACTCGACCCAGCAGGCTTCCTCCAGATAGCGCTTACCGGATCGCTTGGGGTGATCGAAGGCCGACAGCACGGCGGTGTGCGCGCTGCTGCGAAACTCTGGCTCGCGACGGGCTCGCCTCTGCAGGCCGCGCCAGGCCTCAGAGAATCCCTCGCCCGCAAACGTGTAGACCGGCGCAGCGATCTCGGAGAGCCACCGGTGGGTGACCTCCGAGTCGGTGGCGCGAAGCGCCAGGACTACCACCTCGATTCCATGCCGCTCCAGGCCGAGGATCTCCTGAGCGATGAAGGTCTCGGAAGTCCGCGGGAACCGCTTCAAGACGTAGGCGACCCTCATGACGCGAGCGCTCCTTTCAGCGCCGTTCCTGCGGACCGGTCCAGCAGCTCCGCGGCGCAGACCGCCGCCCGTTCCGCTCCTCGGTGGTGCCGCGGCGGCGGCGCGGGTCGCGCCAATGCCGACTCGATGGACTGCCACAGACGCAGGGGCTCGAGCTCCCTGGGCGGAATCACTTCCGCAAGGCCCGCTCGTCGCTGCCGACAGGCTCGTATCCACTGCTCTTCCCGCGGCCAGATCCTCGGCACCAGCACCGATCGCTTGCCCAAGGACTCGATCTCGCAAATCGAGTTGTAACCGGCCATGGCGACGACGACGTCGGCGCCACTCATCACCGCGGGTAGGTTGGGCACGAACGAATCGACTCGCGCCACGAGCGCCCTGTTGCCGCGAATGGACTCGGTGCCCTTCTGCGGAAAGTCCGGCCCGAGCACGATTCGGGACTCGACTCTCGGACGGAGCGACGCGAGCATCTCGACGAAGGCGCGGACCAGCGGTGAGGCATCGCCCCCGCCACCGCCCGACACCAACAGCCGTGGCAGCTTGGAGGATGGCCACCGGCCGGAAGCATCGAGCCCGACCGATCGAAAATCTTCGCCACCGAGCCCAATCCGTCCGCACACACGAACTCGGACCCCTGACATACCCGGGAGCTCTGAGAGGCTGCGTGCATCTGCCGGTTCCCCCATCACCCAGACCTCATCGTAGAACCGACCCAGCGCTTCCTTGGCCCCGGCGGCCAGCCACTCCCAGTGGGTTCGCTCGGGCAGGTCGAGCACGTCGCGCAGGGCAAGGACGATTCGGGTGCGGCCCGTCTGTCCGAGACGGCTCAGCGCCGGCAGCATCTCACCCCGCAGGCCGCAAGGCACGTTGTCGACAATCAGCAGGTCGGGCGAGAACCCCTCGAGAATGGAGACCATCTGGTTGGCTCGGATCGCCAGCGCCTGCTCGAGATCGACGCCCATCTGCAGGGGTTGGTAGTCCCTTCCACGCTTGACGACTGGCGGCAGCTGCACTAGCCGGCAACCAGCTGGGGCAACAAACAAGTGCGACCAAGG
>CAMYLC010000174.1 GCA_947259195.1 Thermoanaerobaculia bacterium | reverse complement strand
CTAGCTTATCGGAGGTCGAGCCCAGGAACCTCGGCGACGCGACACCCACGATCGTGAAGGGCCTGTTGTTCAGATAGAAGGTGCTGCCGAGAACGGAGTCCTCGCCGCCAAAGCTGCGTTGCCACTAGGCGTGGGAAAGAACGGCTACGGGGTCGGCCCCGGGCCTCGGTGCCTGGAAAGGACTGTTGGAAGCGGTTGATGCAAGTGAAGACAGTGACGCAGGCCGCCAGGCCGAGCGCCAGAATGGTGACCACCACGATCGGAATGAGTGGTCGACGCCGAATAATACGGATGGATGCACGCAGGTCGTGCGCCATCTGAGACATGTCCACTCCAGCTCGTCATTCCGTACAACGGAGAATCCTCATCAGGATTCAAGGCTGTCTGGTTGAGGCAGCTCGATTCCAAGTGCATCCCGATCCTGTCGAGTGATCGCTTCGAATCTCCGAGCTTCGAACTCGAGGTATTGGTCTTCGGCATCTCCTTTGCCTAGCGCATAGCCGATGACTTCACCCACTGCGTGGATGATGAGGTTGAGCACGAGGGCGGGCAAGATCCGCGGCATCAGGGAGTGTTGCCTGGTCAGCGGTCTGATCTCTGGCAGCAGACGCTTGAATCGGAGCATGGGAATCAGAGGCATTCCGCAGATATAGGCCAGGCGCCGAAAAACGCCCCACTCCTCACCCTCGATTCTGGAGCCTCCGTAGAGCTTGCCTCCCCAGAAGGCCTGCAGGATCCAGGCGCTGAGGCGGGAGATGTTCACATGGTCTGTAGCAACCCCGGGGAGCAGATACAGGCGGTGCCCTTCTTCCCGCATCTCGTCTTGGAGGATCCCTTCGACGGCCAGGAGCCGCGGCAGATTAGCCTGGCGCTCCAGAAGGAGTTCACGCCCGTAGGAACTGTTGTGCCAGGGGGTCTGAGACACCTTACCGGCCAGGCCGGTGTGGCTCCAGCGGCTGAAACAGGCCAGGTAGTTTGTCCAACTGAGCGTCGATCCCGGGTTTGCGTTGCGAATGATAGGACCGACTACTGCGTATCCCTCGCGATGGGCCGCGATGAGTGCCTCCGCCCAGCCCGGCTCCGGCCATGAGTGATCTTCACTGAAGACCACCCAGTCGGCCCTGGCCTCGGCCGCTGCCAGGGATTTCGCCGCAGCGAGGGACTCGATCTCTCCAACCTCGATGACCCGTAGATCGAAGAACCCCTCGGCTGCCGCCGGGTCGAGCCGCAGCGCTTCCTCGGAGGAGGCGACGATCAGGACTTCGATCTCTGAGCGGGCGGTTTGGGCCTGCAGGTGTGCGAGGGTCTTCTTGATCCGTTGGTAATTGTCGATAGTTGGCAGGATCACGGTAAGGGCGGGCTGCCCGAGCCGTGCGGTTGTTACGGAGTCGGTCAAGTTCGTTTCCAGAGCATCATCGCCGGCAGAGGACATGTACCTGGCACCCAAGATTGACGACTTCGGACTATACCTGACGAGTGAGAGGTACTACCCTCCTTAGGAGGGGAATGTGACTTTTCATTCCCTCTTATGTCACTAGGTTGAAGTTGCACCATAGATGTCCCATTGACAGGAAAGGAGAAAGACCATGCCCGTAGCCAAAGTTACTGAGATCACAGCCAGCTCACCAGAGAGCTTCAAGGACGCAGTGGAGCAAGGTATCCAGCGTGCCAGCAAGACCCTCGACGAGGTCAAGGGTGCCTGGGTCAACGAGATGAAGGTCGAGGTCGACGGTGGGAAGATCGTCGCCTATCGCGTTAATATGAAGGTCACCTTCATCCTGAAGGACTAAGAGACTCCAGAGAAAGCGAGGAGCTCGATGGCAGGAGTACTGGATTTGGTCATGCAGCAGCTCCAGGGTGGCGGCATCAGTCAGATGAGCCAGACCCTGGGTTTGGGTGAAGACGATGTCTCGAAGGTAGTCGGCGGCGCAGTTCCGGCAGTGCTGGGCGCCCTGACTAGAAACAGCGGGTCCACCGAGGGGGCCGCGGCCCTGCTCGGTGCCTTGGACCGCGATCATGACGGCAGCATCCTCGATGACGTGGCAGGATTTCTGGGTAGCGGTCAAGGCGTCGAATCGGGTGCCGGAGTCCTGCGTCACGCTCTAGGAGACCGTCAGAGCAGGGTGGAAACCGCCCTGAGCCAGAGCTCCGGCGTCGATGCGGCCTCGGCGGCAAAGATTCTCGCCATGGTCGCACCATTGGTCATGGGTGCCTTGGGACGTACACAACGGCAGCGAAGCCTCGATGCTTCCGGCGTGGCCGACGTGCTCGGAATGGAGCGCGAGGCAGCCCGCCAAAAGTCACCTCAGGCCGTGGACATGTTGACCCGTTTGCTGGACTCGGACGACGACGGCAGTGTCATGGACGATGTGGCGAAGATGGGATCGAGCTTGCTCGGCAGCCTATTCAAGTAGCTTGAGAACTTTATTCTAGAACAAGGAGGATCATGCAATGACAGAAGAAAAGAAGAGCCTGTGGGAGTCGGCCAAGGAGGCGGGTGAGACAGCAGCCGACAAGGTCAAGGAAGTAGGCAGCGAGGCCTGGGACAAAGCCGAGGGTGTCGGAGAAGCGGTCGCGGACAAGGTCAAGGAAGTAGGCAGCGAGGCCTGGGACAAGGCCGAGGATCTCGGCGACGCGGTCGCGGACAAGGCCGGAGACTTGAAGGACAAGGTGATGGGTGGAGCCGACAAGGTTGCCGACGCGTCCGAAGACGTGACAGAGGACCCCAGCTAGCTAGCCAAGCAGGTCGTGGACGACTCAGTCGAGTCGTAACCCTCTGTGAAGAGAAGAAAGATAGTTCCCGATCCCGGTCGTCAGACCGGGATCGGGGCTGTTTGTCTTGCATCCCAACTCGGCTCTTTGGAAGCGCGGCGAACATAGCCGGGTCGCTATGTGACTTTCGTCATCTATCGGCGTCCAAGTGATCAGTAGAGAGGAAAACCACGAATCAGAGCTTCGAGGGAGCATGACCAACGCCGCGACCCTGCCGACTGCCGAGGTGCCCAGATCGCCGTTCTCGCGCGACTTGCTCGAGAATCTGCTGGCGACGGCAACCGTGCTCACCGCCGTGCAACCGATCGTCGATCTCGAAAGCTCGAACTGTATTGGGCACGAACTGCTGGCTCGAGCCCGCTCTGACTCCTTCGGTGTTCGAATCAAGAGTCTCTCTCAGCGAGCCGATTCGATGGGATTGGCCGTTGAGCTGAGCCGTTGGCTTCGTCAGTACGGCCTGGGGAAGACTGCCAGCCGGGTCGAACCCAGACGACTCTTCGTTCATACCCACCCTAGGGAGCTTGCCCGGCCGGATCATCTTTTGGAGTCTCTTGCGAAATCCGCCGAGCGCTACCCGGGTCTCGCGTTGGTTGTCGAGATCCACCCGCAAGCAGAGCTCACCCCGGTGGCCTTCTCGAAGCTCCGCTCGAGTCTGAAAGCACTCGGCGTAGGCGTGGCGTTCGATGGTTTCGGGGAGGGGCTCTCGCGGTTGCTCGAGCTCGCCACGGCGCCACCGGATTTTGTCAAGTTCGCACCCGAGATGGTGCGCGGCCTCGATCAGCGAGAGCGCTCTCGAGCCAAGGTTGTCAGTCCGATCTTGCAGTTCATCCGCTCAGTAGGTGCGGTGTCGATCGCCACGGGTGTCGAAACCCCTGGCGAGATGGACGTCTGCCGTGACATCGGATTCCAAAGGGCGCAAGGATCGATCGTAGGCCGCCCGTGGATCGCTGCCTGACCCCGCCACTGGACTACTGCTTCACGACCTGCTCGAGAAAGACGCCGTTCGAAATCGCGATGGTTCGGCCATCCCGCTCGAGAAGAGTCTGGGTGGGCGTGATCGCGCGTAGCACGCCTCTTTCGCCAGCGATCTCCATCTCTTCACCCAGCTCGAAGACCTTGCGAGCGTAGAACCCCGCGATGATGTTGCGTGAGATGTCCCTGGATCCCAGGCCAAAGGAAAGAGCGAATGCCAGCGCCAGGCCAGCGAGGAAACAAGTGGTGACGACGCCGATGATGTCGGTCTCGATCTGCAGCTGGCCGAGAGCCATGATCGCGGCCACGAACATCACCAGGGCCGAGACCAATCGACCGAGAGTCGATCCGTACTCGATTCCCGCGCTTTCCGAGGCCTGAGCCACGGTCTTGCCGGCGAACTGCCCTCCGACGCTCCCCAAGAGCAGGATCAAGATGCCCGCAACCAGGTTGGGTACGTAGGAGAGGAAAGAGCCGATGGCCTGCGAAACAGCGTCCAAACCGAGGGCGTCGGCTGCAGCGCGGGCGAACAAGAACAGCAGCAGGAAATAGACCAGGCGCGGAATGACCTGGCTCATTGGCTGGCGCAGTCCCATCTGCTGCAGACTCTGATCGATACCCGGGCGAGCCAACAGCGAATCGAAGCGAAGTCGCTTCAGTCCGACCTGCAGGATCTTCTCGATGACCTTGGCAACCACCAGAGCCACCAGTAGCAGCAGGATTCCAACGATGATCTTCGGCGTCACCTCGATGATTCCAGTGACAAGACGCCCAAAGGTGGCCAGCAGTTGATCCTTGATGGCAAGAGTCTCTTGCATTGCCTATCTCCTCTTGTTCTCGGTGTCGGAGCCGGTGATGATCTGGATTGCGAAGTCGAGAAACTGGACCATCACAGCAAGCACCCCGTTCCAACCCAGATCCGTCAGCTCGGAGCCGAGCCGGCGACGTTCTATGCTGCCCCGAATGCGTCCGAAAAAGCCGCTGTCGGGCGACACGTGCAGATCCGCCAGCTCGCGGATCGGCGCCCCCATCTCTGTCTCGGACAAGTCCGATTCCCGTGTGTGATCCTCGTTACTGGCCACCGTCACCTCCCGCGCCCTCGAGGCCCGAACGGTAGCGGCGGCCGAATTCTTCCCGGCCGCGCTTGATCCTCATCTTCACTGCCGAGAGCGAAATCTCGAGCTGCTCGGCGATCTCCGCATAGGACAAGCCGTCGGAGTCGCGCAGGATCAAGGGCACCCGCAAGTTCTCGGACATCTCATCGAGAATGGCAGAGATTCGTTGCCGCTGATCCTTGGAAACGACTGTGCGCTCGGCTTGCGGTGCCGTTTGGAGATCGGGCTCGGACGCCATTTCTGGAGCATCTACGCTGACGAAAGTGACCCGGCGCCGTTTCTTGTTGAAGTTCAGACAGTGGTTGATCTTGATTCGTTGCAGCCAGGTCGAGAACTTGGAGCGCCGTTCGAAGCCACGTAACCCGAAGAAGGCCTTGACGAAGACTTCCTGGGCCAGGTCTTCGGCTTCCACGGAGGTACCGGTTAGATAGCGACAGTTGGCGAGAACCCGGTCCTGGTGCCTCTTCACCAGATACTCGAAGGCACTGACGTCACCGCCTGGCGCCCGGACGCAATGCTCCACCAGTTGTTCATCTGATATTTCGGTGTCTCGATCCAAACCGGCACCCTGATTGGTTGTCAACGTCCGGAGGCTGAAATCTCCCCCAGTCTACTGTAGCTTCTACTCTCCTGACCCCTCTCGGGTCCCGTTGCGGCGCGCAACGCGCCTCTCAGTATTTTGACCGTCGGCGACCCTCAAAGTCACACGACGCTGCCTCAATCTCCTGGGTGTCCGTCTCTGCGATGCTAGCGGTTGAGTCAAGGTTCCCGAAGCCAGCATGTGACAATTCGGGGGAGCATTGGTCTAATGTCCCAACAAGGCGCCGCAACCGCGGTCGAGATTGCCTACTTTCCGCCGTACTAGACTCGTGGCGGTGTAGGCACCAACGAGAGCCCGTGCAACGCCTCGACTCGCAAACGTCGATGGTGGAAGCAAGGTAGAACTATTTGGGAGGAGGAATGATGAGCATGATGTCGGAGTTCAAGGATTTCGCCCTCAAGGGCAACGTGATGGACATGGCGGTCGGTATTATCATCGGTGGCGCTTTCGGCAAGATTGTCGCCTCACTGGTGAACGATCTTCTGATGCCGGTGGTCGGCCTGGCGATGGGTGGGGTGAGCTTTGCCGATCTTTACTCAGCCCTTGACGGCAACACTTACGAGTCGTTGGCGGCCGCAGAAGAAGCGGGAGCTGCAGTCTTCAAGTACGGCGCGTTCATTCAGAGCTCGATCGATTTCGTGATCATCGCTTTCGTGATCTTCATGATGGTGAAAGCGATGAACAACATGCGACAGAAAGAAGAGGAGGCTCCGGCAGCGCCGTCCGAGGAGGTCACACTCCTGACCGAGATTCGGGATTCTCTCGCCAAGAGTTAGCTCGAACAGGTACAGCGACGCATCGGAAGGCCGGAGTTCGAGCTCCGGCCTTTCTTTTTTTCAGTCAAGCTCGATCCTGGTGTACTTGTCCGCAATCTCACGCCACGGGCTCTGGGCGCGAAACGTGGTGAGGTTGCCGAAATGGCCAGCGAAAGACCGATTGATGAAGATAATGTCCTCAGGGAAGTGAGCGTCCATGGACTGCGACCAGTTAGCGGCCCCGAGCTCCATGATTTTCTCGTAGAACTGCTCGTCCTCGCCGAAGACGTAGGGCGGGTCCTTCCGCATCATCTCCAGGATCAGGTCGTAGTAGGGATCGATGAGCTCTTGGGCGATTGGGACCGGGCCGGATCGGAAGAATCCCAACTCGAGAAGCAGTTCGGGCATGTCCTGTCTTCGGTCTTCGAGAACAGCGCGGACGAGAGCGGTGTAGCCCGTGGCGATCTTCTCGGGGATCCGCTTCATGCAGCCGAAGTCGTAGACCACGACCCTGCCGTCGTCGAGAAAGGCGAAGTTGGCCAGATTCGGATCGGCGTGCAGGATTCGGTCGTTGAACAGTCCCCGTACCTGGAGCTCGAATAGGATGCGGCCCCACTCGTTCTTGAGCTCTTGGGAGTAGCGATCCGAGATCGCGTCCCGAGGACGGATCCCACCGACAAACTGCATGGTGAGCACGTTCGATGTGCTCAGCTCGTCTACAACCCGAGGGATGATGATCTCCGGCACGTCGGCGTAGAGCTCGGCCATCTGGCGCATGTTCTCGGCCTCGTGCGTGTAGTCGAGCTCTTCGAGGAGCCGATCCCGAACCTCGCCCCAGAGCGGTTCGAAATCAGCTTTGAACAGCATGCTGAAGAGGGATTGGAACAGGCGCTTCAGGTTCTTGAGGTCGGCCCTTACGATCCTGTCGATGGCCGGATATTGGATCTTGACGGCCACGGGGCTGCCATCTTTCAGAGTGGCCCGGTGGACCTGCCCGATGGAGGCCGAGGCGTAGGCCTCTTCTTCGAAATCTGCAAAGAGCTCTCCGATTGGAGCTTTCAGGGCACCTTCGACTTCGTAACGCATGACCTCGGAGGGCACGCTGGGAGCCTTCTGCTGGAGCAGGGACAACACTTCTGCCACTTCTGGTGGCAGCATCGATTCGTGCAGGCTGAGCATCTGACCTACCTTCATGGCGGCGCCCTTCATCTCGCCCAGGGTCTCGACGATGCGCAGCGCGTTCTTGACCAGGTTCTCGGTGCGGCGCAGCTGCTTGGTGCGTCCCGAGAAGGCGAAGTCGATGGCCCGCTCGGTTGCCACGGAGGAGCCAACCCGCCCCATCAGACTGCCGATCTTGACAATGCGCCCTAGCGACGAGGTTGTTGGTCGTTTTTCAGCCATTTGACTTTCTCTTCACCTACCGGCCTGCTAGCTGATGCGCGTCGATTCTACGCTGTAGGCGACTGCCGCGGAGGCGTCTGCTCAGGAACGCCTTGGCTCTGAAGGGTAGGGAGGGGACAGCAGTAGCACGTCGCAGCAGCATCGATGCCATTCTCTTCTGGGGGTGTGTCGCGGCTCTGATCGGTTTCCTCGGTCAGTGGATCGGAGTGATGAAAATGCTCACGGTGATGGTCGAGCATGGACTTGTCAGTCCCGATATGGTGGTCTACGGCCTGTCCGAATCGTTGCTGACCCCGGTCGCCGGGATGTTCGTCCTCGTCGGCTCGGCCTTCCTGTGGTTCTTTCTGAGAGTCGGCCTCTGGGCGGCAGAAGGGAGGAGTTGATGGAAATACGATCGAGTCTGGTGGGTCTGTCGATCGGCGTGTGCGCCTTCGCCCTGACGTGGGCCACGGTCCGTCACTTCACGGGCCTTGCCCAGGTGCATGGACTGGCGCTGGCGATAGCGATCGCTGTCGGGCTGACGGTGGGAGTCGGCTACGCGGTCCTCGAGTCGAGCCTGTTCGATATGTGGCGCCGTCGCCATCATAAGTAGTCGGGGCAGAGTCCGGCGCCCAGCGCGCTTGGGGTCCCTAACCAAATCTGTGGCTCCGTGGTTCATCCTGCGTCCGAGAGAGGGTAGGATGACCGGTAGTCGGGTTGTGGCGGGAAGCCTGAGACGGGATGATCACCCGCTGGTATCCTGGCCGAACGTGGAGACGATGAAACTGCTAGAGCTGCTCGCCCGTTCAGCTTTCCTCTTGATGCTCTTGGCTGTCGCAGTCTGGACGGTGCCGGCCCTCGCTCAGACAGAGGAGCCAACACCGCAACCTGGCGAAGGTGAATCGATCGCCAAAGCAACCGAAGATGCTTCGGATCTGCTCTCGGATATCGAGCGGCTTCTGAGACACGAGAGAATCATGGAGCTCGATCAGGCAAAACTCGCCGAGGTGCGAGAGGAGCTCACAGAGAGAGAAAAGTTCTTCAACGTTCTCGGAAAAGAGACCTTCAACTTGGCTCTTCAAGTGGAGGAGAAGAGAAAGGATCTCGCGTCACTGGGCGAGAGGGGAGACCCCGAGAAGAGATCCGCCTTGGAGGTCACGATTCAGGAGCTCGAGGCGGATCTGGAGCTCTTCA
The DNA here is from genome assembly GCA_947259195.1 of Thermoanaerobaculia bacterium. Taxonomy (GTDB): domain Bacteria; phylum Acidobacteriota; class Thermoanaerobaculia; order Multivoradales; family JAHEKO01; genus JAUVRX01. The sequence continues at coordinate 4,634 of CAMYLC010000174.1, read as the reverse complement.
AGACGCAATCGGATCTCGAGCTGACTGCCGAGAAGACGATCCGCCAGCAGATCGAATCCCTGGAAAAGAAGCTGGAGCGCCAGGCACTGGGGCGACAACGGACCGAGTCCCGACCACAGTGCGACTCGAATCGACGGCCCAGCTTGAAGCCCAGAGGGAAGTGGAACGAACGCAGCTGGAGATGCAGAAGGCGGAGCAGGCCGTCGTCGAATACGTCAAGCGCCGGGAATCCCTTCAGCAACAGATCCAGTTTGAATCCGTGCTTCTGGATGCGGCTGAGCGTTCGGCGGAGAACCTCGACGAGGCACTCCAGGTCTGGCTGACGCGAGCGGAGGAGAAGACAGCACTCGGAGCCGAGCGGGAAGACATCGAGTCACTCCAGCGCGGTCTCTTGGCGGTCGAGGACGGGTTGTTACTGAGTCGCAATCAAATCGAGAAGCGACGGGAGTATCTCGGCTCACTCGAGGAGCGCCTGGCAAGACAGCAGAGAGAGCAGGACCTGGTCACCGCCGAGATCGAAGCGAGGCGAGAGGAGCTGAAGGAGGCCGAAGGCCGTCTGTACTGGCTCCAGAGTCCACTCCATCCGGCCAATGTCACGCGCTGGTTCCGGGAGCGAGGACCTCGCATTCTCTTTGTCATCATGGTTGCGTTTGTTCTCCTGGTGCTGCTGAGGCTCTCGGTTCGTCGCATCGCGAGGGTGGCAGTTCGCAGACGCAGGGGGGAGCGGGCCCTGACCACGAACCGTGCCGACACGCTGGCGTTGAGCTTTCGCAGCGCAGCCACCGTTCTGATTCTAATCGGCGGGATCCTTCTGGTCTTTCAGGAGGCGGGTTTCGACGTCAAAACGGTGCTCGGTGGTGCCGCCATCCTCGGCTTCGCCGTCGCTTTTGGCGCCCAGAACCTGATGCGGGACTACTTCACCGGCTTCATGATCCTGCTGGAGGATCAGTACGAGCTGGGTGACCTGGTCACCATCGAGGACATCACCGGTACGGTGGAGAAGGTCAACATGCGCACTACGATGCTGCGCGATCTCGAGGGCAGGGTGCACTTCATCCCGAACGGCGAGGTCAAGTCGGTGACGAATCGCTCCTACGTTTGGGGGAGAGCGGTGATCGAGGTTCCTGTGAGCTACAAGGAAAAGGTGGATCACGTGATGGAGGTCCTGCTGGAGGTCGCCGAGGAGCTGCGGGCCGACCCCGAATGGGGTCCCATGATCACTGATGAGCCGGTGATGCTTGGAGTCGACAAGTTCACCGACTACGGCGTCGTCATCAAGTTCATGCTGAAGACGCTTCCCGACAAGATGTTCCCCATCCGCCGTCAGATGCTGCGTCGGGTCAAGAACAAGTTCGACGAGGTGGGGATCGTGATCTCAGTCCCGCACCGGATGCTGCTACAGCCGAAGGACGAAGGGCTTCCACAGAGTTGATCTGTGGCCAGATTCCTACCGAAGGTCACTCGACGGTCCTGGACCAGGCGCTGTGGTCTCCCGACTCGAAGCCGTCGGCAAAGAGCCGGAGGCCGAGCTCGAAGTCGACACCGGGTGTTCCCATTCCGTCCACCACGGCTATCGGCGTTCCCTGAGTCACGTCACAGTTGTCCATACACGGTAAGTCGTCGAACAGCTCGTCGATGTACTCGTAGGTGAAGTTGGAGGAATCGGTTAGGGCGTAGTAAGTACCCGTTGGTAGCCCACAAGTATGGAACTTCGCGTCGGATTCCAACGGGCGCTGCCAAGTCACTTTGGAGACCTGGTCGCCACTGCTGTCGAAAATCTGGATCTCGATGCCGGCGAGCCCCCGGGCCCATATCTCGTCGAAGACCGACCCCTCGAACCAGCCACCCAGACTCAAGGCGAAGTCGATGCCTGGAGTCGTCGAGCCCGCAGTCAGAAGGAGCGGCATTCCCGCAGTGAGGTCGCAGAACTCGCCACCACCCAGGCACGGCTTTTCTGGGTGGAGCTCGTCCCGGTAGCCCGCGAAGTTTCGGGTCGCAGCATAGTAGAGCCCTGAAGGGACCGCTCCCCTGGTCGTATAGGTGCCGTCGGTCCGAACCCGGCCCCCAGCGGCTTGCTCTCCGGAGGTGGAGAACAGGACGACCTCCGAGTCATCGATTGGAAGGCTCGTGTCCGCGTCGATGACGGTTCCCGAGATCCTGGCCCCCAAGCCCAAGGCAAAGTCGATCCCCGTCTTCGTGCTGCCTGCAACCACTGGGACCGGGGTCGCCGAGTCGAACTCGCAAGCCCCAATGCACTCGACGTTGTCGTAGACCTTGTTGATATAGCCTTGCCCATTGCTGGTTCTGACGTAGTAACTGCCGGTCGGAAGACCGACCGCCATTAGGTAGCTACCACTGCCGTCAGTGCTGGTCGACTGGATCCAGCTCCCGTCCAGGTCATGGACATGAGCGCTGATGTTTTCGAGCTCCGCGTGAGTTACCTCGTCAGTCACGACGCCCGAGATGAGACCTCCCTTGGAGAGGGCAAAATCGACGCCCGAGATTGCTTCACCCCCACCGATCACGAAGTGCATTCCATCTATTGGACTGCACGAGGTGCAAGGGATGTCGTCCCAGTGCTCGTTGATGTAGCCCTGGTCATTCCAGGTCTTGACGTAGTAGTCGCCGGCGGGAAGCCCATCGTTGGTGGCGTACTCGCCAGCGGCATCGGTGGGTGCCCAGGCGACAAGCTGGCCGGTGGAGCTCCAGATCTCCACATGGATATCCAGCAGGGGGAATCCCGTGCCACCCTCGGTGACCGTTCCAGAAACTCGTCCCGCCACCTCTAGATCGATGTCGATGTCCTCTGTGATCGCACCCGCTGTAACCACGATCGGAGTCCCAGCCGTCACGAGGCAGCCGAAACAGGGGATGCCGTCGTAGAGCTCGTGGAGAAAGCCCTGGTCGTTCCAGGTTCGAGCAAAATAGGTTCCCGGCGGAAGGGCGGGACTCAGGTACTCGCCCGCGCTGTCCGTGGATGGGTTGCTGATCCACTCTTCGGTCGGCGTGAAGAGGTCTATGAAGACGCCTTCGAGAGGTGCGCCGGTTCCTGCTGCCGTGACGGTGCCCGAGATCCTTCCACCTGAGGCCAGCTCGAAGTCGATGCCAGGCGTAGTCACCCCAGCGGCCACCAGGATGTCGTCCCCAAGTGTCAGGTCACACCAGTTGGGACAGGAGATTCCGTCGTAGAGCTCGTTCACGTAGCCTTGGTGGTTCCAGGTCTTGGCATGATAGGTACCAGGCGGCAGGCTGTTGTAGATCGTGTAGGTGCCTAAGGCATCGGTCTTGCCGTAGGTCACGTGGTTGCCGGCAACATCTATGATGTTGACTTCGACATCCGCCAGCAGTGCACCCGTCCCTTCTTCGGTGACCGTGCCCGAGATCAGTCCACCGGAGCTCAACACGAAGTCGATTCCCGAAGTCGCGTTTCCCAGGGTGACCACGACCCCGGTCCCCGAGGTCACGTCACACCAGGCGGGACAGGCGATGTCATGGTAGAGCTCGTCGATGTAGCCGAGGTCATTCACGGTCTTGGCATAGTAGGTATCGGCAGGTAGGCCGCGTTCGGAGAGGTAGGCGCCTGAGGCGTTCGTCCAGCCTGTCGTGGCATAGTCTCCGGCCGAGTCGAACACATCGACGGCCACGCCCTCGAGATCTGGGCCCGAGGGATCGGCCATGACATTGCCAGTAATGGAGCCACCTTTTTCGAGCTCGAAGTCGATTTCGGATGTCACCTCGCCCTCTTCCACCACGATCTTGGTCCCGGTGGTCGCATCACATCCGAAGGGGCAGTAGACCCCATCGTAAAGCTCATCGACGTACTGGGACCAGTTGTAGGTAGCCGTGTAGTAGTCCCCAGCCAGAAAACCCGCAGAGGCGTAGTTTCCAGAGCTGTCTGTACCGACGTTGCCGATCCAGTTGCCGTCCGAGTCGAACAGGTCGACGAGTATGGGCTCGAGCCCCATTTGGGTGTCAGCATCCGTGACGGTGCCAGAGATCGTGCCTCCCAGCTCGAGCTGAAAGTCGATTCCCGAGTTGTCGCTACCGGCGGTCACAGGGATGAGGCCCCCCCCGGTGAGATCGCAATAGAAGTAGCACTGAATATCGTCGTAAAGCTCGTTGACGTAGCCTGACGAATCGAGGGTATTGGCGACGTAGTCGCCGGCAGGCAGACCAGGCGAGGTGTAGTTGCCGAAGCCGTCCGTGAAGGCACTGGCGGCCCAGTCGCCGTTGGAGTAGGAGATGTTGACCAGCACGCCTTCGATCCCATTTTTCGTGTCGGCGTCGGTGATGGTGCCGGAGAAGGTCCCGGTGTCGATGAGAAGGTCCTCTTGGTCGCGACTCTGGGAGCTCGCCACCAGTGGCCGCCGCTCCAGAACGAGACCGAGCCGCCTGGACAGGTCGGCTCTCGATTGATCGAGCTCCACGGTGAGGAGGTCGAGATGAAACCTCAGCTGAGCCTTGGTTCTGACCGGATGATTCGAGGCCAGGGCGAGATTCCAGAGCTCGATCCGTCGCAGCTGGTCAGCGATGGACTTCAGGTGGGAGGTATCGGCGAGAGGATCGGGAATCTGCTCCAGAGCCTCTAGCTCGGCTCGTAGCGCATCGAGTTGTTGTGTGACGAGAGGTACCTC
>CAMYLC010000173.1 GCA_947259195.1 Thermoanaerobaculia bacterium | reverse complement strand
AATGACCACCCGGCTCTCGGCGTCCTCAGGGTCCGAGCCGACAAGGAGCACGCTCCGGGCCGCCGCGGTGAAGTCGATCGATCCGTGGCCACGGTAGAGGGAGTGGGCGCCCTGGGACTTGTTCAAGTGCCGGATCGCCACGACCGCCGTGCGGGTCTTCGCCGCGAGACGCGCCAGGGGCCCGAGAACAGCCCGAACCTGGTTCGCCCGGTGGAGATCGGTCCTGGCTCCGACGTAGGCGACCACAGGATCGATCACCACCAGACGTGGCTTCCGCTCGCAGATGGCTCGCTCGAGGACGCCGAGGCCCTGCTGCGTGCTCAAGTCCAAGAGGTCTTCGACGCCGAAGATCCGGTCGACATCGGCTTCTAGCCGGTCGAGCCGAGGTCGAAGAGTGTCGGCCAGGCCGTCCTCCGCGGTTAGGATCAGGGTGCTCCAGGGCTCGAAGAATGTCGAGCCCGGCAGATGGCGGCCGCGCGACCCGCTAGCTGCGATCGCTGCCGCGAGGTAGCTCTTGCCCTGGCCCGGGTCGCCCTCGAGAAGCGTGAGCTTCCCCACAGGCAGGTAGGGCTTCCAGAGGAATTCCACCGATTCCGGCTTGACTTCGGCCAGGCGCTTGAACCGGTTGGGCTCGGCTGAGGCAGCGGAAGCCGAAGCGTTCCCAAACTGAGCCTCGAGAGCCGCCAGAGCGTCCGGGATCCTCGCCGGCACCGAGTCTCCCAGCGCACCGAGGAAGCGCTCGGCCGAGAGCGCAGCTTCGCGGAGGGCGCGGAGCTCTTTCAGGCGGTCGATGTAACCGCCGAGATTGGAGGGAACGAGATCGAGATCCAGCTTGGCGACATAGGCCCGTCCCCCAACATCGACCAGGTCACCCGCCTGCTCCAGCGTGTCGATCAGCTGGGGTAGGTCAGCTCGGCGCCCCTGCGCGGCGAGAGCCTCGATCGCGCGAAGGATGGTCCGGTGGCACTCGGAAACGAAATCGTCCGCCTCAAGGCGCGATAAAGCCGTTCCGACATCGGGTGCGTGCTGCAGGCCACCGAGGACGGCGCGTTCGAGCTCGGGGCTATGGGGCAGTTTCAGTGGACCCCAAAAGTGGGGATCAGTTTGGGAACGCCGCTGGCGCGAGCCGCTCACCTGGGCAGCTCTTCACTCGTTGAGCGCTGAATCCGGTCGCTCACCCACTTCTCGATGTCCTGGCGCCGATACCTGACAGCCCGACTCGAGATCTTTACGAACGCCGGACCGTTACCCTTCCAGCGCCAGCACTCCAACGTGCGCTCGGAGACTCCGATTAGGGAAGCGGCCTGGCTCTGATTGAGAAGTGCACTCGGGTCGCGAGTGGCGATCCGGCGATGCGCCTTTGAAATCCGATGGTCCAAGTCCGATGCTCCTTTCCGGTAACTGTCAAGGCCACACCCAAACGGGTCGAAGTCGATGGCGAACCATCGTACTACAGCTGTAAGAGATGGTCAACCGCCGCTCAAAACCACCGGCAGTCGCTCTTTCTGGCGGCACTCTTCCAGCACCTCGTACTGAGAAGAAGGGACTTCGTATTCCGGCAGGAGGTAGACCGAAGGCTCTTCGCGGAGTCTCTCGAAGACCGCCTCGGCTAGCCCCTCGGCTTCATGCCCCGCATCCTAGTCCTCGCGACCCTTCATCACAGCCGACCGACGGATCGTCGCTTCGAAAGAACCAATGGACGCTACGCCCTGCGCCTCGACGCGCATCGCTCGATCGGCCTTCCTTACGGTCTCTATCCTGCCTTATCCTCATCTATCTAACCACCCAAGCTGTTTGTACGAAGAGCCCCGAGATCGATCTTGGACGCACTCCCAACGACTTGGCTCGCAGGCTTGGTCTTACGCCGATCAGCGGGCTGCGCGGCACTGCCAGGCGACTTGACGACCAACTTCAGCGCCTCGTCTCCACCCGATTCCAGTGGCAATACTCCAAGGACTTCCGAACGCTAGAGAGCGGTCGCGGCCTGATCACGTCTAGCGACCCCACTCTTGAGCTCCTCAAGGCGTGCTTCCAATGGCGAAAACCAACCTGGAATGCGGAGCTTGTCCTCAGTCGCCAGTTCTTTCAGGAAATCACCCGCTCCGCCGTACCCGTAGATCTCCGAGCCATCGAACTCCTGAAGAACTCTCGGCTGGCAATCGACATCTACATCTGGCTCACTCACCGGATGAGCTACCTCCGGCGGCCGTGCCTGATTCCATGGAAGGCCCTGGAGGACCAGTTTGGTGCTGCCTATTCTCGGTCTCGGGATTTTCGTCGGAGTTTCTGCACACGCCTTCGCGAAGTCGTATGCGTCTGCCCCGCTGTCCGCCTCCGGCTAACCGACGCCGGCCTGCTGCTTTACCCTTCTCCACCCCACGTTCAAGCCCGGACCCAGAATGGGGATTGGGGCAGTCACACGCAGCTCGCTGCAGGTCGATCCCAAGTCCAACGGGTGCGATAACTGGGCCAAGTGAGGTGTGGGTCAATCATTGGCACCCTGCGGGGTACGAATCGGCTCTCATTCGCGAACCCTACCCGCACGTAACCCATTCTCTGAGTATGATTTGCAACACGATCTTATTTTCGGATAGGACGCCCTCGCCTCCTTCTTGCAGAGTCGGGCCTCAGAACACGAAGGACCCCAAGATCGCCTTTCTGCAGATCATCCACGCCTTTCCCCACGATACGACTACCAGGGATTTGCTCCGCGATGGCGACGCCATCTACGGCATGCACTTCATCCGGCGGGTGAAGTGATTGGACATCGAGAAAGTGCTCAGGGCAGCCAGATATGGCAAATGAGCAAATCAGGGGTTTGAGCATCATAGTGGTAGGCGCTGCCGCCAATAGTAACTATGCCGCCTTCGCTCAACGCCCCGTACTCCATGGGGTACCTCATGTCGCATCTACCCCGTCCTTCGCTGAAACAGGCCAAGGACTGTGTCTGGTTTAGTGCCCCAGTTGTTCCGCAGCCTGGACCAATAGTGCGGTTACGTGTGTAATCGTTAATGTCTCCGACTACCCGAAAGAACAGGTCCTCATGGTCTGGATCGATGTTAAACATCTCAACTGAGTGACCCGCAGCAAACGCTGCGGTGCAATGACCATCCTGCGCCCCATACGCCTCTCCAGACACTATGGCATCAGTTGCATAGCCTGGCGATACAAGACCCAGCACGAAAATGAGAACGAACAGGATACAGTTCTTCATTGTTGTCTCCTCCAGCGCCATCTCAATTATTCCTCAATTCCTCGTCGAACGCCTCTGCCACTCGATTCAATGCAGCACGATCTGACTCAGGGTCGGTCATGTGAATGCTCATATTCTCCCGGACCCTTTCGTTCAGAGACTTCTCCCATTGCCCCATCGGATAGTCCGCCTTGCGCAAATCAGCCAGAAGCTTCCTATATACGTGCGCAAAGTCTCGAGCCTTCTCGTCTTCGGCCCAAGCCTGGTGACTCCTGAAAGCAGCCTCATCGTCTGCAAGCGAGAAATCGACTGTCTTCCTCTCAAGAATCGGCTTTGCAGCGAGGATCGCCTCCTCTACGATTCCGTCCCATTTACTTTCTGGTTGAATACCGAATCTGCCGAGGAACACTTCATAGCCGATATTCGGCGCTTCGCGGAGAAGCGCTGCAGTTCGAAAGAACTGCGCTACCACCATATACTCAGGAATCTGCTGTCCTGAAAGCTCCTCTTTGAACTCAACCCTGTTCGAGCCCTCGCCGAGGGTCACTGTCGTAGGCCCTACTTGAGCCAAAACAGAGGATGCAACGAGCCCTATCGCCGCAAGTACAACGAGCTTCATCGGCATCTGCACCTCCTTTGAATGACTTAGGACTCAGAGTTTCTGAGCCCCTCAGGACATTCAACAACTCTCGCCATCGACTGACAATGACCACGATCAACCAGTTGACCGCGGTCAAAGGGCTCCGATGTGATGGCCAATGTTGATTCCAGGGGCACTAGCAGGCTGAGTCAGGATGCTCTGACTCCTTGCTACTGCCCCAGCCTCTGGATAGCGGATAGGTCCTTGATGAGGAACCCTTCATCGCTTGTCACCAGAATCTGCTTCCGTCGCCATGTACTCATTACCCGGCTGCAGGATTCCACGGTCGTTCCGGCCAGGTCCGCAAGCTCCCTCCGGGACAGGCGCAAGGAAATCTGGCCCGTCTCCTGAACGCCCACCTCGGGGTCCCTCAGGAGGCTTTTGAACACGCGAGCGATCCGTGTTTCCACCCGGGTGCAACCGGATTCTGCAAGGCAATTAGTGCATCCGACCAGGTTGCGTGTCAACAAGGGCAGGAGATCGCCTAGGAGGTGAGGCTCCTTCGAGAGAAACTCTAGAAACCGATCCCGGAGCAGGATCAAGTATCCAGTCTCCTGAAGCGCTACGACACAGGTTCTCCGAAGCCGCCCCCCCAAAGCGCTTGCGAAGCCGACCACTTGTCCGGGGCCAACAAGACCCAGAGTCAACGAGCGGCCGTCATGGGTCTGGAAACAGACCTTCAGCCGCCCCCAACTTACGATGCAGAATCGGTTAGCCTGCTTCCCCTGAGTGAACACATTGGCCATATCCTCATACACCCGGTGTTGCCCGATAGGGGCCAGTGGCCCAAACCCATACTTTTCCAGGGCGCGGAGACCTCTGAGGTGCTCATCATCTGTCCCCGTTCTGGGAGCCCTTGTCCCCTCGCGCGAGTCACTCATACTAGATCTCCGGAATTCACGCGGATGTGCATCGTCTGCCCCCAGCTCCCGCAACCCAATTGTCGCAACCCTGCGAGCTCGACGGTGGATTCCGAGCATCCTTCCTTATACTATGATGTTCCCTGAACACTCCGATATCTGACACCTCTTGAGCAAAACTACCCATTGGGAATTCCCACCGCTGCCCGACCGGGTGGCTAAACCCACTCCCTAGGGCGGGTCACGCGGCGTTTCTCGTCCTATCCGAGAATTCGGCCGACTAGCTGTCGGTCGCCAAAACCCGTCCTATCCGAAAGTAGGTTCGTGTGGCGTTGTTGCAGAAATCCGGGGACGAGTGGCTGCTAGCATCGCCGGATGCCCAAGCCCGAATTCACGGATAGGACGGCGTATGGTGCAATAAATCGGCCGAGGGATCCGACTTGTCGAGGTTAGGCCCGGTCTTGCCTGCATCGGCCGAGTTTTGGCATCCTACGGGGTAAGAGTCGGCCCTCATTGGCAAAGTCTACCCTCACGTAACCCGGTTCTCTGAGGTTGAATTGCACCACGATCCTGTTTTCGGGTAGGACGAGACTGACACCGGACTGCTCCTTTGCCCTTCTCCACCCCACGTCCAAGCCCGACCTCGCAGGGAGGTTCGGGGCAGTTCAAGGCAGATCGCTGCTGCTGGCTCCGAACCCTAATCCTGATTGCGCGGAAACGGGGGGAGGGTCAGTAGGATAAGCCGAGGCGGCCAGATCGTCCATGCGAGGCTCGGTTTTAGCTATGTCGGCCGACTTTTGGCACCCTACGGGGAACACTGTCGGGTCTTTTGGGGCGGCCGCGGCGGATCGGAGCAGCACTCCAAGAAGGCGAATCATCTCGCGGTGAGGATATCCGCCACTGGCGCTAAGACTGCTGGCTACAGGACGGATGAGAAATGGACAGGTACAAAAGGTGTGAGTGAATGAGTGTTCCCCGCACACGCCGAGGATCTACCGCCCAAGAGCAGGAAGCATCCCCGCGACGCTTATCGACTAGGGAACCGTGTCGTCCCAGGCGGAGGTATCGCCGGACTCGAAGCCGTCACTGAAAATCAAGTCGGGAGAAACCCCGAACCACCACGGCGCGGCGTCATTGAATGTTAGCGAGACATCGGTCAACCGATAGTGGTTGTTACTGATCAACTCGTCCTGGGGAAGACAGCGCCCGAGGACAAGAGGAGGATTTGGCAGAATAGGAGCGAACGTTATAGGGATATCACAGACATCTGTAGCATCGAGGAACTCCAGGTGAATCGTATAGTCGTCCAGGGAGTTCTCATGCTCGTCAAGTCCACTCATGCCATAGCGCACCGTTGCTTCATCGTCAGCGGCGAGTTTCCGAGCTTCGACCTGGGCGTCATACCTATCAAACATCACGGCTCCCGTGTCGGGATAGCCGAGGGTATCTCCGACTACGAACGATCCGTTTGCGGAGAAAGTATCCCCACCGGGCAGATTCCCAATAATCACAGAGTAAGTTGAGGAGTCGATATCAGAAGGTAGAGGCAAAGCAAAGGGGTCATTGGTACTGACGTTGAAGAAGTTCTTGTTGATATCGTCGCCGCGCAGATCGTCCCCAGTACCCCAGGACCCATCCGCCCCAATCGAGTCAAAATTGAAGACTCCGTTTGGCCCTTCGAATGACTTGGTGGCGTGATAGTAGAAAAGTACCTGGATAGGATCTAGGCTCGAGCCAAGATTTGTGTGACCCAGGCCCATGGCACAGTGACCAAGCTCATGTAGAGCAACCGACTCGAAATCCGCCGATCCTGGGGGAATCTCTGAGCTGCCGGTGACCCGGTTCGGCCCTTCCCCTGTCAATGCGTTCCAAGTTTGGAGTGCCCTTTCCAGGGGTGCCGATGCCTGGGCTGCAAAGGGTGAAGCCGGGTCAATGCAGACGGTAACGGTGAGCTGTCCCGGCTGCCCGGTATAGCCCATGGGGTGCAAGACACTTTCCACAGGGTAGGTTGGGCCTAGGTTGAAGACACCGGCCACGAGAGCTTCAATGGGCACTAACAAGCCAATGACGAAGAGACGTTGTAGGGAAGCATTCACAATGGGTGCTCCCTATTCAGAAGCTGTGCTCTGGATAGTGTCGTTGTAAATGCCTCGGAGAATCGTGATTGCGTCATGGAATCGTCCTAATTCCGTAATCTCAGGGTAGAGCTCTACGGCCCGGTCCAGATCCAAGTCGCGCTCCCGCCAGAGAACCCGCAATTCGTAGTCTTTGACCGGCTCTGCGTCTGGCGAGAAACGAATCTCCTGGAGGCGCAAATAGATCGCATGGACTCCTGCGTCGCCCGTCGTGTGCCCGATACCGGTTTCCTCTCGCTCTATGCGCCGGGCTTCTCTTAGCTGCGCTTGCACCAGATCCTCGTCGAATGCGAGCAGACCGGTGTCCAGTAAGCGTCGAATGAGATCGTTGATTTCATCGAACGACAACTGGGCAGTATGCGTGCCCGCCGGAATCAAGACACGCTCCTCTAGGGTGGGTGCAGCACTATAGGAAGCCCATCTCTTGTAAGCACGGACGGTCCCGTCGCCCGACACTCTCAACGGCGGGATTCCAGAGCTGTAGCCATAGTGATACTCAAGGACGACGAACTCTGGGTCGCTCGGGAAGAAGAAGCTCACCTTGGAGCTTCCCTCCTCTGCGAATAGCCCACCGCAACACAGGAACAAGAAACTCGTAACAGCCAGAACGGAGACAAGTAGTACAGTTGTGCACAAGTTCTGTCTCATAGGGACTCCTTTATGTACACTAGACTCCTTCAGCGAGGTTAAGGTTCCGTTCCTGCTGTGCAAAGCAGGCTCGTGATGTGGTTGCCTCTACTAGTATAGTTGCCGCAGAGCCCAAAAATCCTGACATAGAAGCTCAAATCCCGGTCGCACGAAGACCCGAGCGTCCTCCTTCCCGTAGGGTGCCAATAATCGGCCTAGGGGTACGAATCGCCTCTCCATGGCGGACTCAACCCGCGCGTAACCGATTCTCTGAGTTCAAGTTACATATGATCCCATTCTTGGATAGGACGGGCTAGGCGCATCCAATATGTCGCCCTTGTCGGATGTACTTGCCGTACCGAACCTACGGCCACCTAGCGAGCCGCTCAGGCCGACCCAGTGCGTGTGATCGCAACGACTTTGCCCTTTCCGACAAGGCCAAGGAGAAGTGCGATGGCATCTGCGATAGCGTCGGCGGCAGGCTGTAGGGCTTCCGGGTTCTGGTGGATGTAGCGCTCTGTGATCGAGCGCTTCTGGTAGCCGTGGCCCAGCAGCGGGGCGACAAAGGCCGCGTAGCGTCCGTTGTGGACATGGGCACCTATGCTGGCGAAGGAATGGCGTAAAGAATGCAGATCACAGCCGCGCTCGAGCGGAAGCTCCGCGGCTTTCCAGATGAGGCGTCGGGCGTTATTGATGGCTCGGTAGGGCTTGCGGCGGTCCTTGGGGCCTGGGCAGACGCAGTCGTCAGGGTGGGCTGACTTGGGCTTGGCCTCGCGGAGGAGATCGGCGGCGGCCTGGCCGATGACGCGGCGTTGGGAGCCGGTCTTGGAATCCGCGAGCGTGACGACTCCGGCGTCGAGGTCAACGTCCTTCCATCGCAGCCCGTCAACACCTCCCCTTCTCTCGGCGTGGGGACTGCCGAGCAGCTCGCCGCGGCGGAGGCCGGTCAGGGCCAGGAGGCGAACGGTCAGGATGACGGATGGGTGGACTTTGTGTGCTTTGTCCTCAACCTCCACCTTGCCGGAGGTCGCCGCATCGGCCAGGACAGTACCGAGCCGCCCGAGCTCCTCGCGGGTGAGAGAGCGCCGGCGGCCCTCCTCGCGAAATCGCTGGACGTGGCCACACGGGTTGCTGAAGTCGGCAGATACCAGGCCTTCGCGCTGACTGAAGGCGAGGGCCGCTCCGAGAGCAGTGAGCATGCGATTGGCCGCGCCCGGGGTGTCGCTCATGCTGCGATGGAGGGCGCGGACCCGCTCGGCAGTGAGGCTCCGCACCGGCATGCCGCCGAGTTTCGGGACGACGCGCTTGGTGAGCATCCGCTCGGCCTCGGTGTAACTCGAGCGCTTGCCTCGGCGGGCACCGGTCTCGACTCGCTGGCGGAAGTCTTGGAGGTACGCGTCCACGATGTCCCCTACCGTCACCGCCTCGCGCTCGCGCTCGTCGAGGACCTGGACGACGTCGCGCCTCGAGGACCTGATCCAGTGCCACTCCTGCGCCGTCTCCCGAGCCTGATCGAGGGTCAGGTCGCCGAAGTTGCCGATGCGCCGCATGACGCGCTTGCCGCCCGGCCGGCGGGTCCGGAACCAGAACTCGACGCGGCCGCCACGGACC
>CAMYLC010000172.1:100961-137626 GCA_947259195.1 Thermoanaerobaculia bacterium | reverse complement strand
CCACGCGGATCCGTTCCGGTAGACGCGGCCGTCTGTCGTCCGATCCTGGACGAAGTCGTACGACCAAACGTGGTTCGGCCCCTCCGCTCGTCGGCGGATGCACGAGCCGTCGTTAAGCCACAGACGGCGGCGCTTCGGCTGGCGTTTCGGGACCTTGAGTCCCTCCCTGCGCCACAGACGCTCAACCCGCTTCGGACTGGCGGCGAAACCCTCATCGCGGAGAAACCGGGCGATCTTGCGATACCCATACCGACCGTACTGCAAAGCCAGCTCGGTCATCCGGTCCACGAGCTGCCTTCGGCGAGCCGGGCTCAGAAGTTTCCCGACGCGGCTTCCTTCAGGATCGCGTTGTCGATCAACGACTCCGCCAGGAGTTTCTTCAGGCGCGCGTTCTCCTGCTCGAGTGCCTTGAGCCGCCGGACCTCACTGCGATCGAGTCCACCGTAGCGCTTGCGCCACCGGTAGAACGTCTGCTCCGAGATGCCCAGCCTGCGGCAGACCTCGGGAACCTTCACCCCTCGCCCCATCTCGATCTCCGCCTGCCGCAGCTTCACGATGATCTGCTCCGTCGAGTACCGCTTTGCGCCCATCACGGACCTCCTTTCGCTGATCCCAAGAAGCGGAAAACTAACACTCCAGGTGGATCAGATTTTGGAGGCTCGACCAGCTCTGTGGCCGTCCTACCGGTGCCTATTGAGGAGAGGTTTCGGAGGCGGGTCATCCGTCTCTCCGGAGTTCCAAAGCTGGCACAGTTGTTGAAGCCAACAGGCGGAGAAGGAGCGACAGAACCCGGCACAATCTGCTGTCGCGCAGGATTCACAGGGATGACGAAGATCCGAAGACTCCGCCAGACGCCCGACGTGACGGGACGTCGAACCAGGAACTGACACTGGTGACAGTGAGGAACACGACTTGAAAGAGCAAGGCACGCACCCACCCCGAAACGGCCGCTTCGCGGCATTACTGGAGGCCCTGCCCGATGCCGCCATGTTGCTCGGTCGCGATCGAGTGATCGTGGCCACCAACGAGCAGTTCCGTTCGATCTTCTCCGACGGACACGAGGTCAAGGGTAGGTCCTGTTTCGAAGTCTCCCACTGCCGAGATGCGCCCTGCGAGAGCAGGTCCGAGCTCTGTCCCCTGAAGCGGTGCTTCGAGACGGGCGAGCCCGCACGCACCCTTCATGTCCACAGAACTTCGGAAGGCGACGTCCATACTGCCATTCTGATGCGGCCGCTCGTCGACGAGGCCGGCGAGCTCGACAACTTCCTCGAGGTCTTGAAGCCGTTGAAGATCGCCAGCGCCGCGGCCAGTCGAGACCAGTTGGTGGGTCGCTCACCGATGTTCAATCGAATGCTCCAGGATCTGGAGATCGTCGGACCCACCGAGAAGGCGGTGTCCATCTTCGGCGAGGCGGGAACCGGCAAGGAGCTCGTCGCCAGGGCCGTGCACGAGATCAGTCCGCGAGCCCATCGGGCCTTCGTTCCCGTCGACTGCGCGGCGCTCCACGAGTGGCAGTTCGAGCGCGAGCTCTTTGGCCACACCAAAGGAGCGTTTCCGGGAGCCGCGGAAGCCCGGACGGGTTTCATCGGCGCCGCCGACGGCGGCACCCTGTTTCTCAAGGAGGTGGAGTCCCTGAGCTCCGCAGCCCAGGTGAAGCTCCTCCGCCTGCTCGAGACCGGTTTCTACATACCCGAAGGTGCCACGCAGCCTCAGCGATCGGAGTTCCGCCTGATCTGCTCCTCGACGCGCAGTCTCGACGACCTCGCCGCGGCAGGCCGCTTCCGTGACGACCTCCGCCATCAGATCGGGGGATTTCCCATCGCAGTTCCCTCCCTGCGAGACAGAGCCACGGACATTCCGATTCTCGTCGAGAGCCTGCTGAGCCGTCTGGAACGATTACAGCCCCGTCCTGAGGTCGATCCGAGTACCATGGAAGTGATTCAAGCCTACAGCTTCCCTGGCAACGTCCGTGAGTTGATCCATATCCTGGAGCGCGCTTGTCTGATGGCAGACGGCAACACCATCCTGCCGGAACATCTGCCTCCCGACTGCCGGGCATCTGGCGACTTGTCGAGTCCGAAGCTCGAATTCGAGGGGGATGTAGTGCCCCTGGGCGAGGTGGAAGCACTGTACATCGATTGGGCTGCGAAGCGAACTGTCGGCAGCCAGCGGGCACTGGCTCGACGGCTCGGAATCAGCGAGCGCACGCTCTATCGGAAGCTCCGGAAGGTCAGGACGGCGGCTGCCGAGTAACAGGCGGCATCTGCCGCACAACACCCCGCGACACGCTGACGAGACTCAGCCGACGAAGATGGTTTCTTGGCGCTCAGGGTCGCCCGGGCGCGTGCCCAGCTCCTCGGGCTCGTCCTCCATCCGGCAGGGGATGATCCGACCGCCCGACGGGTGGCCCGGGATCCTACTGATGCGATGCAACCGCTATACTCTGCCGCTGAGGGCTTGGATCCCGACGCAGACCATGACCACACCAAACCAAGATCCCGAAGTCGGCAAAACCATGCCAGGACAGGCACTCAGAGCCCCCATCGAGCAGGAGATGGACCTGAAGTTCCCCAACTTCGAGCTTCTGGTCACCGCCGTGTCGGCCAACATTTCCACCGCTGGGATGTTCATTCTGTCTTCTGAACCGGCCCCAGTCGGCACGACTCTCTCCTTCCGGTTTCGCATCGAAGACTGGAGTCCCATTCAGGGCACGGCGCGCGTTGTCTGGAACCGTGGCCGGGACGAGGCCTCCGACCGCCCCGCGGGTATGGGCGTGGCTTTCGTGGACGTCGACGCGCCAAGCCGCCGGATGATCCGGTATCTGGTCGACAAGCACCTGGAGACCGGGGGCGAGCCCTTCGATCTGGGGCAGGCGACCGATGTGTCGTCCGACTTTGAAGCGGATCGACTCTCAGCTTCCACAAGCTCGACAGAGCTCGAGCCGCATAGCAATCGGTTGTTGTGGTTCGTCGGAGCTCTCCTCATGGTCGGAGTCATCAGCTTGGGACTCTGGTTTCAGTGGACGCGTCCACCCGTCTATGAGGGCCAGCCGACGCGTGCCATGGTGAAGAGGGGACAGACCGGGATCTCTGGTCCGGTCGCTGCCTCCCCTTCCGATGGGGACTCCCTTACTAGTCTGCCTGGCGACCGGCGAGCGGAAGAGGCTATCCAGCAGCTCGTCGAGGATTGGTCGGAGGCTTGGGAGAGTGGACAACTTGACGAGCTCCTGGCTTTCTATGCGCCGGACTTCAAGCCTGCCGGCAGTGAGACCCGGGCAGAGTGGGAGGCCCGACTCAATCGAGAGATGTCGAACACCTCTTTCATCCGAGTGGCCATCTCTGCTCTCGAGGTCTCAGCGCCGAGCGCTGCGGAGGGCCAGGCCTCCTTCTACCAGTCCATCCGCTCTGATCAGCGAGACGAGACCGTCAAGACCACTCTCGAAGTGGTCCGTATGAAGGACGGATGGAAGATCCTGCGACAGGCTAATTCCCGCTAGTCGACTCGCTCCGGTGCCTGGCGCCTCCGAGGAGTGCCTCTCCATAGAGGCGCAGAGAGTTGTCTCTCACAGCCTCCACCACCGCCTCCCGATGCACGCCCTTGAGCTCGGCCACCGCCTGCAGAGAGAGTCCGAGGTTGGCAGGCTCGTTGCGCTCGCCCGGCTCCCTACCCAGAACAGGACTGTCGGTTTCCAGCAGTAGATTCTGCAAGGGCACCTGCCGGACAAGTTTCTGTTTCTGACGCGATCGGACGACCGAAGGCGGCACCGAAAGAAAGAAGCCGGCTTCGATCGCCGGTTGGGCCTTGGCTGCACGACCATCGAAAGCATGGAGCTGTACTCTTCTTGCTCCGCACTGCAGCAGCAGCTCGATCGCCGGAGCACCGGCTGAGCGGGAGTGGACATTGAGGGGCAGGTCGAGCTCCATGGCCAGCTCCACGAACCGCTCGAAGACCTGTCGCTGGATCTCCCTGTCCTCTGGCTCCTCTACTTTCCAATGGTCGAGCCCAACCTCCCCGATGGCGATCAGCTCTTCGACATGTCGTCGAATCCACTGCGCCAACGATTCTGCCTGGTCCAGATCCAGAATCGTCGGGAACAGCCCTGCCGCGGGCCGAATGATCCAGGGATAGTCGTGGGCCAGGGCCAGATTGGCGCGCGCATCCTGCAGCGTCTCCCCGACCGCGATGATCGATTCCACCCCAGCAGCTCTCGCTCGCTCGAGAACCTCACCACGATCCCCGTCGAACGCCGGGTCACAGAGGTGGGCGTGGGTGTCGAAGAGGCAGCGATCTCCAGCGGCGGACTCGGGGTCGATCTCGGTCATCGACGATCACACTCTGGGGGGAGCTCGGGCTCCCGTCACTCGATCTCAATCCGATCGGCACCCGAGTAGACATTGAATCGTCCATCGCGCAGGAAACCGACCAGCGTCATACCCATTTCCCTGGCTAGCTCCACTGCCAGGCTACTGGGTGCACCGACCGCTGCCAGAACCGGAATGCCAGCCAAGGCGGCCTTCTGGACCAGCTCGAAGCTGGCCCGTCCGCTCACCAGGAGGACGCGATCAGAACCGGGAAGCCCCTCTTCGAGCAGCAGGGACCCCACCACCTTGTCGACGGCGTTGTGTCGCCCCACATCCTCTCGCAGAGCCAGCAGCCGGCCGCTGCCTTCGAAGAGGCCGGCGGCATGCAGGCCACCCGTCTCGGAGAACACGGGTTGTGCCTCGCGCAGGGTAGCCGGCAACCGCACCAGCTGCTGTGGGTAGAGCCGAAAGTTGCCGACTGGGACTCTGGGACATGATATCTGGACCGCTTCGAGGGAGGCTCTGCCGCAGATCCCACAGCTCGAAGTAGTAAAGACGTGACGGCTGAGCCGTTCGGCATCGAACTCGACTCCCGGTCTCAAGCTGACCTCGACCACGTTGTCAGGATCCCGCGAAGAGCTGGCGTCGCAGTAGTCGATTCGCCATATGTCGCGACGGTGCTTCAGCATCCCTTCACCACTGAGAAAACCGGCCGCCAGCTCGAAGTCGTTGCCCGGGGTCCGCATGGTGACGGCTACATTGTGCCGCCGCCTCCGGCCCTCGATCTCAGCCACGACGCCGATCTCCAGAGGCTCCTCCACCGCCACAGAATCTGCCCGTTCAACAGAGTCGTTCCCCTCCACTGCAACTACCGTGGCGGGTACCGTGGCTCCTGGAGCACCCTGGCGCTTGCGGTCGTCACCCATCACGAACTCGAAACCTCTGGGGCCACTGCGGGGATGCCCTGGTGAAGGTCCCTTGGCGAGTTGATATTCACCAATAGGTCGGGTCGGTAAAAGGCCAGGTCGGGCGTGATCGGAATCGACGCCGTATCGATCTCGGCCAGAAAGCGCCAGGCTTCCAGACGACCGTCGCGTAGCCTCTCTTCGAGGGGCTCCCTGCACGACGCCGAATAGAGTCCGCACAGGGGCTGCTGCCGCCCCTTCCAGACCGCGACTCTGGCCCGTGGGTGAGCCCAGGCTTGGTCACCTGCCGAGGCTCGAGGCTTCTGCTCGGCGCTCCAGTCCGCAACATGTTCGACGAGGTCGACGCTGACGAATGGCAGATCACAGGCGACAACGAACACGGGACTCGAGCGGGCCCACTCGAGGGCAGCGTGAATCCCGGCCAGCGGACCGAGCCCCTCGAACCGATCGTGGATCACGGGTACACCGAGCTCTCCATAGGACCGGCCACCGACCGTGACCACGACGACTTCGGACACAACCTCCTGCAGTACTTCGAACGGGTGCAGAAGCAGCGCCTTTCCCAACCATGGCAACAGAGCCTTGTCCCGCCCCAACCGGCGGCTCTCGCCCCCGGCCAGAACGGCACCGACTACAGAGGTCTTCAAGCTTGTCATCGAGCTGCGAGATGTTAGCAGAGGGCCAGGACTGCGGGGCACTCCACTGCGTCGAGATACGGGCCCATGCTACGATCGACGTGAATTGCCAATCGAATCGGTGCCGACTTCAGGAATCGACGGTTCAGAGCTGGAGAGCCTGCCTCATGCGAATACTGGTAGTCGACGATGATGACCAGATCCTCCAGCTCGTCACTGCGATGCTGGAGCTCGAAGGTCATGCAGTGGAGACTGCAAGCAATGGTGTCGACGCTCTTCTCAGGGTCGGGGACAATCGGCCCGAGGCCATCCTGCTCGACATCGTCCTACCTCAAATGGATGGCGCCACGGTCGCCCAAAAGCTGCGAGAGGATCCCGGCACAGCCAATATCCCGATCGTCTTTCTGACTGGCCTGGTGGATAGCGAAGAGGTGCGGCGGCGAGGACCGATCATCGGCGGTCAGTATTTCCTGGCCAAGCCCTTCGACGCCGAGCGACTCTTCGACGTGCTGATGCTAGCGACCGAAAAGGCCTGAGTGACGAACGGAGAGCCTGGAAGCCGGTGGGGTGGCCTGCCTTGCCGAGGTCTGCACTCGAGCTACAGCTCCGGCAATGCCTGAGCGGCTGACTCCTGCTCGGCAGGATGGCCCTCAGCCTGCTCGAGCATGCATTCGACCTGACGACGGGCCTCGTCTGCCAACTCTCGTCGATCCTCCAAGGTCAGCTGTGCAGTCGGAATCGGCTCGCCGATGGAAACCCGAATCAGTCCGGGCCGAGGCGAGAACCCATCCGCTGGCAGCACTCGCTCACTTCCAGAAATGCTTACGGGTACGACCGGTACACCGGCCTTGATCGCGGCGACGAAGCTGCCGGTCTTGAACGGGAGCAGCTGGCCACTTCGGCTGCGGGTGCCCTCTGGGTAAGAGGCCATGCTGGCGCCGTCCTCCAGCAGCTCAGACATGAGCTCGACACTGGTCCTCGAGGCCTCGCTGTCGGATCGATCGATGAAGACCATACCCATCGCAGCTGCGTAGAGACCCAGAAACGGGATCTTTCGGACTTCCTTCTTGGCCAGGAATCGGAGGTTCGTCGGTACGCCGCCGACCAGGGCCGGAATGTCGTAGAACGAGCGATGATTGGCGACGAAGAGCGCCGGCTTGGAGAAATCGTTGAGCGGCGAGATTTTGACCTCCAGGCGGGCTCCCACGGTCCACAATGCCACCGGCAGCCAGAGTTTCCGGGCGATGGTCAAGGGGAGCTTGGGGCCTCCGGTCCCGAGTCGCGCTGCGATCGCGACCGTAACCCAGAAAGCGGTCCACAAGAACAGGAACACTGCCTGCAGACCGTTGATCAGGCGCCAGGCGAATCTCTGCACTGCAATCGAATGGTACCGCAGACCGGGTCTTTCTGGGACCCGACCATGAGCAGGCGCCGTGTTACCATCGAACGCCGCTCCACAGCCTATGCCGCACCTCAACCGGATGAGAACTTGGCACCCTTCTTCGAACCGATAGTCGACGCACGTCGGCGGCGAGCCCCTTGGCGCCGCGTTGCGCTGTGGGCCGCTCCCCTGTTGCTTTCTGGGTTCTTGCTCGAAGCCGCTGCCGATCTCACCGCACAAGTGCCGGTCGAGACAATTCAGCTCGACAACGGCATGAGAATTCTGCTGGTCGAGAGACCTGAAACGACCACCATCGCAGCCGGCTGGGTGGTCGAGGTCGGATCGGCCGACGAGGCTCCAGGCAAGACAGGCCTGAGCCACCTACTCGAGCATCTGATGTTCAAGGGGACGAGAACTGTCGGTACCCGCGACATCGAGAGGGAGATGGTCCTCCTCGACCGGGAGGACCGACTCCAGTCCGAGTTGCGCGAGCTCAGGTCAGGGCTCAAAGAGGCTGCAACGAAGAAGCGTGCCAAGCTCGAGCAGCGAATTGCCGATTCCGAGGCGCAGCTACGACTCCTCCAGGCCGAGGCCCGTTCTCAAGCCCTTCTCGGTCAGTTCCCGCTCTTCTACTCCCGGCTGGGTGCGGTAGGACTCAACGCTCATACCCTTCGTGACCTGACGCTCTACTACGTCACGGTACCAGCGGAGAAGCTAGAAGCCTGGTTTTGGCTGGAGTCCGACCGAATGTCGGAGCCCGTCTTCCGGGAGTTCTACCAGGAGCTCGATGTCATTCACGAAGAGCGCCGTCTGCGCATCGAATCCAATCCAACCGGGTCCGCCGACGAGCAGCTGAAGTCGGAGTTCTGGGGCCGGCACCCCTATGCCTGGGATCCACAGGGGGCTCCCGAGGATCTGGAAGGGCTGACCCGGGAATCGGCTCGGCTCTTCTTTCGACAGCACTACGCGCCAGAGCGCATCACGGCGGTCCTGGTCGGGGCCTTCGATCCCGTGCAGGTCCGCGGACTCGCCGAGAGGTACTTCGGACGCATCCCAACTCGCGGAGCCAGCCCCCGCATCCGGGTGCCTCTGCCAGCGCCCGACGATCTTGCAGGCGGACGCACCCTGACCCTCGAATGCCGATGCCCGTCTCGAGTGCAGGTTCTCTACCCCTCCGCAGCCTTCGGGGACGCCGACTCTCGCGCTCTTGAGGTTCTGGCAGCCGTACTCAACGGGCGGTCCGGCAGGCTCTTTCGCACGATGGTCCTCGGCAGGCAGATCGCGTTCTCGGCCTCTGCACAGCAGAATCAGCTGCGTCAGGCTGGATATTTCGCCTTTCAGGCCGAAACCAAGGGATCTTCGCGCCCCGAAGACCTCTTGACTGCCTGGGACCAGGAGGTGGCCAAGCTCAAGACAGAGCTGGTGACAGCCGAAGAGCTCCTGCGGGCAAAGAACCGACTGACAGCCGACTCGTTTCGGCGGCTCAAGGAGCCTGCGTCTCTTCTCGCCCAACTCCTCGTCTACCAGGGCATGGGCGACTGGAGGGAGATCAACTCCTGGCCCCGCCAGGTGCTTCAGGTCGAGAGCGAGCAGGTACGAGCCGCGGCCAGACGCTATCTAGAGCCTGGCGGAAGAATCGTCGCCTTCTATCGTCGGACGGATGGCGGTGATCGACCGGCGATCTCTGGGCCGCAAGGTATCGACGGCGGGGCGGCCCCATGAACGGCAGGCTCATCGGGCTGGCCGGTGCGCTGTGGCTTGCCTGTGGCGCGGTGGTGTTCTCGGCGGAGCAGCCCTCCATTCCAAGCAGCCCTCTCGCGTTGAGCTTCGACGAGCGTGAGATCCAGCTGCCACTAACCGAGGGTCGTCGCCGAGAGATCCACATGGGCACCGTCGTCTATCTTGCCGAAGACCACACCCTGCCCCTGGTAGAGGTCGCGATCGCCCTCCGAGCCGGCTCGTTTCTCGAGCCACCTCTCCAGGCTGGTCTCGCCTCCTTGACCGGCGCTCTCGTGAGGCGGGGTGGTACCCGGCTGCGCTCGGCCGACAGTTTCGATGACAGGGTCGATGAACTTGGAGCTCGCATCACATCTTTCGCCGGCTTCACCCGCAGCGCGGCCAGCCTGAGCGTGCCCACCTGGGCCCTCGACGAAGCCCTGGATCTGTTCTTCGAAGTGCTCTCCTCGCCCGCCTTTCAGGAGGACCGCCTCGCCAGCGTCAAGACCAACCTGCGGGAGAGCATGAGTCGGCGGAATCAGGATCCTATCGACGTCCTCGAGAGAGAATGGCGGTGGCTCGTCTTCGGTCGGCGGCACTTCTCAACCAGGCCGCTCACGCCCAGCAGCCTGGAAGCCATGGACACCCAAGCCTTGATTCGGTTCCATCAGACCTATTGGCGACCGGAGAACCTCATATTCGCCGTTTCTGGCGACTTCCAAGTCGACACACTCCTGGTCTCTCTCGAAGAGAGAATCGCCCGGTGGTCGAGCCATCAATCCGATCAAGCTGCCAGCAGGTCGATTCCATGGCCTCCCGAGGGCCCGAGCTTCGCGCCGAAGCCGGGTCTCTATCACTACGAAGCCGATTTCCCCCAGGCCAAAGTCGCCCTCGGCGCCAGGCTTACGCGGGACGTGCCATGGGACTCCAAGGACCGTTTCGCCCTCGAGGTCCTCGGTGAGATTCTGGGTGGTTCCGGAGCCATATCTCGCGTCGCTGGCCGACTGCGAACTGCCGAAGGCCTCGTCTACCGGGCTTCCGCTCGACTCGATCCCGGTGAGCTCTGGGTGGGGGACTTCCAGGTTTTCTTCGACACAAGCAGCTCGCAGGTAGCGCGCGCAGTCGAGCTGAGCCTCGAGGAGCTGCATCGAATCCGCGCGGAGCCGGTGCACACGACAGAGCTGGAGGTCGCCAAACTGACTCTCCTTGGGAAGTTGCGACTCTCCTTCGACACTGCCGAGGAAATCGCCGGCCTGTTGGCCGAAAACGAGCTCTTGCAGCGGCCTGACGACTATTGGGACCTCTACCTGCGGGGAATCGAGGCCACGACCGCCGACGACATCTTGCGGGCGGCCAGCACCTACCTACTACCTGATCAGCTCCTCTACCTCGTTGTCGGCCGTTGGCACGACATCGCCCAGGGTGCGCCAGAAGGGCAGTCGCAACTCGAGATGGTCACTCGCCATCGAGTCCGACACCTGCCGGCTCGGGACCCTCTGACCCTGAGAGATCTGGAGTGAAGGTCGGCCCCGATCAACGTACGTGCTCTCGATGAGACCCTTCAAGATCTTCACCATCCGCACGATCCTGGTGGCAGGCATTCTCACTACCCTGCCTTGGCAAGCGGGATCTGAGCCCAGATCGGGCACTCCCCCCGCGACTGGGAACGGCCTCTCGGAAGAGGCCTTCATGAGGGGAATGATCGTCTCGTGCCCCCGCGCCGGACAGATCTGGGGCTCACCCTCGATGGTCGAAGCCCTCGACCAACTCGGGGAGCTCGGGGTCGATTGGATCGCGATTCATCCCTACGCCAGGGTCAGCCGCGACGGCGCCGTAGCCAGCCGTCCAGCCAGCGAAGTCGCCTACCTCGAGCGTGCCGTCGAGATCGCCCGCACCGCTGGTATGCGGCTGTTCTGGAAGCCCCATCTGGCCTATTGGGGCAGCTTCGAATGGCGTGGGGACATCGAGTTCGGCACGGATGAGGCAGCCTGGCGGCGTTTCTTCGACAGCTATCAGGGCTTCATCGTCGACCAGGCTCGCTTCGCCCAGAGGAGCGGCGTCAAGATCTTCGCCATCGGCGTAGAGTACGAGAAGACCACGCATCGAGAACAGGACTGGCGGCGGATCATCTCGGCGGTGCGAGAGGTCTACGACGGCTCGGTGACCTATGCCGCCAATTGGGACTCTCTCGACAGGGTCCCATTCTGGGATGCCCTGGATTGGATTGGGGTTCACGCCTACTTCCCCTTGAGTCTCGACCAAGACCCCAGCCGAGAGAACCTGTGGCAGGGATGGAACGAACCCCTTCGACAACTCTCGTCTCTTTCATCGAAGTTTCGGGACAAGCCGATCTTCTTTGCCGAGATCGGCTACAGCCGATCCCACAGTGCGGCCCGTGAGCCATGGAGCCCTGGACTGGAGGACAACCCGCAGGCACTGCTGTTGCGACAGAGGCTCATCGAGGTCGCCCTGGAGCGCATCGAGGAGCAGCCCTTCGTGCGCGGCATGTTCTGGTGGAAGTGGATCCCCGGCCCGGACCCATGGGATCGAGACTTCTCGATGAAGGACCCCGAGGCCCGGCACGCTCTCGGCAGGTACTGGGTCACTGATCGAGCAGACGAGACTGCCGACGACCGGAGTGTCACAGCGGGATCGAACGAGTAGGGCCCGTGCGACTCGAAGACTACTCCTCGACCAGCCGAATGGCTGCTTCGACAACTTGTTCCCTCTTGGGTAGGTAGTCGAGCTCCAGTGGAGGTGCATAGGGCACCGGGGTGTCGGGAGCGGTGACTCTGCGAATCGGCGCATCCAGGAAGTAGAAGCGTTCATCGGCGACCAACGCCGCCAGCTCTCCGGCCAGCCCACCACGGCGCGTAGCCTCGTGCACCACCAGGATCCGGTTCGTCTTCTCCACTGAATCGAAAAGCGTTTTCTCGTCCAAGGGCACAAGAGTCCGCAGATCCACGACTTCCGCATCGATTCCCTGGTCGGCCAGCGTGTCGGCTGCCTGGAGAGCCGTCCACACCATCGCACCATAGGTGACGATCGTCAGATCCGATCCCCGACGCGCAACCGCGGCCTTGCCCAGCGGCACCTGATGCTCCACTCCCAGCGGCACCTCCTGTCGCAGATCGGAACGAAAGAAGCCGTAGAGCCCCTTCGACTCCAAGAAGATCACCGGATTCTCGTCTCGCACCGCGGAGATCATCAGGCCCTTGGCGTCAACGGGATTGGAAGGCGCCACGACTTTCCAGCCCGGGGTGTGGACAAACCACATCTCCGGGCATTGGCTGTGATAGGGACCTCCCCCCAGCAATACAGACTGGGTTCCTGTCGCTCCGCCGTAGGGGAGCCGGACCACCATCGGCACGGGCCGGCCCCAACGCCAGTGAATCTTCGCCGCGTTGTTCACCAGGGCGTTGAACGCCGGCGCCAGGAAATCGGCGAACTGGATCTCCACGATCGGCCTCATGCCCAGCAGGGCCGCCCCGACTGCACAACCCACGATGGCGGACTCGGCAAGTGGAGTGTTCAGGCATCGATCCTCCCCGAATCTCTTGGTCAGGCCTCTGGTGACTCCAAAGGCGCCCCCATATCGCCCACCCACGTCCTCACCCAGGACGAAGACCCCTTCGTCATCGTCCATCAACTCGGTCAACGCCTGGCGGATCGCCTCGTCATAGGACATCGTCTTCGTCCGCGACTCGCCCGAAGGTGGCGCATCGGCGGCGGTGCTGGGTGCAAAAACCCGGCTTCGATAGACGGCCGGCTCAGGCCAGGCAGCTCTGGCGGCCTCGCCTGCCGCCTCCGATACCTGTGCTCGAGCCTCTCGCCGGAGCTCGGCCAACTCTCGCTCGGTCAGTAGACCGATCTTGTCGAGCCTCTTGGAGTACAGCGCGATTGGGTCTACGACCTCCCAGGCCGCCCCTTCTTCAGCAAACTCGTAGCCGGCGATCCTGGCTTCCGAGCTACCGTGGAATCGATCGTCGTCGTGGTGAGCGTGACCGGCCCGGCGATAGGTAATCAGCTCGATCAGCGTCGGCCCCTGCCCCTGCCTGGCGCGCTCCGCCGCCCAGGTCACGCCGGCCGCCACTTCATCTGGATCATTGCCAAACAACGTCACACCGGGAATGCCGTAGCCAACCGCCTTGGCGGCGAACCGGCGCGCTACCGTCTGCTCAGAGACGTGGGTGCCCAGAGCCCACTGGTTGTTCTCGACCACGAAGACCATGTTCAGTTGCCTGGCGGCGGCGAAATTCACCGCCTCGTGCCACTCCCCCAGACTCGATCCGCCGTCGCCGATGAAGCTCACGCAAACGCGATCCTCCCGTCGCGACTTGAAGGCATAGGCCATCCCCAGGAGGGTCTGGGTTGCGGTGGCCAAAGGCGCCGCCGGTGGCAGGACACCCCGATCGAAGTCCCCCAGGTGGATGTCGCGCCCATCCACGGGGGTACCTGTCTTGCCGTACTGCACCAGGAGAGGATGCAGCGGGTCGGGAAGGAACATGAGCAGAGCGCCCAGATCGCGGATCAGGGGACTGATGTAGTCCCCTCGATAGGTCTCTCCCTGCCCGTACTCGGGATAGCGCCGCAAACGGAGGGCGGAACCGACGATGGCCTCTTGCCCCGTCGATCGAAATCCCTTTTGCGGCGATGGCATGGACCCCCAGCGAATCTCCTTCTTGTCGAAGGCCCGCTTCAAGAATTCGTCCACCTCACGGGTCAGCAACATAGTGCGCAGCATCAGCCTGCGCTCGTGCGGTGTGAGGCTCGCCTTGATTCGTCGGCGATCGAAGAAGCCGCGTACCAGCGTCTCGAGGTCCCGCCTGCCCCCCGACACCGCCATCTGGTGTGTCATGGCCGGGTAGAGCTCGGCGGCGGCAAAGCCGGGACCGGTCCGATAGCGCTCAGCTATGCGCCCGAGAAGCGCTTTCTCGAGGCGGTGCTCAGTCGTGACCTGCGGTAGATCTCGAATCAGAAACGGCGCTTCGAGACTCAGGAAGGCGTGCAGCTCCCGCAGCAGATCTCTAGTCAGGGGGGCCGGAGGCGAGGACGACTCGGGCATGTGGCCGGTAGTATATCCCCGCGCCGTTGCAGCGGTGGCAGAGGAGCTCTTGCAGGATCTCCAGCCCGTCCAGGGTGACGGGCATAGGCGCCAAAGCGGTCGATCGATGAGAGATCTGGCCCCAGGGCAAAAGGCAGGTCGTGAACCAGGGAAAGGAGATGACCGTCCGCGGCCCGGCAGCCAGATCTCTCATCGATCGACCAAGATCGAACAATCCTCCTAAGTACCAGGCACCACCACTGCTGGCTCGCCAGAAAGTCTGTCGTCGGTTGATGAAGGCGCTTGACGCTTTCCAGAGCTTCTCCAGAGTTGCTTCGCCCACCGGGCGACGCCTTCGACGCCGATCATGACGTAAGGCAATACAAGAAGAGTCAGCACCGCCGAGGACATCAGTCCTCCCATGACCGTTCTGGCCAGCGGGTAGTAGAAGATGCCGGCGGTATTGGGGCCGCGAAGAGCCAGAGGTAGCAACCCGATGACGGTGGTCGCCGCCGTCATCAGGATCGGACGCAGTCGATGCCGCCCGGCCTGGAGGATCGCCTCGTCTCTCGACAGACCTGTGCGTCGGAGACGGTTGATGTGATCGAGCAGCACGATGCCGTTGTTGACCACGATCCCCATGAGGATCAGCAGCCCGATCTGGCCCATGAGATTGAAGGTCGTGCCGGTCAAGGCCAACACCCAAGCGACTCCGGGCAAAGCGAACGGGATCGAGAAGAGGATGGCGAATGGCTGAGCCAGGGACTCGAACAACGATGCCATCACCAGATACACCAGAACCAGAGCCAACAGGAAGTTGATGCCCATTTGCGAGTTCTGATCCTGTTGCTCGATGATTCGGTCACCCCATGACCACGAGTAACCTGGTGGCAGGTCGAAGGCATCCATCAAACCAGCCATCTCCTCCTGGGTCTCCTTCCAGTTCTCTCCTTCATAGGTGCCGCGCACGGCCACCCTGACTTTGCGATTCTCACGCACGATCTCCTTGGGCCTTGGCACTACCTCAAAACGGGCGATATCGCCCAGCACAAAGGGACTCTGGCCGTCTGCGCCCCCAATCTGGATCTGTTTGAGGTCCTCGAGGTTCTGACGGTCTTCCAATCGCAGCGCCAACCAGGTGTCGACCTCGCGCTCGCCGGCATTGAAGCGCGGCAGGCGCATGGAGCCGAGACTGAACGAGAAGATGTCGGCCAGATCCTGGGCCGTCAACCCGAGACGTTGCGCCTTGTCGCGGTCGATCTTGACCTGAATCTCGCGTTGCGAGTCGCGGAAAGAGGTCCGGATGTCCTCTACCCCTTTGAGCGTTTCAACGCGCCTAGCGGCCTCGGTAGCGAAGCTCTCGAGCACGCCGGTGTCCTGACCGAAGAACTTGACCGCGAAATAGGTGGTGCTGCCACCTTCCTCTTCATCATCGTCGAAATAGAATTCGACCCCGGCGACCTCCGGCAACGAATCCCGGACTTTCTGACGCAGTTCCTTGATGGTCTCATCGTCGAAGTCCTGACGACTCAGGACAATCGAGGTTTCAGCCCGACTCTCGGCGTAGTAGCTGTAGATGGACTCGATGAAGAACTCCTCGCGCTTCGTATCCAGGAAGGCCTCCACCTTGTTCACGACTCTCTCGGCGTCAGACTTGTAGGTGAAATCGGCAAACTCGTAGCTCAAGAACAGTCGCTTGTTGACACTGCCAGAGAAGATGGCGGACTCGACCATTCCCGTGAAGAAGGGCAACAGACCGATGCCGAGCACGAGGAGTAGCAACCCGAAGGTCTTGCCTTTGTGGCGCAGCGTCCAGCCGAGCAGGGAAACATATCGATCTTCGAGCCACGTGACGGACTTGACCGGCTTGGGCTTCTTGCGGCCCAGAAAATGGGCCGACATCAGCGGAATCAGGGTCAAGGACGAGAACAGGGAGCAGGCCAATGCAATGGCGATGGCGATTCCTATCTCACCGAGCCAGGTGGTGAGCTGGACCTTGGCACCGACGATCAGGGGCAGGAAGACGATGAGGGTGGTGAGCGTCGAGGCCGACACCGCGACGGCCACCTGGTCGGCTCCGATCTTGGCTGCCTTCTGTCGATCCGGCTCGGTCCTGTGGGTTCGGTCGATGGACTCCAGGACAACGACGGCATTGTCCACCAACATCCCGACCGCCAACATGAGCCCCATCATCGACAGGACGTTGAGGCTCTTGCCCATGAAGTACATCAACCCGCAGGCGGCGATGATCGAAAACGGAATGGACATGGAGACGATGAGCGTCGAGTCCAGGCGACGCAGGAAGAAATAGAGGCTGAGCATGGCCAGCAGGGCACCGATGTTCCCAGCCTTCAGGAGTCCCTGGATGCCACCGGTGATCTCCTCCCCTTGGTCCTCCCAAACGAAGAGGGTCACTCCCTGCAACAAAGTGTCATTGTTAATGTCGTTCTGAATGACCGCCATCACATCGCGCACCACCTCGACCGTGTTGGCAGTGGACTCCTTGAACACCTCCAGGGCCACTGCGAACTGGCGATCGAGATGACGCCCATGAGGATATGGCGGCTCCTCGTAGCTGAGCTCGGCGATGTCACGCACCCGCAGACCCTGATCGTTGATGATCAGGTTGCCGATCTCCTCGACCGAGGTGAACTGACCGAGAGCCCTGGCGCTGAATCGCAACCCACCATCCTCGATCTGGCCCAATACGAGATTGGACGAGGCTCCCCGCAGCTGTGCGATCAGCGCGCCGACGTCGACATTGTGCTTCTTGACGCGATCGAGAATCAGGTCGATGAAGATCTCTCGCGGCTCGACCCCCTCCAGCGTCACCCTGGCCACCCCCGGCACTCGTCGAATTCGGTTCAGGATCCGGGCCTCGATGAGCTCGTAGTTCTCCGACAGATCGACACCTTGGGCCGAGAGGCGGGCCTGGACGACAGGAATGTCGCTGGTGTTGAACGAGAAGATGACTACGTCCCCGATATCAGGCGGCAACTCGGGTTTGATCTGGTCCATCTTCTCGCTGACCTGCATGCGAACGATGTCCAGCTCGTTACCCCAATCGAACTCCAGGAAGAACTCGGCCTGATCGGCGCTGGCAGTGGCATTGAGAGTCTTGACGCCAGACAACGTGGACAAAACCTCTTCCACCGGTTTGATGATCTCCTTCTCGATCTCCTTGGGATTGGAGTTCGGAAAGGGGATCTGCACCCCGATGAAGGGGACGTCCACTTCGGGCAGGTACGCCAGCGGCAGCCGCACGATGGCAATCCCTCCGATCACCAGCACGCTGATCAGCAGCATCGCAGTGGTAATCGGCCGATTGACGGCCAGGTGCGAGAACCGCATCAGCTTGTTTCTCCAAGAGGCTGTATGACCAGGCCGTCGGCGGGGCCAGAATCTGCTACCAGCTCTTCTCGCGCTATCGGATCGGGCTTGCGATCGACCAGGGAGTAGACCACCGGGATCACCACCAGGGTCAGCAGCGTGGCGACGCTCAGACCGCCGATGACGGTGATGGCCAGTGGCGCTCGCAGCTCCGCTCCTTCGCCGAGCCCCAGCGCCATCGGCAGCAGACCGAGAATGGTCGTCGCCGAGGTCATCAGGATCGGCCGGAGTCGATCACTGCCGGCACCGATCAAAGCCTCGGTTCGCCCCATGCCGGACCGACGACGCTGGTTGACGGCATCTACCAGCACAATCGCGTTGTTGACCACGATTCCGGCCAGCATCACCGCCCCGATCATGGCCACGATGTTGATCGTCCGACCGGTGATCGCCAGTGCTCCGATGACCCCAATGGCTCCCAGCGGCAGGGTGAAGATAATGACGAACGGGTGCAGGAACGACTCAAACTGCGAGGCCATCACCAGGTAGACCAGAAAGATTGCCAGGGCCATCGCCATCATCAGGGAGCGCACGGCCTCGGCCCGCTCCTCCTCTTGTCCGCTCAAGGCCGCCGTAGCCCCTGGAGGCAACGGTGTCTCGGCCAGAACTGTCCGGACATCCGACGCCACCGCACCCATGTCACGACCCGCCAGGTTGCCCGATATGACGCCGGTGCGCTTCTGGCCGATTCGCCGAATCTCGCTGGGGCCCTCGACCAAGGTCACGGCAGCCACCGACTTCAGATAGATCGGCACGGAGTCGCGCTGCGCGATGATGAAGTTGTTGACGTCGCCCACCGAGGCCTGGCCCAGGTCCACAGAGCGAACGACGATGTCGATCTCCCGGTCGCCTTCGGTGAACCGGGTGGCCACATCGCCTTGCACCTTCTTGCGAAGAGTGTCGGCAACGTCACCCAGATTGAGTCCGAGCTGCGACAGCTGGTTGCGGTCGAAAACGACCTGCAGCTCCGGATTGCCCAACTCGGCTGAGGACTTGACATCGACCAGACCTGGAATCTGATCGATGCGCTGCTTGAGCTCTGTCGTCGCCAGGTGCAGCTCGGTCAGGTTGTCGCTGTAGACCTCGACTTCGATCGGGGTCCTGAAGCTGAAGAAAGTCGGCCGCTCGAACTTGAAGCGCGCCAGCCCGGAGACCTCGAGACGTTCTCGCAACTCGGCAATCACGCCAGCCTCCTGCTCGGGCGATGTCCCCTGAGCCATCCGCACCTGGATTCGGCCTGCGTTCTCACCCTCGGTACCTGTGTTGGTCAGCGACAGCCCCCGCCCACCCGCCATCGAAGAGTGCGACGCGACCAGCTCGTTGCCGTCCAATACGGCTTCGGCATCTCTGATGAAGCGATCGGTGATCTCGAGCGGAGTCCCTTCCGGAAGCTCCACCATGAAGCTGAACTCGCCCTGCGAGATCGTTGGCACAAGGTCGAAGCCGAGGCGTGGGATCATCCAGATCGAAGCCGCGAAAGCCACCAGGACGATCGCCAGGACGACCATGCGCGCCTGCAAAGCGCCGCGGAGAATATGGGGATAGGCTGCCGCCGCCCATCCCAGGGCCTTGTCGAAGGCGCGCGAGAAGGGCATCGCCAGCAGCGTCAGCCCCTTGCCGATCCAGCTCAGCACGAAGCGAATTCCTCGAATCACCAGAGACGGCACACCGACGAACACCATGTAAAAGACCCGTCGAACTCTTCCACTCTGGCCGACTGCAGCAACCGACGCGGCGCCGTCCTCGCTCGGGCCGCCACCGGCCAGCGCCGACATCATGGGAATCAGGGTCAGGGCGACGGCCAGCGAGGCGAGCAGGGCGAATGAAACCGTCAAAGCCATATCGCGGAAGAGCTGCGCCGCGATTCCCTGCAGGAAGACCACCGGCAGGAACACCGCCACTGTGGTGAGCGTCGACGCTGCCACGGCGCGACCGACCTCCGAGGCTCCGTCGCGTGCCGCCTCGAAAGCGGAGGCTCCCGCCTCGCGGTGCTTGAAGATGGACTCCAACACCACGATGGCGTTGTCCACCAGCATCCCGACACCGAGTGCAAGCCCACCGAGAGACATGATGTTGAGAGATGTACCGGTGCGGTACATCAGGAAGAATGTGGCGACCACGGAGATGGGTATCGAGACACCGATGATCAGGGTGCTGCGAGCATCCTTGAGGAAGAAGAGCAGCACCAGAATGGCAATTCCGCCACCCAGCAGGGCATTGCTCAGGACCTCGCGAATAGAAGCTTGAATGAACTTGGACTGGTCGACTCCTGTAACCACCCCGACACCTTCGGGGAGCTCTTTCGAAATGCTCCCGAGACGACGCTCCACTGCCTTGGCCACCTGTACCGTGTTAGCGTCGCCTTCTTTGTAGATCGCCAACTCCACAGCTTCGCGGCCGTCGAATCGGGTGATGACTTCACGCTGCTTGTGGCCACGAGTCACCTCACTGACATCGGCCACCCTGACCACCCTCCCGTCCTGGGCCAGCAGGACAGTATCCATGATGTCTTCGAGATCCACGAACTCGTTGTTGGAGCGCACCAGATAGCGGGCCTCCTCCTCGTAGAGACTGCCGCCAGCCTGATTCACGTTGTCTTTGAGCAGCGCCTCGTTCACCGCCTGGATACTCAGGCCCAGAAGCGCCAACTTGCCCTCGTCGACCCTGACCTGGATCTCCTCTTCGTAACCACCGTTGACTTTGATGGCGGCCACGCCTTCGGTCGATTCCAGGTCCTTCTTCAGCACCTCCTCGGCAACATAGCGAAGCTGGAAGAGGTCGCCTGTCCCCTGCATATAGAGGCGCAGAATCGGGTCGTTTGTAGGGTCGAAGCGCAGCACCACCGGTTTTGTCACGTCGCGGGGGAGCCTCACCACATCGAGCTTCTGCCGCACGTCGAGCGAGGCGAAGTCCATGTTGCGGCCCCATTCGAACTCCATCGTCACCTGTGACAGGCCGGGACGTGACACGGAGGTCAAGCGCTTGACTCCAGCGACGATGCCGACCGACTCCTCGATTGGGCGCGAGACCAGGGATTCCATCTCGGCGGGCGCGGCGCCAGAGAGTTTCGTCTCCACGGTCAGGCTGGGATACGAAAGATCCGGCAGCAGATTGATGGAAAGCCGGCTGAACGCTACGAGACCGAAGAGAACGAGGGCGACAGCTATCATGGAGACCGTCACCCGACGGTGCAGGGAGAAATCGACTAGGCGCATGATGGTGGCCCTATCCCACGTTGGCGTCCGCGATCAGGATCTTGACGGCGGAGCCATCCTTCAGGCCACCCTGTCCGGTCACGATCACCCGGTCACCTGCCGCGACGCCGGAGAGGACCTCGATCAGTTCGCCCTCCTCCAGGCCCAGAGTCACCGCTCTTTTCTCCGCAACGTCGTCTTCAGCCACGTACACATGAGCCTTCTGAAGCTCTCTGAGCACCGCCTCACGGGGCAAAAGCAGCGCGTCGGAATGCGTTTCGCGGACGATATTGACGGTGACGAAGCTACCGGGTCGGACCTGCTTGGGTGGTTCGGTCGCTTCGACCGTCACTTTCACGGTTCCGGTAGAGGTGTCGACTACGGGGCTGATCTGGCGAATCCGCCCAGCAAAGTACACCTCGGTTGCTGCATCGAGCCGAATCTGGACGTCCTGGCCTTCCTCCAGCCCCAGAACATCACGCTCCGGCAGATAGATGCGGGCTACGAGCGGGTCGAAGTCGGTCACCTGAAAGAGCTCATCGCCGGGGCGCACATGTTGGCCCAGCTGCGTCATCCGAACCGTGATCCGGCCCGCGAACGGCGCGATGATGGTGGTCTTCCTCAGAGCCCATTCGGCTTCTGCAAGCTCCTGCTGAGCGATTTCGTAGTCGATACTCAGCTTGTCGAACTCCTCGCGACTGATGAGCTCCCTTTCCACCAACTCCTTGGCCCGATCGTAGGCGGCGCGGGCATTAGTCTCTTGGAGCTGAGCTTTCTTGAACGCGATTGCCTGGTCGTCCCGCACGAGAGTCGCCAGAACCTGACCGTTCTTGACCCAGTCGCCCTCCTCGACCCGCAGCGTCAGGACACGTCCTTCGACTTCGGAGAGGACCTTGACCTCGCTCTCGGCAACCAGGTTGGCCGTGGAGCTGGTGTAGGCGGAAACAGAGCCCTCCTCCACCGAGGCCACTTCCACCGGCACTGGCGTCTTGGCATCGTCGCCTTCCTCGTCGCCCTTCTTCTCGTCGTCAGTATCCTCCGGCGTCGAGGCGGCGCTCTCGGACGCGTCGGAACTCTCCTCTACCGTCGACGCACCGTTGGCTCTGGCGGCACTCACGTTCATCAACGTCACACCGCCGGCGACCAGCAGGAGGACAGCAACGGCCAACGACATCCACCGCCACAACCTCTTCCCTCGCCTAGTGCCGTTCTTCGCTTCGGATCGTTCAGTCATTTCAGCCTCCATCAACCTGGCCTTGGTTGCTTTCGCGTATTGGTTCCGACGCTCGTTTCTACGTATCGGAATCACCATTTGTTTCAAGCAAACTCAGCCCTTTTGACGTTGCCGACGGATTCAATTGACTCCGCAGTGGGTTTGCACCATCCTCTTTGCATGCGGTTGCTCGTTTCCTGCCCCTCCTGCAAACGCCAATACGACGCCGGCGAGCTGCAGGCCGGAGACCGCTTTCATTGCCTCTGCAGCGAGACTCTCGAGGTGCCGGTACCGTCACCTCACGACGCCGACGTGGTCCGCTGCTCGGCGTGCGGCGCGCCTCGCCAGGCAGAATCCGCCACCTGCCGCTTCTGCGACGCTGACTTCACCCTCCACGAGCGGGATCTGCACACCATCTGCTCAGCGTGCATGGCACGCGTCAGCGACCGTGCCCGCTATTGCCATCATTGCGCTACTCCGTTGCTGCCTGCCGGCAGAGCCGGAGAACCGAGCCTGACGCCATGCCCCGCGTGCTCCGACTCCATCCACCTGACCAGTCGAGAGCTCGGCCAGCCCCCGGTGTCGGTCCTCGAGTGCCCCCGCTGTGCCGGTCTCTGGCTGGCCAAGGACACCGCACAAGTCTTGATGGAGAGAGTAAGAGAGGCCTCCATGACCACCGAGCCGACCTCGACCCGGAAGGGGTCGATTGAGACACTTCCGGCGGCTGGACAGGACCAGACTCGCCTCTATCGTCCCTGCCCGGTCTGCGGCAAGCTGATGCACCGGCTGAACTTCGGTCGCAAGAGCGGCATCATTGTCGACAGCTGTCGACCCCACGGCCAGTGGTTCGATGCCAACGAGCTCGATGCGGTGGTGCGTTGGATCCGCACCGGAGGCGAATCAGAGGCCAGCCGGCTTCGCCGGGAGATGGAGGCCGACCTCGAGCGGCGAGCAGATTTCGACAGGCAGATGCCGACCTTGGGTACCGGTACCGGTTGGTCGCAGAGCGTTGCCGGCTCGGGCTCGCTCCTGAGCCTACTGGGATGGCTGCTGGACCGGATTCTCGACCGCTGACAAACGCCTTCCGCAATCTGCTCGCGGGGTCAGAAGCAATGCGGTCCAGAGTACTGCGAAGTATTCGACTGCCGACGGGTGAGCCCCATGCTACTCTCGGGCAAAATTATGGCGCATACGCAACTCTGATGGGATTCTCATCAGTTTCTTGCCCTCGAACCCGCCCATGATCGAAGCACCGGCACTTCTACGCTCTTACGTCCAGGGCATACGTCGCCTCAGCGGCGCGGAATGTGCCAGCCTCTTCATTCCGGAGCCGATGAGTCGCCTGGCGCGTCCCCTGCTGATCCACGACGGTGAAGCTCCCCCGGTTCCGGAGCTCGAAGACCTCGAGTCCGCGGAGGCGTTCGCCAACCACATAGCGAAGACCAGCGCCGGGAACGGGGACGAAGAGAGCTCCGGAATACCGTCCCTCGTCCTCAGCGAGGCCGCCGATTCCGGCCTGGTGCCGCTGCCAGCGGTGGAGCCCCCGTTGACGCTCGGGGCGCTGTTCGGCGACGAGGGCCAGCGGCGACGCAGCGACGCCCGGGAAGGCAAAGGTGGTCCCCTCCTGGGGGCCTGGATCGGCCTTCGCTTCGCCGCCGGCAAGGGCACGGTATTGGAACGCCTGGCCAGCAGCTATCTACCCAGCAGCCTGCGACAGGCCCAGGACCCGGCGCACTGGTGGGATTGGTTATTCGCCCTTGGCGGAGCCCTGGCCAGTCACACCAGCCAGGTCTCGGCGATCCTGAAGGATCCCAACACTGGCCTGCCCGATCGTAAGGAGTTCCAGGCGGTCCTCGCCGACCGATTCCGCGAGGCGGTTGACGACAGCACGCCTCTGTCTCTGCTCCTGATCAACCCGGACGATTTCTACATCGTCAACGAACGCTTCGGCCGGGAGAGCGGCGACCAGTGCATCCGCGCCATCAGTGAGGCTCTGCGCACGACGCTCCGGGGTACCGACCTGGTGTCACGCTACGGGGGCGTAGTCTTCGCGGTAGTTCTTTCCGAAACCCCGGCTCACGAGGCTCGTGAGATCGCCGAGCGCGCCGAGCAGCTCCTCGGCAGCCTCGGGCTCCTCGACTCTCAGGTCTCGCTCTCCTTCAGCATAGGGCTGGCTACCCTCCACTGCGGGCAGGCGGACGTTGCCAATCCTCTCGAGTTGGTACGTCGAGCGGATCAGGCCTTGAATACGGCCAAGCGCATGGGCGGCGGCACGGTGGTGAGCTGGCAAGAGGACTTCGCTTCCCAACAGGTCGGCAGCTTCGATCGACTGAGCGGCATCTTCACCGGCAACATGGCGAAGGACTACCGCAACATGGTGCTGCTCAGGGACACGATCGACATCATCGCCCTGCATGATGCGTTCGACGATCTTTCAGCTCAGGTTGTCGACAAGCTCTATACAGCCTTCCTACCCAGCCGCATCGGGCTCTTTACCAGAGACGAAGAGGGCCATCTGCAGCTCTTGCGGGGTCTGACTCGCACCGATGGTGGAAGCGGGTTGCAGAGTCGAATCGAAACTCTCGAGCTCGACACTGAGGAGCGCCAGCGCCTGGAAATCGCTGTCGCCGAGCTGGAAGCGAACGAGACCAGCGACGACTCGCCTGCAGTCGAAGGCCAGCAGTCATCACCGACGAAACGGATCTGCTTCACGGTACCTCTCATCGCCGGCAGCGATTGCCTCGGCTGCCTGATGATCGATGGCCAACACCAATCCATGACGCTCGACTCGTCGGATCTCATCTTTCTCAAAGCCCTTTCGGCCCAATTGGCAGTCGCTATGGACCGGGCTCGCCTGGCCGACCTGGAGAGACGACGCCAGGAGATCGAGCACCGCAGGCTGCGCGCCGAGCTGAGCGACCTTCGCCAGGCCTTGCAGCAGGTGAAGCTAGTCTACCGATCGAGCGAGATGGAGAGCGTGGTCGGCACCGCCCGACGAGTGGCGCCCACCGACGCAACTGTTCTGATCACCGGTGCCAGTGGTACCGGAAAAGAGCTCCTCGCTCGCACGATCCATCAGCTCAGTCCGCGCCGGAGCGCCGCACTGGTCATCGTCGATTGCGGGGCCATAGCTTCGTCCTTGATCGAAAGCGAGCTCTTCGGGCACGAAAAGGGCGCCTTTACCGGTGCCCAGCAAAATCGTGCTGGGCGGCTGCTGCAGGCCAACGGGGGAAGCCTGCTGCTGGACGAAATCGGAGAGCTGCCGCTCGAGGTCCAAAGCAAACTCCTGCGCTTCGTGCAGGAGAAGCAGTTTACGACGGTCGGCGGCTCCAAGACCCGCCGAGTGGATGTCAGGATCATCGCGGCCACCAACAGGGACCTTGCTCGGGAGGTGGAGGCGGGTCGCTTCCGGGAAGATCTCTACCACCGACTCAACGTGCTGCACCTGCAGATTCCGCCGCTCAAAGAGCGGCCCGATGACATCCTCCACCTCGCTCGGCACTTTCTCGAGCTCTACGCAGTCCAGTACCAGAAGCAGGCTCGTGCACTATCCCGCTCGGCAGAAGCGGCGATGCTGGCTCACGACTGGCCTGGCAATGTACGCGAGCTCCAAAATCGGCTCCTGCAAAGCGTCATCCTCAGCGACGATGAGAAGCTCGAGCCCGAGGAGCTCGGTCTGACCGGCGAGGGGCTCGCCTCCGGACCCTTGCAACCCCGCGTGAGGGAGACCGGAGCCCCGTCCGAGCCGGCCGATGCCAACACCCATGCCGTGAAAGGGGAGGAGGAGAGGCGCCGAGATCCCTGGGTAGAGCTCAGGACAGCCCTACAGCGACAAATCGCATTGGCGGCTGAGAGCGATCCTCCGCTGGGCCTGCCCCTCGGTCGCTGGCTAGCAGACGACCTGATTGTCGAGGCCGGCGCCGCCACTGATCAAGTTGCCCGTCGTGGCTGTCAATTCGTCGGCTTGCCCGAGAGCACCTTCCGGCGCCGCCTGAGAAAAGCCAGCCAGCAGATCCAGTCGGGTCTGGCACCGCGCTCCGGCAGCTGGAACGAAGTCCAGAGAGTGCTGTCTGACCTGGTGCGCTCCCCTGCGCGGGAGCAGGGGCGACTCCTGGAGCAGGTCCAGGAGATTCTCCTTGAAGAGATCGTCTCGCGATTCCCGGACGATGTCCGAATCGGTTCCCTGCTGCTGGGTGTAAGCCCTCCCACCTATCGTCGTCGGCTCCAGGATGGGGGCCAGGAGCCCACGCCCACCCTTGCCGGCGAGCTCCATCCGTCGGAACCCTGACGCTCTTCGAGCGTTATAAGGGTAAGGGAGGAGCCGTGACAGAGACCACGGCCTACAGCGATAGCGATCTTTTCCGGCTGGCGAGACAGGGCAACCGATCTGCCTTTGGGCAACTCGTGGATCGTCACAAGGACGGCCTAGTCAGTTACCTGATCCGCCTGACCGGCAGTAGGGGCCAGGCCGAAGACCTGGCTCAGGAGGCTTTCTTGCGCCTCTATGAACGGGGTCATCGGTATTCCGAGAAGGGTAGGCTCCAGTCCTACCTCTATCGCATCGCGACCAATCTGGCCCACAGCGCGGCAAGGCGCGACCAGCGGTGGTCGAGGCTGCGAGTTGTCTTCTTCCACTCCAATGGCCATCGGACAGAGCCCAGTCAGCAGACCGAAGTGCTGCGGTGCGAGTTGAACCAGGAGCTGAATCGGGCCCTGGCCAAGCTGCCACTGCGCTACAGGGCCCCCATCGTGCTGTCGTACATCGAAGACAAGAGCCACCGAGAAATCGCTGATCTTCTGGGCATCCAAGAGGGAACGGTCAAGTCACGGCTGCATCGCGGGCGCGCTCTGCTTCGCGGCGAGCTCGAGCCCTATCAGATGGGAGGACGATCGTGACACGGAATCGACAGCAATCCCCCGTCGAAGAGGCCCTGGCGAAGCTGCCAAGAGAAGTCGCCTCCGAGGACTTCACGAGGCGAGTCCTGAACGGGCTCGCCGATCGCCATTCGTCGAAGCTGGCCGGCATCTCTCCTCGCTGGCTGGCCACAATCGCGACACTGGCAGTCGTCGGCCTGGCCCTCGGACTCTGGCTCCGCTCCTATCCCGCCGCTGAACCGACGGTGCAGCAGGAAAGCGCCCAGAGGATTCGCCAGGAATACGAGAGTCTTCAAGACGAGGTAGCGGCCCTGCGCTCGCTCGCCGCCCAGCCTCCGCCTGTCTTGTACCTTGGAGGCGACAGTCAAATCGATCTCGTCCTGGATCTTGGGCAAGGCGCCTTTGACCCCACGAAACGCGATATTCGACCTGCAGCGGTAGGCACCCGGCGAGCAGCACCCGGGGACCCCCGCATCCAATGAAGGGAAAAGGAGACCCATGACTATGCGAACCGAAGGCTCTATCTTCACCCCTCGACGGACTCCACCTCTTGCCATCGTTCTCATGGCTGTCGGACTGGTCGTCGCGGCACCGCTCTGGGCCGGAAGCCAGACGGAAAAGAGGGAAGAGATCCGGCAGACCCGCGTCATCAAGGTAGCGGGTCCCGGGGAGCACCACGCAGTAGCCCACGGCTACGGAGCGATGACTAGCCGAGGCTATCTGGGAGTCGAGGCGGTCGAGTTGACTCCCGAGCTGCGCGAGCATTTCGGCGCTCCAGCTGAGGTCGGAGTGCTGGTCTCGCGGGTGGCAGACAACAGCCCCGCGCAGAGTGTCGGTCTGCACGTCGGGGACATCCTGACGACCATCGACGACGAGTCCATCGGCTCCTTCGTCGATTTGTATCACGAGATCTCGAGACATGAAGAAGGAGATGCCGTCAGGGTCGAAGTGTGGAGAGATGCTCAGTTGCTGGCATTCAACGCGACTCTGACCAAAGCTGAACGGCCCCAGATCGACATCCGTCACTTCAACGTCGGCCCTGGTGGCGGGCACCGGGGCCTGGTTGTAGCGGATGGTGACTACGACGAGGTCATCGAATTGCAGGTCGAGGCATTCGACGAAGCCATCGAGCGTCTGAACCTGGAGTTGAGCAGCGAAGACTGGCGGGAGCGCTTGCACAGCTACAACTCGAGTCAGGAGGAGCTGCTCGAGCGTCTGGAAGCACTGGAGAACCGTCTGCGCGAGCTGGAAGGCGAGCTGGAAGAGTGAACGCCGACCAGCCAAGAGACCCGAAAGTGCCAGAGAACACGGCCGGGTAACAGGCCGGAAAATATCCTGCGTCCCTGCGCCTTTAGGCCCCTACGCCCCTAAGCTCCACTATCCGGAGCTGCCCTTCGAGGCAGTCCCGTGGGTGGAGCTCTTCTTTCCGAGGCGGCGCTCCAGGACCGCAGCTACCTCTCCGCCGATCAAGATCGACATCGCGGTCAGATACAGCCAGATGAGCAGTGCCACCATTCCACCGACGACGCCGTAGACGGCACTGAATCGCCCGGTATTGATCAGAAAGAGCCGAAAGCCGACCGTCGCCACCGCCCATAGCGAAGTGCCGACCACGGCACCGGCCAGAATCCACCGCTTGGATCGGCTCTGGTCGTGATTCGGCAGCGTGAAGTAGATAGACCACATCATCAGCACCGCAAGCGCGAGGGTGAGCGGCCACCTGATGTTGCTGTCGAAGGTCTCGAATCTGAGGATCCTGGCAAACTCTGGTCCAGCCAGAAGGAAGGCGGCCTGCGCCACGAGGGCTGCCGCGAGCAACAGCAACATGGCCAGCGAGAGAGCGCGCTTCTTCCACCACCGATGGGCCCGCTTCGCCTCATAGGCCTTGTTCAGACTGTCAGCCAAGGCACTGAAGACGTTCGAGGCCGTCCAGATCGTCAACAAGACGCCAATCGACAGGGCGCTGGGGCTTCGAGACTCCGTAACCTGCAGCACGAAGCGGCCGATCGTCCCGGCGGCTGCAGGTGGTAGTGCCACCAGAAGCTCCTCCATTACCCATTCAAAGGCTGCGCGCCGCCCGATCAGACCGGTGAGACTGAATAGGGTCAGGATCATGGGAAAGAACGAGAGAAAGAAGTAGTAGGCGATGCTGGCCGACTCCGCATCGAGTCGGTCGCGGCGACAGCACTGAATCACCTCTCGCGGTATGGACAGGCGTTGCTCAGCCATTGCAATCGCCAGTATATGCGCCTCCGACGGGCGGCCGCAGAACCAGATCGGGACCTGGTCCGCGCTGGCGGGCACAGCCCTCCGCGGCGCCAGATAGAATAGCCGCTCCTCGAACCATGCGTCTCTCTGCTTTCAAGGGTATCCGCTACGCCAACGGGCTCGCCGACCGCGGCAGCCTGGCGGCACCACCGTACGACCAGATTGACGACACCCACGCCGCTTGCCTGAGAGAGAACCCGCACCAGTTCGCGTGGCTCACCCGCCCGGTCGCGACGGACTACGGTAACCCCTACGATAGTGCTCATGAGAAACACGAACAATGGCTGCAGGCCGGCACCGTTCAACAGGACCCGACCGAGGCCCTCTACCCCTATGAGGTTCTTCTACCAGGAGGGGGACGTCGACTCGGCCTCACCGCGCTCGTCGGCCTCGAGGACCCAACGGCAGGGATCATACGACCGCACGAAAGGACGGTCGACAAGACGGTGGACGAGCGGCTGGATCTCCTGCGCGCCACCAACGCCGACCTCGAGCCCATCCTTCTCTTGAGCGACGACGATGGCGGCCTCGACCCGCTGCTGACCGAGGACGTGACGGCAGGCGCATTCCTGGTCGAGCACCAGGACTTCTTCGGCAACCGCCACCGGCTCTACCGTGTCGACGATGCGGTTCGAATCGAGCAATACCAAAGCCTCCTCGAAAGCTGTTCAGGCCTCATCGCCGATGGCCATCACCGCTTTGCGGTTGCCCTCCGACACGCCACCGAGCAGGGTTTGCAGATTGGCTCCGACAAGGCAACGAAACTGGCCGTGATCGCCAGTTTGAAATCCCCTGGCCTGACCATCGATCCGATCCATCGCGGACTGCCGGTAGCGGTCGATCTGGACTCGGCGGCAGGACTGGCCAGCAGTCGGCGGCCCTGCGCTGCGACTGCGGGAGTCACCCTCGCAGCAGCAGCGGCACAAGAGATGCAGCCCGCTCTCGCGGTCCTGGCGACGGGGCGCCAGCCCGAAATCTGGTCCTTCGAACCGTCAGAGGCCCCTGTCGACCTACCCCCCTACTCCCGTCATCTGGCAGTCGCGTGGCTGCACGATGTCGTGCTCCCGCGGCTCGGACTCGACGCCGCCGCAGCCCGCGACGGCAGGATCGTCTATCGCTCCGATGCAGACGAACTGGTAACCGCGATCCGCCATGGCGAGCTCACGGCCGGGTTCGTGCTACCGCCAATGTCGCCGCAAGGTTTCTCGCAGGCGACCGCCCAAAGAGCCTTGCTGCCACCGAAGTCGACCCGCTTCCTGCCCAAACTCGTCTCCGGTCTGGTATGGGCCAGTCTTCGTGACGAGTGAGAGTGAACCCAGTGGTGCCACACATCGAATCAGAGTGATCCGACCAGGACGAACCCATGCCGACGAGCTTCCGTGACGACAACAAGCCGGTAGTGTCCTTCGACCCGAGACTGGAAGTATCGGCTTTCACCCTGTTTCGCAGCCTCCGGGAAGGCAGGGCCCCACTGCTCATCGATGTACGAGAACGCCCAGCAGGCAAAACTCTGCGTGGTGCGATGCCCATGCCCAGCCAGGACTGGCGGCCGCTGGCGGACCAGCAGGTGGTCCTGTTCGACGAGGATGGGTCGAGGTCGGTCCTGCTAGCGGGCGAGCTGCAAGCTGAAGGCTTCCCTCACGTGCGAGCGCTGTTCGGGGGGCTCGAGCTCTACGACTTCTCCCTGGACCCCGAAGTCGTAGAGGCCGACACCTATCTGATCGATCTTTGAGAGCCTGTTCTGCGCGAAGTCAGGCCTCTTCCACTCCGCTGACCACAGTCCCGTCCTGCCTGACTGTCCAAGCCTCGCCGGAGTAGATCAGGTCCTGGAGAGTCCCTTCACCTCGTTGCTCGGTCAGCTCTTCGACCTGCGCGACGGAGGCCAGCTCATACGCGGGCCGTGAGACAGAACGGAAGACTCCGATGGGCGTCGGGAAATCCGGTGGCGACAGTTGGGCCACCAGAAAAGCCAGGGCCGGGCTGGGGTCGTGAGCATCCCAGGTAAGGCAGTCATCAGGTCCCAGGCCGTCACCCAACTCCACGACCTCCGGTTGGGTGCAGTTCATGCGGATTCCGAGGCTCTTGTCCTTGCCGAACACCAGCGGCTGACCGTGCTCGAGCTGAATCGACTGGGTGTCTCTGGACTCCTTCTCGGTCATGTACTTGAAGGCCCCGTCATTGAATATGTTGCAGTTCTGGTAGACCTCGATGAAGGCAGAACCCTCATGCTCGACAGCCTGACGTAGCGTCTCCTTCAGGTGCCGTTGGAAGATGTCGAC
This sequence comes from Thermoanaerobaculia bacterium, assembly GCA_947259195.1. GTDB lineage: Bacteria > Acidobacteriota > Thermoanaerobaculia > Multivoradales > JAHEKO01 > JAUVRX01. The sequence continues at coordinate 106,404 of CAMYLC010000172.1, read as the reverse complement.
AGTTCTGGCGACGAAGGTGGCACCCGCTCCGAGTGCCAGAGAGAGAGGATTGAAGGGTCTATCGATGGACCCGAAAGGGGTGGATTTGGTCCGCTTCCCGACCTCGCTGGTCGGCGAATACTGGCCCTTGGTGAGACCGTAGATCCTATTGTTGAACATCACGATCTTGACACCGACATTGCGCCGTAGAAGGTGGATCAGGTGGTTGCCGCCGATAGACAGGGCGTCACCATCCCCCGTTGCGACCCAGACCTCCAACTCCGGTCGGGCCATCTTGATCCCCGTGGCGATTCCTGGAGCCCTGCCGTGAATCGAATGAAAACCGAACGTGTCCATGTAGTAGGGAAACCGGCTGGAGCAGCCGATTCCGGAGACCACGACGAAGTTCTCCTTGGGAATCCCCAGGGTCGGGAAGAATGACTGCACCGCCGACAGGATGGCGTAGTCGCCACAACCCGGGCACCACCGCACCTCTTGGTCGGTCTGGAAGTCACTCTTCTTGAGTACCGGTAGCTCAACTGACATCTCTTGGGGCCTCCAGGATCTCTTTGATCTTGTCGTAGATCTCGGTTCGGAAAAAGGGCTTTCCCTGGACCTTGCCGTAGCTGATGACATCTCGCATGTACCCAGCCCGGAGCAGGAGCGCCAGCTGACCGGAATTCATCTCCGGCACCAGAACCCTCTCAAAGCGGCGCAAGACATCACCCAGGTCGGGTGGGAATGGATTGATATATCTCAGATGGATTTGACTCACACTCAAACCTTCGCGCCGTGCCTGTCGGACGGCACCCGCGACGGCCCCCTGCGTGCTTCCCCACCCGACGACCAACAGGTCGCCTGCCGGATCGCCGTCGACGACCAGCTCTGGAATCTCGTTGGCTATGCGCCGCACCTTTTCGGCCCGGTAGTGGGTCATCTTCTCGTGGTTGGTGGCACTGTAGGAAACGTTGCCAGTGAGATCCTCCTTCTCCAGCCCCCCGATACGATGTTCGAGACCCGGAGTACCCGGCACCGCCCATGGCCTGGCCAGGGTTTTCTCATCGCGAGAGTAGGGCTGGAATCCTTCCGCCTTCGACCAGAATTCGGTCCTCAGGTCGGGAAGAGACTCGAGGCTGGGCAACTTCCACGGCTCGGAGCCGTTGGCGATGTAGCCGTCGGAGAGAAGAATGACCGGCACCATGTACTTGACGGCGATGCGACAAGCCTCCAGGGCGGTGTCGAAGCAGTCTGCTGGGGAGCTGGCAGCGAGAACAGGTATGGGTGAGTCACCGTTGCGGCCAAACATGGCTTGCAGGAGATCCGACTGCTCGGTCTTGGTGGGCAGGCCGGTGGAGGGGCCGCCACGCTGGATGTTGCACACGACAAGCGGTAACTCCACCATGACCGCCAAATTGATGGCCTCGGATTTGAGGGCAAGGCCCGGACCACTGGTGGAGGTCACCGCCAGGGCGCCTCCAAAGGAAGCCCCGATGGCGGCGCAGACAGCTGCAATTTCGTCTTCCGCCTGAAACGTCGTCACACCATAGTTCTTGAAACGCGCCAGCTCGTGCAGGATGTCGCTCGCCGGGGTGATCGGATAGCTTCCCAGGTAGAGAGGCAGGCCGCTTCGCCGGCTGGCCGCTACGAGCCCAATGGCGAGGGCGCCGTTGCCCATGATATTCCGGTAGACCCCCGCTTCCAGCGGCGCCGGCTCCACCTCGTAGCGCACCTGAAAGGCCTCGGTAATATCGCAGAAATTGTAGCCGGCCGTGAGCGCCTTGACGTTGGCTGCGGCAATCTCCGGGCGACGCTTGAACTTCTGCTTCAGCCAGGTGATGGAGGTCTCCACTGGGCGGCTGTACACCCAATAGATCATCCCCAAGGCGAAGAAGTTCTTGCACCGATCTTGAGTCTTCAGATCCAGGCCGCTGTCCTCCAGGGCCCGCCGAGTCATGGTCGTAATGTCGGCGGTATAGAGGCGGTACCCTTCGAGGCTCCCATCTTCCAGGGGATTGGTCTCGTAGCCCGCCTTCTTCAGATTGCGTTCGTCGAACTCATCAGTGTTCGCGATGATGATGCCATTGGGCCGCACGTCCGCCAGCGACTTCTTGAGCGCCGCAGGATTCATCGCCACGAGCGCATCGGGGGCATCTCCCGGCGTATGGATGTCGTAGTCGGCGATGCGAACCTGGAACGCCGAGACCCCTGCGATGGAGCCGGCTGGCGCCCTGATCTCGGCAGGAAAGTCCGGAAAGGTAGCCAGATCATTGCCCATCAAGGCGGAGGTGCTGGTGAACTGATTGCCGGTCAACTGCATTCCGTCACCAGAATCACCGGCAAAGCGGACCACCACTTCACCCATCTTCTGGAGCTCTACCTGGCGCTCTGACACTTCTTTGTCGTCAGTGATTCGAGTAGTCATCGATCCTTCACCAAAGGGTTGTGGAAATGGGCGGCAACCTAGCGCTGGCCAGGCTCAGTCGTGAATCTCGCCGGGATACATTCGACTTCGGAGGCAAGGTTGGAACGAAACATCGGGATCTTCCTCCGACGACGGCCGGAGTTTAGCAGAAAGGCGGCCGCCGGGCTCAGGACCCAAAATCAGGCTATTATGCATTCGACGCTCGGAGAAATCTGGATCTATCACACCAGTTGGCGAGTCGGTGGTGTGTTGACTGGGATCTTCCAGCGAACCTTTCTCCTGCGATGCCCGTAGTGCGAGGTATTCGTGGCCTCGCTCCAGTTCTTTCCCCGATCTCCCATGTCCAGAAACTCAGTCCTTTTCAGCTCCTCTCTCCTGGCCCTGCTGGCCGTGGTCATCGCTTTGTTGGCCGTTGTTGCCTTGACCGCGGATTCCGCCATTTTGTCACTCTTGGCCAAGGGGCTACTGCTCGGCTTCTCCCTGTTGGCCCTTCTCTGGTTGCTGTGGAAGGGTCTGCGCAAGTTCCTGTGGAGTGTTGGTCGAAGATTGGCATTTTCCTACTTTCTGATCGGCATCTTCCCCATCCCACTCCTCGCCCTGCTGCTGATCCTCAACGGCTTTCTCTTGAGTGGCTATTTTCTCGGCCACCTCTATCGAGATGCAGCGAGCTCGCTCCAACTCGAGGTGCAGCATGCGGCTGAGAGCGCATTGGTCGGATTCGCCAGCGGCCGTGAAGCAGAGGTGAATCGAGCCGATCGAATCGATTTCGCCTACTACCGCAAGGGTCGCCGAGTGGCGGGCTCGAAACTGCTGCCCTCCGAATGGCCCGGTTGGCTCGACAACGGAGAGGGCCTGGAGCAGGAACCGTCCAGCACAGAGCCGGTTCAGCCATTCGTGGCGCTGGCGGACGAGACTCCCACTCTCGTCGGTAGCGCGTCTGGCGTCGAGAGGGGTGTCCTGGCAGTGTTCGTCCGTCCGATCACCGAAGAGCTAGGACGCCGCAATGGTGTCGATGTAACCCTGATGCGCGGCGACGATCCCGACAAAGAGGGAACAATCCAGCTCAGCCTGGGGAGCCGGGAGTTCGCCCTGGCACCTTTCAAGGCCGGCAGGACCGATGGCCAGGCTGAGCCAGCATCCACCGACGGCCAGAAGCGACCCTGGTGGCAACGCCCCATCCTTCTGTGGGGTGAATTGGCCGGTCCGCTAAGGAACCTGGACGATGGAACGGTGTTGACTGATTATGTCGTCGCCACTCTCAGGGGCAGGCCTTCGACCGTCTTCGGACATCTGTTCTCGGGATCCGCAGAGGTCAACACCGCAGTGTGGGCCAGCCTCATCTCGGTCACGGGCCTTCTCGCAACCATCTACGGCTTCGCCTTCCTCATGGCCTTCTTCCTGATCTTCGCGCTCAGCCGCGCAGTGAACCGCTTGAGTCGCGCCACCAACTCGGTGAGGGCTGGAGACTTCTCGACCCGTATCCCCGCTAAGCGTCACGACCAGATCGGCGAGCTGCAGCGATCCTTCACCGAGATGACGTCCAATCTCGAGGAATCTGTAGCTGCGGTAGCCCAAAAGGAGATCCTCGACAAGGAATTGCAAATCGCTCGTGACCTGCAGCAGAGCCTCATCCCGGCCGACATTCCGACCTCTGAGGCCGCACAATTCTCCACCCTCTTCGAGCCCAGCGCGGCCATCGGTGGAGACTACTTCGACATCCTGCGCCTCGACGATCAGCGATTGGTCGTGGTGATTGCCGACGTGTCGGGCCACGGCCTGCCAACAGGGCTGCGGATGGCCATGCTGAAGGCTGCCCTCGTGATTCTGGTGGAGGAAGGAAAGCCTGCCAAGGAGATTCTGCGCCGACTCAGCACCATGGTCAACTCCGAGAACGAGAGCCGGTTCTTTGTTACCGCCTCCATCGCCTTCATCGACCTGGAAGCAGGCGAGATGGAGCTGACGAACGCCGGGCACCCGCCCACCTACCTACTGCGTGGCGGCTTGGCGCATGAGATTCTCCTGCCCGGCAACCCCCTTGGAGCTCTTGGCGAGTCCTTCGGCCAGAAACAGGTCACGCTCGAGGGCAATGACGTGGTCGTCTGGCTGTCGGATGGCCTGATCGAGGGCCTCGATCCGAGCGGAGAACCTTTCGGCTACGACCGGCTCAAGCAAGCACTGCATGGACCAGCCGACGGAGTGGAACAGGTGAGCCAACGCCTCTTGGCGGCCGTCGAAAGCCATGCCCGAGGTGTCCCGGCCTCGGACGACAGGACCCTGGTGGCGATGCACTATAGCCCTGCGGTGCCGGCGTCGGCGAACTCCAGGACCCGCTGAATGTAATTGTCGGTCTCGCGAAAGGGCGGCACTCCCTCGTGTCGCTCGACCATGGCCTCGCCGGCGTTGTAGCCGGCCAGGACCAGAACGAGATCGCCAGCGAACTTCTCTCCGAGCCACTTGATGTAGCGCACGCCCGCTTCAAGGTTCGAAGCCGGATCGAAGGCTTGGGGCTGCTGGAGGCCGAATCGCGCGGCAGTGGCCGGCATCAATTGCAGAAGGCCCATGGCACCCTTGGGCGAAACCGCTCGAGTATCGAAGGCCGACTCCGCCCGTACCATGGCTGCGACCAAAACCGGATTGACGTCATGCCGCCGGCAGGTTTCGTAAATCAGCTCACCGAACGGCGTTTCGGGAACAACCGAGGAACCCTCGAACCAGAGTCCCAGTTCGCCCACCGCGTAGCGCTGCCCAGCGGCCGGCCGTTCGACAATCTCGTCTTCGACAATGCGCGCTACCCGCTCGATCGAGATCGTCAGTCGCCCGCCGTCTCGCAAGCCCAGTACAATCCTGTCCTCCTGGCGCTCGAAGGACTCCACTTTCAGTACCTGGCCGTCGGTCATCACCACGAGCTCAGCGCTCGAGCTCGATGGCGCCGCGAGGAGAAGCATCGAGAGCCAGGCCGGAAAGCCGGGACGTCGGCCGGTCAGTCGCCACCGACTCATCGCGAGCTACTCCTCGGGTGGAACTCGTCGTAGAGACTGCGCA